>JANQDZ010000011.1 GCA_028278645.1 Longimicrobiales bacterium | reverse complement strand
GAGCGTCATGGCCCGGTACTGAAGAGCGTCGGACTGCAGATAGGCCTCGGCGCACCGTTCGCCCAGGAGGAAGAGTTCGTCGTCGGGATCCTCGAAGACGGGGACATCGGGAACCGCCACGTCTGGGGCGTCGGTTCCCAGGGCGTCGGTTCCCAGGGCGTCGGTAGGTGATAGGGCAGGCTGCGGAGTCGATGCCTTGTAGGGATGCTCCGCGGCTGCCTCTCGCGCCAAGCTCGGCCAACGAAGCCGTGGCGGTATCAAGCCTTCCCTCAACAGCACCATCTTTAGCCCCGGATCTTCCTCCAACCCCGACTCTTTGATCTTCGCCACCACGTCATCTCGCACCGCAACCATCGTCGTCTCCTCCTCCCCAAGTTCCATCAATACCACGAGTTACATCCAATATACGAGGGGGTTCGGCGGCTCATTGGGTGGCCGTCTGACAGACGAGGAAGGGGTGGCAGGAGCCCGATGATGGGAAGGCCCTGGTAGGGACGTCAGGGGGGCAAACACACGGCCCCGCAGGGGCCAAAACAGGTGGTGCCGGACCCGGCTCGGTCCGTCACCCGAAAAGCTGTCCATGGCTGAATCGGACAGAAACATGCGCCTGCGGGCGCTGTGCCGGAGCCCACCGGGCACTGCGCCGGAGCCCACCGGGCACCGGCAGGAGGGACGGCCTAGCCGACGTGACAGAGCGGGTGATGTCTTTGCCCTTGCGCCCCTTAACCCATCCATCGCATTTTATGTTCGGGTTTTATTCGGGTACATTATGACTTCTCCTTACGTCGAACTCCACGCCCACTCGGGCTTTTCCTTTCTGGATGGTGCCTCCCATCCGGAGGAGCTTGTGCTGCGTGCCCAGGAGCTGGGGTACCCGGCTCTGGCCCTGACGGATCACAATGGGCTCTACGGCTCCATGGAGTTCGCCCAGGCTGCCAAGGAGAAGGGGATCCAACCCATCACCGGAGCCGAGGTGAGCATCGACCCTGGGACGGTGCCCGGACTGGAAGGGTTCGGCGGGCACCGGCGGCAGGCCAACCGCCACCAAACCAGCGCTACCCAAGGCCGACACACTGCCGGCTCGAACCACTGGGGCGCCGGCTCGAACCACTGGGACACCGGCTCGACCCGCTCGAGCGCCGAACCATATCCCCTGTCTACCACCCATGAGCCTGTCTCCCCCGACATCGGTTTTCACCTCACCCTCTTGGCCGAGACGCCGGAGGGCTACGCCAATCTCTGCCGTCTTCTGACCCAAGCCCGCATGGAGGTAGAGGACCGGCGAAACCCCCTCCTCCCCTTCCCCGCTCTCCTGGATCCGGAGCGGACCCGAGGGCTCATCCTCCTCACGGGCTGCCGACGAGGCCCTCTCTGGACGGCTCTTCAGGACAGCACGGCCACAGGCGAGGACCTGCTCCGTCGTATGCTCGACGCTTTCGGCCCATGGAACGTCTTCGTGGAGCTTCAGGAAAACAGCGTAAAGGGAGACCGGGAGCGGAACCAGCGCCTGGCCCGCTTGGCGGACCGGTCCGCCGTTCCCGTGGTGGCTACGGGTAACGTCCACTACCACCGGCCGGAGCGGTACCGTCTTCAGGACGTTCTGACTTCCATCCGGAATCGGACCACCCTGGATAACGCCCATCCCGTCCGACGTTCCAACGCCCTCTTCTATCTGGCATCGGCCGAAGAGATGGCCAACCGATTCCGGGGCCGCCCCGATGCCATCTCCAACACGCTGCGCATCGCCCAACGGTGCGCTGCCTTCGACCTGACTAAAGACCTGGGCTACGAGTTCCCCGACTTCGAGGGATCCGGGAGCGGAAAACCCGCCATTCAGGTTCTGGCTGAAACCTGCCAGGCCTTTATGGAGGAGCGATATCCTGTGGAACCCGGGGTGGGAGCCGCCTCCGCCCATGGGTCGAACGGTCGCCCCTCCGCTGAACGCCGCAAAGCCACCCGGAGCCGCGAAGCCGCCCGGAAGCGTGAGGAGGCCGAGAGGCGCCTGGAGGAGGAGCTCCGTATGGTGGAGCGCCACAATCTCGCGGGCTTCTTCCTCGTGTACCGGGACATCATGAACCTGGCCCGGGAGGTGGCATTCCGGGTGCGGGGGGATGCGCCTCGGGCCCTTTCGGGGCTCCCCCCGGGGCGAGGTCGAGGCTCATCGGTTTCCTCCATCATCTGTTATCTCATCGGCCTCTCTCACATCGATCCGGTGGAGACCAACCTCTTCCTGGGCCGCTTCCTGAACGAGGCTCTGAACACCGTTCCGGACATCGACCTGGATTTCCCGAGGAATATTCGGGAGGAACTCATCCTCACCGTTTACGAGAAGTACGGAAACGAGCACGCCGGACTGGTCTGTACCTTTCCCACCTACCGTCTCCGCTCCGCCGTACGAGAGATCGGGAAGTCCCTGGAGCTTCCTTTGGGAGATCTGGAGAAGCTCGGCAAGCTGGCGGAGCACCGGTCCGCCGGAGGTCTCATGGAGGAACTGGAGACCCTCCCCGAGTTCAAGGAGAAGGTCAAAGCTCCCCTTTGGCGGGCCTTGGGGGAATTGGCTGAGGAAATCGCCGGATTGCCCCGGCATGTCTCCCAACACGTAGGGGGCATGATCATATCCTCTCGGCCTTTGGTGGAGATCGTTCCCCTGGAGCCAGCCGCCTGGGAGGGACGGGTCCTTTGCCAGTGGGACAAGGATTCCTGCGACGACGCAGGCTTCATCAAGATCGACTTCCTGGCCCTGGGCATGCTTTCCCTGGTGGAGGAGGCCGTGGATCTCATTGCCGAACGGGGAACGGCGGGAACGGGTGGGGAACCAGTGGTGGAAGGCGCCCCCGATCTCTCCCGCATCAACTTCCACAACGAGGAGCTTTACGACCTCATCTGCTCAGGCGACACAGTGGGAATCTTCCAGATCGAGAGCCGGGCCCAGATGCAGATGATTCGCCGGGTCAGGCCCCGAAACCTGGCGGACCTGGCCGTAGAGGTAGCCCTGGTGCGCCCGGGGCCCATCGTGGGTGGGGCCGTGAATCCTTACGTCACCCGCCGGGAAAACCAGCGAGCGGACCCCAACTACAAGATCCCCTACGAACACCCCCTGTTGGAGAAGGCCCTAGGGGAAACGCTGGGGGTCATCATCTACCAGGATCAGGTCCTGCAGGTGTGCAAGGCATTGGCGGGCTTCACCGACGGGCAGGCCGAGGGACTTAGGCGGGCCATGAGCCGAAAGCGCTCCAAGGAGGCCATGAACACCTACAAGGAAGCGTTCTTGCAGGGAGCCATGGCCAATGGGGTCCCAGAGGAAGTGGCCGAGAAGGTTTTCCACCAGGTGGTGGGGTTCAGCGAGTTCGGATTCCCCAAGTCCCACGCCGCGGCTTTTGGACTCCTGGCCTATCAGTCGGCCTGGCTCCGACGCTACTACCCCACCGAATACTACGTGGGACTCTTCAACAACCAGCCCATGGGCTTCTACTCCCTGGATGCCCTGGGGCGGGACGCCCGGCGCCACGGAATCGAGACCCTCCTTCCCCACGTGAACAAAAGCGCCGTCCGGGCCACCGCCGAAGGAAAGGATCTCCGCATCGGACTGGGGTTCGTGAGGGGGTGGGGAGAAGAGATCGCCGAGGTCGTCGTGGCGGAGAGGGACAGAAACGGTCCATTCCGATCGTTACCGGACTTTCTCCGCCGGACCCCGGCGACCCTGAAACGCCCTGCCATCGAAAATCTCATCTGGGTGGGAGGCTTCGACGACTTCGGCCTCACCCGCAGGGAGCTCCTCTGGCAGGCCGGCCTCTGGTTGGGCCCCGAGACGGACCCCGAGCGGACCGGAGGCCGGAACGACCACGCCCAGGTGGAAATGGAGCTGGCCGATCCGTACGCCGATCTCCGTTTTGCGGCGATGCAGGCCGAAGAACAGGTGGTGGCCGAATACCGGATGCTCCGGTTCTCGGCTTCCCTCCATCCCCTGGCTCTTATCCGGGACCAGCTCCCGCCCGGCACCATCTCATCAGGCCGGCTCAAAGAGCTACCCAACCGGTCTACGGTTCAGCTCGCAGGCATCGTCGTGGCCCGTCAAAGGCCTCAAACCGCGAAGGGCTATGTCTTTGTTCTATTTGAGGATGAAGACGGTCCCATAAACGTGATCGTGAAGCCCGATATCCACAAGCGAGACCGCACGACGATCCGGATGGAGCCCTTCGTCGCCGTGAAAGGACGGCTCCAAAAAGACGGGGAAACCATCAACGTCATCGCTTTCGAGGTGAAGGCCCTGAGGCTCGGAAACGGCGCCCAACCCCCGTGTCCAAAACCCGGTCCCACCCGAGGAGGGGTGTCCAGGAACACCGCCGCATCCAGAACGACAGTCAAAGAAGAGGAGCTCTTCCCCTCCCTCCCCGGCACCCAGGAGTGGTGGCCCGATCGAGGGGAGTTCAAGGAGACCGACAGCCAAGTGGCCCCTGCGGCCAGCGCTGGATTCAGCGGATCCGAGCCTGTCCGGGCCGAGCCCACCCGACCCGAGTCCACCAGATCTGACCCGGCCCACCGGGACCGGCGAGACAGGAGGAGGCAGGAGGCTCACGAGGAAGCCGCAACCGAACGCAAGAAGGAAGCCCGGCGCCGTGGAGGATCTACGTCGGAGGAGGCCCCGTTCGGGCCAGAAGGGCCAAACCGGTCCCAGGACCCTTCACCCGAGCTCCCAAAGGTCCGGGAGTGGGGGGGGAAACCGGAGGAAGCCAGGAAAAGCCCTTTCTACTACCTCACCGCCCTGAGGCAAAGTCCCCCGGGGACGAAGAGTTGGGGGTGAGGGCTGGGTGCCTACGCCTCAAACCTCCAGCAACCCAAACCGTTTGAACGCCAGCAGGGCCCGGTAGGTGATCCAAGGGCTGGGCGCGCCCTTCACATCGACGTCAGCGTGCATTTTCCCGTTCAACCCACCGGCCATCTTCCACATTCCCTCCTCGTCGCGCTTGGAGAGAATGATCTGGAGCCCGTCTTCAATCACCTCGTCCACCTTAGTCCCGGCTTCGCCCAAGAGGAGCATGACCTCCAGAAGGTCCGAGTTGTAATGATGGGGGAATCCGAAGCGGAGCCAGCCGACCTTTTCTCGGCGGGGATCAGCCCTTCCGGCGGCGAACCATTTTGGGCCCTCTTCCCTCCTCTGCTGAGCAGTCGCTTGGTTGCCCCAGGCCTGCCACTCCCGACTATCTTTGGCCACATAGCGATAGAGTCGGCGTTTCTTCAGAAGGCTCACCATCTGGCCGATGAAATCCCAGTCGCCATCGCTCCGGTCTCCAGGGGGAATGGCCAGGAAGGCTTTGAGGACGGCGGGCACCGACATGAAACAGGACGGGAGGAGGGAATCGTCCATGACGAAACATTCAAAACCCTCCTCGGGATCGAAGAGGGTCCGACACACGCTCAAGGCGCCCTGAGTGACCGGGTGGGAAAGATGGCCGTACCGGATAAGGGCCGTGGCCGCCCGGCTGGAGAAGCACGCTGTGGGGAAGGTCCAGTAGAAACCATCGGTGTTCCCTTGGAAAAGGAGCGCTCGGCGCCCCCGAAGGCCTTCGATGGACTTCCCGACGGCCTTCAGGACCTCCATACCTTTCTGAACACCGTCCAGGTCGGCCGGTGCCCCCACCTCGCTCAGATGGTATAGAACCCAGCTGGTCCCCCTGTAGCCGTTGGAGAAGCTCGGGCCCCAGGTACCGTCCCCGTGGTGGGCCTCCAGGGTGGTCTTGATCCAACCACGCTCGGTGATCATGCCTCGGGCCTGGACGACCTCAGGGTCATCGTCACCTCGATCCAATAGGTCGGTCAGTACCTTCACCCGAAGGGCCGGGTCGGCTGGATCGGCCAGTCGGTGGAGTAGGTCCTGTTCGGCCCGCAGGGGATCCATCCCTTACCTACCCTTCCCTCTTATACCGGTAGGTGAACATCTGCACTTCATCCCCGCTGGGAAGCGTGAAATACATGTCCAACGTCCGTTCGTCCGGCCCCAGGGCGATTTCGACAGTCCGATAGGTCGTCTGGGAGCCATCGACTGGGCTGGGCCCAGTCCCTTTCATCTCCAATGCCCCCGCCGATTCGTCCAGGTCCCCCTCGAAGTAGAAGAGGTGCGGCATTCCATTGTCGATCCAGGTGGAAACCCACTTCCCCTTCACCGGATCAAATCCGAGCTGGGCACTCCCGAGGATGCTGAAGCCACCCAGGTCAGCCGAAAAGTCAGACCGGGTCCAGAACTCGCCCAGCATCTCTATGGTCTCAGTCGCCTCGGCTTCCATGGGCGGCTGGGACGGATCCATAAAAAACGTGCAAGCCACCTTCCACGTGCCGACGTGGTCTTTCAACAATCTGTGCTCGCGCGTAGGCTGGGGCATTTGTCGACCTTCGGCCATCCTCTCCTCCTCGGGTTTTTCTTAAGGGATTTGCCGACAGAACCATAAAACAAAACAACTGCCCCGGCGAGGATTTTCCCCGCCGAGGCAGCCTTTTACCCCTGTTGGGAGGGCCGGACAAGCTACCGACCCTCGCCTATCAAAATGTCCTACTCGTTCGCCGCGAAGTCTTTGTACCAATCTGTGGTATGGGACTTCGGCCGAGTGATGGGCTCCCACATGGCCCGGCTCAGGATGAGCTGGGACAGGAGGCCCATGGCACGGGAGACGCTGAAGAACACGGTGTAAAATTCCATCTCCGTGATGCCATAGTAGTACAGCAGGGCGCCGGAGCCGGCATCCACGTTCGGATACGGGTTGGCGGCCTTCCCGTGCTCCTTCAACACGTCAGGAATAACCTTGAAGGCGGTGGAAACGGTCTTGAAGACCGGGTCATCCGGGAAGTGGGCCTCACCAAAAGCGTGGAACGCGGTGAACCTGGGGTCGGTGGCCCGTAGCACAGCGTGTCCGTACCCCGGAACCACACGGCCGCTGTTCAGAACCTCCCAGGCATAGTCCTTCATCTGCTCCTCGGTGGGGGCGCCATCGTACCTCTCCACGATTCCGTGGATGAACTTGAGGCACTCTTGGTTGGCCAACCCGTGAAGGGGTCCGGCCAGGCCGGAAAGGCCAGCCGCCACAGCGTAGTACGGATCGGAGAGAGCCGAGCCGACGACGTGAGCAGTGAAGGCACTGACGTTACCACCCTCATGGTCGCAGTGGAGGACCATATAGAGCCGCATGAGGTCGTAGAAGTCCGGGTCGTCGTTGCCCAGCATGTGGGCGAAGTTGGCGCCCCAGTTCAGGCTCGGATCGGGATCGATGAGATCGCCCTTGTCGTACTTGATGCGGTACACCGCCGAGGCCAAAGCCGGGAGTTTGGCCAGCAGTGTGAGGCTGTCTTCCAGGGCGGCTTCCCACATCTCGTCCCTGGTCATCCCCTCGTCGTATCTCTTCCGGAAGTAGGAGATATCCTCCAGGGCCGCGATCCCCGTGATGAGCATGGCCATAGGATGTGCGGTCTTGGGCATCGCCTTGAGAACGTCCACCACGAAGTCGGGAAGCGCCGCTCTCGAAGCGAAGTCAGCCCTCAGGGCTTCAACATCGTCGCCCTCGGGGAGCTCCCCGGTGCAGAGGCAGTAAAAGATCTCCTCAGCGAACCGATCGGTGAGATCGGCAAGGGGAATGCCACGGATGATAAGGCCATCGATGGGGTCCACCATGGACGTATCACAAACCAGTCCTTTTACGCCACGCATCCCGCCGTAGACCTGCTTGATTGTCACCTGGGAGACCACTTTGTCTCCGTGCTCCTTCACCAGGCTCTTGATCTCGGCTTGGTTATCAGGGATTTGTTTCGCGAGTACTTCCTTCAGGCTTGCCATTGACTGTCCTCCAGATATCTGAATCGGTCGGAATGATCAGAAAAAAAAATCGCAGCTAACAGGGTGGGCATCCCGATTGCGCCCGGAAGCTCGAATCTCAAAGCGGTACACGGCCTTGGTCCACACAACTGGATGTCAACTTAGCTGGCGAAAGGCGGCCCCGCTATCCTATGGGTGAAAAAAATCACCCGGTTGCGGGAAGTGAGGGATTCCGGTAGGAAACTGCGAGGAAGATCAGGGTGAAGATCCGCCTCCGGACGCCGTTCCAGCCTCTGAATAGCCGAAGATGAATGGGCCCGCGGAGAGGCCACGGGAGGTCCCGGCCGGCCCCAATTCACCCCTGGCCCGGGCTTGGTGATCGGGCCCCTTTTCGAGCTCAAAATCGAACCCATCCTGGCTCAGGGTGAATATGGTGTCAGGTAGAATAGCGGTGGCGGCAAATAACTGGAGGAGTTCCCAACGACCGAAGAGATCCAGGTCGGTGAGGTCCGCCACGGTTTCAGAATCGTAGTCGTCCGTCTGTTCCACCCGGGGCTTATCGGGGTTGAAACTCACTCGGCCCGATTTAATGTCTAGTCGGTCCCCGGGACCCAAGAGGGACACGATGATCCCGGAAGCCCCGGCCCCACCCTGTGCCGAGACTGCATCCCTCGTATCGAAGAAGACCACCCCTGCTTCTCCCACCACCCAGGCCGAGTCACCCTCGACCACAAGAGCCGTGTTCTCATCGATCCCGGTTCCGAAGGTGTAGGCCTCGATGCCCAGGACTGCCGTGAGCATCCTAAGCCACCGACCGCGGGCCAAGGAGTGCTGATCTATGAGGGGGTTGGCCAGGAAGCCCATGCCCTTTTCGAGCAGCACACCCTCGCCGTCCTCCTCCCAGCGGATGCCCGCCTGTAGCGCGCCCTCGCTATCTCCACCGCCGATCATGGGATCGGACATGATAGCGGCTCCTGCCGAGCTCCCAGAAACCACGGCACCCTGGTGAAACCGGTCCGATAGGGCTTCGTAGGCCGGGGAATCGCCGGCCTCCGGACGGAAGACTCGGACGATCCGAGACTGGGACCCACCCGAAAAGTAGAACCCGGAACAGGACCGAATGGCATCGATGTTCGCAGGGAGGGCCGCGTCCTCGGGGTTGTCCACCGTAAGGAAGACACCGAGGGCGGATCCATCCCCTCCCACGGCATCGATCCGGGACACGGCGCTCTCCATGGATTCCTGGGGCTCCGCCGAGGCGGTCGGGAACACACAGATGGGTCCGTCACCCGACCGACCGTCCAGGATCGCCTGGTAGACAGCGGTGTTCTCCGCCTGGAGTCCGCCACCGATGATGACCAGTCGACCTCTTTGGCTATCCGGGTCGTCTCCTTGGGAACCAGGGTTGTCCCCTCCCCCGCAGGCAATCAGGAGCAAGAGTGCTGCAAACCAAGTCCCGGGCATCGCCGAACCCGCCGAGCTCCTGAGCGCCATTACTGTCATCCCCTTTGCCAGACGTTGTTGGAGCGGTCCTTGTCCGGGAAACCCTGCTCGGGATCGATCTCGACCCTGGAAACCTCCCCGGCGGATGCCGGGATCCTGATCTCGGCTGAAAGCTCACCCGAGAGCCAGTGAGTCACGGGTACCTCCCGATCCAGGACCCGCCCTTCCCGCGTTGTGATCCGGACCCGGGCCGGCATGGGCACGAAGCCGAGATCAGCCACCGTGATCACGGTCTCATCACCGTCCCTGGTGACGGATTCGATCCCGTGGTCCAGGGTCCAGGTCTCGTAATACCACGCATTCCAGAACCAGTCCAGGTCCTGACCGGACACCCGCTCGAAGATGTTGAAAAAATCCCAAGGGGACGGATGCTTAAAAGCCCAATCACTAATGAAGCTCTGGTATCCCTCCATGAACGTCTCTTCCCCCAGAAGACTTCGGAGGGTCACGAGGAGGCTTGCTGGCTTTGCGTAGGACGCGATTCCCCCGGCTGGCCCCGGTTCGTAGTAGTCGTGGTGGGTCATCATGCTCTGCTCCATCTCGGCCCTGGCCACCTGGAGGTAAGCCTCAAAGTCTGCCGAGTCCTGGTTCTCGACATCGGGCCAATAGTCGGGCTCGGTCTGGTTCTCCAGGAAGCTGGTGGAGCCCTCGTCCATCCAGGCGTGCCGCTTCTCGTTGGTGCCAACGATCATGGGCACCCACATATGTGCCAGCTCGTGGGCTGTGACCGAGTAGAGGTTGAAGGCACCTCTTCCCTCGTAGCTCCCCATGATGGTGAACATGGGGAACTCCATCCCACCCCCGATGATGTCCGTCCCTTCGACGGAAGTCATGTGCGGGTAGGGATAAGAAAACCCAGTGAATCGGGACTCGTACTCGATGGAGTGCTTCGCGTAAAGAGCCTGATCCGCCCACAGAGGGGCCCGGTAGTCACGCCAAAACGTGTGGATGGCCACCCGGTCGTCCTGTCCGTCGCCGTCGCGATCGGGGACCAAGGAACTGGTACCGGTCCAGAGCTGGACGTTGGAGGTGGTCCAGGTGAAGTCTCGCACGTTCTCAGCGACGAACTCGTAGGTCAGCGCACCCGATGGAGACCTCGCCGTCACACGACCGGCCCGCAAATCCTGGGCGGTGGCAATCTGCACCATGGTGTCGGCCTGGAGGGCTGATGCCATCCGTCGACGTGTTTGAGACGTGTAGACCTCCTCTGCGTTCTGAAGGTCCCCTGTGGCCATGAGGGTCCATCCGTTGGGGACCGTGAGGTTCACCCGATAGTCCCCGTACCCCTCGTAGAACTCGGCACCCTTGTAGGGTTCAGCGTCCCAACCTCTCAGGTCGTCGAGGACGGCGATCTTTGGAAACCAATAGGCCAGGAAATACATCTCCCGGTCGCTGTGCCCCATACGGCCGCCACCGTTTTGCGGGACCATGAAGCTCCAAGCGAGCTCCAGGTCCACGGAGCCACCAGCGGGCACGGTCCTGGGCGGGCGGAGGAACATGACCCCGCCGTCCACGACGTACCCTGGATTCATGAGGGTTTGGGAGGGGAGGAGATCCTCTCCCTGGGCCATCACGCGCTCCAGGCGGATCCCGCCTGTGATCTCGGTCGGTCGAGCCCTGGCGACCCCCTCAGAGTGGATGTTCTGGTGGAGGAAAAGCGCCAAAACCGGGAGGTCCGCCGGTGACCGGTTGTGGAACGTGATGGTCTCGGTCCCGGAAAGGAGGCCAGAAACCGGATCCAGCCGAGCATCGATGTCATACTCGGAGTAGACCTGCCAATAGTTTGGGCCGGGCCGTCCGTCGGGGCTCCGCGTACCTCGCTCGAGTGCCGCCCTGAAGAAGGGTGGCGGGACCACCGGACCCGGAATGGGACGGGCGGGTGTGATGGTTTCTTGGGCCTGGGCCGGGGCGGTCTCGGTGCCGGCGGAAGCCATCAAGAGGGAGAGGGCGACGGATACAAAGATGCGGCTGACCAGGTTCATGGGACCTTCCGGGTGCTTTGGATCAACGGAGATGTCAGAAAACTTGCTGGGACGGTTCTACACCGGTAGCCGGGCGATGGTACCAGGCATCAAACCCCACTCATCGCTTCCACCAGCCCATCTACTTCCTCTTCCGTGTTGTAATAGTGGACCGACGCCCTAACCATGGAGTTGATCTTCCGTTGTTCCATGTCGATGCGTGTGGAGGAGAGGGATGTGATGCTGACGTTGGTACGACGGGCGGCCAAAAGATCTTTCAGCTCTGCCGCAGTTGCTCGATCATGGGTGAAGGTCACGATCCCACACTGGTCTTCACCCAAATCCCGGACCTGAACGCCTGGCACCTGGTCCAGAGAGGACCGAAGGTAGTCCGCCATGGAGGTAACGCGATCCCGGATCGCGTCGATGCCCCAGCTCAAGGCGTAGTCCACGGCGACGCCCAGGCCTACCCCGCCAGCGATATACGATTCCCAGTTCTCGAAGCGCCGAGCCGTTGGATCGATCTCGTACTCGTTGCGGCTAGTCCAGGTGGCGGCATGGAGATCCAAGAGGGGTGGCTCCAACCGAGGGATCACCTCCTTCCGCACATATAGGAACCCGGTCCCGCGGGGGCCGCGGAGGAACTTCCGCCCCGTAACCGAGAGCATATCACACCCGATCTTCTCTACGTCTAGCGGCCACTGGCCAGCGGACTGACAAGCATCCAGCAAATACGGGACTCCTGCTTCGCGGGTGAGGCTGCCGATTTCCTCGGCCGGGTTAACCAGGCCACCGTTGGTGGGGATGTGCGTGATCCCCACCAGCCCGACCCTACCCTGCCCCAACATCTGGCGGAGTCCTTCCACCGACACCTGTCCGTGCTCGTCGTTGGGTATGACTTCGATCACCGCGCCGGTCCGCTTGGCCACCTGGAGGTAGGCGATGTAATTACTGGCATATTCCGCGGCACAGGTGAGAATCCGGTCGCCGGGCTCGAAGGGTACGGCGTAGAAGGCCATGTCCCAGGCCCTTGTTGCATTCTCCACCAGCGCCACCTCGTCGGTCGTGCAATTCAACAGGGTGGCAATGGCCTGGTATGTCCGGTCCCTCTTTGACTGAGCCGCATCGGCAGCCTCGTAACCCCCGATGTCAGCTTCCAGCTGGAGGTGTCCGATCACCGCGTCCAGGACAGGTTGAGGCGGGAGGGAGGACCCGGCGTTGTTGAAATGGGTCACGGTTTCGCACCCCGGTGTCTCCCTCCGGGCCCGGGCTACGTCAAATTCCGCGCTGGACTTGTGGGGGATCGACATACCGAACTCCTTTGAGCCAAATCCTGAGACCATTCCGACCCCCACCACACCCATGGTTTTGTTGAACGAACGCCGGTCCATTTTTTCCACTCCGGTTCGGCACACCAGGTCCTTCACTCAACCTGTTTGAGAACCACCAAACGGTCTCCCTGGTCAACTTCCTTCCGGTATCCGAGGAGATGCAAGATCTCCAGCGCAAACCACCGGGCCATCCGGCGGTTCACGACCATCCCCCTACCTTCCGACTCCCGGCGGATTCCCGGTAGCCAGTGAACGATCCGGTCCACCTGGGCACGCCTGAGGAATTCAGATACCCTTAGCCAGGACGGGTGGAACTCTTTGATCAGAAAGAACCCGTCCTCGCCCTGAGCTTGGTAAAGGGGCATCAGGAGCCGTCCACCCCACGGGGCCCTCACCGGACCCATTCTATCTCGAGCGAGGATCTCCGCCTCACCAACGCGCTGGAAGCTCCGGAAGCCGGGAAGCATCTTAAATCCCTCGCCCTCGCTTATCGGATGCCTGTACTTCAATTCCAGGGCCCGGGGTAGATCCTTCGTTTCCGTACTGAGCCGGTCCCGGCTTTCGCGGACCTCTGGAAAGGCATCCCCGGCGATGATCCCGGCTTGGGCCAAGGCCAGCCAGATCCCGGCCTCAGAAGCGTCAACCGAGGACGGGTCGTCGTGTTTTCCCCCTTCGAAGACCATCCCCGGTACGCCAAGCTTCGCCATGTACCCCAGGAGGGTGCCCTCCACCAATTCTCCCAACCCGACGATGAGGGGCACGGGGATCCCAAGGGCGAACTTCCGGCTGCGTAGGGAATCCATCACCGTGGAGAACGGCTCACCGGGACCCGAGGTCGTGTGGAGATCCAGGAGGTAGACCGGGCCCCGGGCTTCCAACATGATCTCCGTGAGGGCTGAATGGAACTCGACCTGTTCCGGGTCTTCTGAGGTGCCGTTCACACCAGCCTCCCCAGCCGCCGCCAGACCAGCTGGCGTCCAGGATCGGTTGAGGTCCCTACCCAGGTAGCGACGTCCCTCAGCCAACGCCGCCCGGTTGCCAGCCAGCCCCACGAACTCCCCGGATACTTCCCCGGCCCGCCTCCCCAACTCCTCCAGGACCCGAACCAGGGCGAGAACGCCTGCGGGCTCATTCCCGTGAAGGCCCCCAACTCCAATGACCGTCGGCCCCGGCTGTGGACCACGGACTCGCCCAAGGACCCGTTCGAGGTCAGGAAGAGGTCCAGCCAGGGTTCCGACTACCTGAGCCAAGGGAAGGTTACTCCTGTCCCAATTTCTCGTTGAGAAGCTGGTAAGCGATGGGGAGAAACTCCCTCTCGCTGACCAGGCCAACCAGGCGACCCTCCTTAATCACGGGAAGGCAGGAGAGGTCGTTGTCCCTCATGATCTCGATGGCATCCACCGTGGGGGTATCGGGGGAGATCCAGGTTGGGGATGGATCCATCACGTCTCGGACCTCAACGTCTTCGGGGATTCCTCTCCCGGGGCTTTCCGCCATCATTTTTAGGATCTCCCGATAGGAAAGGAGGCCCACCAGGCGGTGCCTTTCGTCCTCCACCGGCACATGACGGATTTGCTTTCGGTCCATGAGGAACGCAGCCATCTCCACCAACTCATCCTCCGCCACGGTGAAGAGGGTGGTGTTCATGTATTGCCCGACGCGGGTGAACGTCTGCTCCCACCCGCCGGCCTCGGTAAGGGCCGCTGGTTCCCATTCGTGGACGGGCCGCCCCTCCTTCTGAAGGCGGAGGGCCGTGGCGGCGATGGCCGCCAGTCTTTCGGATCGTGTGCCGGTCTCTTTGAGATTCGCCACCGAGCGGAGGGCCCAAACCGTACCGTTCTGTCCAGCCTCCACCCGAGCTCGGACCACGCCCAGGTATTTCGAGACGTCCGCCACGTCCACACCTGCGGCGGTCAGGCTCCGTTCAGCGATGGGTAGGAGCCGGTCCAGGATGAGGGTCCTGGCGTCGATGGCCTCACCGTCGAACCACTCGAAACCGGCGTTCAATCCCAATCGTGCGGCTGCGATGAAATTCGACCGTGCCTCATCGAAGTCCATACGCCGGGTCACGTCTCCGACTTCGTCAGGCACCCCCAGGACCAACCCGGCCCAGAAGGCCCCATTCGCCACTTCATCCAGGACCGTGGGCCCGGACGGCAGCACCCGTGACTCGATCCGCAGGTGTGGTACACCGTTCATGACCCCGTAACAGGGACGGTTCCATCGATAAATGGTGCCGTTGAAAAACTGGAGCGCCTTCAGGCTCGGGACGCCACCCTCAGCCAGAGTGGCCAGGGGGTCTTCCTCCACTTCGCCGGCCAAAAGTACCCTGAACCGAGCGATGTCTTCCTGGAACAGCTCCACCACAGATCCATCGACCCAGTGCTCCCCGAACCGTACGCGAGGAAGCATGTCCCGCTGGTGGACGGAGGTATCCCGAGTATCCAAAGACTGCTGGAAGAGGGCGATGCGGGTTTCGGCCCAGAGACGTTTTCCGAAGAGGATCGGTGAGTTTGCGGCCGCAGCCAGCACCGGAGCCAAAACCGCTTGGGCAGCGTTGTAGAACGGCGCAAATTCGTCGGCCGAGACCTGCAGATGGAACTGGCAGCTGGCGTTACAGGCCTCGAGCATCACCGAATCGTGCTGGACATGGAGTTCGTCCCATCCCACCACCTTCAGGTTGTAGGGGTTTCCGCCCCTCAACCGATTCAGCGCGTCGTTCAGCGCAAAATACCGGGGAATTGGGGTAATGTTGTCGAGGGTGAGGACAGCCTTTGTAATGGTGGGAAGGATCCCCGCCAGGAGCACATCCGCTCCCTCCTCCTCGGCTGCCGCCCGCGCTTTGGCCAAAAGGCTCTCGATCTGGTCCTGTACGGCCCGGAAACAGGTTCCCTCGAGGGGTACGGGATCCAAGTTCATCTCCACGTTGAACCGGGCAAGTTCGTGGGTGAACGCGTCGTCTCCCATCCGGGCCAGAACTTCAGGAGCCACCGAGGCTGGCTGGAAGCTCCGGTCGACCAGGAAAGCTTCCTGTTCTGCTCCGAGGCGTCGGACGCCCGACTCGATCATCCCTCTGGCGAGGATTTCTTCCAAAGCTTGAAGGTCAGCCAGAAGGGCTTTGGTATAGGACCGGACTGCGTCCGGGTTTCTTTCCGGGACGGCCTTGTCGCTCATGCTCGATTTGGGATTAAGGGGATTTTGGCCCGCCGACGTGTCCAGAATCGCCCAAAGGGGCTGGTTTGTCTAGGGTTTCTCCCGGCGCGGAAAGCAAGAAAAAAGACCCACCACCTCTGAGCGAGATGGTAGGCCCAGCGGATCCGGGTGGCTTCCCGACCGGCCCCCAAGGAGAGGATCAGTGCCCCTTGGGCGCCTCGGTTTCCGCTCCGCAGACCACGCAGAATTTCCAGGTGTGGTGAAGTTCGTCCCCGCAGGCCGGGCAGGGCACGAGCTCGACGTCCTTCCCGCAAGATGGGCAGAAGTTCACCCTGGGTTCTTGCGGAATCTCTCCCTGGCACCATTTGCAGCTCTCAAACGGCGGGAGTCCTTCTTCTGCGGTCGGCACGAGGGGCATCACCACCTTGTCAGGGTTCAGGCGAACGTCAGCGCCCGAGAAGTCACGGTAGATCCCCACATCCGGGTCCGAGGAATCGAGCTCTTGCCGGATCCTTTCCCGGGTCGGGGTCGATTCGACGGTCAAATAATCACCCTGGCCGGCCAGAAGGCACAGCAGGGCGTGTTCATATTCTGCAACGCTGCTCACGCCCAGCTCATGCCGGCGGGCATGGTAAGGCACAAGGTTGTGGGCTATGTCCGCCACGGTAAGGGGAGCGCTGAGGTCCCAAGGAGACCGGGACCCGAACTCCCTCACCAAGATCTGGTGGAAACGACTCAACACATCTTGTTGGTCAAGGCCCATAGGCCGTCCCTTCCGGGGAAAAAGGTGCTCTCGTGTATACTTCAAACTTGTCTTCGGACCCCGCCTCCCGCAATGGAGTGCCTATGGTCCTCGCAGGGGATCAGAGGACGGTCAAAAGGGCCCCCTGGGATTGTAGGGAGCCCTTTCAACCGACTTGTATCGACTGCATACCGATCCTTACCGGATCCGCTGGCCCGCCTGGAGTCCGTTGAGGATCTGGTCCTCACCCTCGGTATCGTAGGTCGCGGTGAAGTATCCGGTCAGGTTCCCGTCTACGATCCGAAAAACCGTCACGGTCGAAACCATGACATTGTCCCTCAGGGCGCTGGAAAACGGTCCGAGGTGAACGATTACGCTGTCCCCTGCGGCTTCGACGGAATTGGCCGGGATCGGTTCCCGATCTGGGAAGGTGATGGACCAACCATCGGTCCCGTCCGTTGCGAACATCTCGTACTCGACCAGCACGCTGTCTCCGGCTTCTGTCATGGCCTGCATGGCCCACGTACCGGCGAAGTCGGCCAAGTTGGTGGCAGCCGGGGCCTCGGGTTCGGACATCTCAGCTGCTGGGGCCGGCTGGTCCTCGCCACTCCCACATCCGACGGCAAGAACCAAGAACCCCAAGACGGCGGTGCGCCTCATGGATACCTCCTGAGTTGTGTGGATTGACTCAGCAAGTCTATAGACGGGAGCCGGATTCTCCAACCCTTTTGGTGGCACAGTTTACGCGCCACGGCCTGCCCGGAGGGGGAGCTTACCCGGGGAAATCAGATGCCTCCAATCCTATCAAGAATCCCGCCTCTGGCCTGGATTTCCGATCCCAGGTGCGCACGACTGGAGCGAGCCAGGATCCCGTCCGACATCAACCAACACCACCTCCGTCATGGGCGATGCACTGAATGGCCCAAGGCCGGCCACACGGTTCACATCGTGCAGAAAGCAATGGGCCACCCCCATATTCAGACAGCCATGCGATACGAACACCTGGTTCCAGTGAACCTACGGACGCTCGTCGAGGAACCCGAAAATCACAGTTGAAGGAGATGGTAAGGTAGTAAACGCGCAGGGACCCGAAACCCGAGGTGACGGATGCCCTCCAGCCGAAGCTTGCCGATGCTTAACCAGGCTGACAAGTTGGAGCAAAGGCGTCTTCGCTGAATGGATGCCGGATCCCAAAAACCAGGTCTCCGCGGTGCCCCCCCATCGGAATTCCTGACAATTGAGGAGGGCCCGATGTTGATGGTTCCCAACTCCCGCTGTAGGCAACGGATCCTGGGTGCCCTGACAGTCCTTCTCGTCTGCGGTGGGTGCTACCGTCATGAAGTCCGGGACTTCGCGCCCAAGGCTGGGGCCGTCTGTGATGCGGTCGAATTCAAGGGTAACCTTTTCAACATGGGCACGTTCCATGTGTGGTTTAATGGCCTACCCGCGGTGCACGAAAACCGGGAGGGTTCTCCTGATGAGCTCTGGGCATGGGTCCCGGAAGGCGCCACTACAGGCCCGATCCGGGTAAGAGTCGATACGGGATGGGGCTTCGTGCTCGGGATCTTTGGCACTGACCACACCTTCGCCGAAGATTTCGTGGTGACCGGTACTCCGGCCCGACCCGTCATCCAATCCTTCTCGCCCGACCAGCAAACCGTCATGCCTGGGGAAACAACTACGCTACGGTGGTCGGTCTCAAGCCCGCATACTGCCTTAACCCTGAACGGAGATGACGTGTTCGGGTCGACCGCTTGGACCGTCACCCCGTTAAACACAACTACATACACACTCGAAGCAACAAATGTCTGTCTGACGGCAAAGAGCACGGTGAGTGTGAGCGTTTCCGCCCCGACGCTCACCTCGCTGAACAAAAAGACATACCATCCCGAGGAAAAACTCAGAGCCTTCGGCTCTGGTCTCGGAGGGAGTGGCATTTCCTCGGAAATGGAATTCTCCGGTGGGGGCACCACCGTAACCGTTCCCGCCCTATCCTCCTCCGCGTCGGTTTTGGAGGCCACGGTACCCACCACCTTACCCGCCGGCCCAGTCACAGTCCGCGCGTTAGTTGGTGGAGTAGCGAGCAACGATGAGGCCTTCACCCTCGATGCTCGAACGAACGGCGCCTTCACCGAGATGATGGGGTCAATCAAGACAAAAGGCCAAGACTGCCTCGGGAAGAAGGTAAAGATAGGGCCCAGTTCGCTTGGTGGGCCCGGGGAGATTCAAGCGTCCTTTTCGGAGGGGAATAAAAACCTTTGGACTCACAGTTTTAAGCCGGGCGACTTAGGAGGCGCAGGGTTCTCAAAAACATGTGAACTCGGCGCAATCGTCCAGATGCCCTCAGGCGGTTATGTGTCCGACTACTTGATGCTCTTTCGACACTTCGCGTCGATGAAACAGTTGAGTGCAACAGCGTACGCCCAGAGCCCCGGCTGGATATGCCCATCCTGCCTACACCTCATGAGTAGCCCGAAAGGGGAATTGGTTATCACTAGTGGGGTCGCCCCGGTCGGCCCAGGGGATATCACGATCACAATCTGGGACATGGTAACAGGGAAAAAGGTCGGGGCTTCGAAGGATGGCAACTGCTCGCCCAACTGTAACTCTCTCTCAGCAGAGGTTATTACGGGGAACAAGGTTCGGATCACCTTGCACGGAACCACCGTTGGTACCTTCCCGATCTTCTGACGTCTCGGGGGGTCGGCGGTAGGAGCTCCCCGGGACCACAATCCCCTCGGGGACCGAGATCCTGCCCCGGTTGCTGCCCAAGACCCCCGTGAGAATGTGGAAAACTGAAAAGCCGCCCGGGCAGGCGGCTCTCAGAAGTCCTTTTGGTTGTTGGCTTTCCTTTGAAGTGCCGGGGGCGGGACTCGAACCCGCAAGGGATCACTCCCAGAGGTTTTTGAGACCTCCGCGTCTACCACTTCCGCCACCCCGGCAGCCCTTATACATCAAATGCTTCTATTGCACACCTCGATCCGATTTTCCAAACTGGGACAACACTGGGACCGGAAAAACCTCCGGGCATTCCCGGTCATGCTTCTTCCTGTTGCCCCTTCCTGTCCACGTACTCGACTCCCTCACTCCGAGTTGGACGTTTGAGGATGTGTCCGTACCGTTTCTCCAGTTCCCCAACTCCCTGATGCCCAAGCTCCCGTGCAACAGTAAACATAGTGACCGGAGCCCCGTGATCCAGGGTTTGAAGTCTAACCGTTGCATAGGTGTGTCGAAAAGAGTGGAAGTTCACGTTCGTGGGATCAACCTCCCCTAAGGCCAAAGCAGCGTCGAGGCTACCCCGAGCGTCCTGGAGCATTCCCCCGTTTTCTGCGGGGAAGATGAGGTCTCCCCTACGCAGCCCATGCTTCTTGATGTGGGCTTGAAGGATGGGCTTGAGTTGGGGCCAAAGAGGAATCGTCCTGACATGGAATTCCTTCTTCAGGCGTCTCCTCCCATTATGAACGAAATGGACCTCGTTGTTCTCGAAATCCACCTCAGATACCTGGAGGCTGAAAACCTCCTCCAAGTGTGAATTTTTGGAAGGCTACTAACAGGGTTACCCCATTTCCCTACCGCTGGGGTTTTAAAGGAGACCAGAGAGTTTCGGGGAACCTTTGTTCTTTGCCGTGGCACCTTACCCACGGGGAAGAGCCCCTTCGAGCGGTCCTGCCCTCCCGCCAGCAGGTAACCTCCTCGGGATCGGCTTGGCCCAGCGGCTCTTGATGTTCCGATCCTATCCGGATGTAGCCCGAAAGTCCCTCTCAGAACTAAGAAAAACACTCCTGGAGTTCGACTCGGGCGTTCGACCAGAACACTTCGATTTTCATTCATGAATTGGGGGAGCCAGGCTCGGAGGGTGACAGAATGCCCGAAACGAAGGTGGTGACTGGAGCGGGAAGATAGCCCCGTCCGAGCAGATTTGAAGGAGACTTCCAACCTTACGATCGATCAGAAAAGTTTGCGTTCAGAAAAAGGTTTGCGTTTAAACCACCTTTGCACCTATACTGGCGGTGCGACCCGCCCCCCATGGATCGCTTTACCGAAAGCCACTTCATCGAAACAGATTTCGACCCAGCCGTGAGGCGGCCTGGGTTTCGGTCCTCCACCCGAGGGGGCGTACGTTGATGTTTCTATTCCCAAGCAGGTTCGGCCGGGCGCTACGGCGAGCCGCCATTCCCGTGGTTCCCGTCTTGGTAATGGGGGTTTTTCCGGGGTCGCCCGTCTCTGCACAGGGCATTGGATTGGCTGCGGCGGAACGGGACGAGATCCGGAAAACGGCTGAGCTCCTGGAGCGACTGGAACTACTCCGAGATGCCGGAGTGGTCCTGGACTTTCGGACCGCCGCTACTGCCGCCGAAGGGCTCAGGATCTCGGGGATTCCAGCATGGGCGGAGGCGGACGTGGCGGCGGAGGCGGACCTTGAGGCCCGAGTCCGGTCCTTGTCCTCATCTTTGGAGGAGGTCCGTGCGAGATTCGGAGAGGAAAAGGCCAACGCAGATGCTCTCAGGGCTCGCTTGGGCAACGTAGGCGGCGAAATCCTCGGCACAACGACAAGGCTGGCCAACCTGCTCGCCGAGGGGGGGATGATGGCCTTCGAGGGCGATCCGACCACGCCCAGCGTTCGGTCCCTCTCCGAGTGGGTCTTCCCCCCGCAGCGCGCAGATACCATCATGGCACCCGTTGTCTTGGAGGATCGGTATCGAACGATCCTAGAATACGGCAATCTCGCATTGGGAGAATCCAGGGCCCTCAAACGGGACACGTCGAGGTTGACGCAGCGTATCGTCGAGCAGCCTGATTCGTTTTTTTCGGTCCTGGATTCCCTCTCAGGAAGCCTTACTAGAAGGCTGGATACTCTTCAAGCTCTCCTCCCACTGTGGCGTGAAAGCCACCTTGTTGTCGCCACACTCGAAGATTCAATCGATGCAACCTCAGTGGAACTCGAGGCTTCACAGGCCCGGCACGAGTTCCTTCTTGAGAGCCTCCAGACCGGAGTTTACCTGTCCCCGGAGGTCGGCTGCCTGGCTGGATCGGTGGCTCTGCCGACCGAGGTGCTGGTGGGATGCGTCAACCGGGCTTGGCCGGTCATTAACGTCCTTCTGGAGACAGCTGAGGGAAAATCGAAGACTGAGGGATCCTGTCCGACTTGTT
>JANQDZ010000008.1 GCA_028278645.1 Longimicrobiales bacterium | reverse complement strand
CTTAGGAGCAACTCTTTGGGGGACCGGGAAGAATCACGGGGGGCAGTTTTTGGTGAAGTCATGCTGGGTGGGGAGGGAAGGGGTGTGCTTTCTTTGGGTTTGAGGGGCGACTGGCACCAGGGGTTCGGATCGTTCCTGTCTCCGTCCATATCCGGGTCTCACCGAGTAACCCCAAAACTGAGAGTGCGAACAGCGGTAGGCCGGTCCTTCCGGGCCCCCACGTGGACTGAGAGGTACTACCAGGACCCGGTGAATATCGGAAGTCCGCAGCTTGATCCTGAAAGAGCGTGGTCCGGAGAGGTCGGGGTAGACTACGCCGAAGCTGGTTGGCTCCGAGTTGGGCTTACCGCTTTCTCCCGCCGCTCGGAGGACCTCATTGATTGGGCCAGACCCGAAACCACGGGTGAGGGAGGCGATGACCCGCCGCCCTGGGAGACACGAAACGTGGAGGAGGCACGGTTCCACGGCCTTGAAGCCGACATCGCTTTTAAGGGCCCTGTCGAGACAGCCTGGAGCATGGGCGGGATGCTCCTTTCGGTGGACTCGGACGAGTCCGAGGGATTCCGGTCGAAGTACGCCTTGCGACCCTTGGAGCAGCAGCTCCGCCTCGGGTTGGAACGGGCGGTCGGGAAAAACCTGACCGTCGGCGCAAGAATCCGCCGGGAGAAGCGGTCGGGCGATGACGCATACCATATCCTGGACCTGCGCTGCGGAGTTCAGCTTGGATCCACGAGAATATACCTGGATGGTAACAACCTACTGGACGCCCACTACCCGGATATCACCGGCGCTCGGGCCCCCGGCAGGGGTCTGTACATAGGTGTTGAAATGGGAAATGGGACAATTCGGGCCGGTTAGGCGGTCTCAGCCGCTGCACCTCCGGGATTCGGCAGCCCTCCGGGGCGGGGATCCTCCGCGCCAGGGAGCCCCTTCCGACCCTCCGGGAGCTGGGTCGGGACCCTGAGGGTCACCCGTGTCCCACCGTCGGGCCTCCGATCGATCTCCACGTGACCGCCCATTGTTTTTGCCCGCTCTCTCATCCCCTCCAGCCCCGGTGAATCGAATGCCCTCAGGGCCTCCGGGCTGATCCCGATACCGTCGTCTTCCACCTCCAAGATCAACGCTTTGGAGGACTCTTCCAGGCGCACCTTGGTCCAGCCAGCCTCCGCGTGCAACCTCACGTTAGAGAGTGCTTCCTGAAGAATCCTGAAGACTCCGATGCTGTGGTCGGAGTGAACCGGCACCGCGGCGTCCGGCACCTCGATCTCACACTCGATCCCCGTGGAGGCCCCGAATTCCTTCGATTGCCATTCCACCGCGGGGGCCAGCCCCAGGAGGTCAAGAACCGGGGACCGAAGTCGAGTGGTGATGGTACGAACGGTTTCGATCCCCGAATCTGCGAGCCCGACCAGGTCCTTGAGTCGGCTCGCGAGCTCTGGATCGGAGTCCGCCACCTGTATCTCCAGCGACGCGAGATCCAGGCGAAGGGCCGTCAGGCTCTCCCCCAACCGATCGTGTAGGTCTTTTGCGGTCCCGGATCGTTCCTGTTCCCTCAGTTCCTCCAAACGGCTGGCCAAGGACCGCAACCGTTCCTGTGACCGGTCCAATTCGTCCCGGAATCGCCGATGGCCGACGGCAGCGGCCCAGAGGTCTGCCAACCGGCCGACCGCTCGACGCTCCCGGTCGCCGTATGGCTGGGTGCCGTTTGCGACGGCAACCATCCCTACCAGGTTCCTCTCGAACGTTGACGGCGCCCCGATAAAACTCCGGAACGAAAGGTGACCGGGTGGTAAGCCGGTGGACGCTGGATGATCCCCAGGGTTGTTGGTGAGGAAGGGTCCCCTCTCGTTCTGGGTAACGCCCCAGAAAGCCGGGTAGAGCCCGTCCGATCCAATCGGGAGCTCGATCCTCACGTCGTTCCCCTCCTCGGTGCAGGCCTCACCCATCATGGGCGTGAGGTTGTACCCCACGAGGGCATTGGTCTCCGGATCGACTACCGACACAAACCCGTGTTCACTCTCCGTGATTTCTCTCGCGCATTCCGACACAGCCTCGGAGAGTTCTGGGAGAGGCGCGTGGGAGAGAAGCATGATCTTGGCTAACTCGGTAAGGTTCCTCTCCAAGCGTGCTTCCCAGGCGATCCGTTCCTCCGCGACCCTCTCTTCGGTGATGTCCCTCACGCTTCCGACGAGGCGCAGAGCCTCACCCCCGGCCCCGAGAATGGCTCGGCCTCCTGCTCGCACTGCCCTCTCTTCACCATTGTCGTAACGTCGGAGGCGGTATTCGGCGAAAAAGGCTTCTTTTCCCTTTCTCGCTTCTTCCACCGCCTGTCTGAGGGTTTCCCGATCATCCGGGTGGACTCGTTCGAGGTGGTCTTCGACATCGGGTGGACCTTCCTCCGGATCCCTTCCATAGATTGTGTACAGGCCCTTCGACCAGAAGAAATTCCCGGACTCGAACTCCCAATCCCAGGATCCCGTTCCTGCTATTTCCTCCCCATGTTCCATCGCGTGCCTGGCATCTTCGAGTTGTTCCTGGGCCAAGCGTTCCTTTGTCACATCATGGAAGACACAGTGGGTCCGGGGACCACCACCTTCTGGATCCTGGGCGATGCGGCCGTTAAAAGAAACGATGGCCTCCGAGCCATCCTTCCGGATCATCTCGAACTCGATCCCCATGATATATCCGACGGCCTTGAACTTCTGGAAGCTCTCGCGAAAAACCTGCCTGTAGTCTGGGCTCAAGAACTCAGAGAAGTTCCTTCCCAGGACTTCTTCGGCTGCATACCCCAGCTCGTCGCACCAGGCCTGGTTGCACCGGAGAATCTTCCCCTCTCCGTCGAGGGATTGGTAGGGAATGGGAGCCTCCTCGAACAACGCCTTAAAGCGCTCCTCACTTTCGGCCAGGGCCGCCTGGGCCGCCTTCATCCCGGTAATATCCAGGACCACGTAGATCAGGTAGGACGGAACACCTTCGGTCGTCGTACTGAGAGTGAGGGACTCGCTCACCCAGATCGTGTAGCCGTCAGGGTGGGCAAACTCTCTTTCGACTTGGTGGTGGCTTTCTCCCCCCGACGATGCGGCCTCCAAGGATTTTTGGAGCGCGGCTCGGCTCCCGGGGGAGACTCGGTCCCTGACGTCAGCTCCGAGAATCTCGCTGGCAGGGCGTCCGAGAAGCTCACAAAAGCGGGAGTTGGCCCGCAGTACGCGCCCGTCCAGGCCGAGGTAGGCTATCCCGATGGCCTCCTGTTCGAAGGTACTCAGGAACCGGTCCTCGCTGATTCGTCTGGCTTCCTCGGCCCGCCTGTAGTCGGAAAGATCGTACGCCGTCCCCTGAACTCCCCAGGCTTCTCCGAATCGCCCTACCAACGGCGTGGCGCTGAGGAGTACGGGAACGGTCTCTCCACTTTTCCCGACGAGGAGTACGTCCAGGTCTTTTACGGTTTGGCCCTCCTCCAAGCCCGCAAGGGCGCTCCGGTGTTGGTTAGCACCGTCCGGGTGGAGCAGGGCCGAGAGCTCCCGGCCGAGGAGTTCCTCCACCGTATATCCCAGGGACCTTTCCCATTGCGGGTTCAAGAAGGTGATCTTTCCTGTCCTGTCCAACCGGAAAAGCAGCCCTTGGGAAGTTTCCACAAGGCTACGGTATTTCGCTTCGGCCGAACTCAATTCCTCGTTCAGCCTCTCCCGTTCGATTGCTTCCGCGTGGAGTCTCGCCGTGGCGTCCTCCAATTCGGTGGTTCTCACTTTTACCAAGCGGTCCAGCTCTTCCCGATGGGCCCGGAGCTCCTCCTGGACACGGGCCGCCTCCAATGCCCGAATGATCACTTCGGGCAGGAGATCCACGTAAAGGCGCCGCACGTCTTTGACCAGGTAATCGAACGCACCGGCCTGCATAGCTTGAACTGCCAACTCCACCGAGTACCCGCCAGTAATGAAGACGGTGGGGACCCGATCAAGGGCTGGCTGGAGCTCCAGCCCCGTGCCGTCGGGAAGGGAATAATCAAGGAGGATCAGGTCGGGGGTTTCCTGTCGGAGGGAATCCCTGGCTTCCGCCAAGGATCCCGCCGTGCGAAGAACCCAACCTTCTTCCCGTCCGTCCAGGGCCCTGGCGATGGCCTCCTGGTCGAGAAGATCGTCTTCGACGAGAAGAATGGTGGTTGAACGTTGAGCCTCTTCGGCCATGCTCTTCACCCTTCCATCAGGTCGGCTTCGGATTCGTTGTCCTCCACGAGAAGGACGGCGTTGCGCGGCCTCAACCGTTATTCGGCTCTCTCTTGGGCCATAAAACGCGGAATGTGGTCCCGGGCCCCCGGGACGGATCGGATTCCACCCATATCCTCCCTCCACCCTCCTCAACGGCTTTCTTCACCAACGCCAGGCCAAGCCCGATCCCAGGCCGATCATCTCCATGGGTAGTCTTGCGAAAGATCCCGAATATTCGTTTATGATGCAAAGGGTCGATCCCTGGACCATCGTCGGCTACCACGATCTCGTACGCGTCTCCCTGGTCTGTGCACGAGATCTCGATGGTCGGCCGGGGTCCAGAATGATGCTTCACGGCGTTTTCAATCAGGTTCCGGAGGACCACCCTCAGCGGGATCTCTTGGGCGTCGATGGTGGGGAGGGGGCCAACGATCCGCAGCTCGAGCCCTTCGTTCGCCTCGAGGGTCCCGGCCTCTTCTCGGACCAGGGTCTCCAGGTCGACCCCCGCGGTGGGGTATCCCAGCCTTCCGACCCGGGAGTACTCCAGCAGGCCCTCGATCATCTCGTCCATCCGCACCACTTGGTCACTCATCAGCTCCAGATATCTCCGGGGGTCCGCATCCAGCCGGTCACCCAGGTCCTCCTTCACCCATCCCGCCAGGCCCGAGATGCCCCTGAGGGGTGCTTTCAGGTCGTGGGAAACCACGTGGGCGAAAGCATCCAACTCCTCGTTCCTCCGTGTCAGGTCCTCCCTGGCATTTCGGACATGTTCCACCATCCGGTTGAACGAGTGGGCGAGATCACCGATTTCGTCTTCCCCATGGATGGGTACTTCCACCGTTAGATCCCCTTCGGCGATCCGCCTCGTCGCTTGCTCCAACTGCCTGACAGGAGCCAGGAAGGTCCTCACCAGTGGGAACAAGACCGCGGCAGCCCCTGCCAACAACAGACCCAGCACCAGCAAAAGGCGTGACCGTATGTCGGCGACCGGCCCGAAAATCTCTGCCTCATCCATTTTTGCCACCAACCCCCAGCCGGCTTGGGTCAGGGGTCGATACGCGGCCACCACGGGTTCGCCGCGGTAATCCTGATCCCTGGTCCACCCCGCCTGGCCCGCTGTTGCGTGGATCATGGGGGCCGCCAGGCGTCCCGTAACCGGGACCGATTCGATCAGGGTCGGATCCGGTGCGAACCGGAGTGGCACCAGGAATCGGACTTCGTCATCTCCCCTGGCGCCCAGGACGGTCTCGCCGGTGTCGCCCAGTCCAGAATAGTCACCGGTGATAGCAAGGAGCGGGTCGGCTCTTTTCTCCAGGACCAGGACAGCCACGACGTCCCGAAGCCCATCCCTGATGGGAGTCCCCAGGTGAATTCGGGGTTGGCCCTCGGAAAAGAAAGGGTCGGAGATGGAAGGGTTCAGAAGGGCATCCTGAAAGAACAACGAGTTGGGATCCGTCATGGGTTCCAGCCCGCGGGCGGTTCCCAATACCAGGTCTCCCTCAGGGTCCAGCAGCTGCGCGGCAACCATCCGATCCGAGGCGTTGAGATGGCGTTCCATTTCCGAGACCACCTGGGTTTCAAACCGCTCCCGCTCTCCTCCCTGGCTACTGAGGAACAAGGGGACCTCGGTCTCCAGCTCCGGGATCACGAAGGCTCGCATGACATCGCGATACCGGTCGAGCTGGGCTTCCACGGCATGCTGGCGTGCCGTGGCCAGGGCCGAGAGGTTCTCCAGAGCGGTCGTTTCCAACCAGGACGTCGTCAGAAAGTAGGAGAAAGCCATCGTGGTGAGGGAAAAAACGGTGATCAAGCCCAGTATCACCACCGTGATACGGGTGGAC
>JANQDZ010000072.1 GCA_028278645.1 Longimicrobiales bacterium | reverse complement strand
CATCAGGGAGGGCCTGGACCCAAAGGAGGCCCGGAGGCAGGCGGCTATCAAGTTCGGAGGAGTGGAGAGGTACAAAGAGAAGGTCCGGGAGGCTCGGACGCTGGGATGGGCCACCGGGCTGTCAGCGGATGCAAAGCTCGGCTTCCGCAAGATGGTCAAGAGCCCCTTCCTCAGTGTGGTTGGCGGGCTGGGCATGGCTGTGGCGATCACCATTTCAACGGGCTTATTCACCTTTTTGACTTTCTACTACTCCGATCCTCCCATTGAGGGCGGCGACCGTGTCGTCACCGTAGACTACATCGAAGGCGACCACAACCGCTCGACTCTCTTCGACTACCAGCTCTGGAAGGAGGAGTTGAAGTCGATCGAGGATTTCGCTGCCTATCGGACGGTGGATCACGATTTCGAGGGTCCGGGCATTGGGTCGGGACGGGTTGAAGTGGCGGAGGTAACCGCATCGGCCTTCCACGTCGCCCGCGTACGACCGCTTTTGGGCCGACCCCTTCTGGAATCGGATGAGCAAGAGGGAGCACCGCCAGTGGTCGTGATCGGTCACCGAGAGTGGCACCAGAGGTTTGGCGCCGATCCATCCGCCATCGGGCGCCAGGTATATCTCGACAGGACTACGCACACTGTCGTGGGCGTGATGCCGGAAGGCTTCCGGCTCCCGGTGAACCATGGATTCTGGACCGCCCTGCGGACTGGAGCGCCGCTCGACGAACCGGGAGGGGAACCTGGGGTCCACGTCTTCGGGAGCCTGGGGCCCGGCATCACTGCCGCCGCCGCCGAGGTGGAAGCCGCCGTTGTCGGCAACCGGATGATCACGGAATACCCGGAGACCTATGGTAGGCTTCAGGCAGTAGTTAGGCCTTACGTCCGTCACCTGATGGACGTGCAACATGTGCCGGCCTGGACGGTCTGGGTTATGCAACTCTTCGGAGGGCTGATCCTAATTGCCGTCGCAGTGAACGTCGCGGTCCTCTTCTATGCTCGTACAGCACTCCGCCGGGGGGAGATCACGGTTCGAACGGCCCTTGGTGCGTCGAGGAGCAGAATCGTCACACAACTGTTCCTCGAGGCCCTGACCCTCTCTGCTGGGGCCGCCGCCCTTGGCCTATTCTTCGCACAGGTGGGCTTCCGTCAGTTGACCCTGGTCGCGGATTTCCAAGATGGCCTTCCGTATTGGTTCTTTGGAGGTCTACCCCCAGAAACTACACTCTATGCGTTCGGACTGGCCGCCCTTGCCGCCGTCGTCGTCGGCGTCCTTCCAGCGCTCCCCGCGACGGGTAGGCATCTAAGTTCCACGCTGGGCGAGGTTGGGAGCGGAACCGGATTGCGGATGGGGAGGACCTGGACTGTTCTGATCTGTGTTCAGGTAGCCATCGCCGTCGGGGTTTTGCCAACTGTCGTCGGTATCGCCTGGAACTACACACCGCCTCCGAACCCTACCTTTCCCGCCTCCGAGATCCTTTCCTTCCAGTTACGGCCACCCTCACTTCGGCCCGGCGGGGTCGAAGCCGATGAGGCTGGGACACACGCCGGGTTCGGTGGCCTCCAAACAGAGCTGCTCCGCCGAGTGGAGGAGATCCCGGCGGTCGCCGGTGTTACCTTCTCCGCCGGCACCTCTTGGGTCCGTATCGAAGTCGAAGAGCCAACCGGGGCAGCGGAGGTGAACTCCCGGCTCAGCGGGTCCGTACGAGTTGGCTTCGAATACTTCGACGTGTTTGGTGCATCATTGCTGACCGGCAGGGCCTTCGATCGAGACGATGCAGTCGAGAGTTCAACTGCGGTTGTCGTGAACCGAGCGTTCGTTGACGAATTCCTCAACGGTGGAACTACAGTGGGTAGGCGGTTCCGCGAAATCCCCCAAGGGCCACAGGAGGGGAGCGAAAACGCCCGGTCGTTCGAGGTCGTCGGCGTCATCGAGAACATGCTCCGTCCCTCGAGACGGGGCAGGCGAGCCACGCCGCGAGCCTACCACGCGACGGCTCTCGGGACCGAGCCGGTCAGCCTCGCTGCGCGTGCGAGGAGAGGCGCTGCGGCCAACATCACTCCGCGGGTCCGGGAGATCGCCGCGGAAATCGCTCCCGACCTCGCCTTCAACGCAATCCCAATCGGATCACAGTACGAGAGAGACCCGAACGAGCTGCGGCTCCTTCTGCTGATCGTGGGCATGATAACGCTGAGTGTGTTGGTACTCTCTGCTGCCGGGATCTCGGCCATGATGTCGTTCGCTGTGACACAACGGCAGAGAGAAGTAGGGATTCGCACCGCCCTGGGTGCGTCGCGCCGTCAGGTGGTCACCTCGATCTTCTCACGATCGACTCGGCAGCTAGGGATCGGGCTATTGATCGGAGCGGTGGTGGCGGCTCTCCTTGACCGACTCTCAGACGGGGAGCTGTTAGACGGGCAGGCCGTTCCTTTACTCGTATTTGTCTCTGCAATCATGCTTCTTTCGGGCCTGGTGGCGGCCCTCGGTCCGGCTCGGCGGGCGCTCAGAATCCAGCCGATGGAGGCGCTGCGGGAAGAGTAGACGGGTACGGCTTCGCGATGATCTTTGTGTGTGCAACCTCCCGCATCATCCGATCGCGGGAGGCTTCCTTGGCCTTTTCCGGGCGGCTCCGGGAGATCTCAGCAGGGATCTACACGATGTATTTCGTTCGCCGTGGTTCGACGGCGAAAGGAAAGCGGCCTCCTCTTCCTGCCCATGGCCGACACGGCTAAAAGAGTTTGGTCTTGGAGGTTCTTGACGAACTTACTGTATTACGGTAAGATTTTATCGTAAAACGATAAGTTTAGTGGAGGCTTCCATGACAACAGCTATCCCGGGCAGGCGGGTCACACGGCTTGCGAAAGTTCTGGCGGATGTTGGATGGTGGCTGGCGATAGGTGGGATCGTCCTCGCCCTGGCCTTGTCCTTTCTTTGGCCGGTGATCACCGGGAGTCGATACTGGGGTGTGGAAATCCACGTATCAATCCCCGATGAAACAGCCCAACACCTTCTCCTCCTCACCTCTCCGGACACCCTGATTGCTCGACATCCATCGCTGAATGGTGTCGAAGGAAATCTCAGGTTTGAACTGTTCGGAGTTCGATCCATCCTGCTGGAATGGATCTTTGCCCTTCCGTTCTTCGCGGTTGTCGTTCTCGGGCTCTTCCTGGCCCGTTCCTTCCTCAGGGATGTTCTCGGGAGACAGGTCTTCTCCGCGACCAATGCCCGGCGTCTTACGCTCTTGGGATGGTTGCTAATAGGCGCTGGGGTGGCGTTGCCACTGTTGGATTTCCTCCACTCTGCCCTGCTCATCAAGACGGCAGGTCTTGAGGGGGTTCCTCTGTCCCTGCGAATCTGGTCCTTCGGGACTTTCGTCCCTGGCATCCTGGTCTTGGTCGTAGCAGCGGCTTGGCGTTACGGGGTTGAACTGCAGCAGGACCGGGACCTGGTCGTGTGAGGCCGACATGGCAATCCGCGTGAATCTCGATCTGATGGTGGTCCGGAGAGGAATCACCCTTACCGAGCTGGCTGAGCGTGTGGGAATCACCCTGCCAAACCTATCGGTCCTAAAAACAAACAAGGCCCGAGGGATCCGGTTCAGGACGCTGAACGCGATTTGCCGGGAATTGGACTGCCAGCCCGGTGACCTCCTCGAGTACGTGAAGGAGGAACTCACCGACGGTGAAGAGAACGATGAGCCGGAGGCGTGATCTGGGGAGCGGGATCCATGGGCATGGGAGAATCGAAGCCGCCTCCGTAAGGCCACATTGAGAGGGAAAGGTGACGAAAATGATCCGCTGGTTGTTGATCCCATTGGTCGGGTGGGTCCTCTTCGGCTTCTTCTCTCCGCCCCTTCCCGCTCAGACTGAAACTGATCTGGAAACGGGGCAAACGATGGGGTTCGAAGGGAGATGGGAGGGGCGGCTGGGCGCCAGCGACCTGCTCCTGGTTTTGGACCTCACAAAGACCGTGGACGGGCTCTACTTCGGTATTCTGACGAGCGTTGATCAGGGCAACGCCATGCTCTCGATCGACTGCGTCCAAGTGAACGGTGACTCGATCCGGTTCGAGGTTCCTTCGGCTGGTGCAGCTTACGTCGCTGAAATGAACCGTGATAAAACGAATCTCGTCGGCACCTGGATTCAACGGGGTCGAGCGCGTCTTGAGTTCTCTCGAACAGAGAAACCTCCGGAACCAAAGCCGGAGCCGAACGCCTATTCCCTCTTTGGCGTTGCAGCCGATATCTCCGTTCCCGTTCCACCGACTCCTGTCTTGGGAAACGGCGAACGGCACCTCGCCTATGAGATCCACATCAGAAACCACTCAGGCGTGGAGATGCTCCTGACCCGGCTGGATGTTCTGGACGGGGAGACCGCTCTGGGGAGCTGGAACGGGGGAGGACTCCATGCCATCGTTGGCCAGCGGCGTTCGAACGTCCCGGATAATCGCCTTTTACCTCCTGGTGGTTGGGCGCTTGCGTACGTTTGGGTCGCAATGGACACCACCGTCTCCCAGCCTTCGGTACTCCGCCATCGCCTGACGGTGGGCGACCGGACCCTGGAGGGAACTGTTCACGTCGTGGGTGAAGACCCGATCGTGGTGGGCCCGCCTCTGCGTGGAGGGATCTGGTTTGCGGCGAACGGTCCCGGGAACGATGCTGGGCATCGGCGAGCCCTTGTTCCAATTGCCGGCCAGGCTTTCGTCGCGCAGCGGTATGCGATCGACTGGGCTAAACTCGGTCCCACCGGACGACTGTACGATGGTGACCGGGGTGCCAACGAGTCGTATTTCGGGTACGGTGAAGAGGTGCTGGCCGTAGCCGATGGCACCATCGAATCGGTGAGAGACGGCATCCCGGAGAATGTGGCGGGTACCGCGAGTTTGAGAACGTCTTCCGAGGGGGACACGCTACGGGCGGCCGCGATCACCCTTGAGACGGTCTCAGGAAACCACGTGGTCTTGAACCTCGGTGGAGGCCGCTATGCATTCTACGGGCATTTGATTCCTGGCAGCATTCGTGTTAAACCCGGAGATCGTGTACGCCGCGGCGACGTACTGGGATATCTCGGAAACTCTGGGAACAGCACTGGACCGCATCTCCACTTTCACGTGTCTGATGGAAAAGGAATCCTCGGGGCTGAGGGAATACCGTATGTGATCGACTCCTGGGAGTCGGTGGGTCAACAAGGCGAATGGGTCCATCACAGGGAGGAGCTACCGATGCAGGACGCTCGCGTCCGGTTTCCAAGGGGTTAACCTGGGTGAGGTGGTGTCAGCAGATGCCTCCTGCCCTTCACCTGTTCCAGTGCCGGGGCCCGCATCCCAGCCGCGGAATCGAACTTTCACAGAAGAACGATGTTGTTCGCCCTACATTTCCGAATCACTTCCTCGGGCCAGATACTCGCCTGAATCTCTCCAATATGGGCCTTTCGCAGGCAGAACATGCAGAGCCTCGATTGGCCGATGCCACCGCCCACTGAGAGCGGGAGTTCGCCCGCAAGCAACCGTCGATGGAAGAGGAGTCCTTTCCGATCCGTATGGCCGCTGATCTCGAGTTGTCGCTCTAAAGTCTCTGGGTCCACGCGTATTCCCATGGAGGACAGCTCATACGCATCGTCCAGGAGCGGATAGTGGATCAGGATATCCCCGTTCAGTCCTCTGTTTCCCTTTCCGGCCTCCGTGGTCCAGTCGTCATAGTCCGGAGCTCGGCCATCGTGTGGCTGACCATCCTTGAGTGCCCCTCCGATCCCGACCACGAACACGGCTCCAAGCTCCCTGCATATCTCCTTCTCTCTTTCTCTGGGTGTCAGGTCCGGGTACTTGGCCAATAACTCCTCGCTGTGGATAAAGGTGATCTTTTCGGGCAGGATGGGCTCGATGGTTGGGTATTGTTGTGAGATGTAGCGCTCGGTTCGTGTGATGACGCTATAAACCTTCTCCACGATGTATTTCAGAAAGTGGAGGTTTCTTTCTCCATTGCTGATCACCCTCTCCCAGTCCCACTGATCGACGTAGATAGAGTGGAGGTTATCCAGGGTATCGTCGGGGCGGATCGCGTTCATGTCGGTGTAAAGGCCACTGCCGTGTTCGAACCCGTAGTCGGCGAGCATCATCCGTTTCCACTTGGCAAGGCTCTGAACGATCTCGGCCTCCTGTTCATCCATCGCCCCGATGGTGAACTTGACCGGCCTCTCAACGCCGTTTAGGTCATCGTTGATCCCTGTCCCGCTCACCACGAAAATCGGTGCCGTTACCCTGGTCAGGTTCAACTCCACCGCAAGGTTTGTCTGAAAGAACTCCTTGATCAGGCGGATGGCTTTCTCGGTCTCCATGAGGTCCAGGATCGGGCTGTAACCTGCGGGAATCCATAGATCTGTGTTCATTACCGTCTCCTCTCGGGGATTCTTGGGATCCTTCGGTCAACAGGGAAAAAGAAAAGCCCCCGACTCTCTGGGCGGCGAGTCGGGGGCTCCGGAAAATCGGACCGTCGGTTAGTTACATGCCGACTCCCTCCCTCGCACGCCGTGCGCAGGGATTGTTCCGGTTGCTATTGGTGTTTCGGCTGCTCATCCCGGAAGTCACCTTGTCAGTTCGCCTAAACTCCCATTTGTACCCATTCCACCAAACAGTATCAGCCGATGGGCCGGGTTACAAGTGCCCTGTGGTCCAACACGGCCATCATCCCTCCGAACGTTCCTCATTTCTGAAAAACAACTGGATTCGGGTCAAAAGCGTCCCAGTAGAGACCGAGGAAGTTCATCATTACCGGAATGGTCCGATGGTATTGGAACTCCCGACCGTGGCGGGAAAAGTGTCTCGACATTTGGGTGCTTCCCAGCAGCCCGGTCCCTGCAGGCACCTCGAAACCCTGCTTCGATGTGTTCTACCGTCGTTCCTGGTTCTCGCTATACAGGCCGCGTGCTCCCGATCCACAGAAGCGCCAGGACATTCCTTCCAAATACGCGAGGAGAACGGCAGCCTTGTTGCTGCAACCTCCGGTGGTCCAAAGTTCGAAGAAGAGCTGTTCGCGTATGAATTCTTGTTCGAACTGAGGGGGGACGAACGGGAAGAATCCCTTCTATTTCAACCGACCGGTTTCTTGATGGATGAGGAGGGTTTCTTCTACGTTGCCGACTACGGCAACGACCGGATCGCCGTCTTCGACCCCCGGGGCGGATATGAAAGGGCGATTGGCCGAGAAGGGGAGGGGCCCGGCGAGTTCCAATGGGTCCAGATCCCGGAGGTGCGCAACGGTATCCTCACGGTCATCGATCCGGTCCAGAACCGGGTCTCTCGATTCCAAACCGACGGACAGCTCATCGAGGTCATCGATCTGCCCCCTGAGGACGTCATCTCTCCGGTGAGGGGGTACTGGGTTCTGCCCGGCGGTGGCCATCTCCTCTTCAGATTGGATGAGACCATCCTTCCCGTCACCAGCGGGGACGTAGCTGCGGTCGTATCCATGTTTGGTGTGGGTGGGGACACCCTCTGGACCCACCGGACTCCCAAGGTCCTGGTCCGGGAGAACATGGAAGTCCAGATGATGGGGGTTGCTCTACCTGTTCCGACCCCCATCCTGTTCGGATCCGCACCGAGAGCGGATTATCATCCCGATTTCGGGCTCATGGTAAGCAGCGGTGAGGGATCCGAGTTCTACTACCTGGATATTGAAGGTGAGGTTTCCCGAAAGGTGGTGCTCGGGTTGACTCCGGAGGCCCCGACGCAGGAGGAGAAACAGACCCTACTCGACGCTGTGCAAAGGAAGATGGAGGAGACGGACAATCCCTCCAGGAATGCATTGTACGAAGCACTCCTCACTCGGTTGGAGGATCTTCCTGAGGAAAAAGCATTCTGGAAGGACGTCTACATCGACGATTCTGGTTTCGTATGGCTGCAAATCCCGGACCCCATGGAATTTCTGTCGGAGGACCGAACCCCCCGCTTTCGGATTGTCAGCCCGGAAGGGGAATACCTTGGCAACACCACTGCCCCGACCGGCTCATCCTGGAGTCCTTCCCACGGCCACCTGCTGGTGCAGTACAACGACCCTGAGACCGACCTCCGCAGGCTCGCTGTCTATTCGATTCGGCCAATGGCAGAGGGGCTCATATATCCCTGACGATGGAGTCGTTTGTAGTGAGGTCATCCGGGAGGTTCCGCGTCCGTCAAAAAGGTAGGAAGACAGCCAATGGGGTGGATTCTCTGAACCAGATCGCCCCACCCTTCCTTCCCTACCGTTCCTCGATCGAAAACTGGTATATGGCGGTATTCTCGTCGTCCAGAAGGAACAACTGCGACCTTCGGATGCGTAAATCTGTAAAATACCGCGGCGTGGGCAGGCTGCCCAACCACACCCCCCCCGCATCGAAGATCTGAAAAACCAGTTTTTCTGGGTTTTGTTCACCTTCCTCGGGCTGAGCGACGAAGGTTGGAACCCAAAGTCTATTCTCGTGATCGATCCCGAACCCCTTCGCCACCCTCGTGGCGATGACGTAGGGGAATTCCCGGATCTGCCCGAACATCTCCAACTCTCGGGTCCCCATGTCGTACGTGATCTCATAGTTGAGGGGGCGATCGACCCGGAGTAGATGCGTCCCGTCGGACGAGTACTTGTCGATTCGGTTCTGATGGTAGAACGCTACATAGATGTTACCCTCAGAATCGACCTCCAGGGCATGCCGATTCGCCGCGACCGTCAGGCGGTGGTCTTCCAGAAGGAGGGGTTCGCAGAACTCATGGACCATCTGCCCAGCCCTGTCGTAGATGCCCACCAAGAATGCTTCCAATGAATCCGGGAACTCCAACTGCTCTTCTATGTCGCTGTGGGACATACAGAACTTGTCTGGCCCAAGCAGGGCGAATCGATAGTGCATTGCGCGGGGGAAGAGGATCCGATCGAGGAAGGTCCGGTCCTGAGCAAACGTGTGCATTCGGCTGGGCGGGTCCTCATGAATGAAGACCTCGCCATCGGCTCCGATATTCATGGCCGCCGGGAGTGAATTGAATTCACCCGGGCCCTGGCCTACCCGTCCGAAAGTGGCCACATATTCACCGTCGGAGTCGTAGATCTTCACTTCCTTCGTGCCAGCATCGAGAACGTAGATGTTTCCCTCATCATCCACGGCCACATCACTGGGTGAATAGAACAGGTAACGCTCATCGGTCTCTCCAAGTCCGCCAATCTGTCGGACCAGCTCGAGGCCGACCCTGGGTTCTTCTCCCCACTGGGGCGCAAGATTGCGAACATGGGTGACGCCATTGATCACCTCCGATTCGAATGCGGTGTCGTCCACCCCAGTGCTGCAGCTGCACAACAGGGAACAGAATAACCCGGGGCCTATCGATCTGATCGGGAATCCCATTGCCTTATCTCTCCTCTTTTTTCGAGGATAATTCAATCGTCTGCCCCTACCGTCGTAACCACCATACCCCATTTTGACACCCGCCGACATTCTGGGTTCCTGCCGTTTTCTTTCTTGACAAGAGCCACGTTGGCAAGTAGTCTCCTAATTAATTAGTAATAAGACGATATTACTAGTAGATGTGAAGAAAGAAACACGAGAACGGAGGCCATCCATGCCCAGACCCAAGGGATACCTCTCACCCCGTCAGTGGGAGCTGATGAGCATAATCTGGGATATGGAAGGGCCGGTGACGGTGAAACGGGTGATGGAAATCGGATTTCCTGACGGGGAGAAAGCCTACACCACCGTTCAGACGGTCATGAACATCCTGGTGGACAATGGCTTTCTGTCAAAGGAGAAACTCGGACCGATCAATATCTATTCGCCGCTCATCCAGCGGGAAGAGGCAACCACCGAGGAAACCGCCGCTTTCATGGAGAAGGTCTTCAACGGCTCATTTCAGAAGATGGCCAACTTCATGCTTGGCCGTGACAGTCTAACCGATGAGGAACTTCGACATCTGAAAGATCTGATCCGGCAAAGGGAAGACGAGGAAACGGAGCATTCCGATGACTGATGCGTTGAACGCCATCGCTTCTTCATGGGCCGACATCTTCCTCCTGACGTCTGTTCAGAACTCTGTGTTCCTCGCCGTGGTTTTTGGCTTGTTGTGGGTGCTGCGACGGAGTGATGTCCGGCTGCTGCGGGTAATCGCTGTTATTGGACTCGTGAAGCTGCTCCTTCCGCCGTTTTTTCCGATTCCTTCTGGCCCGTATTCAGAAGCCCTCCCCGGTCTTTCTCTTCTCTTCGGGTCAAATCTTCGGATCCCCGCAACTTCCTGGGACATCTCCTTGGGCCCCTCGGCGCTTGCAGGGCCGACGGCGGGGCCGATTCTTCCCGCCCTCACCTTTCAGGCCCTCCTCTTTCTGGGCTGGATCCTGATTTGCATTGGCATCGTCCTCTTGAACCTCCGGCGACTCCTCCGGTTGAGAGGTTTCCTCTCACAAACCGAGCCGGTTGGTGTGTCGCGATACGCCGAGATTCCTGCCGGGAAAGTGATATTCCTGAGGTCCGACCACATCCACAGCCCCCTGGTCTTCGGCCTTCTCCGGCCCAGAGTCATACTTCCCCGGTGCTGGGAGACTTGGTCTCACGACTGCAAGCGGGCGGTTCTGGCCCACGAGATAGCGCATATCAGGCATGGGGACATTTGGATCAATTGGCTGCAGGTGATGGTGCAGGCGATCCATTTCTTCAACCCAATGGTGTGGCTCCTTTGCAGGAGGATGGACCTTTTCAATGAACTCTCATGTGATGACGCCGCGGTTCGAGCTAACAGGTTCTCCCGGTCCCACTACTCGAAGCAACTCCTCCAGGTTGCCGAGACCGTCTCCCGCGCAGTTCCTTCGACCGCGCTTGTTGCGTTCCTGAAATGGCCTGGTCAGCTCAGGGAGCGGATCGCCTACCAACTAACCGGAGGGAAGCGCCCGACGGTATCCCTGAAGAGGCAGGTGACCACGGTGATGATCCTGTCCACCGCCCTCCTTTCGTTCTCTTGGTATTGGCCGGACGAGGCAGTGGCTCTTTATGCAGGGCCTGGGAACGTAGAGATAACGGCCCAAGACCGCGGCCCTTCCCGACCGATCTTTGTGGACAATCGGACGGGCGATGACGCCACGGGAAACGGGACGGAGGATCACCCGTTCAAGACGGTGGACGGCGCACTGGAGGGATCGGGCCTGGACGGGGTCATCATTACGTATGGAAGGCATGCCACGCACCGTCTTTCAATCGTGCCCTTCCGGGCCGAACTCTATGATCACAACACGTTGGGCCAACCGGTGGAGATGTTCAGAATCAGCAATGCTCGTTTGGACTCTCTGGCGGCAGTGCATCCTCGGGTGTGGTCATCCAAACAGAGCGTGGTCGATTCGAAGATCGAGTTTCGAGAGATCGTTTTTCACCTGTCCCGGACGCTTGATTCCCGCGGCAATGGCCTATCTTCCCAGGAGAAAGAGCTCGGGAGGACGGTCACATTCGAGTTTCCTGAGGCCATGCCCGCGAAAATCTTTGTTGCGAACAGCTTCGGGGACATAGTCCGGAGGTATGACCCCAGGACGTTCCGGGAAGGGCCGGTCTCGTTCACATGGGATGGGGAGGATGACGGGGGTATCCCGCAACCAAGCGGCACCTATTTCATCGCGATGTCGGGATCCAGCGTGGTCAACGATGTCCGAGAAGTGGAACATGTCCGATGAATACGGGAATGGAGGGTCGGGGAGTTCCCAAGAGCTGTCTCATCATGAGTGTCGGACTCACATATCTGGCTCTCTCCTGCACGGGGGCTCCCACCACCTATTCCTCGGAGGTCGTTGACGGCATCACGCATATTTACAACGAGGTGCCGATCTGGGGTGATGAACCGAGGGTCAAACTCGAGTTCGTGCAGAAAATCGGCGAACTAGATCCCGAGGACCAGGAGTATGAGTTCTATCGGCTGAGGGACATTGTTCGAGATTCCCTTGGGAATCTCTATTTCCTGGACGCCGGGAATCATCGGATTCAGAAATTCGATTCTGATGGGGGTTTTCTGGCGAGCTTTGGCCGGGAGGGTACCGGCCCGGGCGAATTCAAACGGCCCAGCAGCCTGGAGATCGATAGCGAAGGCAACCTCTACGTCTGTGATGTCCTCGCTTCTCGGGTTAGCTGGATACAGGTGCTTTCTCCCGCCGGTGAAGAGTTGAAGCGATTTCAGTTGCCACCGTTATCAGACGAATTCTGGCTGACCCGAGCGGGTGGGATCATCACCCTGGCTTATGGCCAGATCGAAGAAGAGACAGGTGCTGTCCAAGATGGGACTTCGTTGCTTCAATTCTTGACCGATGACGGTAGTCCCAAGAGGGAATTTGGCGAGGTCATCACAATCGAACAGGATGGGGAGAAGTATTCGCCGAACGGTTTTTCTCTCGCATTTGACTCTCATGACCACATCTATCTCGCCTTCAGCAACCAGAACCGGATAGACAAATACGATGCATCCGGCGGGTTGATCTGGAGAGCGGATCGCCCGATCCCATATGAATTGACGTACGGCAATATCGTGGAAAGGAAGGTTGAAGTACTCGGTCGCATGATGACCATCGAGCTTCCGGACGATCCGTTTGTGTCCGGCGGAATAGGGATCGACTACCGGGACCGCATCTGGGTGAGAACCTACAAGAAACAGAAGAGCGAGGGAGATCGCCTCGAGGATTATCTCGAGTTCGAGATTTTCGATGTGGACGGTCTGCTCCTCGGGAGGTTACCCATACCCCGCCTGGGCAACATTTCGATCTTTGGCGACAGGATCTTTTTCCTGGATAGCCAGGAGGAGATGGCCGTTTTCGAGTATAGAATCGTGGACAGGTAGCCGAATTCCCGCTGGAAAATAAGGAGCGGCATCTTCAACCGGACTAGGTGCACCCGATTCTTTTCCAGAAGAAGAATTTTCTTGCGGATTTGGTCCTGGTTCTGCAACTTCGGCATGCCCCCCCGAAGAAATCTCCCACGCGAGGAACCGCGCCTATGGGTTAGGACGGTCGCGGCGCAACTGCGTGGCTACCGACGTACCTGTTCAGGTTCGCCGGAGCCGTCCTATGACGGCCAGTTGCACTGCGACCCGGCGAGAATGGACATCTGACCGAGGTCTAAGGTCACCTGACCATAGGGCCCGGACGCCAGGGTATCCCCCAGTCGCTGGTGCTTCAAAACGGCCTGGGATTCGAAGCGTCCCTTTGCGCCGACCAGAACAGCAGAAGAGTGTTTGAGCGCCCTACAGGGCGAAAAAGCCTGGGTTGACAGCCCGAGCTTCATCATGGAGGTCCTTGAGGGAGGCAAATCATGAAGGATGCGTTCAACCCGGCCACCAGGCAGGATCCATCCAACGGGCGCTCCGTGCCCCTGGCCCGCCAACTTCTTTTGGTCGTGGGGCTGATGCCACTCCTGGCGGGGTGTGATGCCGAGGAGGCTATCGAGACTGACGTGGCCGCCGCCGCGCCCGTGGGCTGCGTTGCCAGCATGCAGTGGATCACAAATCCGGATCCGCCCGGCGAGATCGCGACTTCGGAGACGTTCTGCGATTTTTATCAGTTCGTCTGGCAGTGGTTCTTGGATCTGACCCAGCCCGTGGCCACCGGGTCGGACCAACGCCGCTGGGAAGAACTCCCCATCTGGCAGCACGGCCAAGGTGATCAATGTGCCAATCCGCTGCTGGGGTCCACCGGCACGCCCGGAAGTCTGTTCGTGCGAACGGTCAAGTCTGACGGTTCACCGTTCGAGCCTGAGATTCCTGACAGACGGGGCCAAGCCGGCGGAGGCTGGGCGCTGTTCGACCAGAACGGCAACGTCGTGTTCTACAACGTGCGTTACAACCAGATCGAATGCGATGCGACGTCCTCGGGGTTCCTTCCTGGGACGATGGAGATCAAAACTTCTTGGCGACAGATCGATCCTGCGGAGCAAAGTCGCTACTACGCGATCGAGGCCATTGTGGAGGGTGTCTCCTCGGATCCGATACTCCTTGGCCTGGTCGGCTTTCACCTAGTGCGTAACACGCAGCGGCACCCGGAGTTCATCTGGGCCACTTTCGAGCACTTGGGGAACGCTCCGGACTCAGCCAATCCCCAACCTGCGCCCTCGGCCGGGTGGTCCTTCACGAGCGCGGAGTGTGCCCAGTGCCTGCCAAACGGTTGTCCAGGATGCCTGTTCAACACACCTGACACGTCTGCAAAAGGTCTCACGGGACCAGCGACTGAGGTGACCCGGGTCCACCGCGACGGCACCGGCCACAACTTTTCGAGCAACCCAAACAACAACGCGCTGAACGTGGCTGCGATCGACACCCTGAACGCCCAGTTGGTCGGACCGGGCGGCTACCTCCACTCGTTGCCCGAAAACGATCCGATGGCCGTCTGGAAGAACTACTTCCTCGTCGGTGCCGTGTGGACCACGGGGGGATTGGTTTCCGACTCGCTGAATCAGCGGGGGTCGCTCCAGATCGCCAACACGACGATGGAAACCTTTCACCAGAACCTCAACTGCTTCAGCTGCCATGGCTACAACCCGGCCTCCCCACTGAGCGTGAGCCATATCTACGAGTCATTGCGGTGAGGAGCACTAGTCTGTTCGGGTTCAAAGCAGCCTGGGCGACAGAGCGTCCAGCCGTTAGGGATGAGGAAGCCTCATGATTTGCCATACCGAAGACGTCAAAGCCGGTGAGGTGGTGAGCGCTGACATCTGTGTCATCGGCAGCGGACCAGCGGCCTTCGCGTTCGCGCTCCAGTTCACCGAAGGGGCTCCGGCGAGCAAGCCGTTCAAGGTGGTAATGCTGGAGAGCCAGCCCATGCAGACGAACATCCAGCGGGCGCTGGCCGTCGGGCAGGGCGTCCACTGTGACGTTCAAGCGTTGTTGTACCCAGGGGAGCTCGCAGGTCTGCTTCCTGGTCGCTCCGACAACTACCTCTGCTGTGGCCCCTGGGCGGGAAGACTCAGAGAGTACGGCGGCACGGCGAATCATTGGGGTGGTTGGAACTGGCCGCTGGAGGCACACGACCTCGGGGGCCGCCCGTTCCACCGCGGTTCCGAGTGGCCCCTGACCATGGACGACCTGAGGCCGTGGTACAAGCATGTGTTCAGCGACGTCATGAAGCTGAACAACCAAGAGTTCGACAACCCGGACTACTGGGTGCGGGTGTACTCGGGATTGGGAGCCATTCCTCTGAGCACCGGGAGCCCCCTCAAGACGCGTATCCTCCAGTTCAATGGCATCAGGTTCGGCGAGATCTTCGGTCCCAGGGTGGAGCAATCGCCGTATGTCGACCTGCGGTTCAACGCCAATGCTCTTGAGTTCGAAACCGTGGTCGAAGGCGGCAGCCGGCGCGCGACGCGCCTCAGGGTCGGCTCGTTGAACGAGACGTGCGGCGTCGAAAAGTCCTGGTACGTCGAGGCGGCCAGGTACGTGGTGTGCGCCGGCGCCATCGAATCAACCCGGCTACTCCTGCTGAACGGACTCGGCGACCAAGGCGGACAGTTGGGTCGGTGGTTCATGGATCATCCCTATATGAACCAGATGGTGAGCTTTAAGGTCACGGACTCTCTTCCCGGCGATGTCGAGAGGTTCTACTTCAACCGATCACCACTCCCGGGCGGACCCCCGAACAACTCCACCTTCATCGCTGGCTTGGTGCCGAGCGACACGTGGCTGTCGGACAACCCAGGGCTGGGGGATTTCCGGATCCTACTCGGAAGCCAGGGCGGCTCGGTGAGAGGAACCTGGGTCAACATTGAGCCCCAGCCCGATCCGAACAGCCGCATCACGTTGACGGATGAGACCGACCTGTTCGGCCAACGCCGGGCCAAGGTCGATTGGAAGTCGCTCATCGAGGCTGGCCGAAACGCGGATACCGAGACACTCAGGGCCACCATCGAAGTCGCCAGGAAGGTACTTGTCGACGAGTTCGGCTATGTCGACGGCTGGGCCGTGGCAGATCCGAATTGGGTGACCAGCGACTGGCCGGAGTGGAAGCGCGACGGTTCATTCGCCGTCGCCCCGGGCCTGCACCCGATGGGCTCCACCCGCATGTCCACCGACCCCGCCGACGGAGTCGTCGATCCGCAACTCAGGGTGCACGACACGGCAAATGTGTACGTCAGTGCGTCGAGCGTCTTCCCAACTGCGGGATACCAAAACCCCACGTTCACCGTCTGTGCGTTATCGGCGCGCCTAGCCCACAACTTTATTGGCGAGGCGGGTTAGAGGAGGTGGTGAGGCGATTCGGTTCTGATCCAATACTCTCCGGTCGGCCTCCCGGCCCTCCCTCCCCACCGAACCGAGCCGAGGCCGTCTTGAGTCTACCGAGTTCGTTACGGCTCAGGGGGGACGGAACAGTTGCCGGGATTGCCGGTACCAGACCTCGACTCCCGTCAACTTTCGTGGGGAAAACACCTTTGGCTCGCCTTTCTGCGTCCGCAGGCGGAGGCCTGCCACCCCACCACCCCAAAGGAGAACAATGTTGAGAAAGATCTTGATTACGGGCTGCAGTAGCGGGTTTGGACTCGATGCGGCCAAAACTCTCGCAGGAAAAGGTCATCACGTCTACGCAACCATGCGGGCTACGGATGGCCGAAACGCGCCCAAGGCCCAAGAGCTGCGGGACTTTGCGGAGTCCGAGGGCGTGTCGATCTCCGTGCATGAGATGGACGTCACGTCGGATGAGAGCGTAGCCAGTGCAGTGGCTGAGATGGACGGGGTCGATGTCCTCATCAACAATGCCGGATACGGATACGGGGGTCCGGTGGAGTCTTTCGAGGGTGACGAGATCCTCGCCCAGCTCGACCTGAACGTGGTGGGGACCGCCCGTACCTCGGCGGCTGTGCTCCCGGGGATGAGGGCCCAGGGTGAAGGTCTCATCATCCAGGTCAGTTCGGTGGCGGGGCGTGGCGCATTCCCCGGATTCGGGGTATACCACGCCAGCAAATGGGGCCTTGAAGGGATGAGCGAGGCGATGCGCTACGAACTCGCGCCGCTGGGGATCGACGTCGTGATCGTGGAGCCGGGGCCCTTCGAGACGAACTTCCTCGATAACATGAAGCAAGGGTCACGCCAGCACGTCATGTCCGACTACGGCCACGTCGGTGAGTTCTTCGGAGGCTTCCAGCAGTCGGTTCGGGAGCTGTTCGATAGCGGTGGAGCCCCGACGGACGCTCATGTCGTCGTGGACATTTTCGATCGCCTTATCGACACCCCGAAGGGCCAACGTCCGCTTCGAACCATCGCGGGCATCGACTTCGGATTCCAGGCGATGAACGATGCCACCGAACCCCTGCGGAAAGCCAACCTCGAGTCCATGAACCTGAGTGAGTGGGACGGCCCTCAAGGCTAAGCTGTCCTGGTCCTTCTTCCCGTCTATCCAGGCCAAACAAAAGCGGCTTTCTCGACAATGGATCGGGGAGGCCGTTTTTTCATCCCCCCTACCTCCTACTCCAAGGCCGCGGTGGGAAACGGGCGCTACCCAACGAATGGACCCAATAACGGGCGGCAGCGGTTGCTTGTGAGAGGGGGCGACGCTAGCGGTCCAACTCTGCGGATATGAGGTCGATAAGAGCCTGAGCTCGAGGCTTCCTCCGGTTCGCGTCGTCCATACACACCTGGTCCCTGCGAACACCAAGTGACCCAATGGTGCTTGCGAAAACCGCATCGGAGAGCAGTGCTTTCACGTCAAACGAAAACCGCGATGGGGGCAGATTCACTCGCGAGGCGTCGTTGATGCGAGCTTGGGCGCCGATGCTCACCAGGTATTCGATGGTCTTCGCGATCTCGTCCGACGTTATCTGCACGCGCTCCCGTCTGACTTCTATGGTACCCTGCCAACGCCTCAGCTCCTCCTGTAGAGGCAAGGAGGCGACTTCTCCCGGGGTACCAGAGGAGAGGAACGCGTCGAATGCAGAGGTCCTCAGAGGGGGGGCGTTGCCCCTCAACGAGCTCGCGACGAGATGGGCGAGAGAATCGACAGGGACCATCGTTGGTTCAGGTCCCATCAGAGTCAGAAGGTGACGGATCACATGAGCTGCGCCGTCCTCACATTGCTGCGCACCTTCCTCGAGCACATCGAGGTTCCCCACGAGCTCGTCCCGGACAAGTTGGAGATGCTCCAACGCTTGATCCCGTTCACGGTGGAGTTCCCACGAAGCATCGATCCAAAACGCCAGAAGGATGCTGAGAACGATAACCACGCCTTCAGTGAAGAGGCGCAACAACACTTGTGGTCCTTTCCTGGATTCTGAATCAACCATTTCGTCCCTAACGGCTGGCGTCTCTTCTGCCGGAGCATCTTGCCGATCCGGAGCCCGAGGTGCGAAGCGAGGGCGACCGGACCCTACGGCTTACCCGGACAGGAACAAACGCTTGGTGAAGCGTGCGCCAATCACTTATCGGCCACCGAGGAGACCCAGGAGCTCTTGGAGGGCCTGGTCGACGGATTCGACCTCATCCATGGTGTACACAAGGCTCCCCGCCCTCCAGGACACGATGTGAAGGAAGCGAGGATCGTGGACATCGGCGACACCCCTCGGGGTTCGCCACCCAGACCGCCTCTCGCCAGGATCTCCCGGGCAGCCTCGATCTGCGAAAGACACAATTCCCACGAAAACCAGGTTAAGTGTCAAGGGAGGAATCAGCTGGGAGGCTGTCGGAGTGCGGTAACTCACCGGGTCGTTGGGTAGCGACTTCTTCCCGAACTGTCTCGGTATTGGGTGCTAGAAGACAGTCTTCGACGCTCCTGGCCAGACCTCTCCTGCCCCAGGGATCCCGGTTCGGCTAGACGCCGGCCATCTGCAGCAACTGTCCGCTGGCGATTAGTTGTTTCCGTCCGCTGATCCCTCTGTACCACCAGTACCCGAGGCCAACAGCTACCAGGGTGAGCTTCACTCCTGTACTGAAGGGGAGGAAGAACAGCGCCAAACTCGCGAAGAACATCCAGAGCGAGCGGTGCATCCTAGCCAACTCTTTTTCGTTGTAGTCCGTCTCTTCCAGCGAGTGGTTATGGATGGCCACGTAGGGTCCTTTCTTCCTTCCCTTCTTGACCAGCCAGATGGCGGTGAGGAGATGGGTTTCTCGTACAGACAGGTCCCAATCCTGGAGCCGCATGGCGTGCTCCCGACCGTCTTCGTCGGCAAGGTGAATCATGTCGTGGGTGACGGTGGTGGATTGGATGCGGACCGGGGCTGTATACCCGGTCCCCCGGTAGGTGCCGCCGCCGCCACCGCCGCCGCTCACCTTGGTCTCCAACTGCTTCTCCGCACCGACCACGCTGCCCCGGAAGAACAGGTGTTCATAGGTCTTCTTGTTGATCACGATGTCGGCCATTGATGTCTCCTTTAATGGGTTGGGCTCATTTCCCTTTGCGAAAAACCCTCCCCTCGACCGTCATCGAAAAGAATTGACCGCCTTCGTTCAGCTTAAGTAGCTTCGATCTCTATGCTCGGGCGGCCACGGCTGGACCTGCTCGAGATTATTTCACATTTGCCGGTGAGATCGGCTCGGAGTCAGAAGGAGCGGTCCAATGCCCTCGGAGAACGACGCACTGCACACGCTCTTCAGTGCGACGTACGAAGAGTTACGGCGGCTCGCATCCAGCGTGCGCCGGGATCACCCGAATGAGACTCTCAACCCGACCGCCCTTGTGAATGAAGCGTATATGAAGTTGGCCGCGTCCCTGCGGATCGAACCGGAATCGAAGACTCATTTCAAGCGGATTGCGGCTCGGGCAATGCGGCAGGTCCTGGTGGAAGCTGCTCGCCGTCGAGGTGCTAAGAAGCGAGGGGGAGGTCAAGAACTGGTCACCTTCGCCGACGATCTCGGTAGCGGAGGACAAAGCCCGGATGAGATCCTCGCTCTGGACTCGGCCTTGGAAGAGCTGGCCCAGATGCACCCACGGCAGTCTCGGGTCGTCGAGTGCCGGTTTTTCGGGGGATTGGAGGTAGCCGAGACTGCCGTGGCTCTGGGGATCTCGGAGTCGACGGTGGAGAGGGATTGGCGGGCTGCTCGTGCCTGGCTGGCCACCCGGCTGGTTTAGTCTCGGATTGTTCGTTTGCTGATTCGTTGTTCCTCATCTCTGAAAAGGGAAGTGCATGCGCCTCGATCCCGAGCGCTGGGAGCGGGTCCAGGACCTGTTTCATAAAGCCGTTGAACTGCCCTTGGACGAAAGGGCTGAGTTCCTGGAAACGGAGTGTGGCGGTGACCTCGCTCTGTTTGATGCGGTCCGTGCCCTACTAGAGGGGGACGAACGCGACTCTTCGATCTTGGACCGGGACCTGGGGGAGTTGGCCGAGGACGTCTTCGAGGGCCGCTCGATCCTCTACCGTCGGGTGGGACCTTACCGCCTTTCAACCGTTCTTGGCCGGGGGGGGATGGGTGTGGTGTACCTGGGCGAACGCGAGGACACGGGGGGCAGGGCAGCCGTAAAGATTCTCAGGGACGCTGCCCTCTCACCCGCCCGCAGGGAACGGTTCGCGGAGGAACAGCGGACCTTGGCCGGGTTGGACCATCCTTCCATTGCGAAGCTCTTCGATGCGGATGTCCTCCCCGACGGCACTCCCTACTTCGTCATGGAGTACGTGGAGGGTCTGCCCCTCAACGAGTACTGCGAGTTCTGGGATCTCTCGCTGCGAGAGCGCCTGGATCTGTTCCGGTCGGTTTGCGAAGCCGTTCAGGCAGCCCATCGGCAAGCTGTCATTCACCGAGATCTCAAGCCATCCAACATCCTCGTCAAGACTGGGGGTGGCCTCAAACTCCTGGACTTCGGCATCGCAAAGCAGCTCGATGGATCCGAAGCTGGCGGAGATCCCACCCAGACCGCACTCCGCCTCATGACGCCGGCCTATGCTGCGCCGGAACAGGTGCTTGGAAGAGCGACAGGCATCTACACGGACATCTACGCGCTTGGGGTTATTCTCTACGAGATCCTTACCGGTCGGCAGCCGTTGGACCTATCCCGAAAAACCCCCGGTGAGGCCGAGGTAGCCATCGCAGAAGTGGAACCCGATAGACCGTCCCAGATCGGGCAAGGGCCTGGGGACGGGCTTAGGCTCGTGGCCACGCGAGGGGAGTGGGGAGACCTGGACGTGATGTGCATGACGGCCATGCACAAGGACCCTCTACGCCGTTATAGGACTGTTCAGGGTTTGATCCGGGACATCGATCACTTCCTCCGGCGGGAGCCTTTGGACGCCCAGCCGGATTCTGTGGGGTACAGGGTCGGGAAATTCCTGCGAAGGAACGCTCGGTCTGTGGCGATAGCATCGGCGGTTTTGTTGGTCGGTGTCGGGTTGGTGGGCTTTTATACGGTCCGTTTGGCTGCGGCCCGGGACGCCGCCCTGGCCGAAGCGGAGAGCACGAAGAGGATTCAGGATTTCATGATGAGTCTTTTCCAAGGAGGGAATGCTGACGCCGGTCCGGCAGATTCTCTCCGAGTGGTCGCTCTAATCGATCGAGGAGCTCAGGAGGCGGACCTCCTGGACGGGGAACCGGCCATCCAAGCCGAGCTCCTCTACACGCTCGGGGGACTGTACCAGCAGCTGGGAAGCCTGGATCGGGCCGACAGCCTACTCACCAGGGCTCTCCTGGGCCGGAAGGAGCTCTCCGGGGAAAAAAGCGGCGACGTTGCAGAGAGCCTGGTCGCCTTGGGGAGTCTCAGGGTGAGCCAAGCCCGATTTGATGAGGCAGAGACCTTTGCCAGGGAAGCGGTTGATATGGCCTCCGACCTTTTTCCTGCCAACCATCCGACCGTCCTTGAAGCCAGGGTCGCCCTGGGTCGGGTGCTTCAGGAGGCAGGACGGTACGACGAGGCCATCCCACTCCTGGGATCAGTGGCCGACCGATACCAGGAGGTGTCCCCCGGCGGGTCGGCCTATGCGGGGGCGGTGGGGGAATTGGCCAACACGCATTTTTATGCCGGACACTATGAAGAGGCCGACTCCTTGAACCGAATCAGCCTGGAGATCGATCGCCGGCTTTATGGGGCAGAGCACCCCAACGTCGCGGATGGGCTCATCAACCTCGGGGCGGTTCAATTTCAATGGGGGAGATATGGAGAAGCCGAGTCCAGGTACAGAGAGGCCCTCGGGATCATAGAGGCGTACTACGGGACGGACCATCCGGAGACGGCCTCCGCCCTCACGATGTTAGGAAGAGCCTTGAATTATCAGGGTAAGACGCAGGAAGCGCTGGGCCACCTAGAACAAGCTCTCAAGACGCAGGTCAATCTCTACGGGCCGATTCATCCGTCAGTCGCATCCACCCGAAACGACATCGGCATTATCGCCCTGACTACGGGGGATCTCGGGCTGGCGGAAGAGAGCTACCGCTCCATGGCAGAGGTTTACGATTCCGTCTATTCAGAGCCGCATTGGCTGAAAGCGATCGCGAGGTCCAACCTGGGTGACGTGTTTCTGGAGGCGGAGCGGTACGCTGACGCGGAACGACTCTTCCGCGAAGCGGTGAGAGTTTTCGCTCAAACCCTTTCCCCGGAAGATATGAATACGGGTATCGCCCGGATCAAACTGGGCAGAGCCCTCATTCGCCAGGACCGCTGGTCTGAAGCGGAGGCCGAACTGTCGGCGGGCTACGAGGTGCTGTCGGCGGTCACAGACCCTTCGGTCAGTTGGCTCCAGGCCGCACGACAGGACCTTGCCGCAGCTTACGATGCTCTTGGTAGACCAGGCGATGCCCAGGCGTTCCGGGCTGAGGCGGATAGGTACCAAGATCCGGCATCGGGATCTCCTGAGGCCACATAACGGCTGGCCCCGGGGAGCCCCGAGGTTTGACGGCCCTCGCGGAACCGGGGAGAACTCTCCCCTTGTTCCATGAGCCAGGGAGGCCGTTTTTCTGTTCTCACCCAACATCGAACCAGGGCCGGTGGCCCAAACTCGACTCTTGTAAATTTTGTACAAATTGGTATCTTTGTCCCAACTTTTCGACGGCGGTACCCATCGAACAAACTGCGAGCGGGTTCGGAGACCGGCCGGATCTACGGCCGACCACGCCCCGAAGGTCGGATCAACCCGAGGAAAACCATGAAGAACGTAACCACGGCCGAGGCCCGGAAGAACATGGCCGAGCTCCTGAATCGCGCCGCCTACGGCGGAGAACGTTTCGTTGTGACCCGGCATGGGAAGGAGTTGGTGGCAATCGTCCCCGTCGAGGACGCCACCCTCCTCGACCGGCTCCGCACCCTACTGGAGGCCAGGGATTTCGAGACTGCTCTTCAGGAGATTGCTGAAACCGGCACCGTTCCCTGGGACGAAATACGGCGGGACCTGGGCCTTTGACGAACCGGCTCCAGGAAGCGCGCCCACCCATGCCCTGGCGTATCGAGTTCTCACGTCCGGCTGTCCGCGCACTTCGGTCGCTACCCCGTTGGGAGCAGAGGCGAGTCGCGGGGAGGATCCGGGACCTGGAACGGTACGGGATACCGCCCGGCGCGCACCGGGAAAGCGGCGCATGCCTCTTCCCGGCGGGAGACCAATTCCTGGTCTGCGTAGAGGAGCCCGAAACCAAAGAGATCATCGTCGTGACCCTCCGGCCCAACCGAGCTCCGTCCGGCGCGACGGTGGCGGTGCTGGTGGGGAGATGGGTCCGAAGACTGTTCGAAGGAGGATGGATGGAACCGTTGGTTCATGACGTGAGGTTTGCCCTCAGGTCCCTCCGAAAGGCCCCCGGGTTCTCACTGGTGGCGGTGGTGACGCTGGCACTGGGGATCGGGGCGGCCACGGCCATCTTCAGCGTGGCCGACGGAGTCCTAATCAAGCCGCTCCCCTATGGGGACCCCGAAGAGGTGGTAACGGTGTGGGCCAGTTGGGACAACTTCCCCGATAAGACCTGGCTCTCGGTGGAGGAGTTCCAGCTCTTCCACCAGGAAAACCGGACTCTCGACGACATCGCGCTCTATCGGTCCGGCACGGCCACGTTCACCTCACCGGAGAGCCCGGAGCGGGTCGGGGCCGCGATGGTGACCCCGAACACGTTCACGGTTCTCGGAGTCCAGCCCGTGATCGGGCGGGTGCCCACCTGGGATGAAGCCCGTGACAGCGTGCCCCCCATCCTGATCGGGTACGAGCTCTGGCAGCGCCGCTGGGACGGGGACCCGGGTGTACTGGGGACGACGGCAGAGCTCGACGGGACACCCATGCCCGTCGCCGGCGTCCTCCCTCGCGGGTTCGTACTCCCGGTGGACTACGCATCGTCCTCGGTGACGGAGGTGTACGCTCCGTGGTACGTCGACGTCGAGTCTCCGGCCCAGGATCCGGGAGGCGGAGGCAGTCATGGTTCGTACGGCGTGGCCCGCCTCTTGGACGGGGCGACCGTGGAGGAGACCCGCTCCGATCTCGCCCGGATCATGTCCCAGGTGGAGCCCGTGGGCCTCTACAGCCCCGAACGGCGGTTCACGCCCCGCGTATTTGCCGCCAAGTCCGACATCGTTGGAGGGGCCAGGGGCACCATACTCGTCCTCCTTGGCGCGGTGGGCTTCGTCCTCCTCATCGCCTGTGGGAACGTGGCGAACCTTCTCCTGTCCCGGGCTGAGAAGCGGGTCCGGGAGGTAGCCGTGCGGACCGCAGTTGGTGCGGGCCGGATCCGCATTCTTCGGCAGCTCCTCACCGAAAGCGCAATCCTCGCTCTCCTGGGGGGGGTGCTGGGTGTGACCCTGGCCCACCTTGGTGTGGACGCGCTTCTGGCCATCGATCCCGATTCTGTGCCCCGGTCTGCGTCGGTGTCCACGAACCTCACGGTACTTGCCTTCGCCCTCGGGGCCTCCCTCCTCACTGCTCTGATCTTCGGGATCGTCCCGGCGATCCGGGTGGCCCGGGGTGGAGCGAACGCCTCCCTTCACGAGAGCGGCCGCGGGACAGGGGCGGTGTCCACCAGGGGACAAGGACTGCTCGTGGCCGCTCAAATGGCCATGGCCGTCGTGCTCCTGGCGGGGGCCACTCTCATGGTCCGTACCTTCGTGAGCCTTCTGGAGATCAACCCCGGCTTCCAACCCCAGAACGTCCTTACTTTCCGCCTCACGGCGCCGCCGGGCTCCTATCCAGACACAGAGTCCATCGTGCAGTTCTACGATGAGGTCCTGACCGAACTCCGGGAGGTTCCGGGGGTGACCCGGGCCGGGGGTGCCCGGATCCTCCCCCTGGCCACCACGATGGGGGATGCCGGAATCCGGGTGGATGGATACGACCGGGGCGACAACGAGGCCATGCAGGCTGAATGGCAGTGGGCCACCCCCGGGTACCTGGAGGTGATGAACATCCCCCTCCTGGCTGGCCGTACCTTCGACTCCCGGGACCAGGACGGGGCCCTGGAAGTCATCATCATAAACGAGTCCCTGGCCAGGCAGTACTGGGTCGGCCGGGACCCCATAGGGACGCTGGCCACGGTCTTTGGGGAAGAATGCGTCGTCATCGGCGTCGTCGGCGACGTGACACATAACGGGTTGACGGGATCCGTGAGGGGGCGCTTCTACCGGCCCCATGCCCAGCTCGACGGCTATTCCCAGCGGAGCCTGACCCTCACCATCGAGACCGAAGGACCACCTCTCTCGGCCCTTCCCCGAGTTCGGGAAGCCGTCCGGCGGATGGATCCTTCCATTCCCCTGGCCGAGGTCGCCACCATGGACGACGTCCTCGCGAGCTCCGTGGCCCAACCCCGTTTCGCCATGGTCCTCCTCGCGGCCTTCGCGGCCATGGCCCTGACCCTGGCCGTGGTGGGGATTTACGGGGTGATCTCCTACGCCGCGAGCCGGAGAACCCAGGAGATCGGAATTCGTATGGCGCTGGGCGCCGAGACAGGGGACGTGGTTCGCCTCATGGTCCGCCAGGGGATGGTCATGGCCGGGTTGGGAGTTGTGGTGGGAACCGGAGCGGCTTTCTTCCTGACCCGCTTGATGGAGGGAATGCTCTACGGTGTGGAGCCCACCGACCTCGGGACCTTTACGACGGTGCCCGCCCTCTTCCTACTGGTAGCCCTCCTGGCCTGCTGGATCCCCGCTGCCCGGGGGGCCCGCGTTGACCCCGCCACGGCCCTGCGGTACGAATAAGGGAGGAACCTCGATGCGTCCTTCCCGGTAGAGGTATCATCCCTACCACAGAAGGAAGCCAATGGAAATCAAGAATTCCCGGCGTGTCGTGCTAAGGATCCTCCCGTCCGTCCTCGTTGCAGGCCTGCTGGGAAGTCTCCTCCCCTCCCATACCCTCGCCCAGAGCCCACGGGAGCGGATCCTTGTGTCCACCGAGTGGTTGGCCAAGCACCTGGGTGAGGAGAACCTGGTTCTACTCCACGTGAGCCCAGAGGAGGAATATGCCGAGGAGCACATTCCCGGTGCCCGTCACCTCACGCACCAGATGGTCGCCGCGCCCAGAGAACCCGGTGGACTCACGCTGGAGCTTCCCGATCCCGAAGTGCTCGTCGAAACCCTCGAAGGCCTGGGGATCGGGGACGGCACCCGGATCATCGTCTACTGGGGATCGGACTGGGTCACCCCTTCCACCAGGGTGGTCTTCACCCTGGACTGGATCGGGCTGGGGGACCGTACTTCCATTCTCGACGGAGGGATGCCGAAGTGGAAGGCGGAGGGCCGGCCCACCACCTCTGAGGTCACCGGCCCGCCATCGCCAGTCCACTTGACGCCCCGTCCCCACTCCGAACTGCTGGTCCAGGCTGACTGGATCAAGGACCACATGAGATCGCCAGGGTTCCAACTGGTGGATGCCCGCTCACCCACCTATTACACGGGGAATATCCCCGAGGAGCGGATCGCCGAGGGCACCCGTCCGGGACACATCCCCTCGGCCGTGAACATCTACGCCTCCGATCTGATAAACGAAGATCTGACCCTGAGGTCCTCCCAGGAGATGGCCAGGATCTTCTCCGAGGCCGGGGTGGAAAAGGGGGAAACGGTGGTCGCTTACTGTCACATCGGCCAGTACGCCACGCTCGTGGCTTTCGGCGCCCGAACGCTGGGCATTTCGGCAGTACTCTACGACGGGTCTTTCCAGGAGTGGGAGCGCAGGACCGATCTGCCCGTGGAGGTGCCGGGCGGGGGAGGGTAGGCACCAGGTCCCTCCTGAGCTTAATCCTCCTTCAGGGTCAGAAGAGGGCCCGTTACCGAAGCCCGTTTCGCCGGGGCGTAGCAGGCTAGAAGGGCCACGGCCGCCAGCGCGGCCTCCGGCTGAAGTCTGCCCGGGCCCAAGGCTCGCCGATGATGCGGTTCACCGTTCCATTCCTTGTCCGACCGGTCCACATCCCATCACATTCCTCGACAGCGCGAAAACCAATCGAAACGCTCTCATTACCAGTGGCCGAAACTAGGAATCGGGGAGATGACCATCCCACTCCTGACCGATGTTGTGATCATCCTGGGGCTCTCCCTGGGGGTGATCCTCGTATTCCAGCGATTCCGCCTACCGCTCGTCCTGGGTTTTCTTCTGACCGGAATCATCGCAGGCCCCCACGGTTTGGGACTGGTGAGGGCGGTTCACGAGGTCGAGGTCCTGGCCGAGGTCGGCGTCATACTCTTGCTCTTTTCCATTGGAATCGAGTTTTCACTGGGGAGCCTGGTCCGCATCTGGCGATCTGTGGTTCTCGGTGGGGGGCTCCAGGTATTCCTGACTGGAGTTGCCGCGTGGGGTTTGGCCCGGGCCTTCGGTCAGGTCGGAGCCGAAGCGGTCTTCGCGGCCATGCTGGTTTCACTGTCCAGCACGGCCATCGTGTTGAGGCTTCTACAGGACCGGGCCGAGATCGAAACCCCTCAAGGGAAGACTACCCTCGGAATCCTCATCTTCCAGGACATGGCCATCGTCCCCATGATGCTCTTCACGCCACTGCTGGCCCTGGGCGGTGGCGACATCACTGGCCCCCTTTTGAGCCTGATCCTCAAAGCCCTTCTCATCGTCGGCCTCGTCCTTTTGGCGGCCCGCTGGGCGGTACCGTGGCTCCTCTTCCGGGTAGCCAGGACCCGGAACCGGGAAGTCTTCCTCCTGGCTACGGTGGGAATGGGCTTGGCTGCGGCGTGGCTGACTTCCCTGGCGGGCCTCTCCCTCGCACTTGGAGCTTTTCTGGCGGGTCTTGTCATCTCTGAATCCGAATATAGCGCCCAGGCCCTTGGGGAGGTCCTGCCCTTCAAGCAGGTCTTCCTATCGTTCTTCTTCGTCTCAGTGGGAATGCTGCTCAACCTGGACTTCGTCTTTTCGAGCCTGGTCCAGGTCTCTGTTGCCACTCTCTTAGTGCTCGTCCTCAAGGCCGGGGTTGCGACCCTGGCCATTCGACTCCTTGGGTTCTCGCTCAAGACAGCCCTGCTGGGCGGGCTCACGCTGAGCCAAGTAGGAGAGTTCTCATTTATCCTCTCCCGCGTTGGAATCCAATACGGCCTGCTCCCAGGCGAACACGAGCAGCTCTTCTTGGCGGTATCGGTTCTGACTATGGCAGCCACTCCCTTCATCATCGCTGGAGCACCGGGGTTGGTAGACAGGATCCTCGTCCTTCCTCTCCCCTCATGGTTAGTACGGCAATCCGGACCCGGAGACGTGGACGTAGGTCTACCTCTAGATGAGCCCCTTTCCGACCATCTCATTATCGTGGGATATGGAGTCAACGGCCGGAATCTGGCCCGGGCGGCCCAGGTGGCAGGGATTCCCTACCTGATTCTGGAAACCAACCCCGACACGGTGAAGAGAGAGCGGCGAAAGGGTGAAGCGATGGTCTACGGTGACGGGACTCACCCGGCGATCCTTGAGCATGCCGGGGTCGAGCAGGCTCGGATTCTTGTGTCGGCCATCGCCGACCCCGGCGCAACCAGGACCATCATCCAGGCGGCCAAACGCCTAAACCCAGGGCTCTTCGTACTGGCCCGGACCCGGTATGTAGAAGAGGTGGAACCCCTGTACGGTGTCGGCGCCGATGACGTAATCCCGGAAGAGTTCGAGACGTCTGTCGAGATCCTGGTTCGAGTTCTTCGGCGGTATCTGATTCCACAAGTTGAAATCGAGGAATTTGTCGGAGATGTCCGGTCAAAGGGCTATGAGATGTTCCGGGAGATATCCGCCGACCCCGGCGTGGACCCTCAGGATATCGGCGAACATATACCCGATTCCGAAGTGGTTACGGTAGAAGTTGGGGAGGAATCCTACCTGGTGGGACGAACTCTGGAGGAAGTGGCCCTTCGAGCCGAGTACGGCGTCACTCTGCTGGCGGTCCGACGGAGTGGCGAGACTCTTCCCAACCCTGGTGCCGGCTTTCGGCTCCAGGCCAAAGACCAGCTCATCATCTTCGGCAGTCCAAGGCAGGTGGCGGATGCCGCCGCCCTGGCCCGGGGTGCCGACACCTGGATACAGCCTCAATGAATACCCTGACTCTCATCATTCTGGAGGTCGTGATCCTCCTGTTCCTGATTTTGGCCAACGGCCTGTTTGCCGGGGCCGAGATTGCCATTGTGGCATCCAGGAGGGCCCGCTTGAATCAGTGGGCCAAGGAAGGCGATAGGGCCGCCGCAACGGCCTTGGACCTGGCCAATTCCCCTAATCGCTTTCTTTCCACGGTCCAGATCGGAATTACCACCATTGCGGTGGTGGCCGGTGCGTTCGGTGGGACGAGCCTGGCCGGGACGCTCGCTCCGCTTCTGGAGACCCTCGGCGTCCCCACCGGAGTCGCTGATCAGGTCGCCCTGATTTCGGTCGTAATGGCCGTAACCTTTGTGACCCTGGTACTCGGAGAGCTGGTACCGAAGCGCGTCGCACTACATGACCCGGAGCGGATGGCGGCCCGTTTCGGGGGCCTCATGACCCGCCTTTCCCTGTTGGCAACCCCCCTGGTCCACATTCTGAGTCGCTCCACGGACATGGTCCTTCGCTTTCTGCCGCTCAAAGGCTCGGAGGGGCCCGATATCACAGAAGAAGAGATTCGGGCTTTGATCGCACACGCCACGGAGGCCGGTGTCCTGGAAGCTACCGAGCAACAGATCGTTGAACGCCTCTTTCGACTGAGCGATATGACGGTCGGGATGCTCATGACGCCCAGGGAGCAGATCGTGTGGTTGGACCGTTCTACGGGACCCGACTCCTGGCGGAGTCGGCTTGGGGAAGTACGATACACGAGGTACCCGGTGGCCGATGGAGCCCTGGACCGGACTGCCGGATACGTGAAGGTTCAGGACCTGTTGGAGTTAGTTCTGGCGCCGGAACCGGCGACCCTCGATTCGTTCCTACGCAAGCCCCACCTCCTCCCACCCTGGACCCCGGTGTTTCGGTTGCTGGAACTCTTCCAGTGGTCCCATGTCCACATGGCCCTGGTCACTGACGATGACGGCAAGGTCCAGGGAATCGTCACCCTCTACGACGTGTTGGAAGGCATGGTTGGCCAACTACCCGAAACCCGAGAAGGCGTAGCACCGGGCATGGTGCAGAGGAAGGACGGCTCTTGGCTGGTTGATGGGCTTCTACCATTCCAGGAGTTTGTTGGGGCCTTTGGACTCGATGTACCAGAACCCAGACAGTATCCGACTCTCCACGCTCTGATCTCCGAATCTTTGGACGACCAACCGGAGGTGACTTCCACGCTTCGGTGGAGAGGCCTTCACATGGAGGTGGTGGATATGGACGGCAGTCGGGTGGACAAAGTCCTGATTCGGTATGAATAAGCGCGGCCCCGGCATCCCGGACCCAGCACGGCGTAGAACAGCCAAGGGACTCGTGCAGGGTCCCCTAAGCTGCGTTTGACTGCTCTACGGTTTTGAGTAGGCTGGAAATGAGGCAGTGAGCCTCTACCGGATGCCGAAGGGGTTTTTCCGCACACACCGTGTAGCGGTTTCGGCGCCCCTCCCGTGTCCGGGAGAGATATCCAGCCGTAGAGAGTTCGGAGATTATCCGGTGGACTGCCCTTTCGGTGATCCCGACGCGCGCTGCGATGTCACGCGTACGAATGGAACTGTCCTCATGGATACAGATCAGGACGTGGGAATGGTTCGTCAGAAAAGTCCATGATCCGCCCTTCTCTTTCGGGTCGTTCGTGTTTCCATCCATGGCAAAATGGGGTTTGGGAAAAGGCGAGGGGAGATGGCTCGGAAGCTCACACCTGAATCTATACCGCAACCCACCGCATAAGTGCAACCGGACGCTGTCGGCGCCAGGCCTCCCGGCTCTTTGTTTGAAACTAGGTAGGTATTGAGGAATCCCGAGATCAGAGGCAGATGGCACCACAGACGGGCTTCACGGTTGCCTTTATTGCCGGTATCTAATTCATGTTTTACATTTCATGAAATATGATACGTATACTCAATTGTCAAGAGGCGGGTGAGTTCCCGGTTCATGAGAACCTAGGGAACCTGAGAGCTAGGCACTGATGATCTAGTCCCCAGTGAGAAAAGACCTCGACGGCTAGAGGCTAGGAATTGGGGCTTTCGAGCGGCCTATCGAACGTCACCCGCCTGTGTGAGAGAGAGGTCGGAGTTCGGATGGTGGAATCCCACTCAGGCCTCCATTGGAAAGGATTCGGGCCCCGGCCCTTCTGGAGGAAAGGTATGAAGGCTGCGTGGGTGATCTATTTCGAGGCCGTCGAACGGGACGTAGACGGGCAGATCGTGCCGGAAGTCCCTGTTGAGCGGGATACTGACGAGTTCAGGGCATTTGTCTCAGCATTCCAGTCAGCCCGCATCTCCACAACAGAATCCCTCGTGGAGGATGAACGGTGGTCAAAGAGTGCGGCTACCTGGCTTTCAGAAGAGTTCTTCCGTACAAGCTTGGGCTGGCTCGACCATTCAGAGGAATTGGGTCTCGCCGGCTTGAGGGTGAGACTCAGGCATCGATATGAGGATTGGCTTCGGCACACACCCCGTTAGGGAATCAGGGAACGTGCACGCGGCGCCACCGTTGGTGCGCATGGCCGTTCACGGTTCGCTGAGGTCTCTTCCAGCGGGATCGGATGATGCTCAAATGAAGATCAAGAAGCGAAAAAGGAGGACTCTCTCAAACCTTCAAGGGGCAGTTTGCGTGGTCTCCGAGGATGAAAAAACCCGGCATGGCCTCTATAGGGTTCTCGGCACGCTTGGGGTAAGAGTGGTCGCCTTCTCGACCGCTGAGCAACTCTTGAACCAACTGAATGGTGAGGAGCCCGCCGTCTTGATCACCGACACGGTCCTCCCGGGTATGGGCGGATCGGAGCTTTTGGGGGCTCTCGAAAAGGAGGGTCTCGAGGTCTCGGCAATCGGCCTTACAACTCAGGCGAGCACGGACAAAGAACGGGAAGGGCCCCGAGAAGGTTTTACCGAACTTGTCGAAAAACCCTTCGGTTTTTGGTCCGTCGTAGACCGTGTCCAGAAGATCCTTCGCCGTCCACGGTGATCACCCTTTTCCAAAGTAACCTCAGGGCCGGAGCCGGAGGAAGACGTAGCGGACCTCCCCGGCGAGGGCGTCGAAGAGGGGAAGTCGTCTTCTTCTTTGTCGGGTCAAGCGGGAAAGCAATCCAGTTGGCTCGAATCTCCTCGTTCTCGTCGTTTGGCGCGGTTCCGAACGTCTTATGGATCCGACATAAAACCCTTCCGAAGCTAGGATGCTCTCCCCTGGTGCCCATATCGAGCGACTGTCGAGGCCGTGCGTGAACCGACTTTTCTGGGTTCTCGGGATCTCCTTGTCTTTGTCTTTCCTTTGCTCTGTGTTGGAAGCGGTGTTCCTCTCCGTCACGCACTCCTGGGTCGGAGTCTTGAAGGAAAGAGGAAAGTGGGCGGGAATCTGGTTCGACAGGATGCTTCGACGCATCGATGAGCCAATCGGCGCGATCCTGACCCTGAACACGATCGCCCACACCGTGGGTGCTGCCATGGGAGGGTCGATCGCCCTGGAGGTCTTCGGAGATCGATGGATCGCCCTTTTCTCGGCCGTCTTGACCCTCGTGGTCCTCGTCTTCTCGGAGATCATTCCAAAAACCCTGGGGGCATCCCATTGGAGAACGCTCTCCGTTCCCTCGGCCTATGTCCTGGCCTTCTTGATAGTCGTGCTAAAACCCGTCCTGGTGCCCCTTTCCTGGTTCAACCGCCTCATCCAACCCCGGGGAGGGAAAGGGGTGGCGGTGAGTCGTGCTGAGATCGAGGTCCTGGCGGAGCTTGGACGTCGGGAAGGTATCCTCGGAGAGGGCGAGTGGAATATGGTGAGGAATGTCCTGGGTTTGAAAGGGGTGGCCGTGGGGGATGTCATGACTCCCCGGATGGACATTGTGGGCATTCCCATTGACGCTTCGGTCGAGCAAGCCATGGATCTCATGCTGGACCAGGGCAATCTCCGGCTTCCCGTCTTTGACCGGGACCTCGATCATATCGTCGGGTTGTTGGCCGCCAGGGATCTATGGGCGGCAGCCCGTTCCGGCAACACCCACATCCGGTCGGCCGTTAGGCCTATGGCTTTTGCCCCCGCCGGAAAGCCAGTGGAGAACCTCATCTCGGAGATGCGGGAAGCACGGTCGAAAATGGTCATCGTTCTTGACCAGTTCGGAGGTACAGCGGGTCTGGTGACTCTCGAGGATCTCATCGAGGAGATCGTCGGCGATATCCGGGACGAGCACGAGCCTCCGGAGTTGGAGGATTTCCAGATACTCGAGACCGGAGAAGTCCTGGTCGGCGGAGATGTCCTGGTCCGGGATGTGAACCACGCTCTCTCATTGGACCTTTCCGATGAGGAAGCCGACACCGTCGGGGGTTTCGTTTTCGGACGGCTGGGGCGGGTCCCCCGATCCGGGGACGAAGTCCACGTGGAAGGGGGCACCTTTCGGGTAGGTCGCCTTAGGGGATTGCGAGTCGAATCCGTTCTCTTTTCGCACGATGGACCCAGTGGTTCGGAATCGGCGGCTGGGCGTACGGAATGAGGCCGTTTTTTGTTCGGGTGCTGATAGAAAGACGAGAGGAAATTGACGATAAATAAGTTACGAATTGTTCTTCGTATGTTGAGGAGAGTGCCGATCGAACCGCCTGCTCTGGAAAGCGGTTCTGGCCGTTGGTGCAGATTTTCAGGGCCGAGCTTCCCCAACCGCGCTCGATACTTGAGGATATGGCGAAGAAGGAAGGAAATGCTCTCAGGCCCTCCGGTGTCTCGCGAAGATCTTTCCAGGCTCTTGGATGATGAGCTCCCCGTCTGGGAACGAGAGCGCGTGATACAAGGGATCTCCTCTTGCGACGAGCTCAGGGAGGAGATTGATACCTACAAGGCCCTTGGTGGCGCTCTTAGAGATCTCCTTGACCACCGCCCTCTTTCGGAGCCTTCCATCTGGCAACAGATTCGCCGCCAGTTGAGCCGAAGCCCAAAAACCCCTGCTCCCAGTAAGGAGGGCCAAAGCTCAGGTTTGTGGTCCCAGGTCAACCTCGCACCAAAGAGGTCCAAGCTGATGAACGTAAGCAGATACATGACCCAAAAGCTCATTTCCACCACCGAGGACATGTCGGTGAAGCAAGCCTTCCTTCTCATGCAGTCCAATAGGGTGAGGCACATACCCGTGGTCGATGGGGAAAGCCTCGTAGGAATCATCAGTGACCGGGACCTCCGGCGACCCCGATGGACGGAAGATCTCGATGACTGGACGAGTTGCTACCAGATCAATGACGATCATCGAGTGGAGCACGTTATGACGCGGAACCCCATGACCGTCCGCGCTTCAGACCACATCCTGGAAGCGGTCAAGGTATTTCGCGAACACCGGTTTGGGGCTCTTCCGGTCCTGAACAAACACGGGGACCTGGTCGGCATCATCTCGGCCCAGGATCTGCTTGAGCCTTTGGAGGAGACCCTGACCACCCGGCCCGGATGATCTCTAGGTAGCCGGCCACCTGGAGCTACGAGTAGTGGCATAAAGGTTGCGTTGAAAAGCCATGGATTTCTTCCATCCGGAAGTCCTGGGGGCCCTGATCCGGGTGCCCCAACTTCCCGTTTGAGGCCTCCAGCCGTGAGGGTCATGTCTTTCGACGCACGGCTGGCCTGAGGAGAATACCTTATGTCTGGCCCACCGGGTGGGGCATCGAAGGCTCAGGACAAACCGGCTCGGGACGGGTACGAGCGGGAGCTGTTCTTGACGACATTCGGACGGCTGGTTGTCCTCTATTTCGCCCCTCTCCTCCTGCTGGCGGGCTTCTTTCACCTGCAATACTGGTATCTCGTCCGTGACGGCACCCGGGCCCACCTGGAAGCCATCGCGGAACACCAGTCCACAACCTTCGACCTGTTCCTAAGGGAACGGCTGGTGAACCTCGGGAACGTCATCGACGACCCCAGGTTCCGCTTCGGACGGGATTCTACGACCCTGGAGAGCTTCCTTGCCTCCCTCCAGCAGACCAGCGACGCCTTTGTAGACCTGGGCGTTGTGAACCGAGGTGGGGACCTTCTGTCCTACGTAGGACCTGTTGCCTACGCCGGCCCGGTGAACTACAGGGCTCAGGGCTGGTTCGAGGACCTTCTGTCGGGTTCGCCTGAAACACTGATCACCGAGATCTATCGCGGGTTTCGAGACCGACCGCACTTCACCATTGCCGTTCGAAGGGGGGAGGAAGCGTCCCTCACGGTCCTGAGATCCGCCCTCTCTCCTGAGCGGCTCTCCGAGTACCTCACCACCCTCGAGGGAGCCAACGAGGTCCACGCTGCAGTGGTGAATGACGAAGGGATCCTCCAGGTCACTACGCCAAGGGTCGGGGAGGTCCTGGGGGCTTCGCCGTTTGTTCCGCCCAGGGACCCGGACCGGGGGTTCGTGGTGGAGCACGGGGACGATGGGAAAATCCAGTATGCCTATGCCTGGCTCAAAGAGACACCGTGGGCACTGGTTGTCACCGGTGCCCAGGATGAGCCTTCGGGTTGGGGAGCTTCCGTCTTCGGGAATCTCCCTCTCCTGGCTACCTTCGCCACCTTCCTCCTGGCAGGACTGGTCATTTTAATTCGTGCCCGGCAGGTGGTGGGGTCAAAGCTCGAGAGCGAGCGCTATGAGGCGGAACTCTCCGGGCAGTTGGTCCATGCCTCACGCCTCGCCTCCGTCGGGGAGCTCGCCGCCGGTATCGCTCATGAGATCAACAACCCTCTCGCGATCATAGCCGAGGAGGTGGGAGTGGTCCGGGACTCCCTCGATCCGGAGCTGGCGCAGGAAGACGACGAGCCTTTGGTTCTTTCGGACCACCTCGATGCGATTCACGAAGCTGTGTTCCGGTGCCGGGACATAACCCGGAAACTCCTTACCTTCGTCCGGAAAACCGATGTGAGGGTCGAGCCTCACAAGATTCGGGGCGTTCTGGACGAGGTCCTCGACGTAATGCTCGGAAACGAACTCGCCATCTCAAACGTGGAGGTGGTTCGCCGATATGATCAGTCCATCCCGGAAATCCTCACCGATCGGAACCAGCTTGTGCAGGTGTTCGTGAACCTTGTGAAGAACGCCCTGGATGCCATGCCGAATGGGGGAACCCTCACCGTCACCACGACGCGGAAAGACGACCGGGCGGTTATCGCAGTGCAGGACACGGGACTGGGGATGACCCCGGCCCTGATGGACCGGGCGTTCATGCCCTTCTTTACGACCAAGGAACCGGGAAAGGGCACAGGCCTGGGGTTGAGCGTTAGCTACAACATCATCCAGAGCTTCGGGGGGTCCATCGAGGTTGAGAGCGCTCCCGGCCAGGGGAGCACATTCACCCTGGAGCTTCCCCTGGGGATCGGGTGACCCGGAAAGAGGAGTGATCATGGCAGATCGAGTCAGAGACCTGACCCTGGCCTTGTCGGAGTATGCTATGGTGGACGAGAATGCCACCGTCCTCGATGCCCTCAAGGCTCTCCAGACCTCCCAAGAGCGGCTCACCCCCGGTCGTCAGCCTCACCGGGCGGTCCTGGTACGGGACCGAGCGGGAGAGATCATCGGAAAGCTCCATCATTTCGCTTTCCTGCGGGCGTTGATCCCGGAACGGAAAGCCCTCGCCACCCGTGGACTGATGCACCGGGCGGGTGTGGCTGCGGATCTCCTCGAAAGCTCCTTGCAGACGCTGGATCTGCTAACCGCCGACCTGGTGGATACTTGCGAACGATTCAAACACGTCTCGGTGCGGGAGGTTCTGAGTCCCATCACCATTAGCATCGATGAGGACGCGCCCCTTCTCGACGCCACGGCTCACTTTCTGAAACATCAAACGGCGTCCCTCCTGGTTACCCGCCAGGGCAGGACCGTAGGGATCCTGAGGCTCAGTGATTTCTTCGACGAACTCTCCCGACAGGTTTCCCAGGGAGACTGCTCCGACGAAAGGAGTTAGGAGCCCATGTCCAAGATCCTTCTCGTAGACGATGAGGATCGTTTCCGTACGAACCTGGCCGGGCGCCTTCGCACGCGGGGGTACGAAGTCGTTGAAGCCGACAATGGTCAGGACGCCATCAAGGAGGCGAGGCTAGATCCTGACATCGATATTGCGGTCCTAGACCTGAAGATGCCCGGTTTGGACGGGATCCAGACTCTCCGGGAGATGAGGGCTTTCAACCCGGCCGTCCAGGCCATCATGCTGACCGGGCATGGTAGCCTGGACTCGGCCAAAGAGGCCGGCCGTCTCGAGGCATTCAAATTCCTCCAAAAACCCTGTTCGGTCGAAGAGTTGGAGGAAGTCCTGGAGTCGGCCAAGGAGGAGGTGGTTTTTGCCAAGGCCCGGCATGAGATCGTGCACCACCCCCCGGACCGGCGTTCTGCCAAACATTGGCTCCTTGGAACCCACAACTCCAGGCCCCTCTTCATCCTTCTTGGAGCAGCTCTCTTCGCCATCCTGGCGCTCTTGCCGCCACCCACCCGCCTGGTGGAGCTGGTGGGCACCCCGAAGAGCGCCCCGGAAACTGTGACGGAGGGTCCCGATCCTATCATGGGATTCGCGTCTTACAGGGATATGGAGCCGGGGGAGACCATCTCAGAGTACTATTCCGAAAAGTATAAGCTGGGAGAGGAGATCGTTCAGGGCCCCGGGCCCCGGGCTAAGGCCCCGTTGGAGGCCGAGCAAGTGGCCCGGCGAGCTATGATAATGCTTGCCACGCTCATGGTTTCCGCCCTTTTCTGGGCTACAGGAGCGGTGCCGGTGGCGGTGACGACGCTCTTCATCGCAGCTTCCCTGTATTTCTTCGATGTGTTCAAACCGGACGGCGTGGCCCAGGCCTTCGCCAAAGACGCGGTCTTCTTCATCTTCGGGGTCCTGGCCCTTTCCAAGGCCATCACCAAGACCGGGCTGGACCGAAGGATAGGTCTCCTTCTCCTGGCTCCTGCCAGAAACTTGACCCTCTTTCTTCTAGTCTTCCTGCCTCTCCTGTCCGTGGCCTGCTCTTTTCTTTCGGAGCACGCCCTCGTGGCCTTTACCATGCCCCTGTTTGTCATGGTCTACGCCACGGGCATGCGGTCCAGCGGCCTCAAGAAGGACCGGAATTTCATGGTCCTCCTTGCTCTTTCCCTCTGCTTTGCGGCCAACTCTGGCGGCCCCGGCTCCCCCGCCGCCGGGGGACGGAACGCAATCATGGTGGGGATCCTGGCTGACTATGGCATCGCACCCACCTTCGGGCAGTGGGTCATGTACGGCCTGCCCCTCGTTCCGGTCCTGTCGTTCTGTGTAGGCCTCTACTTCCTGTTCGCTCTGAAGCGTAAGGTGAAGGTCCCCTCCGTGAACGTTGCCGCGGAGGTGCGGCGGGCCGCCGAGAAGATCGGACCCATGACTCGAGCTGAGTACATCACCGCGGGAGTTCTGGTTCTGGTGGTCGTTCTGTGGATCACCTCCAGCCGCACCCTGGGAATGGGTGGGCCCGTCATATTGGGCTTGGTACTACTGAATGTTTTCAGGATTCTGCCGTGGAGGGACATGCAGTCCATTCACTGGGAAGTCGTGCTACTCTACGCCGGAGCCACCGCCATAGGTGCTGGGCTGGCTTCCACCGGCGTGGCCCTCTTCCTAGCGGATGCTTTTGTCGCCATCCTCCCGGACTTCATGGCCACCGGTTCGGGTCTGGCCGTCGCTTCCAGCCTCTTCACCGGCCTGGCCACGAACTTCATGAGTGACGGCGCCACCGTGGCCGCCATCGGACCGGTAACGGTCCCAATGGCCACGGTAGCCGGAGTTCACCCATGGATGGTTGGCCTGGCCACCGCGTTTGCATCGTCCTTCGCTCATATGTTGATCATTGGAACCCCATCCAATGCCCTGGCGTACGCCATGGCGAAGGACCCGAGCACCGGCGAACAGCTGGTGACTCTGGCGGACTTTTTTAAGCACGGTTTCTTCGTACTCCTCATCTGCTTCGCCGTCCTCTGGGTCTGGGCGATTCTGGGGTATTGGCTATGGCTGGGGTTCCCGGCGGTTTGAACAACAGGAGCCCGAATCCTCGTTAGGAGGCTACAGTGGACCACGTCATAAAGCTTCTCATCGTTGACGACGAAACGCGTTTCCTGAACGCGATTGCTTCCCGCCTCAGGAAGCGGGACTTCGACGTCCGGACCGCCTCCAACGGCCCGGATGCTATCGAGCTGAGCCGGAAGGAGAAGTTCGACATCGCACTCCTGGACCTGAAGATGCCTGGGATGGATGGGGGAGAGGTCCTCAAAGTTCTCAAGGGAGAGCATCGGTTTCTCGAGGCGATCATCCTGACAGGTCACGGATCCCTGGAGAGCGCAGTGGAGCTGACAAAGCTCGGAGCTTTCAGCTACCTCCCGAAGCCCTATGAGCTGGATATGCTCATCAAGGTCCTGAGGGAAGCGTACGAGGCCAGGCTGAAAAAGAAGTTCGCGGCTGACGAGGTGCGGATGGCCAAAATCGGGGAGTTGGCCGCCGGGGAGAGCCCCCTTGGCATTCTCCGGAGGCTCCGGGAGCTGGACGATGACCTGAGATGAGGGGGAGGGACGGGAGGGGGAGGCCCGGCAGCCCGCCGCCTTGTGCCCAGGTTCGCCGCTTCCTTGCCCTGAGCCGTGGTCCAACGGCATCCCCCACGTGAAATCAGTCCCAGTCCATGAAGCGCTATTGAGAGGGGTCTGATAAGCCTGTGGTCGGTAATGGACCTGCGGGCGGCCTGTGGCCGATCCTCAGTCGTCTCAAGCCGTTGTAGCGGCCTCCGACTCGAGTCTACCCAGGCCCATTGCTAGCAACTGCTTTGCCCATCTGACCTTCCAGGGGGAAGATTTCATAGATCCGAGCCAGAAGGGTGGCCCATTTGGAGGGCCGGGTGGGGGTGGTGTCAGGAGCCGAAGCGGTGCAGAAGACTCACGGCGCCCATGGTGGCGGTCTTGGAAGCCGTGGGACAGATCAAACGCGTGGTCTACCGCGTTGTGCCTCAGTTCACTCGGATCTCAGCGTCACATTCGGATCCACTCGAGTCGCTCTTCTGAGGGGAATCAGGATGGCCAAGGCCGCCGCCGTGACGAGAATCAGGGGCGAAAGGACCAAGGTGGCGGGATCAGCAGGAGTGACTCCGAAGAGCATCCCGCCCATGAGTCGCGTCAACGGAAAGGCCATCACTTGGCCGACCACCACCCCCGTCGTCGTAAGGATCATCCCCTCCCGAAAAACCAGCTTGACCACATCGGAGCGATCAGCGCCCAGGGCCATGCGAATGCCCACCTCCCGTGTCCGCCGAGCCACCGAGTAGGCCATGGTCCCGTAGATACCCAGGGCAGCCAGGAAAAGGGCTACCGCTGCGAAAAAGGTAAGGAGATCTCCGGGTGCCCGTCGTATGGAGACCCAGCCATCGACCTTCTCAGACAGAGACGTGAGATCGGCTACCGGCAGATCCCCCTCCAGTTCCTGGGCCCGTTCCCGGACGGCGGCGCTCAAAGCAATTGGATCAGACTCGGAGCGAAGCACAAGCCACATATCCAGGTCCTGATACACCTGTTGGGAGAACGGCTCGTAAACCTGCTGCCGACCTCCGTCGTCCAAGCCGTTCTGCCGAACGTCGCCCACGACTCCGATGATCTCACGGAAGTTCCCGGGGCCGTTGGATACATGGATTCTCTGGCCGATGGGATCCTGATCAGGGAAGAACCGCCGGGCCATGGTCTGATTGATGATTACGACTCCCGGTGCATCCTCCCGATCCGCCTCTGTGAAGGATCGGCCCCGGATCAGAGGTAATCCAATGGCCCTGAAATACCCGTGGCTCACGGCATAGTAGAGGACCGTGGGGATCTGGTCCGGTCTGGGCATGGGGCGCCCTTCGATGACGAACCCCAGGTGCTGGTCGCGAATGAACGGAAGAGTGAATGCCACACCCACCGCTTCGACGCCGGGGATCTGGGCGACGCCCTGTGTGACGTGCCGGAAAAAGTCGGCCGTCTGGGGTCCTGGAGCGTAAGATGCCTCCGGGAGTTCCAGTTGAGTCACCCAGGCGTTCTCGGACTTGAAGCCGGGATCCACCTCCTGCAGCATGCGAAGGCTCCGGACCATGAGGCCGGACCCGGTGAGGAGTACCAGGGCCAGGGCCACCTCAGCGACCACCAAAAGGCGTCTGAGCTTCAGTCTCCCTGGTCCGCTACTGGAACCCCTCGTGGCCTCCTTGAGCCCGTCCGTGGGATCTGCCCTGAGAGCCTGGGCAGCCGGCATGGTGCCAAAAAGAAGTGTCGCGAGGACCCCGCTGGAGAGGGCAACGGCCAAGGTCGCCCCGTCCAGACCCACCTCCTGGATGCGGGGCAGCCCAGGGAAGAGGATCGGAAGAGCCTTCACACCGGCCCCGGCAACAGCCAGGCCCAGGAGTCCACCGCCCATCCCCAGGAGGGCGCTCTCTGTAAAAGCTGGACGAAGGAGTTGGATGGGTCGGGCACCCATGGCTGCCCGAACAGCCAACTCCCTGCCCCGGTCCGAGGCTCGGACGAGGAGCATGTTGGCCACGTTGGCACAGGCGATGAGTAGAACGAATCCCACCGCTGCGAACAGCATCCAGAGGCCGACTTTCCTGCCGCCCACCCTGGATTCCAGGAGGCCTTCGATCCGAACACCCCACCCGGTGTTCACCCCTGGAAATTCGGCTTCAAGCTGTTGGGCGACCCCGTCCATCTCCGTCTGGGCCTGTGCAGTGGTGACTCCGGGCTTCAGGCGAGCGACGACCCAAAGGAGGTGGTTTCCGTGGGCCTGCCGTTGTTCCGGTGTCAGGGCAAGCGGTGTCCAGAGGTCCACATCGGATTCGGGGAAGTCCACGCCGGGCGGCAGAACCCCCACGATGGTATGGGGTCGGCCGTCCAGCATGAGCGTCTGTCCCAGGGCATCCGAATCCTCTCCCAGCTGTCTCTGCCAGAGACCGTGGCTCACCAGGACCACGTCGTCTCCGCCGGGCTGATCCTCCGCCGGTGTGAAGTCCCGGCCCAGCGTGGGCTGGATCCCCAGCATGGTGAATAGCCCGGCGGACACGTTAGTTGCGGACAGTCGCCTGGGTTCACCCCTCCCCGTGAGCGTGTACCGCCGGGAGACATACGCGGCCATATGATCAAAGGACCTAGCCCGCTCCCTCCACTCCACAAAATGGCCCATGGCCACTTGTATGCCGAAGAGGTACTGGGGTGACTTGATGTCTCGTATGGAAACAAGACGGTGGGATTCGTGGTAGGGAAGCGGTCGTAGAAGAACCGCGTTGACGGCACTGAAGATGGCCGTTGTGGCCCCGATCCCCAGGGCCAGGGTCAACATGGCGATGGCCGTGAACCCCCTGTCCCGTAGGAGGGATCGGAGGCCGAATTTCACATCAATGGAGAGGCCAATGAAGCCCATCCGGGATCGGCCATCATGAGGGGATGACGGTGCCAGCCTCCGGTATAGTCGAACGTGTAGGACCCTGCGAAGGAGGAAGCGGCTACCAAGGGCAAGAGCCTGCCCCCAATACCAGAAGCGGGCTTTTCTGAGAACGGCTCTCCCACCGGCGTCTGACCCGGAGTCTCTTACCTTCTCCTCCACTCCATCGGTTTCCTTCACCAGCTCTGTGAATCCTTCCTGGAGGTCCCCCAGAATCGCCTCGCCTCCGGGTCCCGGTGGTACGCAACGGGCCAGGAGAGCAGAGGCCAGACGCGGGGGCTTGTGCTCTTTTCCGCTGTTCATCTGCCGAGAATCTCCCCCAGCCCCTCCGAGAGTGAGTGCCAGGCCATCCGCGCCCTCTGGAGCGCCTCAACCCCCAGGGGGGTCACGGACATGTAACGGCGGGGCTTTCCGCCCCGGCCGGGGGTTGGGTCACCGAACCGGGAAACGACGATTCCTTTTCCTTCCAGTCGGTCCAGGACGGCGTAAAGAGCCCCGCGTGACACCTCCCGTTTGGCTCGCTCCTTCAACTCCCTCATGACGTTCAAGCCGTACGCCTCGTCCTCCAGGCGGAGAATCGCCAAGAGGACCATCTGCTCCAACTCACCGAGGTGTTTGCCTTTGGGCATCTCATCTACGTCCGCCAGGGTTACATTTCCACGAACCATTCCTACAAAGAGTGATTCGCTGAGAAGCAATCATACAAAAAGGATATTGGGGCGTCAACAGGCAGGGTCGCGCCGATCCAATGGAACCGGACCGGGTTGGGCCGAGGGTCACGGAAGGCCGGATCCAGGGGGATTCTGCGGGACGGGTGAGGTCAGGCCTGGATGGTTCTGGATGGGTCCTGGCGAGAAGATCGGATGGCGGGGAAAGCTGCGGCAAGGAGGGCGACGAAACCGACCAGAGCCGGCATCCCCACGAATGTCGCCAGGTCGAGAGGCTCCACCCCGTATAGGGAACCCGAAAGAAGCCGGGTAAGGGCAGCAGCGCCCAAGAGCCCGCAAAGAAGCCCTAGTCCAACGATTCCGGCGAGCCCTCCCAGAATCAATCCGGGTATTCCCCGGGGATTGGCGCCAACAGCTATCCGGATTCCGATCTCCCTCTGACGGCGAGCGGCCGAGTAGGAGACCACGCCGAAGATCCCAACGGCTGAGAGAACGAGGGCGAGGACGGCGAACCCTCCTACCAGAAAAAGCAGGAACTGGCGGCTGGCCAGAGTCTCCTGGACACGGTCGGAGAGGAGGAAGAGGTCCAACGGGATGTCGGGGTCTGCAGCGGTCACCACCGATCGGACGGCGGTGGCGAGACCCGGTAAGTTGCTGTGACCGGCTTCGACGAAGAGGTGTGCTCCTCCCCAGACACGCCCCGGTCGCTGGGACACGGTCCAGAAAACGGTGGGCCGCGGTGGTCGGGTCAATGCTTCGTGGCGGAGGTCTCCCACGACCCCGACCACGGTTCCGAACACCGGTGGGTCCGCATTCCAGTAACTGTCCATCCCGCCACCGGATACGGTTCGGCCAAGTGGGTCTCGGCCAGGCCAATGGCGATTCACGAAAGCCTGATTGACCAATACGACATGAGGAGTCGAGGGCTGATCCGTTGGCTCGAACCCTCGGCCGTGGAAAAGAGGTACGTCGAGGGCTTCCAAGACGCCGGGGCTGATGACGACATAACCCACGTCTTCGACATGCTTTTCGGAGTTCCCATCGATCTGTATTCGACCGGCGGGGACCCACCCATTGAGCGGTGGTGTGCTGATGATACCGGCTGCCTGAACCCCGGGGACGGTGCTGAGTTGGCCGACGAGGTCCGAGTAGAATCGAGCGGCGGCGGCAGGGTCTTGGTACCGAAGCTGATTCAATGAGAGTTCAGAGGCGAGCACGGCTTCGTGACCGAAGCCTGAGTCCTCTGAAAGCACGGCGCGGAAGCTCCGGGTAAGAAGTCCCGCACCGACAAGAAGAACGAGGGTCAGGGCAACCTGGCCACCCACGAGGAGACTCCAGACCCGGCCTTCCCGAACCGTCCTCCCACTTCGACCGGATCGAAGGGCCGCCGCGTTGTGGGTCCCGGTGAGACGCAACGCCGGAATGAGCCCGAAACCCACGACGGTGGCTCCAGCCAGAAACACGGTAAAAGCCAGCACCCCTGGGGTGACCCCGATGCTGTCGATGCGGGGAAGGTCTCTCCCCAGGGCCTTGATGACCTTGAGAAGGACCACGGCCAAGAGGATTCCCAAACCACTTCCGACGGTGGCGAGGACGGCTGCCTCGGTGACCAGCTGGCCCACGAGCCGACTCCTCTCGGCTCCCAGAGAGGACCGAACGGCAAGCTCTTCCACTCGTGCTGTACCTCTGGCCAAGTGCATGCTTGCTAGGTTCGTGCAGGCCAGGACCAGTACCAAGATCGACGCGGCCATCAAGAAGGCCAGGGGTGGTTTCACCTCCTGGACAATCCTGTCCTGGAGTGTGTAGAGATGGGCGCCGGCCGCAAGGTACTCGGGGTCCTCATCCTGAACGGCGGACAGCATCCGGATTGTAAGCTCGTCCAACTCCGACCGAGCCCCCTCAACGGTGGAGCCCCGTCGAAGGCGCCCGACCACGGACCAGTTGTGGGCCGTTCTCGACGTGCTTGGGTCTTCCATCTCGAGGGGGTACCAAAGATCTGTTCCGATTGGGAAATCGAACCCGGATTGGGCCACCCCGAGGATTAGGGCTGGAGCGCCGCTGAGTGAAAGGGTCCGGCCAACCACCTCGTCGGAGTTGAACAAACGGGTGGCCAGGTTCTCCGAGATCACCACCCCGGCGTGTGTACCGACTCGGTGGTCATCAGGACCTGTCAGGCGACCCCTTTCGGGCCGAATGCGAAACACCTTCCAGAAGTCCACAGAGACAGCGGCGGCCTCAACGCGGGCCGGTTCGGCGCCCCCGACTGCGGTCACGGTTCGTTGGCCGTACCCCGCCAAACCATCGAAGGAACGACTCTCCCTTCGCCAGTCCTGAAGGTTCGGCCAAGCGGTATTCATGATTCCACCCTCACGACCCTTCTCGTACACCTGCACAAGAGCCTGCGGATCCTCGAAGGGCAGGGGGCGGACCAGGATGCCATGGACCACGCTGAATATCGCCGTCGTTGCGCCAATACCCAGGGCTAGGGTGAGGAAGGAAAGCAGGCTGAAAGCTGGGTTCCGAACCGTCATCCGGAGGGAGTGCTTCAGATCCTGGAACACCCTTGCCCAGGATTCCAGGCGGGCCCGTTTCCGAACCTGGTGAGTGGCCAGTTCTTCACAAGCTTCCCTAAGGGCGTGGTAGTCACCAAAAAGCCGCACGGCTTCTCTGCGAGCGTCCTCGGGAGACCATCCTTGGGCTTCCAGCTCTTCCGCCCTGAGGCGGAGGTGCGCCTGAAGCTCCCGTCGAACGTCTTCCCGGGCCTGATCGTCCAGGGTACTCACTTCTTTGGGCCTTCCGCTTCGATCACGCCCGCCATCGCAGCAACGTACTTCGTCCAACTACGGACTTCCTTTTCGAGGGCCGCGGACCCGGTCCGGGTGAGTCGATAGAACTTGGCCTCTCTACCCGTAGAGGTTCTTCCCCAGCTCGATTCCACAAGTCCCTTGTTCTCCAACCTGCGAAGGGCTGGATACATGGCGCCCTCCTCGACGGTGAGGGCATTCTCCGTGGCGTTCCGGATCGCCCGCGAGATGCCGTAGCCGTGGAGGGGGCCCCAGCTCAGAGTCTTCAGGATCAGTACGTCTACGGTTCCCCGTAGGAGTTCGAGAGAACCCACCGTCAGGCCTCCTCCTGGGAGTATCTGCTATACCAAGAAACGTTACCCATCAGTATTCTACCCCTCAGGCTCTTATGGATCAAGAGAAAGGAGAGTGGATCGTGAGGGGATCTTACGGGAAGGGCAAGGACAGGTGGGGTGGGTTTCTCGGGGGTGGCGAGAGGTGGTGCGGGAAACCGGCGTTACTTGAGAGGCCATCCTCAGGCTCTACCCCCCCCGCGCTCCGGAAACGGCCCTTATGGCTCCGTCGACCAGTGACTCAAGGGAATCCCATTCCTCCGATTGGTTTACCGCTGCCCCGAGTGCTAGATCAAGCGCTGGTACGTACGCCGCAAAAGTACCTAGATACCCACTGTGGCAGTAGGCGGTGTGACCGCCGAATTCCATCACCGCCACCCCTAAGCGATAGATGCCGAGGGGAGTATCAGATCCGGGAAGCCGCGTACTGAGCATGGTGTCGACGGTTTCTGGATGCCGGAACACCGCCCCCGTGAAAACTGCACGAAAGAAGGCGGCTAGGTCCCCGACAGTGGACGCGATCCCACCGCCACCATACAGGTCGTTCGATGGATCAAGAGTCGTGGCGTCGATCTCGGACCAGAACTGATGGGCCAGCCTTGTCACGGTCTTTGGCTTCGATTCGAGTGACACAAACCAGGTGGTTTCAAGGCCTGCACGGCTGTAGTCCACCAGGGTTCGGATTGCCTCGGGCAGGCCGGATCCACTGACCTGTTCGAGGATTTCTCCGAGGAGAATGTACCCGGTATCGGAGTAATTCACCTCATCACCCGGCTGGCCGTGGGGCTCACCGTGGTCCATCGCCCATCTCAGTTGGTCAACACGGGTCCATCGGCGATCCGGATTCCTCCGAAGGGCTTGATTGTAGGATTCGGTAGTGGCGTAGTCGAACAGCCCCCCGGTGTGGGAAAGGAGGTGTCGGACGGTAATCGCCGCCGGCGCATAACCGCCATTCTCAAGGATGGTCAACAGGTCAGGCGGAAGGTGGAGTGAGATCGGGTCGTCCAGGCCCAGTTCACCTTGCTCCCATAGCCGAAGCACGCTCGTCGACACGAAGGTTTTTGTGTTACTTGCCACCAACACCGGCAGATGAGGCCTCATAGGTGCACTCGTGGCTGGATCGACAACGCCCGCTGCGCCCGCCCACCTCAGACCGATGGCTGGAGCATCGACGTGCAAGGCGGCACCCCAGTCTTCTTCGTGGCCTCTGACAGAGGTTTCCACGAGAGCCTGCAGGTCAGCTTCTAGCTCAGACAGGGGTGCTTTCGGAACAGGACTGCAGGTCAGGGTGATCGTGGCCGACCACCCAAGAACGGCCCGGAAAGCCCGCTTTGATTCCATCTCAGCCCCTACGAACTCGGAGTTGGGTCTTTCGAATGGCCGATTCAAGTAACGAACCATTCGGTTCAAGATCGGAGCCGGACATCCTGATGGCCAGGAAAAACCACCTGCCTCTATCCGGCGAGGTCCCGGAGGGCCGGGCCCGTGGTATTCAGGATACGGCCACAAGAGTTTTGAGCGAACGCGAAGACTGAGGGCCCGAGCGGGCGTTACATGCCGCTGGTCGAAAGGCCGCTACGCGATCTCGGCCGAGTCCACATCGAGATGCTCATGAAGGTATCGGGAAATCCGATTCTTGTTTGCGGTGAGACTAGAGAATTGCTTCTCGCAGGCATCAGAAAACCTGGCCAGGACCTTTCTGTTGATCTGCTCTTGGTCTTCAAACACCCCTATTGAGCGGAACTGGAGGCTCCACTTTTCGAACTGCAGGAGCTTTATGGTGGCATCTCTGACGTTGTCGTCGTTCGGGAGAGCGAGGATGAAGAGTGGAATGGGCGTGCCGTTAATTCGGTAGTCGATCGAATAGTGTCCTGCCGGATCGTGGTCAGGATCGTGCCAGTCCGGAGTCAGCCGGTTAGACGGAACGGTTTCCCCGAGGAACCGCCGAAGATCCTCCAGGAACGTGGACCTTACCCGTTCACGGCTTAAGTAGGAGACATCGGTGATCTTGAGGAGCGCCTGGACGAAATCATAGAGTGCGCCGCCGAAGTCGCCTTCTTCGATTCGGAGTCGGAGTTCGCCCTCTCGATCCTCCACCCGGAAGGCGTCGAGGGTATTGGCGATGATCTTAGCCCGTGTTCCCCGCTGGAGGTCTTTTTCTGCAAGGTCGTAGGTTAGGTGCATATAGGTATGCCCCTCATCGGAAAGCAGCCAACTCCCGTTCTCCCTTCGAAGAACGACAACGAGATGGTCCCGGTCGTCGAACTGGAAGGGAGTGAATACCCGGAAGCGCTCATGGCCTTCAGGATGGAGCTCGATCTTCTTGGAGACCTTCTCCTTAAATGACTCCGAAATCAGATCCAAAGACATCTCATCCCTCACAACCGAAACATGTCCGCCTGGTGCCCCGGCGGGAAAACGAAGCCGCAATCTTCCATAAGACAATCAATTGCCTCTTCCAGGCTCGCGTACCGGTCACTGGGTTCGGCGAAGGTGTCCTCTCGGTTCCCGGAGAGCTGATACCGCTCGGTGGCGGAGTGGACGTGGAAGTCGAAGAAGTCCTCTCGCTCCAGCGGGTTTGAATGATGGTGACTCCTTCCGTTGTATCGGCGGAGGCGAATGACCTGATTCGAGTTCGGGACGAGGTAAGCCAGAATGATGGAGAAGTCGAGTGGATTCGACGAGGACCTGCGAACAATAACGCGGAACTCAGACCCTTCATCTCCCCTCACGTCCAACTCGGCTTCCTGATGCCCTCGCTTCTGTCTTACGGACAGCCGCTCTCGGAAACCCTCGGGAAGGCGCTTCGGTTCGGCCAAGAGGGCTTCGATTTCAGCATCAGTGAGGAAATCTGGCAACGTTTCGCCTCCAACCTACCTACTGGGCGAAGGAGACAATAGCTCGGAACAAATGTTCCGCATTTCTCTCGGCACGGCAATGGTAGAATGGGAACTCTGCGGCATGTAACGGCCAGGCTGTTGCCGAACCGGCCATAGCCTGACTACCTCCAAACGGCACGTATGGTAGCCGATCCATTCTGTCCTGGCATTCACTGGAGTTGTCGGCGGGTTGGGTCGAAGGTCGCCTCCGGCGGCCGGATCCGCAACAGCTATGTTATCGGCCGTCGGCACCCTTGGCACCGTCTACCCACTTCACGTCATCCCGCCTCATTCGTCCCACAAAACACGAATCGACCGCGGAACCGTCTTCCCAAACCAGTCCCGGTCCCGAGTGTTAAAACCACGACGCTCCAGGGTCTTGATCATCTGGTTCACCGAAGGAGGGGACACCTGAAAGTGCGTTTGGATGTCCGTCTCCGCCGGGGATACTCCGTTGCGGTACATATAACGCCGGATGAACTCGAGGTATTCGAGTTGCCGACGAGACGGACGAGGGACACCCTCCTCGCGAGGTGCCACGGCGGCATGGAGTATGAGACCGATCCCGTCACCATTGGATTCGATGGCCAGGTTGGAATTCCCATGGTTTGGTGGACACGTGGGGTCTAGAATTCTAGACCAACCCAGGAGGTGTCATGAGCCATCGGATTTACACGCCAGAGTTCAAGG
>JANQDZ010000020.1 GCA_028278645.1 Longimicrobiales bacterium | reverse complement strand
CACAGATCATGCAGGCTTGGCACTTCTCAGGATCCACCCAGTAGGACACAACTTCGGAGAAGATCTGGTCCACTTCGTCCCTGGAATACAGCTCGTCGTACTCCTCTTGGGTGTCGAGACGGAGGGCCAGCTTTTCCTTCTTCTGGATCTTGATGTAGGGAATCAGCTCCCGGGTCTCCTCCAGCTTGCCTTGGAGCTCCGCCTGGTCCACCCCTTCTCCCTCTCCCAACGGTCCTAGCTCCCGAAGCTGGCCGGCGAAGTCGTTCATGACCTCCGCGAATCGTGTCCCCTCGGAGGCCGAGATCCACTCCAGTCGGAGACGCCCGGGGTCCATCCCCGTTCGCTCGAGCAACCTCTTGCAGAGGTGCATCATGTTCAGGGCGTAGTAATTCCCTTCGGTGACGTAGTGGCACTCGCCGAGCCAACAGCCTCCGATGATCACCCCGTCCGCTCCCTTCTGGAAGGCTCGGAGGACGAAAGCGAGGTCGATCCGGCCGGTGCACATGAGCCGTATGATTCGAATTTCCGGTGCATAACTTTGTCTGGTCACGCCAGAGAGATCCGCAGCGGAATAAGCTCACCAGTTACAGAGGAAAGCGACGATCCTCGGCGTGTGTCCTTGACCCGCCATATCCTTACCTCCTTTCCTCACCGAAGGGATGGGAGTGCCCCGTGCTGCTGGCCGTCTGTGCCGGCCGGCGTTCGACGGGACCTGCGTCCGCGGAAGTCCGGGGCGCGGACATCTTCACCCGCTCCACGATTCGGACAGAGCCGCGTCGATCTGGTTGAAAACCTCCTCGTTGGTGAAATGCCGGAGGGTGATGGCATCGGTGGGACAGAAGGAACAGCAAAGGCCGTCGCCCTTGCAGAGGGCCGGGTTCACGGCGGCTTTCTGGGATGCTTTCCTCCCGGTCCAGTGGATGGCGTCGTACGTGCATGCATCCAGACACGCCCCGCAGGCGATGCAGGCCGATTCTTCCACCTCACAAACAGAACCCGAGGCCGTAACCGTCTCATGAGAGAGGAGTGTCACGGCTCGACCGGCTGCCCCATAGGCCTGACTCACCGCCTCCGAGAGGTGCTTCGGATAGTGATTCGCCCCGCACATGAAGACACCGTCGGCGCCGAAGTCCACCGGCCGGAGTTTTACGTGAGCCTCCTGGAAGAACCCGTCGGGATTCACCGGCACCTTGAAGAGGCGGGATACCTCGGGGTTGCCTGCCGAAGGAACCGCCGCCGCAGAGAGGACGAGGAGATCGGCGTCTAGAGCCAGCCGCTGCCCGAGGATCACATCGGGGACGGTGACCTGAAGAACGGGCTGGCCGGCTTCGTCCTTTCCGGGCTCCACCTCGGGTCGATTATCCGGTTCCCAACGCACAAACCGAACGCCCTTCTCGGCGGCTTCCAGGTAGTAGTCTTCTTTGAAGCCGTAGGTCCGCATGTCCCGATACAAGATCGAGATGTCCATGTCGGGTTTTCGGGCCTTCAGGCTCAGGGCGTTCTTGATGGCCTGGCTGCAGCAGATCCGGGCGCAGTAATCCCGGCCCTCCTGCCTGCATCCGACACACTGGATCATCACCACACGGTCGACGTCCTCCAACTCTGGCCCGAGCGTCGTCAGGCTCTCCTCCGGATCCGCCTTGCCAGCCGCCAGCCGTTCCTCCAATTGGAGCTGTGTGCAAATCCGTTCGTCCTCTCCGTACAGGTACTCGGTCGGCGTGTGCTCCTCCGCACCGGTGGCGAGGATGGTGACTCCGTGCTGGATCTCTTTGGTTCGCCCCTCGGCCTCTACGGTCGTGATGAAGTTCCCCACGTATCCCGAGGCGTCTACGATGGTGGCGCCGTGAAGGACGTGGATTAGCCGGTGTTGATAGACCTGGCGAATGAGGTTCTTCAAGTAGGCCTGGACGTCCACCCCTTCCAGGGTGTTTTGTATGCGCCGTGCCATCCCGCCCAGCTCATCCTCCTTCTCCACCAGGTGGACTTCGAACCCCTGGTTGGCCAAGCCAAGGGCGCTGTTCAACCCGGCCACACCTCCGCCTACCACCAGGGCCGCTTTGTTGACGGGGAGTTCGTACTCCTGGAGGGGCTCCAGGCCGGTGGTCCTGGCTACGGACATCCGAATGATGTCCTTGGCCTTCGCGGTGGCCTTTTCCTTCTCCTTCGAATGGACCCAGGAGCAGTGCTCCCGGATATTCGCCATGTCGAAGAAGTATTGGTTGATGCCACCCTCCCGGAGGGTGTCTCGGAAGAGGGGCTCATGGGTCCGGGGCGTACAAGCAGCCACCACAACCCGGTTCAGCCCCTTCTCACGGATCGTGTCGGCGATCTGGGCCGCAGCGTCGGTGGAGCAGATGAAGAGGCCTTCTTCGGCGTGGGCGACGTTGGGTAGTGTCTTCGAGTACTCGGTGACGTCCGGGATATCCACCACGCGGCCGATGTTCGCACCGCAGTGGCAGGTGAATACCCCGACCTTGATTTCCTCCTCGGTGACGTCCCGCTCCTCCGGGTAAACCCTCTCCGTGTCCAGCTTGCCCCGTCTGGCGTTGAGAAGTGCGCCCGCCAGGGCGTTGGTTCCGCTGGCGCTCATGACCGATTCCGGGATGTCCATTGGCCCCTGGAAGGCGCCACTGACAAAAACCCCCGGGCGGCTGGTCTCGATGGGGTTCACCTGGTTGGTCTTGCAGAATCCGTGTTCGTTGAGCTCGATGCCGAACTGCTCGGCCAGGTGGTGAACCTGAGCTGGAGGACCGAGCCCTACGCCCAGGACCACCAGGTCGAACTCCTCTTCCTTCACGCCGTCCTGGTCGGTGGCGTATCGGATGGTGACGTTTTTTGTCTCGGGAATCTCCCGGCCGATTTCGACGTAGCTTCGGATGAACTCCACACCAGGGAGGTTCGCAGCCCGGTTGTAGAACCGCTCGAAGTCCTTCCCGAAAGACCGGATGTCGTTGTGGAAGATGACCGCTTCCGTGTCCGCGTCGTGGTCTTTGGCCAGGATCACTTGCTTCTGGATGTAGGAACAACAGACCGAAGAGCAGTAGCTGTGGCCTCCCTCCAGGATCTGCCTGCTCCCGACACAGTGAATCCACGCGATCTTGTGGGGGTGCTTCTGGTCTGAGGGGCGGAGGATCTCACCTTCGTGGGGCCCGGTGGAACAGAGCAGCCGTTCGAAGTCGAGGCTCGTGACCACATTCTTCAGCTTCCCGTATCCATAGTCTCCCCGAAGCCGGGGGTCGAATACCCCGTATCCTGGTGCCAGGACGATGGCCCCCACCTTCACGGTCTTCTTCTCGGCCTTTTGCCGAAGATCGATGGCCTTGTTCTGGCAGACTCCCTCGCAGATCGAACAGCGGCCGTCCAGGAGATACGCGCACCGTTCATCGATGTAAGGGACCAGGGGGACTGCTTGGGAGAAATAGATGTGTGTCGCCTTGTTGTCCGACAGCTCCTGGTTGAACGGATCCGGGATATGGATGGGGCAGTATTCGACACAGACCGTGCACCCCGTACAGAGGTCTTCGTTGACGTAGCGGGGTTTCCGGTTGAGGGTGACCTCGAAATCTCCGGCCTCGCCCTCGACCGTTTCGACTTCGGTGTAGGTGAGGATCTCGATGTTGGGATGCCGGTCACACTCGATGAACTTCGGGGATTCGATGCACATCGAGCAGTCGTTGGTGGGGAAGGTCTTGTCCAGCTGGGCCATCTTCCCGCCGATGGTGGGGTCTTTTTCCACCAGGTAGACCTTAAACCCCGACGAGGCCAGATCCAGGGAGGCCTGGATGCCGCTCATACCTCCGCCCACGACCATAACGTCCCCGAAGTCGTCTCTGGGGGTGCCCGGCAGGACCTTCTCGTCGCCGGTCCTGGGGGCGCCGTTGGGGCCGGTCATGGCCGGCCCCCGTTCCCTGAAGGCCTTTCGGCCGTCTCGCCGGGTCCCTCCTGGCCACCCTCTGACTGGCCTCCGTTCCCCTGCAACGCTTCCAGGACGACCTCCGTGATGTCCTTGATCTCTGGGGCCTGGTCCCCCAGAGCCAGCCTGCTCTCCTCGAAGTTGCTGATGCAGTAGGGACAGGCCGTGGCCAACACCTGAGCTCCCACCTCAACAGCCTGTTCCACCCTCAGGTCGGAGAACCGCTCCCCTTTCGGAGTTTCGGCCCAGATCCGGCCTCCCCCGCCTCCGCAGCACAGGCTGTCCTGCCGGGTGTCCGGCATCTCCACCAGTTCCAGGCCCTCCAGCTTTTCGAGGATCTCCCTGGGTTCCTCGAAGACGCCGTTGTGGCGCCCCAGGTAGCAGGGGTCGTGGAAGGTGACTCTCTTGGGGAGCTCCCCGTCCACCTCCAATCGCCCGGCCTCCACGAGCTCCATCAGGTACTGGGAGATGTGGACCACGTCCAGGTGGACCATAAATTCCGGGTACTCGTTCTTGAACGTGTGGTAGCAGTGGGGGGAGGCCACCAGGACCCTTTTCACGCCATGGTCGATGAAGGCCTTGATGTTTTCCCGGGCAAGGCTCTTGAAGACCTCTTCGTTCCCCGTCTTCCGGATGCTCTCACCGCAACAGCTCTCTTTGCTGCCCAGGGTGCCGAAAGCCACTCCGGCCCTGTCCAGGAGGTCGGCGGTGGCGACCGCGACCTTCCTCAGCCTCGGGTCGTAGGCGTAGTAGCAACCCACAAAGAAAAGGACCTCCATGCCCTCCTTGAACGGCTTGACCGAAAGGCCGTTGGCCCACTGGGCCCGGTTTTCCCGGTCTTCTCCCAGGGGGTTCCCGTCCGTGGCGAGGCTGGACCCGGCGGTGCTGATTCCACCCACAGATGCGGGGAAGACATCGTAGGCCGTGGCGATCCTCCGGATCGCGACTCCGACCTCGATTTGTTCCACGCCCCTTGGGCAGTGGGAGGGGCATCGCCCGCAGGTTGTGCAGCGCCAGATTTCGTCCAGCTCGATTTCGGGTAGGCCCAACGCCGCTTGCCAGACGATCTTCCGAATGCTGAAAGGCCGAACCCTATTCCATGGACAGACCACGTCACACTTCCCGCACTGGTAGCAGTACTTGAAGGCATCACCACCCGCCTCTTTGATCTCTTCGATGATCTCGGCGAATGGGGTGACGGTCTCCACGGCGCTCACGCTCCTCCCTCAGTCCTTGCTGCCCATTCTGTTCACGGCGTCCATCACCTTGTCCCAACCGTGCCGCTTGGCCAAAGCCTCCAGGCCCTCGTCGACCTCCTCGGGCCTCGCCTCCGGAGCCGCGTCTTCCTCCCGCTCTTCGTAGACGAGGGCATCGGCCAGGCACCAAGTGACGCAAAGGGGCTCTTCCAGCGTGGGGTCGGACTCACACATGTCACATTTCAGCGGGAGGTCGGAATCCGGTTCCTTGAAGATGTCCCGGGACGGACATGAGGCACGGCAGAAGGCGCACTCTTCGTACTCCTTCCCGTCGATAATGTATTTGTCCCGACCTGCGCACTCCGCGGCCGTATACTCACCGGCGAAAACGGGGACGTAGATGTCGGACAGCGGTTCCCGGATCACCCTGACCCGGGCACGGGCCGGGTTTGTGCTGCTGAACCTCGGCTGGGCGTGGTGAGCTGCGCAGATGACCTCGCACGCTCGGCAGCCATTACACTTGTCGACATCGATCCTGATGTTCTTAATGATTCTCTTGTCGTTCTTAGCCATCAGGGCCCACCGCCTTCCTGGGCGGCCGATCCTGCGGTAGCCTTTTCCTCCTCCTTCAGAATCCCCCGCTGAACGAACTCTTCGTATACGTAGCCGAGGTCCAGGTCCTCGAGGGTTTCTCGTGTTGGAACCCCTTCCTGGTTCCACCCTTTATATGTGTAGTACTCGTCCAGGAGCCTCTTCTCGAGCTCCGGGAACCGCCTCTTCCAGTGGTCTTCGGGGGGCTTTTCGTCCGCCCGGGTCAGGCCCCGGCGGAGGTTGTTGGCCCGGACGAGGTTTCGGTTTCTTTTGGTAAGGTGGACCAGCCCTTCCTCGTCCAGGTCGAACCCAGTGCCCGCCGAGATCAGTCCCGGAAGGTTGTGGATGTGGAAGGGCGGCTTAAGGGGGAAGGACGATAGACCGGCGCACATCCCGGTGCTGTCGTCGATGTAGTGCATCCTCTCCTGCCAGTCCACGATTTCGCAGGTGGCATCAATGGGCGGATAGTTCGGTATGGATTTCTCACCCCGCAGCTCCCACTCCACGAACCACTCCTTGAATTTCTCGTGGGGGACGTGGGGCCAGTCTTCGATGAAGGCTTCGTTCTCTTCCCTGGTGAAGAAGGGGGCTTGAGGGAAGTTCCCTTCGATCTGGGTGATGTTGGCCTTCTCGCCGGTGCAGTACATCAGGAAATAGATGGGATTCAGCATGCCGAGCTTCAGCGGGAGCTGCTCGGTTTTTCTGATGTTGTTGTGAGCGTACTCCTCCGCACCGTTCCCGATGGTTTCAGCAGCCCAGTAGGTGCCGTCGGCAAGCACGTCACCAATCCCTTCCCGCCGCACGATCCTGTCCAGGAGCCAGTAGAACCGACCCTCGTTGTCGGCCGGAAAGTCGGGCATCTCCTTGTCGGTGAGGATTCCTGCCTCATAGAGCTCGACCGCGAAAGCCATGGTTTGTGGGCCCGAGAAGGCGTCGATCCCGTGCTCCGTGGCTTTCTGGGCGATCCGCAGCCCGAAGTCCAGGTCGGAATAAGCTCCCATGGTGTAGGTGAGCTTGGAGAAACACTTCATCATGTAGGAGCAGAAGCGCTTGTCCACGGCGATGGATGCACCGCATTTCATTGGACAGTTGTGGCAGCTCAGGAGGCGGGTCCGCATGGTCTCCATGGTCTCCGTCCAAACCTCCTGGATCTCCTCGGTCCAGAACTCCTTTCTTCGCTCCCGGGCATTCCCCCACATGAAGTTCTCTGTGTGCCATTTCTCGTCGTGAATGGCCATTTCCTGGGGGGAACCGAGCCCGGCCAGGATGGGCATCACGTTCGGGATCGGATTTTTATCCCGCTTCTCGATGTACTTCAGTGCGTCGTTGCAGTGTTGAATGAAATCCAGGGGTTTTGCGATCTGGATGTCTTTCGATCCTTTTACGGCGATCGCTTTTACTTTCTTGTCCCCCATGACCGCGCCCACGCCCAGGCGACTGGCGCTGGCTCGCCCCTGTTCAATCGACGCGAACCAGACCCGGTTCTCGCCGGCCAGGCCGATGGACGAGATCTGGACGTTCGGTTCACCCAGCTCCTGCCGGATGAGTTCGGCGGATTCCAGCGTCCCAAGGCCCACGAACCTTTTTGCGTCCCGGATCTCTACGGTGTCGTCATTGATGTAGATGTAGACCCATTCCGGGGACTTTCCTTTGATGACCACCTTGTCGTAGCCTGCATGCTTCAGCTCTGGGCCCCAGAAACCTCCCATCATGGAAAAAGCCATCAGCTTCGTTTGAGGGGAGATGGTGGACACGATGGTCCGGTTGCAACCTGGCGCAGGAGTCCCGGCCAGGAGCCCAGTGCCGAAGACCAGGAGGTTCTCGTCGTCGAAAGCGTCAACCTCCGGGCCCACTCTGTCCCACATGAGCCTGGCGTTCGTTCCAAGTCCTCCGAGGTGTAGCTCGGAGAGATGGGCATCGGTGGGCACCCGCTCGATGTTCCCTCTGGCCAAATCGAGCTCGAGGTTGAAGCCCGTCTCAGCATACCTCATTTGTCGGCTCCGTCGTCCCCGTTGGATGTGGAGGCGAAATACCCGTCCAGGAAGAGGGCGGTTTGTTGCGCGGCCAGGTCGTCGAGGCTGACCTGGGTTCGCCCGGCGTCATACCACTGGTAGAACCAGTTGATCATTCCGAAGAGGTTGGCGGTTGCTATCCAGGAATCCAGCCGGGACCCTCCCGTCGGTTCGAGTTCTTTCACCAGTTGATGGACGGCTTCGAAGTAGGTGCGGCGGCATTCGTGGACTGCGTCGTAAGCCTCGCCCTCCAGGGTTTCCAACTCCCGGGCGCAGACCTTCAGCTCATGCATGTTCTCACCGAAGTGACGAACGTGATTCCGGACCGCCGTGGCCAGGCGTTCCTGGGGGTCCACGACTCCTGATAGGCTGTGCTCCAGGCCTTTGAGAAGGGAATCGAAGGTGTGGTACTGGATCCAGTAGAGGAGCTCTTCCTTGCCGGTCACGTAGTTGTAAATGCCGGCTGGACTGACCTGAGCCTCTGCGGCGATGCGCCTCATGGAAGCCCCATCGTAGCCGACTTGGGAAAAGACCCTGGCAGCCGACTCCAGGAGGTGGAGCCGTTTCCCGTCGAAGCCGGGAGTCCGGTTTTGGGTCGTACTGAGTTTTAGCATCGACCTGGCACGTACGAACGTTCGTTCGTATCTCTCCTAAGGGAATCATACGGGTCCGGCGGTGGGTTAGCAAGAAGAAACAAACCTGGTGAAACAGTGAGGTTATGTTGCCCGCCGGAGTGCTGTACTACACTACACGGGAATCCTCCAAGTTTGGCCTCGAGCGTCGAGGCGAGGCGTTTGCCCTCACCCACGGTGGTCCATGTCGGACGATGTAAGAATGAGGGGGTTTTCCGCGAAGACGGATCTGGATGTGGCACTGGAGCGCCTCCTGTCCGCAGTAGGACGACTGGGTACCGAGACGGTTGGCCTGGAAGCCGCCCTGGGCAGGACTCTTGCACAGGACGTTGTCGCGTCCTGTGCCGTTCCAGCCTTCGACAAGAGCGCCATGGACGGCTTCGCCCTGAGGGCCTCCGAAACGTTCGGCGCGACCCCCACGGATCCCGCCTCCTTCAAGGTCGTGGGGGAGGTCCTCCCCGGTGAGGTCGGAGAGATGCGGGTCGGACCAAGGGAGGCCGTGCGAATCATGACCGGTGGGGCGTTCCCTGAGGGAGCCGACGCGGTCCTGATGGCTGAGTTCGCCACCGACCAGGGAGAGGTGGTTCTGGCCAACGCCCCGGTGACCCCGGGGAAGAACCTGGCCATGGCGGGGGAAGACATCCAAACGGGCGACAAGGTTCTGACCCAAGGGCGCATTCTCAAGCCCCAGGATCTGGGTGTCCTCGCCTCGATTCAACGGGCGAAGGTGGACGTGGTCCGGCGGCCGGTGGTGGGCATCCTTTCCGCAGGCAACGAGGTGGTGGAACCGGATTCTCCAGACGCTGGAAAACCTGGCCGCGTAGTGAACTCATGCAGGTACATGCTTCAGGGCCTGGTGACTCGCTACGGGGCCAGTCCTCGGTGGCTGGGCACGGTGCCGGACGATAAGGAGCTTCTTAGGGCGGCCTTGGAAGCATTCGAAGGAGATGTCCTTCTCACCACAGGTGCCACTTCGACCGGAAAAGAGGACTTTCTTCCCGTGATCCTGGCCGAGATCGGTGAACTCCTGGTTCACGGTGTGAACATCCGCCCGGCTTCACCTTTGGCTTTCGGGAAGTTGGAGGAGGTTCTTGCCGTACTGCTCCCCGGTAACCCGGTAGCTGCGATGGTGGGGTTCGACGTTTTTGTCCGCCCCGCGATCCAGATCCAACTGGGCCAGCGGGAAGGCCGATGGAACCCGCGGGTCCGAGGTCGATTGCGCCGAAAACTCGCTTCGGCCCTCAACCGTACTGATTTCGTCCGGGTCCGTCTGGTCGGGGAGGATGAGGTTGAGCCCCTACGGTCGAGCGGGGCGGGGATTCTCACCTCGGTGACTGACGCAGACGGCTTCGTCATCGTGCCCCGGGACGAAGAAGGATTCGAGGCCGGGACAAAGGTGGAGGTTTTCCTCTACTGAGGCGCTCGGAGCGAGTTGGATCCGGACACGGCGGTCGTCCTTTGGCATGACCGTAGCTCAACCCGGGTTCACGGCCTATCATCCAGACTCGCCAGAAACCGCCCAAACTCAGCGAGGGTCTCTCATGCGTGCCATCCTCCGGATACTACCGGTCTTGGTTGCCCTATTCGTGGCGTGTCAGCCCGGTGGTGATCCTGCCGCCCATGGCTTTTCCATTGATTTCGAACGATTCCAGCTCGAGAACGGGCTCGATGTCATCCTCCACGTGGATCGTTCGGATCCCATAGCTGCGGTGGCGATGACCTTCCACGTCGGATCGGCCCGAGAGGTCCCCGGGAAGACGGGCTTCGCTCATCTCTTCGAACACCTGTTCTTCCTGGACTCGGAAAACTTGGGCCCCGGAGGCTTGGACCGGCTCATGACCCGGGTGGGGAGTTCCACGAACGGATCCACCAGCCGGGACCGGACAAACTACTTCGAGGTGGTCCCAGTGGACGGGCTCGAGAAAACCCTATGGGCCGAAGCCGATAAACTGGGCTTCTTCATCAACACCGTAAGCGAGTCGGTGGTGGCGAAGGAGAAGCAGGTGGTGAAGAACGAGAAGCGCCAGGGAGTCGACAACAACCCCTACGGCCACACCAGTTTTGTCCTGGACAGGGCCCTCTACCCGGAAGGACACCCTTACTCCTGGCAGGTGATCGGATCTTTGGAGGACCTCGAGAGCGCCACACTGGCCGATGCCCAGGAGTTCCACTCACGGTGGTACGGTCCCAACAACGCGACGCTCGTCGTGGCCGGGGATATCGACGTCGCTCAGACCACGGCCTGGATCGAGAGGTATTTCTCCGAGATACCGGCCCGCCCCCTGCCGGAGGTGCCTACGCCGTCCGCGGTCAACCTGACGGAGAGCAAGCTCCTTTTCCACGAGGACAACTTCGCGCGCCTCCCCCAACTCACTCTGGCCTGGCCCACCGTGCCCATGTACCATCAGGACTCGTACGCTCTGGATGTTCTGGCCCGAGTTCTGGCCGACGGCAAAACCACCCCTTTCTACGAGGTACTGGTAAAGGAAGACCAGGTGGCACCGGGTGCATCCCTTTCGAACGCATCCCAGGAACTGGCGGGTCGTTTTACCCTCCAGGTGAGGGCCTTTGCCGGCACGGACCTGGATGACGTGTTCGCTTCGGTGGAACGGGCTTTTGAGCGGTTCGAAACGAATGGAGTCCCGGCCGAGGAACTCGACCGGGTGAAAGCCGGAACGGAAACCAGTTTCTACCGAGGCCTTTCGAGCGTACTCGGAAAAGGATTCCAACTTGCAGAGTATGCCATCTTCGCCGGATCCCCAGCTTTTGTATCGGAAGATCTGGAGAGAACTCTCGGCGTCACCGCCGAGGACGTGTTTCGAGTTTACGAGACCTACCTGAAGGAAAAACCCTTCGTAGCCACCAGCTTCGTCCCAAGGGGCCAGTTGGACCTGATGCTGGAGGGATCCGAGATGGCCGAGGTGGTGGTGGAGCCCATCGTCCAGGGGGCCGAGGCGGAATTCGTGGTCCAGCGAGGGGAAGAGCGGACTCCCGGTGGGTCCTTCGACCGCTCGGTGGAACCTCCTTATGGAGATCCGCCAACGCTCAAAGCTCCCACGGTCTGGCAAGGTGAGTTGGAGAATGGCCTGCCGGTGTTGGGAATCGAGGATAGGGAGTCGCCCTTGGTCCAGTTCGCTCTCCGCTTAAAGGGCGGGCTCCTTTTGGACACCCCTGACCGGGTCGGGGTGGCGAACCTTCTTGCCGCGTCCATGACGGCCGGCACGGCAAATCGAACTCCGGAGGAGTTGGAACAGGCCATCGACCTCCTGGGCGCAAACATCGGAGTCTCCGCAGGACGGGAGAGTTTTGTGATTTCCGGGAGTACACTGGCTCGAACCTTTCCCGAAACCATGGCCCTGGTGGAGGAAATACTCCTCGATCCCCGTTTTGATGCCGACGAATTCGAGCTTTCCCGCACCCGTGCCCGGAACATGCTCCGACAGATGTCCACCGTCCCGGGAGCCGTCGGGACCGACGTGTTCAGTGGCCTTCTTTATGGAGACCACATTCTTGGCAGGAATCCAATGGGGACGGTGGAATCGGTGGAGTCCATTCAGATCGACGATCTGAAGGAGTACTACGGGCGTGCCCTGGTTCCGGCGGCCGCGGCCTTCCACGTGGCGGGGGCGGTATCGAGGTCGGAGGTAATGGCCGCCTTGGGAGGGATCGCACAACGGTGGGAAGGAGACCTGCCCGAGTTCCCCGAGGCGCCGTCCTGGTCGGATGATCGTGCGGGCCTCTACTTCGTGGACATTCCTGGTTCGGCCCAGTCCGTCTTGAACATAGGGAACCTGAGTCTTGCCGAGCCGGACCCCGACTTCTACCCCGCCACTGTCATGAACTTCCGACTGGGCGGGGGAGGGTTCGCTTCGGAGCTCCTCCAGGTCCTGAGGGAGGAGAAGGGCTACACCTATGGAGTCGGCTCCGGCTTCAGTGGCTCGGACCTTCCGGGTCCCTTTGCCATCGGGTCCTCGGTCCGATCCAACATCACGCTGGAGGCCCTCGCGCTCATCAAGGGGATCGTGGAAAACCACGGCCCGGGGTTCGACGAGACCGACCTGGAGGCCACCAAGAGTTTCCTCCTCCGGGCCAACGGTGGGGCCTTCGAAACTCTGGGAGCGAAGCTGAATGTACTTCAGGACATGAGCGCGTACGGTTTCCCTTCTGACTATGTCCTTCGGCGAGAGGAGATCGTCCGAAACATGGACGTCACGGAGATCCAACGCCTCGCTGAGGATTATCTCGATGTGAACCGGATGGTCTGGTTGGTCGTGGGAGATGCCCGGACCCAGCTCGATCGCCTCAGGTCCCTAGGGCTGGGAGAACCCATGGTTCTGGATCGAGAGGGGAATCTGGCCCAGAGGTAACGGCCCCACGAGATCGGAGGAAACCGATGGCACGCAAAGGCATCCATTTCCTCAAGACGGTGAGTAAGGCCGAGGCAGAGCGGGTTTGGCACGACGCTCTGCGCTTTGGCCCAACCTTGGGGGAGGTGGTACCTCTCGATGAGGCCCAGGGAAGGGTGGTCCATGAGGACGTCCTTGTGCCCATCGATGTGCCGCCATTCGACCGATCCTTGGTGGACGGGTACGCGGTACAGGCCGCCGACACTTTCGCCGCAGAAGAGGATGCCCCGGTGACCCTCGATCTGGCCCGTGAAGCTGCACCTGCGGGTTATGTCCCAGAAACCGAGGTGACCCGGGGGGATGCCTTGGAGGTGGCCACCGGTGGGATCATTCCGCGGGGCGCGGACGCCGTGCAAATGGTCGAGCACAGCGAGGTCGAGGGGCGGAAGCTCCGGCTCTACAAGTCGGTCGCGCCCGGGGCTCATATCCAGGGTGCAGGGGCGGATATGCGGGTCGGGGAGACCGTGCTCAGGTCGGGCCAGATCCTCACCACCCGGGAGCTGGGTGTCCTGGCGGCAATGGGGCTCGAAGCTGTGGAGGTCTCGAGGCGGCCCCGAGTAGCAATCATCTCCACGGGGGACGAGCTGGTTTCACCCGGCCAGACCCTCCCGCCGGGGAAGATCTTCGATTCCAACGCCACCACCGTTGCAGCGGCGGTGAGGGATAACGGAGGCGCGCCGGAATTCCTCGGGGTGATCCCTGATGACGAAGAAGCGCTCAGGGCGGTTTGCGCGAGGGCAAGGGACGAGTTCGACGTCGTGATCTTGTCGGGAGGCACCTCGAAGGGGGCGGGGGACCTGACCTTCGGTACCATCGACAGCACCGCCAATCCCGGGATCCTGGTCCACGGCGTTGGGATCAAGCCGGGAAAGCCTATCGTGTTGGCCGCCTGGGAGGGTCGACCGGTGGTGGTTCTACCCGGTTTCCCCACCTCTGCGATCATCACTTTTGACCTTTTTGTGGCTCCCGTCATCCGTCGGTTGGCCAACCTCCCGGAGGACTCCGATCCTGAGCAGGTGGAGGCACGACTGGCCGTGAGGTACCACTCGTCCGATGGCAGGCATGAGCGGGTCTTGGTGAACCTGGTGCGCCGGGGGCCCGAAGGTCCCGCCGCCTATCCCATCGCAGGAGCGTCTGGCTCCATCCACGCCTTCTCCCAAGCTGACGGAACCATGGAGGTGCCGGCCGACTGTTCTGTCGTCCGGGAAGGGGAGAAGGTGCAGGTGGCGCCCTTGGCCAGGTCCCTGAAAATGGCCGATCTGACCCTCATCGGGAGCCATTGCCGGGGTGTGGATCTTGCTCTGGGAATCCTCAGGAAGGATCGCAGAATCACGGCGAAGGTGATCCACGTCGGATCTTCGGCCGGCGTCGAAGCCTGCAAACGGGGAGAAACCGACCTGGCGGGTGTCCATCTCCTGGATCCCACCTCGGGGGAATACAACGCCCACACTTTGGAGCGGGTGGGCCCCGACGGAGTGCTGGTCAGAGGATACGTAAGGCGGCAGGGGATCTACTTCCGAGCCGATGATTTCCCAACCGAACCACCTACCCTCGAGTCCCTCTCCAACCGCTCGGAGCTGCGGATGCTCAATCGCAACCGGGGGGCCGGGACACGGGTCCTCCTGGATCTCCTCCTCGATGGAATCGCGGAGGGCAGGGGCATATCGGGTGCTGACCTCCGGGCCGGGATACCGGGATACGATGCGGAGACCAGGTCCCACAATGCCGTGGCCGCCGCGGTGGCGTCGGGAAGAGCGGATTGGGGTCTCGGGATCGAAGCCGTGGCCGATGCCTATGACCTGGGGTTCTTTCCCCTCCGGGACGAAGAATACGATTTCCTCACCCTCCGGGATCGGCTGGACCGTGAGCCCGTGAAGGCCTTCCTGGAGGTGCTCCGGTCGAGTGGTTTCAAAGAAGCGCTGGAGGCCTTGCCGGGATTCGCTACAGACCCACGGACCGGTGAATGGGAGTAACAACCTGATGCGAGCCCTGAACATCGCGTTAAGAACCTTCCATATCGGGGCCATGTCTGTCCTGGTGGGGGGGCACGCCTTCGACGTGGCTCCCGATGCTCTGAAGCCGGCGCTCTGGCTGACCGTGGGGACAGGGCTGGCGTTGGCGGCCGTGGAGACAGGCGGTCGGCTCCTGTGGTTCCACCAGCTGCGTGGGGTCATGACCTTGGTGAAGCTGGCTCTCATCTGCTCGGTAGCCTTCGTCTGGGACTATCGCCTGCCCATCCTCCTCACCGTGATCGTCATCGCATCCGTTGGATCCCACATGTCCCGCCGTTTCCGGTACTACTCGGTTCTTCATCGCCGGGTGATCGCGTATGGATCGGGGCCGGGGGGAGGAGGGGGAAAACCCCCTGACGCGGAGGGCCAGGGAGGATGACCTCCCGGATCTGGAGTTTTTCCGCCGCCGTTGTCTCCCGGGTCAGGTTCGCGGTTCTGCTACCCGCAACAATAGTTCTCGGCTGCTCCCGGGATGGCGCCCCGATCCAAGACGATGCCATGAACGAGGCTCCTCATCTCTCGCGGTCATATGCCGGCCATGCCGAAGAGATCGACGCAGACCTCCTCGTCGCGACGTTACCCGCTGTGGTTGGCACCAGGGTGGACGATTGCCAGACGTGTCACTCTGGAAGAGTTGAAGGCGGGCTGTTGGTGGAGAGCTCTTGTGACCACTGCCACCAGCTCCTTCTCCAGGATTCCGCCACGGCGGCCTTCGCGACCCTGAATCCTTTCGGACGCGACTACCTGGAAGCTGGCCGGAGTCTCCGAGCCCTAGGAGAGATTCGGCACAGGGACTCCGATGGGGACGGATACTCCAACGAAGAAGAACTGTTGGCGCTACGGTTTCCTGGGAGCAGTCTGAGCCGCCCAGGCCAATCCACCGCTGAGTACCGAACCCTCCTTCTGGAGGAGCTGAGCACTATCCCCCCGACCACCCAGCTTTTGCTTGCCAACAACACCCAGCAGCAATTTGACGACTACGTCACCTATTCGGGCTACACGTTGGAGGAAGTCCTGGTCCTCGGCGGGGTAGACCTGGATGGCGCGACAGGAATCACGGTGATTTCTCCCGACGGGTACCTGAAGTCGTTGCCGATCCAAACGGTCGTGCGGGAATTCCCCCAACCCATCTTCTTACCAGGCTTGAGCACTGATGCCCTGGGGGAGGAGTGTGGATTTGTCCGGTACCAGGAGGCTCTTCCGGACTACCTGTTTGATGCCGGTGCCGAAGGCGAGGGGCGGTCACCGGTTGGGGAAGCGGATCAGATAGCCGCCGGCCGGCTTATACAGGGCAAACCCCGGTTGATGTTGGCGTTCGAGAGGAATGGGGAACCCCTGGATCCCTTTGGATTTGATGCCGAGCGAGGTCGTGCAAACGGGGAAGGGCCGTTACGCCTCGTGGTGCCCCAAGCTGCGCCGGGGCCGCCGGATCGAGGGCAGAGGTATTCTCCTTCCGGGTGCGGAGACGGATTTGACTTCAATCCCGATGCCGATCACAACGCCGGTGCCATGGTGAGAGGGGTGATCGCCATAAGGATAGACCCGGTGCCGGCCGGGAAAGAGGAATTCGACTACATAGGCCGCGGGTGGGCCCTCCTGGAAGCTGGGGAGCTCGTCATCTACGGCCACGGTGTGGGGTAAGGCTCACCCGTCCTCCCAATCAGGACTCCGCTTCTCCAGGAAGGCGTTCAAGCCCTCGAGAGCGTCCGGCGTCTTAATCAGCTCTTCGAGGAATAGCCGCTCCACCTCTGCCAACTCCTTGCGGAAACGTTCCTCGAAGCCACCCCGGGCCGCCGCAACGGCATACCGCAGGCTCGAGGCCGACTTGGGAAGCAGTTGTTCCCTCGCGTACTCCATGGCCGCCTGGCCTGGATCCCCCGCGAGTTCGTCGACCAACCCGATTGCCAGGCCTTCCGCCGCCGACATGGACATCCCGGAAAGGAGTAGATTCTCTGCCCTGCCACGGCCAACCCGATCCGGCAGCATCACCGAGGCGACCGGAGCCAACACGCCCAGGACGATCTCAGGCTGGCCAAGGAACGCGTCAGGTGCCGCAAAAAGGCGGTTACAGAAAATGGCCAGCTCCATGGCCCCGCCGAGGCACTGACCCCGGACCGCGGCCAGGGTCGGTACCCTTGCGTCGAGGATGTCATAAAAGAGCTGGTGGAAACCTCCCAGCATCGCCTCGATCTGGTCGGGAAGATGCTCCTGGACACTGGCTCCGAAGGAGAAATGGGGGCCATCGGCGTCTATAATCACCGCCTTGAGGGCCTCGGCCGATCTCGCCTCCTTGAAGATTCCAGAAAGGATCTCACACTTCTCCATATCGAGGATGTTCGCCTTCGGCGTTGCCAGGGTCGCCCTCCAGATGGCTCCACCGTCCAGAGCCTCCAAACGGACAGGCCCGTCCCTCAGAATCTCAGGGGTCGCTTCCATTTTTCCCTCCCTGCACGACGGCCGGCGTTCAGGAGAACCCGGCCGTCGGCCTCAGGATCCGGTGTCCGGGCCGTCTTTCCCGTGAGCCCGCCAGAGGATCTCCTCGGTGAACTCGGCGTTCCACTTGGCACCCTGAGCCAACCGTTTTCTCATGTGGATGAAGTCGACCTCCCGGCATTCCCTCGATCCCTCGTTGAACGCTCGGAAGCCTGCGCGGGCTTCGGTCATCATGTTCAAGCCCAGCCAGGCTCGGTTGGTCTCCCGGTTCTTGTCCCAATGGGAAAGCTTGTGCTTCCTCACGCTTTCCACGGTTTTGGCAAGGCAGCCGGGCATGGTCATGACCATGGAGGTGATGAGGGAGTCAACGGCCTTGTCCAGGAGAGAGAGGTCTATTTCCCCAGACTTCAGCATCTCCTTCGCTTTGGTTTTATCCTCTCCACCGACGCGCTCTCCGTACACGATCTGGCCCATGTCGTCGATCCACCGGTCGGTGATGGCCATGGGGTTCGGCACGAACTCCCCGTCCACCTTCAGTGCCGGTGCGAGCTTGGTTATGAGTCCCATGCGATAGGCTTTATGAGCAGTCCAGTGCTCACAGAGGGTGCAGCTCTCCATGGCCGCCTCGGCCCCGATGAAGAGAGGGAGGAAATCCGTGCTGCCGCCGTCTGGCGCGGACCCGTGCATGGGGCCGGCTTGGCCGAAGAGGGCCAGATCCTGGGCCACGGTGAAGTCGCACGCCATGCCGATCTCCTGACCCCCGGCGATGCGCATCCCGTTCACGCGGCAGATCACCGGCTTGTCGCAGTGGAGAATGGCCGTGACCATGTCGTTGAAGAGGCGCATGTACTGCCGGTACTCCTCTGGCTGGCCCGCGTAGTACTCGGCGTACTCTTTGGTATTCCCGCCGGTGCAGAAGGCTTTGTCCCCGGCTCCCGTGAAGACCACCGCCACACAGGCCCGGTCGTTTGACGCCCGGCGCATGCCCATGATCACACCCTTCACCATGTCCGTCGTGTAGGAGTTGTACTGGGCTGGGTTGTTCAGCGTGACCTGGATTGCGTGAAGGCCATCAATGACCCCTCCCGCCTTGTCGTAGATGGGACGCTCTTCGAAAAGGACGCCCTCGTAGTCGAAAGCTGAGTCGATGTTGTGGTCAAAGAAGGACATGGCCTAACCCTCCGGAGTGAGAATCACGCGTCGGGCAATTTTCCCGGCGTGGAGATCTTCGAATACGTCATTGATGGTGGACATGGGGCGATGCTCGATGAACGGCTCCAGAACCACTTTCCCGGCCAGGACCAGGTCCACCAGGGCTGGATAGTGTTCAGGGAGGCATCCCCAGACCCCCTCGGCGGTGGCGTCGAAGGCCATGAGGTTCGAAAGCCGGATCTCGATCTTCTTCGCGGTGAATCCGACGACGGAGAGGTAACCTCCGTGGCCCACAAGCCCGAACGCCGTGGCCTGTCCCGCGTCGGTTCCTGAGGTTTCAAAGATCTTTTGGCGATACGTTGGGATGCCGTTCTCCTTGGCCAGTCCTTTGATCGCTCCCCTGAGGTCCTTGAAACCGAGCTCGTCGGCTCTCAGCGTGAGGTCCGCGCCGTGGTCGGCGGTCATGGCCAGGCGGTCCTCGCTCACGTCCACGGCCACCACCTTCGCCCCCATGGCAGACGCGATCTGGACTCCAAAGGAACCCAGGCCTCCGGCTCCGATGAATACCGCCAGGTCTCCGGCCTGCAGCCCGCTTCTCACGATGGCCTGGTAAGACGTGGAAACGGCGTCCGCCAGGACCGAAAGGCAGGGGAGGGTGACCCCCTGGGGGTTCACGGTGGGGTCGCTCAGGTCCGGAACGGGACAAAGGCCGACCGCCGGGATTCTCAAGTGGCTGGCGAAACCCCCATGGACATCGCTTCCAGGGAAGATCTGCTTGGGACAAACCCGGCCGTGCCCGCTCAAACAGGCGTCGCACTTCCCGCAGGGTGTGACTGCCGGAACCACCACTTCCTTACCGATCCACTCTTCCGCCCCTGGGCCGGCCTCCACTACGGTACCGCTTACCTCGTGGCCAAGTGTGAGGGGGAAACCATGTCGGGTGGGGATTCCGTCGTAGTAGAACCCCAGATCCGTGTGGCACACCCCGCATCCGGCTACCTCGACCAGAGCCTCATCTGGACCCGGATCCTCATCGCGCTCTTCCAGGACCATGGGCTCTCCGCCCGTGTGAACCGTCCATGCTGAGACTTTCATGAATTTTCCTCGGACTTGAGATCAAACGCCGCAGTCGGCGTGGCACTGGACCCTCGAAGGGATCGAAGGTCCGGTACTGGGCCGCGGCAGGATCAGTTGTTCGCAGTGTACTCCCGGAAGATCTCCAGGACTTCTTCTTCAGTGAGTAAGCGCTCGGACTTCTTGGCCGCATCGAGGATGGCCTCGCACACGGTGTCCTGATCGTCCAGTCCCCTGTTCGAGAGGAAGAAATGGACGTTGGACGCACCGGAGAGGTGTCCCACCTCGATCTCCTGGGCCCGGCCGATGATGCTGGCTGGCACTCCGGAGTAGACCCGGTCGGCCAACCAGGTGTCGCCCTTACACTGGGCCTTGATCACCGCCGCGGCGTGGACGCCGGTGGCAGTTCTGAAGGCGTCTTGCCCTACGATGGGTTGGTTCACAGGGATCGGCACACCAACGGCTTCCGAAACCGTCTCGACGTAGGTCTGGAGGCAGGAGAGATCGTCCTGTCTCCAACCCAAAAGGCGCATGTTCACCAGGATTTGCTCCATGGGGGTGTTGCCCACCCGCTCGCCTACCCCAAGGGCGGTACCGTGAACACGCGTCGCCCCCGCTTCGATGGCCGAGAGGGTGTTCGCCACGTCCAGTCCCCGGTCCCGGTGGCCGTGCCAGTCGATCCCCACCTGGCCCCCGACTCCGATTCCGTTCAAAAGGTCCACCACCCATTCCACCAGGTTCCTGGTTCCGCTGGGGGTGGCGGACCCCACGGTGTCACAGAGGCATAGACGGCTCGCGCCGGCCTCGACCGCGGCTTCGAAGAGGATCTTGAGGTGCTCGGGACGGGCCCGGATGGTGTCTTCGGTGACATACATCACCTTGAGGCCCTCCCCAACGGCGAACCTGACGGCCTCCTCACTCAGACGCCGGACGAAGTCGAACTCCCACTCCTCCGCGAACTGCCGGATCGGGCTGCTGCCGATGAACACGCATGCTTCGATGGGGACCCCGGTGGCCTGCACGACTTCGGCGATGGGCCTGATGTCCTCTTGAAGTGTCCGAGCCGCGCAGTTCGCCTCGATCTTGAGCTTCGAGTTGGCGATTTCCCTGCAGAGAAGCTCGACGGATTCCCGTTGTCGGGGCCCCGACCCCGGAAGACCCACGTCAGCCGTCTCGATCCCCATCTGATCCATCAGATGGAGAATCTTGATTTTCGCTTCGATGGGGGGATCCTGGACGGAAGGACTCTGGAGGCCATCTCGTAGAGTCTCGTCATCCAACATGGCGAGGGGGCCCTCTTCAGCCGCGCGGGGTCTTCTGCGCGACCAATCGTACACCAGCCGGTCTTCAGAAGGAGTCTTCATCTTTCTCCTCGAATCTGGACCACGGTGTGCCACTTAGCTGATTTTGGGGCAATATGGTTTGCCCCTGCCGTCAGCACCAGCAGGTGACCAGCACGGTGTTTCCTGCTCTCCCACCAGATTCACAACCAGGTTGTCTTTCCAACTCGCGGCTTGCGGTCCAGATTGCCTCACGTCCTCCGGCACGAGGTCGGCATCCCAATGGACGTCCACATCCTTGATCCTGGAAGAACCCGAGAAGGGGGAGAAACTGATGCTTTCCAGAGCGAGAATCCCCTACGGAACCTGGGGCAGCAGTTATTTCCCGGCCTGGCAGACCTCCGCATTAGCTGAGGTGAACATTGGCCAGTTCGCCGGGGAATCCATGGCCCGGATCCTCAGTTTGAGGGGGGTGAAGAAGACCGAGTTGGACTACATGGTCATCGGATCCACAATTCCCTGGCACTGGAAGTTCTGGACCGCGCCTTTGGTATCGAGCTGCATGGGACATCGCATTCCCGGGTATCACGTAGAGCAGGCATGTGCGACAGGTCTCCAAGCCGTCCTCCTGGGCGCTGCAGAGGTGGACAACGGTGGATCGGATGTGGTGGGGGTGGTGACGTTCGATCGGACGAGCGACTCGCCGGTGGGCGTTTTCCCGGAACGCCGGGCCCACGAACGGACCCAGGCCATCGCCGACGTGTGGGACAACTTCGGGTTCGATCCAGCCACGGGAAACGCCATGATCACGGCCGCGGGGATTACGGCCAGGAAATACAAGACTGATCGACGGGAGGTGGACGACGTCGCTTACCACCGGTATCAGCAGTATTTCGAGGCGAAAGACTCGGGATTCCTGGATCGGGTCATGGTTCCCCTGGAGGTCCTGAATGTGGCCGGGCGTCCCCTGGGGCGTGTGGATGACGACTACGGTGTTCGGGAGATCACCCTGGACGGCTTGAGGGCCATGAGGGAGTTGGATACCTGCGTCACTGGGGGCACCCAAACACATGCCTCCGACGGGATGTCAGGCCTCCTTGTCGCCACGGAGGAGAGGGCCAGAGAACTGAGCCCCAAGCCTGAGATCGACATCCAGTTCGTGGCCAAGACCGAGATGAGGACCCACCCGAGTCTCATGCCGGAAGCGCCGGCTTTTGCGGTCCAGAAGCTCCTCGACCGGACCGGCCTCACCATGGCAGACATGGCCGTGGTGAAAAACCACAATCCGTTCGCTGTGAACGACGTCATCTTCGCAGAACTCTTGGACTACGACTGGCGGGATATGAACAACACCGGGTGCCCCCTGGTTTGGGGCCACCCTCAAGGGCCGACCCTGACTCGGGTCATCATCGAAGCACTGGAGGAGGCGGTGGACCTGGGAGGAGGGCACGTCCTCGTCTTTGGCTGTGCCGCCGGAGACGTCGGCATCGCATCCATCTTTAAAGTCAACTGAGGGGAGGAGGCACCATGACCCAGACCATGAGACAGCCGACCCTCGATACCCTGGGCCTGGGTGCGGTTCTGGACATCTTCAAGGCCGGGCGGCTTCCTGCCAATCCAGCCGGGCTGGTGGATGAAGTTTTTGGAAGCGGCGAAAAGCGGGGTTCGCTGGTGATCTCAGGAGCCAGCGGAATAGTCGGGGCGGGGAAGACCATGCAGTTGGGCTCGAGGCTCCATCCTTACGGTGTTCCCGTTGTCGCTCTGGACCTCCCGGGGGCTCCAGACGGGCTGGGGGCCCAATACCCGGGCCTTGTCCAGGCGTTCGGGAAAGAGGGCGCCGATGCGGTGATGGCCAGCATCATCCGTATGAGCTATGACGGGAAGAGCCTACCGGATGAGTTGAAGGAACTCCGGCCCAGTTTCCTTCTCGAGGCCATCCCGGAGATCCTGGATATCAAGAAAGCCCACTACAAGGTTTTTCGGGACAGCTTCCCGGATATCGCCATTCGTTCAGTGACCTCAGGATTCCCGAGCTCCGAGCTCGGTGTGGGGATTGCCCACCCGGCTTTCCCTCATGAGATCAACAAGATGTGGGAAGTGGTGGAACCGGAACCCTCCGCCGTTACCCAGCTTCTTTGGGCGCTGGGCCTGATCCCTGTCCCGGTGAGCGACCACTGGTCGTTTGTCCTCGACGTCCTCTTCTGTGGTGTGACGCTGGCCGGCCTCCGGTATCACGAAGCCAGCAACATGCCCTTCTGGAAGATCGATAAGCTGGTCCGGAAGCTGGTGGGGCCGAACCCGTTCCGGGCACATGATGTCATCGGAGCCCAGGGTGCCAACTTCCTCACGTGGTCCTGCCTACATCACCTGAGCGGTACCTACGGGGACGTGTTCAAGCCGGCCGAGGAACTGGTGGTGAGGAAAGAGACCGGCCAAACCTGGTATCCCCCGAACCATTTCCGCCCGCTGGTGGATTGGAAGCTCAGCGACGGCGAGGACGAAGTATTCAGGACCTGGATTCTGGGTCCCCTGTTCCAGATGGCCAGCCTGTTGGTCCATGAAGGCCGTGGACATTTTGCCAACCTGAACGCCATCGGGGAACTGTGCGCCCAGTTCCGGAAGGGCATCCTCGCCATGGCCCGTGAATCCGGGGCCGACTCGGTCATCGAGACGGTCGGTGCTTACCATTCTCTCCACCCGACTGCGGCGGAGAATGGATGGCACCCCGAGGCTTTCCAGGACATGGACTCCCACGAGTGGCAGCAACTCTACGTGAATGCCGAGCACGACGGCGAGGTGGGGGTCATCACTCTCAGCCGGGAGAGCTATTGCGGAGAGGTGGACGCCGAGCTGAACCGGGCTATGGACTGGCTCAAGGGGGTTGGGATCGACCGGGTGATTCTCACCGGCGATTTCCATCTTTCGACACAGATGATCGGCGCCGACATCAGCGAGTTTTTCCCTGCGGTGGAGGAAGAGGAAGAAGGCTTCCGGATCTCTTCAGGTTGGTCCCGGACGGCTCGCCGCCTGGACGAGGATTTCCAGATATCCGTGGGTGTTGTGAACGGAAAACGCTGCCTGGGCGGGATGCTGGAGCTCCTCATGCATTGTCACTACCTGGTGGCTGTCGATGGGGCCCAGCTCGGTATGCCTGAGATCACCCTACCGGTTATCCCCGGGATGGAAGGGTGTCATTGGCCGTTCCGGAAGGCCGACCGGGAGGATTGGGGGAAGGTCCTGACCCTCCTGCTGGGCGGACGCCCGGTGAAAGCTTCCGAGGCCACGGGCTGGCTTATCGACTACGCCGGCACCCTCGAAGAAACCCTGGGGATGGCCTGGATTTTGGCTACCGGAGGGGATGGAAGCCTACCACGCAGGTCGGTGGAAGGAGCTGGCCTCGAGGGCGTGCCCACGGACGTCCCAGGCCTGCCGGAAGCCGACGGAGTGATGGGCCGCGCGGCTCGAACCGCAATGGTCGACTGCATTCAGGGAGCTTGTGGAGCCGGCCTATCCGAAGCTCTGGAGTTGCAGGCCCGTCACTCAGGTGCATTCATGACTTCCACGGCGTGCAAGAAGGGTGAAATCGGAGCCCAGTACACCCGAACCATGGCGGTTTAAGAGTGGATCTCGGACTCGGAGGAAAAGGCGCCATCGTGACCGGCGGTGCCCAGGGCATTGGCGCTGCCATCGCTCGATGTCTGGCCGCCGAAGGTTGTAACCTCGCCATCGTCGACCGGCGATCCGGCGACGACACGGCCGCTGTCGTGGGGGACATCCAGGCCTGTGGTGTGAAGGGGATGGCCGTTGAGGCCGATGTCTCCGTCTATTCAGACGCCCTGGCCGGCTTCGAGAGTGTCGTGGAGGCTTTCGGCAGCGTCGAGATCATGGTCTGTAACGCAGGTATCACCTGGGACGGCGTTATCTGGAAGATGTCCGAGGAGCAGTGGGACCGGGTCATAGGCGTCAACCTGAAGGGCTACTTCAACTACAACAAAGTCGCCGCGCTCCACTTCAAGGAGATGAAGTACGGGAAGATCGTGAACATCTCCTCCATCAATGGGTTGCGTGGGAAGTTTGCCCAGGCCAACTACACCGCCAGCAAAGGCGGCGTGGTGGCTATGTCCAAGACCCTGGCCAAGGAACTCGGGCGGTACAACGTCAACGTGAATGTGGTGGCCCCGGGGATGGTGCTCACCGAGATGATGGAGGGTTTGGCCCCCGAGTTCAAAGCATCGGCACTGGCAGAAACGGTCCTCGGCCGATTCGCTACTCCCGAAGATTGCGCCGGCCTGGTGGCCTTCCTCTGTTCCGACCAATCGAAGCATATCACCGGGGAGATCATCAAGGTCGATGGCGGTCAGTACATCTAGGGGTTAGGGGAGACCCGCATGTCACGAGTCGGAGTTGTAGGAATCGGCCATGGCAGGTTCGGCCGGAGGTCGGACGCCACCGTCCAGGAACTGGCTTTCGAAGCCTTCCGAGACGCCATGGAGGATTCCGGACTCGACCGAAAAAACCTGGACGCTTCTGTAATCGCCGCTGTCCCTGAATACCACAAACAGCGCTCCATCGCTGGAGTGGTCCAGGAATACCTCAATCTCAACCCCCTCCCCACTTGGCTCACCGAGGTAGCCTGCGCGTCCGGGAGCGCGGCGATCCGGACGGCCTGGATGGCCATCCAATCCGGGCTGCACGATGTGGTAGCCGTGGTAGGGTGTCAGAAGATGACCGAGCTGGAAACGGCGGACATCCTGGCCCTCATGGGTCGTGTGGGCGAGGTCCAGTGGGAGAGCGTCTTCGGAACGACGTTCCCGGGGTACTACGCCCTCTTCGCCACCCGGCACATGCACGACTTCGGTACGTCCCACGATCATCTCCTCCAGGTGGCCGTGAAGAACCACCACTACGGGGCTCAGAATCCGAACGCCCTCTTCCAGAAAGAGATCACCATCGAGAAGGCCCGGGCTTCCGATCCCGTGGCTTCACCCTTCTGTGTTTATGACTGTTGTGCCAACGCAGACGGTGCGGCCTGTGTGATCTTGGCCAAGGAGGACAAAGCCAGGGAAATCGCGGGCGATCGGGTGGTTTGGCTCGATGGAGTCGGCTGTGCTTCGGCCAGCATGTCGGTGCTGAGGCGCCCGGATCTGACTGGGCTCCCTTCAGCCTCCGAAGCCGCCGCACAAGCATATGCCCAGGCCGGCGTGGGGCCGGATGAGATAAAAGTGGCCGAGGTGCACGACTGTTTTACCATCGCCGAGCTCATGGCGTACGAGGACCTGGGGTTCTGTGAGAAGGGACAGGGGGGGCTGTACATCGAAGAGAGGCGCCCTTACGTGGGAGGTGGTGGGGTAGCCGTGAACGTGGACGGAGGCCTAAAAGCGAAGGGGCACCCCATCGGCGCCACCGGGGTGTCCATGGCTTATGAGATTTGCCGACAACTCCGGGGAGACTGCGGGGAGCGTCAGGTTCCCGGTGCAGACATCGGGCTGACCCACAACGTGGGGGGGATTGGCCAGTACTGTTTCGTCCATGTCTTCAAGAACCGTTGAAGCCTGATGGGAGAGGAGGGTGAGGCCTAGTGTTCGGTTGGTTCGGCCGGGTCAGTTTTGTTCCGTTCTCGAAGGTGCAGGACTTCGCTGTTCACTTACGGAACGGGCACCTCATGGGCACCAAGTGCAGGGCCTGTGGCTTCCAGACTTTCCCACCCCGGGCGGACTGCCCCGAGTGCCTGAGCGGCGACTACGAATTCGTGGAGTATTCAGGGAAGGGAACTGTCTGGACTCATACGCGGATCGAAGCAGCACCAACCGGCTTCGAGTCTGAGGTGCCTTACACCTGTGTGGTGGTGGAATTGGAGGAGGGTGGCCGCCTGCTGGCCTGGTCTGGGGACACTCTCCCCGATGACGAGGTCGAGATCGATATGGAAGTCCAGGTCGTTCCCCAGATCTTCGAGGACACCCCCGACATTCGGGTCCACTATACCGTAGAGAAACGCGGAACTACCTGGCACAAGGCGCCCGGGACCTAACCGGGCTTTCCAGCCACCACCATCTCCCGCCCCGCAGCAAAAGCCTTCTGATTCAACGCCAAAAGGCGCGGAGGGATCCGCTCCTCCAGGGTTTTATCCCACACCTCGCCGGGGATGTCGAGATGGGCCGCGAGAGCTCCGAGGAGAATCACGTTCGCGGCTCTGTGATTACCGATCTCCACCGCAGTGGCTGTGGCCGGAACCACCACGACTTCGAAGCCCTTCTCAGTGAGGAAGTCGTTTCCATCGTCGGGGTAGGAGCGGACGTCCGCCATCCGGACCGGCTCTACCTTGTGGTCGTTCACGATGACCGTGCCGCCTGGCTTCACGAAGTGGCCGTAGCGAAGGGCTTCCAGCCTTTCTAGCGCCAGGAGATAGTCAACCTGACCTTTCGGAGTCATGGGCGAGTGTACCCGGTCTCCGAAGCGAACGTGGCTGAACACGGCTCCTCCCCGCTGCGCCACTCCGTGGAATTCCCCTTGCTTCACGTCTCGTCCATCCGCCAACGCGGCCAAAGCCAAGACTTCGCTCGAGAGGATGACACCCTGTCCGCCTACGCCTGCGATCAACACGTTCGTGACGGCCATGGGTCAACCCTCCTTGGATCCCGCGGGGGTCCCGGCTTCCACCGGTAGGATCGCATCCACCGGGCAGAGTTGGGCGCATATGTCGCACCCGATGCATTCCCATTCCCGGATCCAGGGGTATTCGGCTCCCCGAATCAGGGCCGGACAGCCAGATTCGTAGCAGTAGTCACACTGGATACAGGCTTCCTCGTCCACCCGGTAAGGGATTCTCTCCCTCGCTTTCTCCTCCGGCAGGAGGACGCAGGCCCTTCGGGCGATGACCACCGCTGGCCCCGGATGGGCAAGGGCATCCTTCACGGCCCGTCGCATATCCTTCAACTCCCATGGGTCCATGACCGTCACGTGCTCCACCCCGATAGATCTCACCAACGCCTCAAAGTCGACGGAAGGCGCGGGGGCCTCTTGAAGCGTGTGCCCCGTCCCCGGGTGCTCCTGGTGGCCGGTCATACCCGTGGTGCTGTTATCCAGGAGGATCATGGTGGTGGGGATCTGATTGTAGACAGCGCTCATGAGGCTTGGGAGGCCACTGTGGAGGAATGTGGAATCCCCAATGACAGCCACCACTTTTTCCTCGCCCGCCTTGCTGAATCCTGAAGCGTTGCCGATGCTGGCACCCATGCAAAATGTCGTGTCGATGGCGTTCAGGGGCGGGAGGCATCCCAGGGTGTAGCAGCCGATGTCTCCCGTGACCAGCACTTTGAGCTTCCTCAGGGCCGAGAAAGTTCCGGAATGGGGGCAGCCAGCGCACATCTTCGGAGGTCGGGGAAGGACGGCCACCTCCTTGGAGAAGTCCTCTTGCACCGGTGCCCCAGTCAGCCCGGCGGCCACCAGGTCCGCGCTGAGTTCCCCAATGTTCGTGAACCTCTCTTTGCCCACCACGTTCTGGATCCCGAGGCTCGCCATCTCTTGTTGAATGAAGCCCTCGCTCTCTTCCACCACAAAAACCTTATCGAATCGAGCACAGAATTCCTTGAGCTTCTGTTCGGGGAGAGGGTAGAGCATTCCCAGGCGAAGCACCGTGGCATCAGGCGCCACCTCTTTTACGTACTGGTACGGGACTCCGTGAGTCACGATCCCAACAGCTGGATCGCCCTCTTCGACGACGTTCCCGCCATATTCCTCTGCGAACGCCCCTAGGCTCTCCAACTTCTCTTCCAACTCTGGTCGCCGGAAACGGGCATAGACGGGGATCGCATATCGAGTTGAATCCGGGGAAAAATCCCGCCTGGGCACGTCGGTCCGCGCTCCGGGTTCAACGATTCCTCGGGTGTGGGCCAGGCGAGTAGTGGTGCGGAACATGACGGGTGAGGCGAACCGCTCGCTGAGCTCATAGGCCTCCCGAATCATCGTCCTGGCCTCATCGGTGTCGCTGGGCTCCAGGAGGGGGACCTTCCCCATCTTCGCGAAGTAACGGCTGTCCTGTTCGTTCTGGGACGAGTACATGCCCGGGTCGTCCGCGACCAAGACCACGAACCCGCCGTTTGTGCCGGCGTATGGGAACACCATAAAAGGGTCGGCGGCGACATTGAGCCCGACATGCTTCATGGTCACCAGGGTCCTGATACCGCCAAGGGCCGCCCCCATGCCCTCGTCGAAAGCCACCTTCTCGTTGGTGGACCACTGAGCATCCACCCCTTCGTAACCGGCCAGGCTCTCGAGCACCTCTGTGCTGGGAGTGCCCGGATAACCCGCGGCGAAGGTCACTCCCGCTTCCCAGGCACCCTGCGCGATGGCTTCGTTCCCAGACATCAGCTTCCTCGCCACGCCACGCTCCTGTTCAAGAGATACGGGCTCAGTACATTGGGACACTCTACTGCTGTCTCGGCAAAACGACAAAGGGTATCCGTGTATTCAGAAAGCGGCAGGGTGGAAGACTACCTCGAGCCTGGGAACTTCATTGATTCCCACCACCCGGAGGTGGTCCGGTTTTCACACCGGGTTGCAGGGCAACCTCTGGCCTTCTCGCAGGAGGGACGGGCAGACGGCGCCCGAGAAAAGGCCATCGCCCTCTATTACGCGGTTAGGGATGATTTTCGATACGAGCCGTACCACATCGACCTGAACGAAAGGGCCATGAGGGCCAGCGCCCTCTTGGAGCGAGGCTGGGGATTCTGCATCGCAAAGGCCGTGCTCCTGGCCGCGGCCGCTCGAGTCCAGGGTATCCCGGCCCGCCTTGGGTTTGCTGATGTGAAAAACCACCTGACGACTGAACGGCTGCGGAAGTCCATGGGCACCGACGTGTTTGTCTTCCACGGGTACGCCGACCTCCTCATCGATGGCGAGTGGGTCAAGGCCACACCGGCCTTCAACAAGGCTCTTTGCGAACGTTTCGGCGTCGAGACACTGGAATTCGATGGTATACACGACTCCGTTTTCCAGCCGTTCGATGCCGACGGGAAACGCTACATGGAGTACTTGAAGGACCGGGGAGTTTATCCTGACCTTCCTTTGAAGGACATCCGGCAGGCGTTCGAGGACGCCTATCCCACCCTGATGTCCGACGGGGTGTGCGACCTCGCAGGTCGATTCGATGAGGACGGGTATACCGACCGAATGGAGCGCCTCAAAGCCCGACGTCTGAGGAACCGGAAGGCCTGATTCGGGGGAGGAGGCGGAGGTCGCGCGCAGAAATCGGGCGATCCCCAGACAATTGGTTTGATCCCGCACACATGAGGGGTGATCCCATCGCGGTTTGGCGCCTGAGGCCGTAGCTTCCCCTCCGCTTGGCCGGACAAAACCGGCTGTCCACATCGAACTCCGCCAAAGGAGTGGGAATGGCGTCCTACAACATTGGTATTCTGGGGGGAGACGGGATCGGTCCCGAGGTGATGCGGGAGGGGTTGAAGGTTCTGAAGGCTGTGGCCGACGTTGAAGACTTCTCCTACGACCTCATCGAGTATCCCTACGACAGCGAGCACTACATCAAGACGAAGGAGCTGGTCCCGGATTCCGTCATCGACGAGTGGCGGACCCTGGATGCGTTCCTTCTGGGGGCAATCGGTCATCCCGACGTGGAGCCAGGGCTGGTGGAGCGGTCCGTGATCCTGGGCCTTCGGTTCGGCTTGGACCTCTATATAAACCTCAGGCCGATCAAGTTGTACGCCGAACACCTTTGTCCTTTGAAGGGGAAAGGACCCGCCGACGTCGATTTCACCGTGGTTCGGGAGAACACCGAGGGCATGTACTCTCAGATCGGTGGACACCTGAAGAAGGGAACCCCTGACGAAGTCGCCATCGTCAACGGCGTCTACACCTGGAAGGGTTGCGAACGGGCCTCTCGGTATGCTTTCGAGCTGGCTCAGAAACGAGCTGCTGACCGGGGAGGTGACCATAAGCCCCAGGTCACCCTGGTGGACAAAGCCAACGCCGTCCGGCCTCAGGACATCTGGACTCGGGCGTTTGCGTCGGTGGCCAAGGACTTCCCCGACATCGCCACGGATCATGCCTACGTTGACGCCGCGTGCATGTGGATGATCAAGAACCCCGAATGGTTCGACGTAATTGTCACGACAAACCTTTTCGGGGACATCGTCACCGACCTGGCGGCCATGCTCCAAGGGGGTATGGGGATCGCCGCCTCCGGGAATATTCATCCGGGCCGGACGTCCATGTTCGAGCCGATCCATGGCTCGGCCCCCAAACATGCTGGGAAGAACGTGGCCTGCCCTCTTGGGATGGTCTCTTCCGTTCAGATGATGCTGGACTTCCTGGGGGAGACCTCTGCGGCGGCGAGGGTGGAAACGGCCATGGCCGACCTTTTGGGAAGCGGAGACATTCCGTCGGCGGATGCTCGAAGCGGGATCGGGACTTCAGAAATGGGCGACATGGTCGTCGAGAGACTCCGACCGGACTAGCTTCTAGCCCAAGAGGCCCCTTGCAATCACCAACCGCTGGATCTCGTTGGTCCCCTCGTAGATCTGGTGGAGCTTGGCGTCCCTCATGTACTTCTCCACCGGATAGTCCTTCATATAGCCGTATCCGCCCAGGATCTGAACCGCATTGGTTGTGACTTCCATGGCCATATCGCCAGAGAAGCACTTGGCCATGGCCGATTCCATGGTATTCCTCTGGCCGGTGTCACAGAGCCACGCTGCGTGCCAGCACATAAGCCGGCCTGCGTTCACTTTGGTCGCCATGTCAGCCAGCATGAACTGGATGGCCTGGTGGCCCGCGATGGGTTTACCGAACTGGACCCTCTCCTTGGCGTACTTGGTCGCCACCTCCAGGGCGGCCCTCGCAATCCCCACCGCCGCTGCGCCCACGGTCGCACGTGACTCGTCCAGGGTCATCATGGCGATCTTAAAGCCGTCCAGTCCTTCTCCCAGTCGATAGCGGGCCGGAATCCGCACATCTTCGAAACTGACTTCCCGCGTGTCGGAAGTCCGTTGCCCCATCTTGTCTTCTTTCTTCCCGATCTTTATGCCCGGGGTATCGGCGGGGACCATAAAGGCCGAGAACCCTTTGTTTCCGGCTTCAGGATTCTCCATGGCAAAGACGGAATAGAGGCTCGCGACGCTCCCGTTGGTGATAAACCCTTTTGTTCCGTCGATTACATACTCATCCCCCTCCAGCCGGGCGGTGGTGCGCATGGCCCCGGCGTCGGATCCCGCTCCGGCCTCGGTGAGACAGAAGGCCGCCAGGTTGGGGCCTTCGGTGTGAGGAGTAAGGAGCTCCTTTTTTAACTCGTTGCTCCCGGCGATGAACAAAGGGGTAAGTCCCAGGGTGTTCCCGCCCAGGGTGCACGCGACGCCACCGCAGGCTGCAGCGACCTCTTCGTTGAACAGGCACCCCTCCAGGGTCCCCAATCCGGCACCCCCGAACTCCTCCGGGACAGCGTAGTGAAGGAACCCGATGTCGAAGTACTTTTCGACGATCTCACCGCCGTGTCGCTGCTCCTCGTCCAATGTCGGGGCGAGGGGAGCGATCTCCCTTGCCGCAAAATCACGAACCAGGTCCCGCAGAGCTTCCTGCTCTTCGGTAAGGGTGAAGTCGATCACCTGGGGTCTCCGGTTTCAGGTTTTTCTGAGTCGTTGCCGTCTACTCTTGGGTCCCCAGCGAAGGCGGTCCTTCGACGGGATCATTCTCCGAGGGCAGACCGGATAACGGTCGCCAGGCGGCCCACCCCCTCTTCAATGGCCTCGGGCGTCACGTTGCTGAAGTTCAAGCGGAGGGCGTTCTTGGTGCTCCCATCCACCGAGAACACTCCGCCCGGGATGTATGCGACCTTCTCCTCGATGGACTTGTGGAACATCTCCGTGGTTTCCAACTCGTCTGGAAGGGAAACCCAGACAAACACTCCGCCCTCCGGCTTGCTCCAGCGGGCGAGCCCCGAGAGGTGTCTTTCCAGCGCGGCCAGCATGGTGTCACACCGTTTTCCGTGGGTCGCCGTGATGGCTTCCAGGTGGGGCTCCAGCATCCCTCGGACCAGAAAGTCGGTCACCGCCCGTTGGATAAGAGTGGAGGACTCCAGGTCGAAGGACTCTCTGAGGGTCGTGATCCGTTGCATGAGGTCGGCTGGGGCCACGATCCATCCGAGGCGCAGGGCCGGGGCCAGCATTTTTGAGAAAGATCCCAGGTAGAATACCATTCCGGCTTCGTCATGGGCTTTGATAGGTGGGATGCCCTCTCCCCGAAAACGGAGCGGGGCATAGGGATCATCTTCGATCAATGGCACACCATATCGGGCTGCGATTTCGGCCAGGTCAGCCCTCTTGTCCTCCGCGATGGAAACGCCCAGGGGATTGTGGAAGTCGGTGATAAGGGCTGCGACCCTCGGGGTTGGGGAAGCCTTCAAGGCCTCTTCGAAGCTCTCTACACACACCCCCGTATCAAGGTCGGTGGGAAGTGGCCTGACCTCCGAATCCCTGCCCACCGTGACCTGGTGGATCCCTGTGAAGGTGATCCCCTCGATTACCGACGGTTCTCCGGGATCCAGGAACAGACGGGAAAGGATGGCAAGCCCGTGCTGATTCCCGTTGGTGATGAAGATCTCCTCCTCCGTGCACCGTACGCCTCTGGATACCATGTACTCGGCAATCCACTCCCGAAGCTCCGGAAGTTGGGGGCTGTATTGGAGTGCTCGGGGCCCGTCCCGGCTCAGAACTCGATCGATGGACTCCCGAAGGCCTTCCAGGGGGAGGTGTTCGCTGGCCGGAAGCCCTCCCGCCAGCGAGATGACATTCGGGTCTACCGCGAAGCGAAGGAGCTCCCGCATCACCGATCGCTGCAGGTTGGTTCCTTCCCTACTCAGGCGAAGGGTATCAATGGGCATGGGGGATCTTAGCGAGCTTCCTGTGGGACGCAACCAAACGCGATCGAGGTCGTGGATGAAGGGCCGGAGGCTGCGAGGCCGGGAGGGGCGTCGTACCTTCACGGCTGCTCGGTAGCAGAGTTGTCTTCCACCGACACGCGACGACCATGATCAAGTCCAACTCCTACGGACCCGGAATCCTCCGCAGGCTCCCGTGGATGGTTCCACTGCTCCTGCTCGGATCCCCGGTTCCCCTGGCCGGTCAGGAACTAGTCCCACCCGATGGACCATCGGTCCTTTCGGACCTCGCAGCGGTTCTGGACACGGGTGTGGTCCTCCAGGACCAGAACGATGATGGGGTCGTGGACGGGTTGGCCCTGCGACTCCTCCTCGCTCCAAATCCGACCGAGGCGGAGGTGGCAGCGGCCGCGAATCTGGCGGCCAGGTTCGGCTTCGAGACGTCGGGCACCGACCTGGGCTTGGCTGGGCCGACCGGCCCCGGAGAGACACCAGAAACTCCGGTGATCCTGGTGGGGGCCAGGGCCTTGGACGCGGCGGGTATTGGAGGCGGCGGGTCCGCCGAACTTCTGGCCGACCTGGCACCAGGCCAGGGCATCTTGAGCCGCGTCCTGCGGACCAGGACACGTACCCGAGGTGGTTTGGTCGTGGTGGGCTACGACGCCACCGGCCTCCTGGCTGCGTCCGGGTATTTGTCCGGCCGATATCCCGGGGTTTGGGACCCGGAAGGGGTCACCTGGAGGGATCTGAAAGAGAAGGTGGATGAGTTCCTCCAGGGCAGGGGGTTCGAGAACTTCCGGGTCGTCCTGGACGAGATCGTGGTTGAGGAGGGGCTTCACGGGATAGCCCGGGCTCAGGTAGAGGTGTCCGGCATCGATGGCCCGGGGCCTGACTTCGACGCGGCGGTGGCAGCCTTCCTGGGGGAGGACACCGTATCGGTTGGGGAGGAGGAACCAGGGGAAGAGGTCCCGGTGACTGAGGTTGATCCGGGGGAGATGGACCCGGTCGAAGAGGGGAGGGGGGAACAACGCCTCGAACTCACTGACCTTGAGTTCAGAGGACTCCATCGCCTCGATGTGAGAATCCAGGCCCACGGAGCGGTGCGGACCATCACCCTCCGGCCCGAAGATCCCTGGGACCTCCGAGATCCGCCGGCCTTCAGGAGGGGTGGGGACGCCACTTTTGCCCTTCCTGACATCTACCGTGTCGGGGGTTTGTACCGAGATACAAACCGGGATCTGGTCCCCGACGAGACCGCTGGGTTTATCTCTTTGGGCGGTCCAGAGGCTTCTGATGAGGTCATCGACCTCGCGACCCGCATTGGGCTGGAGACGGCTGGTGCCCGGTTGCCGTTAGTGGAGGTGGGGGCCGGGGAGAATGATCCTACCCAGGCTGGCTTCCCCCTTCTTTTCGGCACGGATCATTACCAAATCCGCCGGCTTCAGGAAGAAGACAAGCTGCCCGGAACCGAAGTGGGACCCGGCCAGGGTTTCGTCCAGTTCGTGGAGAACGCTTTTGGGGACCGAAACGCACTGGCGGTGGGCGCGGAGGACGAGGCGGGTTTGTCGGCAGTCGCCCGTTGGATGGCCCACCAGGCTCCCTACCTCTGGACCTATGGCAAAGGCGAATATCACCTATCGGATGCCCAGACCGATGTCCGGAGGTTCCTGCAGGGCAGGAGGGCCTCGGGACAGCTCGCCCTGGCCCTCACCAAGTTGAATATGTGGATGGAACGGTTGGAGAACGATCCTCCCCAGCGGATCGAGGTGGAAATCGCCGCGGAAGAAGCGCCGGCGGGATTGAATGACATGGTTGCTGCGGTGGTGGGGGATCACTTCCCTAACGCACAGGTTTCCGTCGACAGCTGGCCGACGGGCTTCGGAGTCGGGGACACGATCTTTGTCCAGGAGTGGGATCTTCCCTGGGAGCTGGACGAGGTCCGGGAGCTCCTTGAGGAGGACGTCTATCCTCGGATTCGAACCGGCCAGCCCGCCTCGGTGGAAGTGAGGGTCAGCGAGCCTCCGGAGATTCGCGCGGAGCTGGAGGAAGAGATCCGAGAGGCTCTCGCCGACCGCGGAGCCACGGCCGCGATGGTCCACGTGCTCAGCGCATACAAACAGGGGTATTCATGGATTAACGACGTCCTCCTGCCCCAGCTCCGGGGGAAGCAGGTAGCCTCCATCGACCTCACCTACCACACCCTCGAGGAGTCCGAGGAGGTCAGGTGGCAGACCATCGCTGCGGAGACCCGATGGCTCCAGGAGGTCTATCCCATCGATGCCGTCCTGGCCCGAGAGCTGGGAATCGGCGATTCGGTCGTGGCCTTCCACCCGACCAGGGAAAAGGATCCCATCTATACCTTCGAGGCTCGGGATTCCAGCGGCTCGGTGATCCTTTCGGACACATTCGATCCCCGCTATGTGGTCCGGCCGTTTTTCGACCTCTTCCCGGAGTACGAACAGGTGAGGGTGACGACGGGTTGGGTCACCGCCACCGCCGGGGACCAGGTCTTGGTGGACCAGCGGATTGTCACCGATCCCGAGCGCTTCTGGGACCGTCTCCAGACCGAGACGTACGGTGAGTTGATTGCGTACGTGATGGACATCCAGGACGGGAATCCGGCGGGGGACAACGCGCCGTTCTTTGACGAGTTCAGGGTAGATCTCCGATTGAGCGAGCCGGATTACCGGATCGGAGTGGACGAGGAGATCGTCAGCTCCTTGGAGGCCCTGCATGAGGATCTCTATTTCGAAACCCACACCCTCTTCAGCCTGATTGGGGGCCGCTACCAGACCAGCCTGTCCAACCCTGGACGAGTTCTGCCGTTTGTTGATCCTTCCGGGGCCGGGATGCCAGGAAAGGCCCGGCTGACACTGACCGGGAAGGAGCGAGGGAATCCGGAGCTCCTGGTCCGGACCTGGGCTTCGGGGGAATCCGAGCCATTGCTCCAGCGATACGAACTCAACCCGCTCCCGACCCCAGCCCCATCGCTGAGTGGTGTGGTAGTCGGCGAAGGGGAGGAGGGGTTGGCGCAGGTTCGGGTCCGGGTGACGGTCCCGGATTCGGTGGACCGCTACGAGGAGTTTGCGGTCCGGAGCAGCGAGTCAGGGATCGACAGGCAATTCCTGAGCGTGGAGCTCCTGGAGAAGATGCTCGAGTCGCTGATTCGCCTTCACGACGCCGGGATGATGGAAGACGTCCTGTCTTGGGACAGAGTCGAGGCCCTGGCTCTGGATTTCCGGTTGGAGAAGGACAGCACGTATCAGAAGAGCGTGGTTCTTCCGAGGAGTCGTAACCCAAAACCAACCCAAAACCCCCGTCTCACCTCAGGCGATTGGGAGTACGAGGGTGAGCGCCTGGCCCAGTGGGACTCCCCCATGTCTCTCGCTGAGAGCGAGGACGTTCTGGCGAAGCTAGGGTCCTTCCCGGGAGTGGACGCCTATTTCTTGACAGAGTCGTTCCTGGGGAATCGTGTATGGGCAGCAGACTTCCTCCCGCCCCAGACCGGGACCTTCATCTCCCAGGCCAAACTCAACGCCCTGAAACCCACCCTGTTCGTCAGCGGGCGTGAGCACGCGAACGAAGTCTCAAGCACCAACCACATCCTCCGCCTCGGGGAGCTCCTGGTAACGGACTCCGCATACCAGGAGATGCTCAAGAAGGTGAATGTGGTCCTGCACCCGGTAACCAACCCGGACGGAGTTTCGGTGGCCTACGAAAGGCAGCTGGTGAATCCCGACCATATGCTCCATGCGGGACGGCCAGGGGCCCTCGGGACGGACGCCACCAGTGGTGGAAGCTCTTCCGATCCGGTCTATCCGGAGAGTCAGGCCCGCCGGATGATCCGAGAGGCTTGGCTCCCCGACATCTATATCAACCCCCATGGCTATCCGAGCCACGAGTGGGTTCAGTACTTCGCCGGGTACAGCGCATGGGCTCGAGGGAGGCGAGTGGGGCCCCGGACATGGTGGGTCCCGAGGGGTTGGTTCATTCCCGGATTTTCCTGGGTGGAGGATGAGGAGAACCCGGACTACCAAACCGCCCAATTTGCGATCCTTGACACCATGGCGGCGGCCGTAACCGGCAATGAAGCCGTCCACGACATGAACCAGCGCCTTTACGCCCGATACAAGAAGTACGGTGAGCAGGACCGGGACGGATTCACGGAGTACTTCCACAACGGAATGGTCGTGAGCATGCGTCTCCGTGGCACCGAAAGCATCGGGAACGGACTGAACAGTCCGCGCATCACCTATTTCTCCGTCACTACAGAAGCGCCGGACGAGACGGCAAGAGGAGGATGGATGGACCTCATGGGGCAGGTGGGGCTTGCTCACACCACGTCCACCCTCCGCTATCTGGCAACCGGGGAGTTCGAGGTCGAACGGGAGGCGGAAGCCTTCGACCAAGCCGTGGTTCGGAAGATCTTCAGGGTGAAACCGGTGCTACCGCCAAAAGACGACGACGAAAAAGACGAAAAAGAGGAAGTTGGGAAATGATCCATCGATACGTTCCTACCGGTGTCCTGCTCGTTGCAGCGCTCCTGACGCCTCAATGTCTGGTGGGCCAGGTAGAGCGGCCGGCCCCTACGACCGTTGCGGAGTCCAGTGGGTTCACCCGCACCTCCCTCCACTCCGACGTGCTGGACTTCGTGTCGGACCTTCAGGCCATGAGTCCCCTGATTCGGGTTGAGACCATGGCCACCAGCACCGAGGGACGGCCGCTTCCCCTCCTAATCCTCGGCGATCCCGTGCCGGCGTCACCGTCGGACCTCGCCTACGACGACCGGGCGGTGGTCTACTTCCAAGCCAACATCCATGCCGGGGAGGTGGAGGGGAAAGAAGCCGCTCTGATGTTGGCCCGGGACATTCTCCAGGGCAAAACCCGGGATTACCTGGACCGGTTGGTCATTCTCATTTCCCCCAACTTCAACCCCGACGGGAACGAAAAAATCAGTATCCGGAATCGGACGAACCAGGTTGGTCCTGAGGGGGGGGTAGGGATACGGTACAACGGCCAGAACCTCGACCTCAACCGGGATGGTATGAAGCTGGAGAGCCCCGAGGTCGCCGGCTTGGTGAGGAACGTCCTCCTGCGTTGGGATCCGGTGTTTTTTCTGGACAGTCACACCCACAACGGGTCCTACCACCAGGAGCCTGTCACCTGGACGTGGGGGCTGAATTCCAACGGTGACCGAGAGATTCTCTCCTATATGGCCGACGTGGTGCTACCCGAAATCACCCGCCGGACCGAGGCCGACTACGGGCTCCTCACCATTCCTCACGGCGACTTTATCAACTCGGCCGATCCCGGCGCGGGTTGGGTCCCCCTCGGCCCCCAGCCCAGGTACTTGAGCAACTACGTAGGTCTTCGAAACCGCATCTCCGTGCTGAACGAGCAGTACCCCTACGTGGATTTCGAAACCCGGGTCCAAGGAGCCTACGATCTGTTCCTCACCTTCCTCGACTACCTCTACGTGAAGAAAGACGAAGTAGTGAGCCTCGTCCGGGAAGCCGACCGGAGGATCGTGGAGCGGGGCCTCGGCCTGTCGCCTGGTGAGTTCGCCGTCGAGTTCGACAGCCAGGCCATCGATTATCGGATCACCATCGAGGGGTACGAGATGGAGGTGGTCCAGACCGAGGGCCGACGTCCTCGGGCACGCCCCACCGAAACACTCCGGACGTACCCTGATGTGCCCTACCTGGCGGACTGGGTGCCCACGCGAACCGTGTCCTGGCCCCGAGGCTACCTGATCACCGTGCCTGACAAAGAGGTGGTGGCAAAACTTCTGCAACACGGGATCGCCGTGGACCGGCTCACCGAGCCGGCGACTTTGACCGTGGAACAGTTCAGCGTATCGGAAGCCACTGGATCGTCCCGGTTGAACCAGGGCCACTACAACACCCGGATAACGGGGGAGTACGCCACCCTTCAGCGGGACTTTCCGGCGGGCACCCTCTTCGTCACTACCGCTCAGGCTTTGGGCGCACTAGCCGCCTCACTTCTCGAGCCGGAGAGCGACGACGGAATGGTCTACTGGAATTTCTTCGATAGATACCTGGCGGCTCAATGGAGCTCGGCGGCCCAGGTCTATCCGGTCTTTAAGCTGAATCAACCAGCCACGTTGGTCACGGAACGGGTAGTCAGATGAGAGAGGTCAATTTGGAGGCCGGACCTGAGCGGGGCGCCTAAATCTCTCCGCCGTCTTTGAGCCTCCAGAGGAACCAGGAGGCTACGCTCCGCAATGGTGCCCAGACCTCTGCGCGCTCCAGGGCTTCAGCCTGGGTCGGCCGCTCATCCAGGCCGTCCAGGATCCGCATACCCTCGAGTAGCCCCAGGTCCCCCGGCGCAAAAACGTCCAGGCGGCCGAGGTGGAAAAGAAGGAACATCTGGGCGCTCCACTCGCCTATCCCCCATACCGCCGTCAACTGTTCCACGACCTCCTGGTCGGGCAAAGCGGAGAGACTACGGAGGCGGAGATTGCCGGATTCGGTTCGCTCAGCCAGGCTCCGGATGGCCTTCAGCTTGCTCCTGGAAAGCCCCGCGCCCCTCAACGATTCCTCAGGGAGTCCCAGTATCTCCTTTGCCGTCGGAAACCGGCGGGGGTTGGGGCTGAGGGCCTTCACCCGATTGTGGATGGTGCGAGCGGCTCCAGTGGCCAATTGCTGGTAGATGATGATCCGGGCCAGGGTGTGGAAGTACGGGAGCCTCGGTTTCACCGGCAGATCGGGGAACGGCGGGAGGCTTTTCATGGCCTTCCCGAGGACCGGATCCCTTCGAGATAAAGCCGAGAGCTGAGCTTTGGTCGGTTTCATACTTTCCTCCGTCTACCTCTTCCAGGTCTTCTTCAGGACCCTGAGCCAGTTTCCGTGGGCGATCTTTTTCAGAGCCGCTCCGCTGATCCCCGTCTCTTTGAGGGCGT
>JANQDZ010000091.1 GCA_028278645.1 Longimicrobiales bacterium | reverse complement strand
CGGCACACGAACCGCCCGTCCGTGGTTGGCCAACGACGCCAGAATGGCCTGTCGGATCCACCAGACGGCATAGCTGATGAACTTCACGCCCTGTTCGGGATCAAACTTCCGGGCAGCCGTTACAAGACCGACGTTCCCCTCCTGGATCAGGTCCGTGAGAGAAACCCCGCGGTTTTGGTATTTCTTCGCAACGCTGATGACAAAGCGCAGGTTGGCCCTGGCCAATTCCTGTACAGCGTCTTCGTCCCCAGCCTGTGCCAATGCCCCCAGCTCCTTCTCACGCTCCGGGGTGATGAGCTCGTGACGGCTCACGTCCCGCAGGTACTGGTCCAGTGCGGACTGCTCCTCAACGGTCGCCGAGAACCCCGCAAGAGGATTCTTGCGGCTCTTCCGCTTCCGGCGAGCAGGGGCTTCCGTAGCTACGGTACTCATTTCCTATCTCCTAGGGGCCCCGCCATTGGGGCCTACCTATCTATATCGCTATCAAAACCATCCGCCCACCACCCAAGGGGTAGAGGGCGAGCAGACATCGATCCGGACTCTACGAGGAAGACCGATGGGTAATCAGCCTTTCAAGCTATCAGGCTGTTACCCAGATGTCCAGCTTTTTCCGAACCCTTTACACCCCCCGACAGCCGGAAGGTTCCCGGGTTTAAGCCTCCTCCGCCAGGAGCGCGTTCAGGAACTGATCACGCGTCACCGTTCTGCGGAAAAAGGTGAATACCCGAAGGACCCTGGCGGTTCGATAAAGTTCCTCCGCCACGCGGGGAAGATCGATGACGCCCGGCAGACCCTCCGGGCCGACACGAGCAACGGCCCCACTTCGTCGTTCCAGAAGGAGATTGAGCTGGAACATGGCCGACTTCACCGGATAGTCCACCACCACCTCGCCGGGCTCCAGATCCAGCTGCTGGGCTAGGTGATCCTCCAGCGCCCGGCGCCTGGGAGAGTCTTCACCGAGCCAGGATGGCAGGGGGATCTCGGCAAGGTCCGCAGCCGTCAACTCCATCGCCCGTTTCGGAATCTTTCTTTCCCTGAGGGCCGGGAGCCATCGAGCTCGGAGTCGCTCAGCGGCCGGTGTCCCAGCTTGTTCGGCTCGGCGGCCTATCTCATAGAGGAGTTCCTCGTCGGTGGGCCCCACCAGATCCGGGGGAGTCACCAACTCTTCCTTCACCGCTTCCTCGACAATCCTCTTATACAGAGCGGTGGCGGCCCGGACGCCGTGGTGCCAGTAGACGTTCCGGAACATCTGATACTTCGCGAACAGGAGCGATTCCAGAGCGGCCACGGCTTTTTCGTGGACGCCCACCTCATAGAGCCCCGTCTCTGGATCAGGCAGTAGAACCATGCCCTGGATCAGCCGGTCTACGTCCACTTCTCCGTAGGGTACGCCGCAGAAGCGGGCATCCCTGCGCAGATACTCCATCTTGTCCAGGTCCAGACTCCCTGACACCAATCCCCGAAGCGGAAGGTCGCCATCCCCCCTGATTAGTCTGTGGATTCGGTCCGCGGCTCCAGGCCCCAACCCTTCCAGGGCCTCTTGGAGCTCCGGAGAACGGAAGAACTGAGAGCTCACCTCCTCGTGATCACCAGGGATGTGGTCCGGCTCCAACTCCTCCAGAGCATGGGAGAAGGCGAAGTGTCCGATATCGTGCAGGAGGGCCGCATAGGGGATGAGTTCCTCCCCTTCCCACACCTCTCCGGGTACCGGTGTTCTCTCTTTGAGGAACCGGAGGGCCGTTCGGGCCAGGTGGTACACTCCGACGGCATGGTCGAATCGCGTGTGGGTCGCACCCGGATACACCAAATGTGCGAGGCCCAGCTGCCGGATGTACCGGAGACGCTGGAACTCCGCCGTGTCCACGATGCGGACGGCGGTACGGTCGAGGCGAATCGAGTTCCAGAGTGGATCTCGGATGACCCTGAATTGGTTTCCTTCGGACATGGCCGCAGACTAGCCGGGGCTTCCGGGCAAAGCAATGGACGAAAGGGGTGATTCGGTCCTACCTTACGCCCGAAGGAAAAGCGAAAGTCCAAGGAGTCCCATGATCCTCAACCCGAGCCTTCGAGCTTTTGTCCGCCAGCACGCGGAGGACCGTCCTGGCGTTTACCGGATGGAAGGGCCCGAGGGAGAGATCCTCTATGTAGGAAAATCCGTTCGGGTGAAGAGCCGGCTCCTTTCCTACTTCCGGGCAGAACCCAACGAAAAGGCCGGAAAACTCATCAGGGACACACTCTCCGTCACCTGGGACTATGTACCAAATGAGTTCGCCGCCCTGGTGAAGGAGATGCGCCTCATCAAACGTTGGCGGCCTCGGTACAATGTGGAGCACAAGAGGAAGCGGAGCTTCGCGTTCATCAAGATCACCCAGGAGTTGGCGCCCCGGGTCATCCCTGTAGCCCGAATCCTACCGGACGGCGCCACCTACTTCGGCCCGTTCCCCCGGCCTGGGTCTCTCGGAGCCACCCTGTCCGACCTTTCTCACGTCCTCGGACTCCGGAACTGCCCCGGCAGTATACCCATCGTATTCGGGGACCAGCTGGAGATGTTCGAAAAAGGAACGGTCCCGAGATGTATCCGAGCCCAAACCGGGAGCTGTTTGGGGCCATGTTTTGGCGGCTGTTTCTCGGCGGAGTACGGGAATGCGGTCGAGACCGCCCGGAGGTTCCTGGAAGGACGAAGCCGGAAGCCACTGGTCGTGCTCCAGGAGGAGATGGACCAGGCCGCCGAGGCCATGGAGTTCGAATTCGCCGCCATCGTCCGGGATCGATTGGAGCGCCTCCAGACCCTGCAGCGGGAACTGGTGGGATTCCGCGGGCGAGTAGAGGGGCTGTCGTTCGTTTACCGGGTGCCCGGATTCCGCGGGGACGACCGCCTCTACCTGATCCGAAAAGGACTGGTGGCCGACGAGCTTCCCAACCCGAAGGGGAAGGCCGGGAGGAAGCGTGCGGCAGCGAAGATCGAGGGTGTCTTCACGGCACCCCCACCGGAGATTGGAGCCCTGACTCAGGAGGCGGCTTCCGAGATTCTCCTGGTGGCCCGGTGGTTCCGGCTTCGAGAGCGGGAAATGGCCAGGGTCTTCAAGCCGGAGGACTGGCTCAGCGAGTACGGGCCGCCTTCGTAGAAGCGGCCTCGAAGCGGCGGAGCCGCTTACATATAACGGGCAGGCCTCGTAGGGCCGGTGCGACGCAGCGTCGCCGCCTACTTCCGACGCCCCATCTTCCGTATGATCCCGAACTCCTCCTTCGTCACCGGCTGAACCGAAAGGCGGAGCTTCTTCAGAAGCGCCATCTCCTCCAGCTCGGGGGTCGCCTTGATTTCATTCAAGGACACCACCTCAGAAAAGGCCTCCACAAACTCCACGTCGACCATGAACCAACGCGGGTTCTCCGGATCGGACTTCGGATCGTAGTAGGGGTTTTTCTTGTCGAAGGCGTAGTGATCCGGGTAGGCCTTCTTCGAGACCCGGGCTATTCCGGCCACCCCCGGTGGTTTTGCATTGGAGTGATAGAAGAGGACGCTGTCACCCACCTTCATCCGGTCCCTCATGATGTTCCGGGCTTCGTAGTTCCGGACGCCTTCCCAGCAGGTAGTCCCGTCGTGTTCCAAATCCCGGATGGAGTAGACGTTTTCCTCACTCTTCATGAGCCAGTACTGCTTTGCCATTCGCCCTCCTACCAGACGTAGTGGAATTCGGTCTGGCGCCGGAAAACCCAGTGCCTGCTTCCGTCCTCAGCCACGTAGGCCTCCTCCTCCTGCCGGCAGGAGACCTCCTTCCCGCCCCACTCGGGGACGGGGTAGCGAGCCTGAAGCTCGATGGAGTGCCAGGTGGAGGCCCGCAGGGGGAGGTCTCCCCGCACCGGCACACCTTCCTGGGCATCCCAACGACCGATGAGAGGTCCGGCGCCGTGGCCATTGTCCCCGATGGGGTGGTTGTAGATGGTACCTCTGATCCCCTCTGCATCCATCTTCGCCCTGGCCGCCGCCAGTATCTCGTTCCCGGTCCTCCCCACTTCCATCTCCTCCAGCACGATGTCCTGCATCCGGTTGGACGCCTTCATGCACTGGCGAAGCCCGGCTGGGACCTCGGTTTCTCCAGGCCGGAAGACGTACCCCAGATGCTGGGTGTCGGTGTGGAGATTCATGGCGACAGTTCCAAAATCCGTCCAGAGGAGGTCACCAGGTTGGATGACCACTGGGCCACCGGTGGGAATCTCACCCGCCCGTTGCACGTCCACCGAGGGGTGGAACCAGGTGGTCATCCCCAACTCCTGAACCTTCTCCCGCAGCCACCATTGCACGTCTTCCGTGGTGGTGACCCCTGGGGTGATCACCGCGCTGGAGAAGGCCTGGGAGATGATGGCGTGGACGGTCTCTTCTCGTTCCCGGTAGGCAGGCATCATGTCCGGTAGCCGGTGGGCAATGAACTCCACGGCCAGCCGGGGCTCCCGCTTCACCCTGGCGACGTAGGTCGGCCCGAGGGCCCTCTGCAAGGCCTCCCACTCCCCGGCGCCTAGACCGTCCGCAAAGGCCCAATGCTCGTCGATGTTCACTGCGATGGTGCCGGGATTACGATCCTCCACCAACTCCCTCAGGAGCATCCACTGTTCATCCCCCACCAGCTCGGCCTGATCCCCTCGAGGTGACGGTCTGGTCGATCGGTAGGCTTCAAAAGTGCCTCCTTGGCTCCCGCCGCCCAGCGCCAGGCGTTCCAACTCCTCGCCCGGCCCTCGGTCGAAGAAGACGTAGATCGACCGCCTTCGGGCAGCGAAGGTCGTGGGGGCCTTGATGGCCCAGAAGACCGGGTCTTCCTCGTACTCCCGCATGGAGAGGATCCACATGTCCACCCCGTACTCCCGCATAAGCATGGGGATGACCTCGGTGACCCTCTTGTACGCCCACTCCTGTTCGATCTTGGCTTGATCCCTCAGAGGCGGGAGTGGGTGGATTCGCGGGGGCACGTGGTCCGGAACGAAGGCCGGCTTTTGCGCTTCGACGTCGTCTGTTGGGAGGAGGGAGAAAAAAACGACCAGCAGACCGATCAGCAACGGGAACTGGAAACGACGGATGGCCATGGGAACCTCCGGGATCTCGGCCAGGGACAAGGGTCTCGGCCAATCTGGCGGGGGAGGGCCACCCTGGGAAAGTCTTAACGGAGGTTAGTACCCCATTCCGGAATGGGGTGCTCTAGTCCGAATTCTCCCACCCGTCGATGCGAAGGGCGGCCTGAGCAGCGGCGAGGCGGGCCACCGGCACCCGGAACGATGAACAGCTCACGTAGTCCAGGCCGATGCCGTGGAAAAACTCGATGGAGTCCGCCTCCCCTCCGTGCTCCCCGCAGATGCCCACCTTCAGGTCCGGATTCCCCTCTCGGCCCTCTGAGGTGGCCAGCGCAACCAGGCGACCGACCCCGGTCTGATCGAGGCTGAAGAATGGGTCTTTGTCCAGGACACCCTGGGAGAGGTAATCGGGGAGGAAACTGTTGATGTCGTCCCGGCTGAACCCATAGGTCATCTGCGTCAGGTCATTGGTGCCAAAAGAGAAGAAGTCGGCGATCCCAGCGATCTCTCCGGCGGTCATGGCTGCCCTGGGAACCTCGATCATCGTCCCGATGGGGATCTGGAGGTTTCCGGAGTAGTTCTCCGCCTTCATCACATCTTCGATGGTCTGCTCCACGAGATCACGAAGCAGAGCGAACTCTTTCACCGAGCCAACCAGGGGGATCATGATTTCGGGAAGGGCCCGAATCCCTGCACGCCGGCAGGCCACGGCCGCTTCCACAATCGCGGTGACCTGCATCACCGGAATCTCGGGGTAGGTTATGGCCAACCTGCACCCGCGATGGCCCAACATGGGATTGGATTCTTCCAGAGCTTCCACCCGCTCCTCCACCATCCCGGGGGTGACTCCCAACGTCCGGGCCAGGAGATCCTGGCGCTTCTTGTCACGGGGCAAGAACTCGTGCAACGGCGGGTCCAGAAGGCGGATCGTCACCGGAAATCCCTTCATGGCCTCCAGGATCCCTTTGAAGTCCTCCCGCTGGTAGGGGAGGAGCTTGGCCAGGGCCTTCTCTCTGGCCCGGGTGGAATCGGAGAGGATCATCTCCTGGACCGCCTCGATCCGACCGGGGCCGAAGAACATGTGCTCGGTCCGGCAGAGGCCGATCCCGGTGGCTCCGAAATTCCTTGCCCGCAGCGCCTCTTCCGGTGTATCTGCGTTGGCGCGAATCCCCAGGGCGCGGTGTTCGTCTCCCCACTCCATCACTGTCCCGAAATATCCGGACAACTCCGGCTCCGAATGGTCCACCTCACCCTCCATCACCTCCCCGGTGGATCCGTCGATGGAAAGTGTGTCGTCAGGACCGAACTTCTTCCCGTCCACCGTGACGGTTTGCTTCCCAGCGTTGATGCTCAGCGCACCGGCGCCCACCACACAACACTTCCCCCAACCTCTGGCTACCACGGCCGCGTGGGAGGTCATCCCACCCGTGGACGTGAGAATACCTCTGGCGTGGTGCATCCCGTCCACATCCTCAGGAGAGGTTTCCCGACGCACCAGAATCACGTCTTCCCCCGCTTCCGCTCGCTTGACCGCGTCCTCTGCGGTGAACGCGAGCTTTCCACGGGCGGCCCCGGGGGAGGCCGGCAGTCCTCGGGTCAAAACGTCGGAGCCTTCCTTGTCGGAGCTCGAGTAGCTAGGGAGCAGGAATTGGGTCATGGCCTGGGGAGGAATCCGCAGAAGGGCTTCTTCCTGCGAGATGATCCCCTGGTCCACCATATCCACGGCGATCCGCACGGCTGCTGCACCGGTTCGCTGCCCCCGCCGACTCTGGAGCATATAGAGGTCGCCACCCTCGATGGTGAACTCCAGGTCCTGCATGTCCTTGAAGTGCCCTTCCAGGACCCACTTCATCTCTCTGAGCTCTTCCAGGACCTTCGGATTCCACTCCGCCATCTCCTGGACGTCTCGGGGAGTTCGGATTCCAGCGACAACATCCTCCCCCTGGGCATTCACCAGAAACTCCCCGAAGAGCTTGTCCTCGCCGGTGGCGGGGTTCCGGGTGAAGCAGACGCCGGTACCTGAGCAATCGTCGAGATTCCCGAACACCATGGCCTGAACCGTCACCGCCGTACCCAGGTAACCGTGAAGGTGGTTGATTTCCCGGTACCGGACCGCCCGAGGCGCATTCCAGCTATTAAACACCGCTTGGATGGCTAAACGAAGCTGCTTCCGGGGATCCTGCGGGAAGGATTCCTTGGTGTTTTTCTTGTAGATCTGCTTGTACTTACCCACCAGCTCCCGGAGGCCCTTGGACGGGACCTCGGTGTCGTCCACGACGCTGTACTTCGACTTGATCTCGGCGAAAGCGTCTTCGAAAAGCTCATGGTCCACGCCCATGACCACGTCGCCGAACATGTGGATCAACCGCCGATAGGCATCGTATGTAGCCCGTTCGTTTTCGGTAGCCTCGGCCATCCATTCGGCGGTCTGGTCGTTGAGGCCGAGGTTGAGGATGGTATCCATCATCCCCGGCATTGACGCAGCCGCTCCACTGCGGACGGACACCAGGAGTGGGCTTTCGGTGGCGCCGAACTCCTTGCCCATCTCCTTCTCGAGCTTGGCCAGGCTTTCTTCCACCTGATCCATGAGGCCAGGGGGTAGCTTCTGGCCCCGATCGTAATATTCGGCGCACACCTCGGTCGTGATGGTGAAACCGGGCGGAACGGGAAGGCCCAGCGAGCGCATATAAGCCAGGCTCGCGCCTTTCCCTCCCAAGCGGTCGACGGAGAACCGGGTCCGGCGGGATCCTAAGCGTCCGAAGTAGTGGATCCGCTTGACCGGGGGAACGGTCCTGACCTTCTTGCCCTTTTTCATGTCTCGACCTCTGTGGCGTTCGAAGCTGTCCGTGTTTGAATGTTCTGGCCCGCCGACTCCCTAGCCTCCACTCCTCCCCCGCTCCGCCGCGTCCACCGAGGCGATGGTGATCAGATTCACAGCGTCCTGAACCGTGCTCCCCCTCTGGAGGACATGAACCGGATGTTGCATACCCATGAGGATCGGCCCAATGATCTCGGCCCCTCCAATCTCACCCATGAGTTTATAGGCCGTATTGGCAGCAGCCAGGTTCGGGAACACAAGGATATTCGCTGGCCCTGTCAGGTCAGAAAAGGGGAAGAGCTCCTCTAGAAGGCCGTGGTTCAGAGCCGAATCAGCCTGCAGCTCCCCATCGACCTCGAGGTCGGGGTCCAATTCCTTGATCCGCTGCACCGCTTCGGACACCCGCCTGGAGAGGCGATGTGGTGCGGACCCGAAGTTCGAGAAGGAGAGCATGGCCACCCGGGGCTGGATCTTCAACTCCCGGACGAACCCGGCAGAGAGGATGGCAATCTCAGCCAAGGTCTCGGCATCCGGTTCGATGTTGACCGACGCATCGGCAAAGAAGAGGAGTTTCTGGTTCGGGAGGGCAATCATATAGAGGCCCGCCACGTGCTCCACGCCATCGGCCCGACCTACCACCTGGAGGGCCGGCCTGATCGTCTCCGGGTAGTTGGATTCGATTCCCGCCACCAGGGCGTCCGCGTCACCCTCCCTCACCATCATGCCGGCAAAACGGAGGGCCCGTGACATCTGGCCGCGAGCTTCCGCCAGGGTCAGGCCCTTCCGGAGGCGGCGCTCATAAAGGGCCTGGGCATAGGCCTCGCGCTTCTCCTCCTCATCGGGCGGATAGATGATCTCCACACCTTCGAGGTCGACGCCGAGTTCCTCGGCCCGTGCCTGGATCCGAGCAGCCCTCCCCACAAGGACGGGAGCAGCCACACCCTCTTCGACAACTTTAGCGGCGGCCCGGATGATCCGATCGTTATGGCCCTCAGGGAGAACGACTTTTTTCGGGTCCCGACGGGCCAGGGAAACCATCCTCTGCATCACCTCCATGGCCGGCCCGAGGCTGGCCCTGAGGCGATCTCTATACTCGTCCAGATCCAGCTCGATCCTAGCCACTCCGTCTTCCATCGCGGCCTTGGCCACGGCCGGGGAGACGTAGAAGAGGACCCTGGGGTCGAAGGGCTTGGGAATGATGTAATCCCGGCCAAACTCGATGTTCTCCCCGCCGTAGGCCATCATGACCGATTCAGGGACCTCTTGCCTTGCCAGCTCGGCCAAGGCAAAGGTGGCCGCCAACATCATGTTCGGAGTGATAGCCCGGGCCCTCACGTCCAAGGCCCCGCGGAAGATGAACGGGAATCCCAGGACGTTGTTCACCTGGTTGGGATAATCGCTTCTTCCGGTGGCCATGATGGCATCGTCTCTGACCTCAGCAACCTCTTCCGGAAGGATCTCCGGCACCGGATTGGCCAACCCGAAGATGATGGGATTGTCGGCCATGGACCGGACCATGCCCTTCGTGACCATCCCCGCAATGGAAAGACCGACGAAGACATCAGCCCCCTCCATTGCGTCGTCCAGGGTGCGGGCTTCGGTGTCGACAGCCCACTCCTCTTTGAACTCGTTCATTCCCTCGGTGCGACCCTTGAAGATCACGCCCTTGGAATCCACCATCATCATGTTCTCGTGTTTGACCCCGAGGCGCATGAAATGGCGCGCCGACGATATGGCCGATGCCCCGGCCCCACTAAAAACCACCCGGATCTCCTCGGCATTTTTCCCTACCAGGTCCAAGGCGTTCAGAAGGCCGGCCGCGCCGATGATCGCCGTGCCGTGCTGGTCGTCGTGGAAAACCGGGATGTCCATGGTCTCCTTGAGAGTCTCCTCGATATGGAAACACTCGGGAGCCTTGATGTCCTCTAGATTGATCCCCCCAAAGGTCGGCTCCAGGAGCTGACAGGCCCGGATGACCTCCTCCGGATCCTTTGAGTCGATCTCTATGTCGAAGACATCGATCCCGGCGAACCGCTTGAAGAGCACGCCCTTCCCCTCCATCACCGGCTTTCCCGCCAGGGCCCCGATGTCACCCAGACCCAGGACCGCGGTTCCATTGGAGATCACCCCGACCAGGTTCCCCTTGGTGGTGTAGAGGTACGCATCGTCCGGGTTCTTTTCGATCTCCAGACAGGGATCGGCCACTCCTGGGCTGTAGGCCAGAGAGAGTTCCCTCTGGGTCGCCATCGGCTTGGTGGCCTTTACCTCGATCTTCCCCGGCCTTCCGCCCAGGGTGTGATACTCCAGGGCATCCTTCTTCGAAATCGCCATATCTCAATCAATCCGATCTAATCTTCCATGTAAAAAAAAGGCCGCCCGGCGAGATCGCGGGCGGATGTGTTTCAGTGCAACTTCCGGACCGGGAAATTGGGGAGTCGTTTCCCCCGTGGACCCAAGTCTATACATTAGCGCAAACTCAAGGCTGGAGGGAACATTGGAGATCAAACAAGGTCGAATGGTCCACCTGGGGTACGGGAAATACTGGCGGTCCGATGAGATCGTGGGCCTCTGCCCGATCGAAGAAAACCGTGGGCCCGGACGGAGGACCGAGGTCTACGTGGCCACCCAGGAAGACCCCCTCATCGTTTCCCGGTCCGAACAATCAATTCTCAGCGACATGGCCAGCCTCCCCAACAATGAGTTCGAGGCTGAGGAAGCTCGGGGAATCCTGAGCGAATTCCTCGAGGACCTCCACGACGTGAATCCGGTGCTTCGGCGGATGCTGGAAAACGAGGTTCGGGTCGACCTGGACATGTGGGAACGTCGGATCAAGGGCCTCCTCATGCGGGGGACCGGAGCCAAAGACGAGGCAGATCAAGAAGACCTCTTCTCCAGCCCCGGCTAATCCCCAAAAGGCCACCCCCAAATACTGCATGCGACCTTCTCTCCGGCTGGCAATTCTTTGCCTTTCCCTCTTTGCTTTGCTCCTTGCCCCGGCGAGGAGTGAGGCACAGGAGTGCCCGGAGGGTCGGATCTCCTACATCTTCATCGACAACAACTCCATCTTCGATCTCTCCGAGCTCGACCCTGACGCGAGCCTTCGCTGGGTCTACCGACTGGCGAACCGGCTCCACGTCCGCACTCGCGAGAATTTCATCCGAAAAGAGCTCCTCTTCCGAGTGGGGGAATGCGTTGACGCCCTACTCTTGGAAGAGTCCGAGCGGCTCCTGAGGGCCTACCGGTTTATCGGGGATGCCGATGTGTTCGCCATCCCCCAACCCGACGGCGACCAGCATGTCAATGTCTACACACGCGACGAATGGACGACAAAAGTTGACATGGGCCTGAGGGTGGACGATGGGATCAAGATCGAAGGGATCGAGCTCACGGAAGAGAATTTCATGGGCCAAGGGATCATGGTCCGTGGGTTCCTCAAGAAGGACAAAGAAGTCCAGGATCTCGGACTGGAGGTGTCAACCCCCCGACTCTTCCGGAGTCGGTGGGATGCGCGGGTGAGCGTCGGAAACACCCGCACGGGCAACTTCTTCGAAGAGTCCCTCACCTACCCCTTCTTGGGTGAGGTGGGACGGGTGGGGGCCAGACAGTCCTTCCTTTGGAGGGAGACGGTCTTCTCCTACTCCACCAACGGGCACCCGGAGTACACTCACCTACTCCTCCCTTTCCTGGATCAGCGCTGGGACGTTGCCGTGGGTTGGCGGTTCGGGCAGCCTGGAGACCTCACGGTGGTTGGGGCCGGGGTCTCACGGGAGTCCATCCAGTTCCGAGACTTCCCCGCCACATCCGAATACGTGGTGAACAAGGACTTCTCCAACACGTTGCCGGTGGACTCGGTGGGGCAACTGGAAATCCAGCGCCAGGTAATGAGCCGCCGGGCCAACCGGGTGAACTTCTTCCTGGGCAAGCGGAACATCCGATATGTCACACGGAGAGGGCTGGACGCCCTTCGTGGCGTGCAGGACGTGGCTGTCGGAACCGAGGTTTTTGTAGGGTTGGGAAAAGCCTGGGACGCCCTCCAGGAAGGGGGAGGGATTTCCACCGACGACCTCCACACCCAAGCGTCCGTGTTTTTTGGAGGAGCCCGGGATGGTTGGATCGTGAACGCTCAAGCCACGGCCGAAGCTCGACGGGTGAGCGGACAAAGGACATCCAGCTCGGATTGGAAAGACGTCTTCGCAGAAGCCGACGTAATCCTCTACTGGCAACCCAACGGCAACCAGTTCCACACATTCCTGTTTCGAGCTTCCGCAACCGGCGGGTGGTCGGTAGAGACACCTTTCCAGCTTACGCTGGGGGGTCGTGAGAACCTCAGAGGCTTTCGAGATGAAGCCTACCCCGGAGCCCGGCGGGTGGTCATGACCCTGGAGGACCGCATCTTCCTTCCCTCGCCCTCCCCAGGACTTGTCGATCTCGGGTTGGCGTTTTTTGCAGACCTGGGGCATATGCGGGCCGGTGATGCACCTTTCGGAACGGATTCGGAGTGGGTGGGGACGGTGGGAGCCGGCCTTCGGCTCGGGCTCCCTCCCGGGACGAGCAACACAATCCGCATCGACCTGGCGTTTCCGGTGGGCGGGAGAGCACAGCTGAAAGACCTCATTCTCCGGGTGAACCTCCGTGAGTTGATCGGTCTCCTCCCAGGTCTCACCGACCGACAGCTTCTCCGGAGCCTCCGGAGCGGAGTCCGTCCCACCTTCGTCACCACCCCCTGGTAACCGTTCAGCCGTCTTAATCCAGGTTCTACCGTGGGGCATTCTGTCCCTGTCAGATGTTCCCCCCGGGGAAATCCAGCCCCCTTCCTGACCCCCGTCTGAGTCCCTTTGTGAGGGAAAAATCACACATCCGACAGGGATCGGGGTCTCCGATGAGGTAGGCCCCAGCGGGCAACAGGCCCATCCGGACCGGTTCCAGCCCACTCCAGGGGGCCCATCGGCACTTTTTTTGCAGATGGGTCTAAATGCCCCAGAATCCCATAAGTGGTGAAAAAAACATTGACTTACGGGAATGGCATTTTTAATTTTCACGGACTTTTCCGCCACCCACAGCCGGGGCAGAATGGGGTGACTCCCATTGGTGCGGATTTGGTGGAAAAGATAGTTGCGTCGGTTAACTGATCAGCCTCTTCAACCCCCAGCGCGAGGTACAGAGACGCGGATGTTTTCTACTTCCCGGGGACTGGACTCGTTTGACCAGTATCTGCAGGACGTTGAGAAGTACCCACTCATTCAGGATCCGGAAGAAGAGCGGGCCTTGGCCCGCCGAGCCAGGGCAGGCGACAAGGAGGCCGCCGAGCGCCTGGTCACAGCCAACCTCAGGTTTGTCATCTCCTATGTGAAGAAGTATCAAGGCCGCGGGCTTGGCCTGGCTGAGCTCGTTTGTATAGGAAATGAAGGTCTGCTGAAAGCTGTGAAGAAGTTTGATCCTGATAAGGGCGTGAAGTTTATCTCCTACGCAGTTTGGTGGATTCGCCAGACCGTGCTTCAGGCCCTGGCCGAGCAAACCCGCTCGGTTCGCATCCCTCTGAACCAGAACTCCAATCTCGCAAAGCTTGCCCGCACCAACACGGCCCTCACCCAGCAGCTCGGTCGGACTCCGACGGATCAGGAGTTGGCCCAGGACATGGGAGAGCCGGTCGAAACCATCAGGGCCCTGCGACGAGTCGCCGCCAGCGAGCTGAGTCTGGACGCTCCCATCGATCGGAGCGACAGGGATAGCGCCTCATTTGGTGAGAGATTCTCCGGAGCCGAAGCCAGCGACATCGAAGAAGACGTTGAGGCCATCGCCCGCCGAGACTACCTCGAGAACATGTTCGAGGAATACCTGACCGAGCGGGAGCGGAAAATCCTCTACCTCTACTACGGACTGGACGACGGCGAAGAGCGGACCCTCGAGGAGATCGGGTCCCTCCTTGGTGTCACCCGGGAGCGGATCAGGCAAATCCGGAATCGGGCCTTTGAGAAGCTGCGTGAGAGCCCACACGGCGACTCTTTATCCGGGTTCTGGAACGCCAACTAAGTCCGCCAGGTGAACCACAGAGAAGGCCGAGGAAAGGGCCCCGTCCTCTTGGGAGGCGGGGCCTTCCTTTTTCCCTCGATTCGGGGGATCTCCATACTAGCCCTGACGCTCCTCGGGCCATTATCCCTGAGTTCTCCTGGTAGCGCCCAAGTTCAACCGTGGAACGGCTCCAGGGCGCTGGAGATGATCGATCAGGCCCGCGCCGTCAGGCAAGGTCTAGCGCAGGATTCAGCCCTCCAGTCCTACTCGTCCCACGCCCGCGGCTACGTCTATTTCTACCTGGACCGGGGGGACACGGGCGAAAGGGTCCTGGTAAAGACGGACCAGATCGCGCTGGAGGTGTATTGGAAGGCCCCGAACCAATTCAAACAACGCATAGTGGGGCTCCGAGACGAGGAGAAGCTCCCGACAAATATCCACTATCACCTCGATCATCTCGTCGTCGTCCAGGACGAGTTCGGAGACCGGATCCGGATCGGCGACGGCGACGAGGTAGAAGCTGTAATCCACCCCGTGGCCCCTGGGTCCGAGGACGTATACGACTTCCTCTTGGCCGATTCCGTGACCCTGGACCTACCCGCCACAGCGGAAACCGTGCGGGTTTACGAGGTGCAGGTTCGACCCAAGGACTTCGAGGCTCCAGGGTTTGTGGGAAGCGTGTACCTGGACCGGGATACAAAAGCCATCGTGAGGATGAGCTTCACCTTCACCCCAGCTTCATACGTCGACTCCTACCTGCATCACATCAGCATCTCCCTGGAGAACGGCCTGTGGGAGGGTCGACACTGGCTTCCCTATCGGCAGCAGCTGGAAATCCGGAGAGAGGTCCCCTATCTGGACATACCGGCCGGAAGCGTCATCCGCGGATCCTTCGAGGTCCGGGACTACCAGATCAATCCACCCCTTCCGCCCACTCTCTTTCTAGGAAACACCATCTCCGCACTACCAGAGGCCACGCGAAGGGCTTTCCCCTTCGAGGAGGAGCTCTACGCCGAGCTGGAGGAGGAGGGTCTCGGGGCTTTTCAGCCTCCCCCGGAGATGGACGAAATCCAATCTCTGGCTCTCTCAATCGCCAAGGATCACTACCTGAGCGGCTTGAGAGGATCCAGACTGTTCCTCCCCGCCCCGACCGCCTCATCTGCCCTCAGGTACAACCGGGCCGAGGGGATCTTCCTCGGCGGGGGGGTCTCCCACAGTCCGGATCCCGCCCTGGGCCTGGCGTTCTACGGCGGGTTCTCTTTTGGAAGGGAAAAGCCCACGCTCGAGGTCCGGCTGACGGGTGGTGAGCGCAACCCGACCAGCCAAATCCAGCTTTATCAGAACCGCCCAAGGGACCTCGGCCCTGTGCCGGCGATCAGCGGTGTTATGAACTCACTGGCTGCCTTGATCCTGAATCAGGACTACACCGACCTCTACTTCACCACTGGCATTTCAGCGACCCACACCCTCTCTCTCAGCTCCGAGAGCCACCTACGGATGGCCGCTCGTCTGGAGAGGCAGCGTCTGGGTGCCGACGTGGTGTCTTCGGACGTAGAGGACACCAACTTTCGGCCCGTCATCTCCCTCAGCAGGGGAAGCTGGGCATCCGTCGAGGCCACCGGGTCCTTTTCCACCCCCTTTCCCGGCCTCAGGTTCACGATCGGGGGCACCCTTGGCCGATTCGACGATGGGATCGGGTACTCCGTTCCCCTCGGCGCCGCTTCGATGGGGAGGGGTGAAAGCACGAGTGACAACTTTGGCTCCCTGACCGCAGGCCTCACCTACCAGAAGGGATGGCTCACACGGGGAGCGGCCCTGTCAGCGGACCTCCAAGGTGGGACCCTCCTCGGCAAGCCGCCCGTGCAGGCCCACTTCTTCCTCGGCGGCCGCCGAACCCTGCCCGGTCATGCCTTCCGGTCTCAGGTGGGTGACCACTACTGGCTGGCCCGAACCGAGGGCTCCATGGATCTGCTTCACCCGTTCCTCCGCCTCAGGGCCTTCGGTGCGGCCGGCCGGGCATGGGGCAGTGAGCTTTTCCTTCTCCCCTCGGAAACAGAGAGCGGAAATACGCCAGTCCTACTCGCGGCCGGCGCCGGGCTGGGCCTCGGCTGGGACGTGATCCGCCTGGATTTCGCCCGGGGCCTCCGGGCCGGGGGTGAATGGCAGGTGATCCTGTCGGTACGACCGGACTTCTGGCCGTTTTTGTAGGTTTGTAGCCGACCTCCCCCCGGTGCCCCTTCGGGGGCCGCTCGCCTCCCGGGGTCGAATTCCGTCGGGGCTCGCTAAACCAACGCGGCCCAGCAAATTCCAAATCAACTGCTTTTTTTCGGCGCCGGGCCGCGTCGGATACCCCCGCAGGGGCACCGGGGTAAAGCCGGCCATCGGCTAGACCATCCTCTCAGGATCGAGAAGGTGATCTAGTTCCTCCTTGGACAGGAGCTCCTGTTCCAGCACCAGCTCGTAAACGCCCCGATCCTGTTCCAGAGCCTCTCGGGCAAGACGAGAACAGATGTCGTATCCGAGGCGGGGCACCAGGGCCGTGACCACCCCGATGCTTCGCTGAACCTGTTGTTGGCACACCTCTTCGTTCGCGGTGATGCCCTCAACGCATCGCTGTTGGAGGGTCGTCATCCCGTTCTTCAACATCTCGATGGACTCGAAGAGGGACTGGGCAATCACCGGCTCCATAACATTGAGTTCGAGCTGGCCGGCTTCGGCGGCCAAGGCCACGGTGAGGTCGTTGCCGATGACCTTGTAGGCTATCTGATTCACCACCTCCGGGATCACTGGGTTCACCTTGCCCGGCATGATGGACGATCCGGGCTGCATTGCCGGAAGGTTGATTTCGTTGATCCCGGTTCGAGGTCCGGAGGAAAGGAGCCGCAGGTCGTTGCAGACCTTGGAAAGTTTGACAGCCAACCGCTTCAAGGCCGAGGAGTACATGACAAAAGAGCCCGTGTCCTGGGTAGCCTCCACCAGATCCGGGGCCTGGCAGACCTCGAGGCCGCTGATTTCCCGTAGGTGTTCCATGACCTTCGGGCCATAAGCCGGATCAGCGTTGATCCCGGTGCCGATGGCGGTCCCTCCCAGGTTCACTTCGAGGAAGAGTGCCGCGTTCTGTTCCAGGCGCTCTACCTCCTCTTCGAGGGTGGTGGCCCACGCAGCAAAGGACTGTCCCAGGGTCATGGGCACCGCATCCTGGAGTTGGGTCCGGCCCATCTTCAGGACCTTGGCGAACTGGTCCGCCTTTTCCCGGAAAGATGCCGTCAGCCTGCTGAGAACCTTTACCAGACTCTCATTGCTTTCCATGAGGGCCAGTTTGAGTGCCGTTGGATAGGCATCGTTGGTGGACTGGGAGAGGTTCACGTGATTGTTGGGATGGCAGAATTCGTACTGCCCCTTCTCGTAGCCCAGGATCTCCAAAGCCCGGTTTGCGATGACCTCATTGGCATTCATGTTGGTGGACGTTCCTGCCCCGCCCTGGATCATGTCGACCACGAAGTGGCTATGCAGCTTACCTCCGATGATTTCCTGACAGGCCTGTTCGATTGCATCGGCCACGGGCCTGGAGAGGAGACCCAAGTCCGCGTTGGCTCTCGCGGCAGCAAGCTTCACCTGTGTGAGGGCCTGGACGAGAACCGGATAGACGGCCAACGGCACACCACTGATGTTGAAGTTCTCAAGAGCCCGGAGGGTTTGGACTCCATAGTAGAACTCGTGGGGAACCTCTCGGTCCCCTAGAAGATCATGCTCGCTCCGGGTTCTGCCCGAGACATACTGGGCCCCAACGTTGAGGACCCGTGTGCTGGCCTGACGCATCCGGCGAGAAACCACCCGAGCGACACGGGAGAGGATCTTCATGGCCATGGCCGGGTGCTCTTCGAACATCGAGAAGAAGGCTTCCCGGCTGATCCGGAACGCCCGGGTGTCCAGGAGAGCCCGGGCCGACGTCGAGTGGGGATAGTCGTCCATGAGAGCGCCTTCCCCCAGGAAGTCCCGTTCCCGGAAGAAGGAAAGGCGCGTCTCCTCACCCTGGGGCGTGGTCTTGAACAGCTCCACCTCTCCGTGCTCCAGGAGGAAGAGGTACTTCCTGGGGCTATGTTCGGCGAAGATCAGCTCCCCGGGTTCGAAGGACCGTGCCTCCGCCTTCTCCTGGAGCAGCTGGCACTCCTCAAGGTTCAGATCTTTGAACAGCTCGATCCTGCCTATGAACGCTTCCGTCAACGTGCTCATCACGTCACTGTCCTCGTACAAAGGAAGATGGGGCGATGGAGACCACCGGCCGCCCGCGGCCTCGGTCGTCAATCTAAGATGTGGAGGGATCTGGGCTACTTGTCTCCACCTGCCAGGGTGCCCCTGCCCCTTCGGGGACGCTCGCCTTCCCGGTCAGGGTTCCTTCGAAGGCTCGCTAAGCCGACGCGGCTTGGTGTTTGTCCAACCTCTCCAGTCCTTCCGTATCCGACCCTAGTCTGCTCGGAGGGCCTCAACAGGGTTGATGTTAAGCGCCCGGCGCGCAGCAAGGGTGGTCGTTCCGATGGTAACCACCAACACGATGATGGAGGCTGTGCCCAAGACCTGGACACTGACCAAATCGGGAGCGAGCCACCGGACGTACACGTCCAGAATCGCTTTGGACATCCACTCCTTAAGGCCGAACAACAGGGCCATGGCCGCGCCCAGACCGGAGAACGCCATGAAGAAGCTCTCACGGCCTACGATCCAGGCAATCTGTCTGCGGCGGGCACCAAGGGCGACCCGGACCCCGATCTCGCGCATCCTGCGGTGCACGGCCTCGCCCACCACACCTACGATGCCAACGACGGAGAGGACCAGCGCAATCAAAACCCCGATTCCCACCAAGCGACCTAAGTCACGAATCGAACGACCGATGTAGCCATCCATCTGAGCTTCGTAAATCGAAGACACGCGAATGAGGGGGAGGTCCGGCGCTGCCTGGGCCACCAGGTCCCGAACGGTTCGGACAACCCTGCCACCGGACGTCGCCGCACGGGCGCCGATGCGCACCCCATCGCAACACCCGAATTCCCGCCAACCCTCCGGAGGATGGACGAATTGGCCCGCAGGGATGAAGATGGCCGGCCCGGGCCGGCGCCGAATGGCGACGGTCCGGCTCAACTCGGTGAGGCCCTGCATGTCCTGACTGACGCCCACGACCGTCATCCACTGGCCCGCCTCACTAAGCTTGATCTGTCGACCCAGAGGGTCCTGCCCGGGCCACCAGAGTTCGGCTGCCCGCTCCGACACAACTGCCACCGGTGTCCCCCCGCGGCCATCCACTGCCGAGAACTGGCGCCCCTGTACGATCTCCAGGCCAAGAACCTCGAAAAACCCCGGGAGGACCTCATGGTATGTGTAGAGCCCATTCCGGGGCCCGAGGTCGGGCGGTGCACCCTCAATGACGGCGTCGAACTCCGGGCGGGGAGGGTAGTCCTCGCTTACCTGGAGCCACGCCGTTGCACCTTCCAGACCCGCAGTTACCTCAAGTCTTTGGACGAGGATCTCCGCCATGTTCCAACGATCGGTTGGTTCGAGGTTGGCGACCTCCCAATCCGGGTGGACCTCGACCACCCGCTCCACCTCGGCACCCATGTCGAGGTCGGCGAATGCCTGATAGGCCATCGAAAAAACGCTCACAACAACGAGGAGTACGGCGCACGTCATCACCTGCGCGGCGACCAGCACCTGTCGAGTGCGCCGTTCGCGGACGGTGCTACCCGACCCACCGGTCCTGCGCTGGAGCAACGCTCGGAGGTTCAGCGAACCAACGCGGCGCATTGGCTCAATGCCGATCAATGTTGCGGTGAGCACACCCAGACCCAGAGCAAGGCCCACCAGGCCCCCATCCACTGTGGGCCTGGTCCAGTACCCACCCAGGAAGGCCCAGGCCAAGTCCTTCCCCCAAACCGCCAGGGCTACTCCCAGCCCGGCTCCGGATAGCCCAATGACTGCTCCTTCGGTCGCCAGCCCACGCCCCAGCTGCCAACTCGAGGCCCCAAGGGAAGCACGAACCGCAAGGGCCCCACTCCGACCCTGGGCACGGACAAGAGTAAGTACCGTGAGGTTGTTCAGAGCCACCAGAAGTACTGCAAGCACCACCCCTGCCAACATCCAGAGGGCGGGCCCCTCCCCGCGACGCCCCAGCTGGTCCAGAGGGCGGGCCGTGGCCCCCAACCCCGCGTACCGAGCTGAGTCCGCCTCTACCTGGACTGCTGCCAAGTGCTCAATCTCCGCTGCACCGTCCTCGGGGGACGCCCCGGGGCGTAAGCGGGCCAGCCCGGCAAACGCCGCTGGGCGATGATCCGCCGGGAGGCTCTCCGTCCCAATCCACACCCTTCGCCCGGGTTCGAAAGAGGGTGGCATGACACCGACCACGGTGAACCGGACGCCAGAGAGCACCATCTCCCCCAAATGCGTACCTGCCAGGTACGCCCGCCAGAAACTGTCGCTTACTACCGCAGCAGGCGGGGCACCGGGACGGAGATCCTCGGGAGTCAGCACCCGACCCAGCGCGGCGGAGACGCCCAAAAGGCCGAACCAGTCCCCCACCAAAGGCGCTGATGTGACCCTTTGGCCGCCTTCGGCACTCTGGAGCACCAGGGTGGGCCCCATCCCAGTGCCAGCTACTTCTGCGAGGGTCCGGAAATCTCCCTTTTGGACCCATTCTTCCATGCGTATCGGTTGGAGGTAGTCCTGGGGCTGGGAGCTTCCGGGACCAGGCGTCTGCCAAAACTGGATAATCCGGTCCGGGGCCTGGAATGGTGGCGGAGTGAGAAAGATCGACACGACCACGGCGTAGACGGAGCAACTCAGGCCGATGGCTCCACCTACCGACAGGAGAGCCGTCGCGGTGTAGCCCGGGGATCGGAGGAGGCTCCGGATCGCGTCCCGAATCGGTCGAACCACGGAGGTTTCGAGGTCCATTCCCTGACTGCCTCTAGAGGTGGGCGGTTCTATCGATCATTCCAACCGAACACACCATCCCTTCTAACTCCTCTCCTCAGTCTGGCCCGACGCCGGCAACTGATTTGTTATACGCCGTCGCCTCCGCCCAGCCAGCGTACGACTCGGAAGACAGCTACGGACTCAACGCCCAGGTCGTCCCGCACTACCCCGGCCATTAGCCCGTTGCGGACTCGGGGACGTGGCACAGCAGCCAAGGCCGTGGCCGCCGTAGCTATCGGGGCGCCATCCATGTCGTATACATCTACTGTACGCTCTTCTGGATCCAACACCCTCCTCTCTGAATGCATGACCCACAATAAGCCCTCATCATCAAAAAAGAAGGCGGCGTAGTACGGCTTGTTGTCAGGAATCAGGCTCGCCAGTTCCGAGATGCCAGCCTCCCCAAGACGGTCACGGACTTCGGCGAGGTCTTCGCGTGTCAAGGCAGCCTCTTGATCCACCGCCGTCACCGGCGTGGGAGAGAGTTCGGGATCGACCGTTACTTGGATGTCACCGGTCGTCGACCACCGGGAGAGGGAGGCTCCTCCCGAATAGTTGTACCAGAGCCGTCCTTGTGGATCGAAGGCGAAGAGCGGCTCTCCTGAATAGGGAACGGGCAAGACGAGGGAGGTCTCATCGTCCCAATATCCGTACAACAAGGGCCACTCGACGAACGGAAGCGCTATTTGGTCGACAGGACTGACGACGCCGGCTGCTGCCTCCGTTTCAACCCAAGCCGCTGCTGGGTTCGCCGGGTCGGGGGAAGTGATGCCAACCCAACGGAGAGTGCCCGGTCCCGAAAAGCCCACCGCTAAGGGAAAGAGAATTGGCACGTCCGCCGGCCGATACGTACCCCGAAGTTCGCCTTCCGGGCTAAACGCGGTCAGCCGCCCGTTGCGAAGATCCAACACCCACAAGTCTCCCTCTGGTCCCCATAGGAGCGTTCCAGGCTGCTCGAACTCCCCAGGTCCCTGACCTCGCCGCCCGAACTCCCGGATTTCAACACCATCCGGCGCAAAGACCCTGATCGTCCGGCTGATGGCATCAAGCACGAAGAGGGACCCATCCTCACCGAGTTCAACGTCCGCGACACGGCCGAATGGGGCCTGTTCCGGCTGCACCAGCACGACTGGGTCGAAGGACCACTCGGGTACGTCCGTTGATGGATCGCTCGCTTCGGTGCCACAGCCGGTCGCCAGCATTCCGGCAACCCAAACCCACGCGCTTCTCCGGATCAGCCCATGGGCGACCGCCACCGTACCTCCCAACGCACTTCTCATTCCCTGCCCCCGTATTAAGGTCCCGCCCTTACCCTTACTTGTTAGGCCGGTGCGGTTGCCCCCAAAGCGAGTCCACCCGATAGGTTAGATTTGGAGCCTTTCTGGGCCGGGGGTGAAGGAGCCATCGGCCCCGAAGTGGGCCGGTGGTA
>JANQDZ010000017.1 GCA_028278645.1 Longimicrobiales bacterium | reverse complement strand
CCAGTGGATCCGAGGTTTTCCCGTCTTTTGAGCGTCTTGAAGAGAATGGCCTCGGACTTCTCATCCATCCCCAGGAGCCCGATCAGCTCCTTCAAGATCTCGTCTTTGCTCTCCGACTCTATTTCCAAGTTCACGACGTCGGGCGTGAACAACTCTCTAAGCTTCATCCGGTAGCCTCCCTTGTGCTTGCTGTCGGCGCCGGTGGTTGGCGTTTTATGGTTTCGGGGCTTTCCCCGTAGCCCCCCCATGCTAAGCGATTCCGGCCTTCGGAGCCAGACACAAGATCCAAAGCCCTTGGCACCGGCTTCACCCTCTTTAGCTTCTATTCATGGCTGACACCTTCATGTCCATCTTCGACCACGATCGGGTCCCCCTGTTCTTGGCTCCCCAGGCCGGAGTCAGCGAGAGCCCGTTCCGCAGGCTCTGCCGCGAGTTCGGCGCCGATGTAGTGGTGAGTGAATTCGTGAGCGCCGAAGGGATTTGTCGCGGAAACGAGAAAACCAAGACCTACCTGAGATTCCACGATGATGAGCGGCCCATCGGGATCCAGATCTTCGGATCCGAGCCAACGGTGATGGGAGACGCGGCGGCTTTCGTAACCGAAGTGTACTCCCCGGATTTTGTGGATATCAACTTCGGCTGTCCGGTAAAAAAGGTGGTAAAGAAGAACGGCGGATCCGGATGTCTCCGCGACCTTTCCCTCGTGGAATCCATAACCAGGGCGGTGGTTGATGCTACCCCATTGCCGGTCACTGCAAAAACCCGCAGCGGGTTTGACGAAGCTTCGAGGGACCCGGTGGAAATCGGGCTCCGTATCCAGGACGCGGGCGCCAGGATGATCACGCTCCATCCCCGGACCCGAGCGGACATGTACGGCGGAGAAGCGAAGTGGTTGGAAATCGGGGCTCTGGTCGAAGCCCTGGAGATCCCAGTCGTAGGAAACGGGGATATTCGCACGGGGCAGGACGCCCGGAGGATGAAGGAAGAGACAGGTTGCCAAGGGATCATGATGGCTCGCGGAACACACGGGTCTCCTTGGCTCTTCAGGCAGGCCCGAGCCGCCCTCGAAGGTGACCCGGTTCCTCCCGATCCGGAGGTCCAGGAGAGGTTCGAGGTGTGCCTAAGGCACGCCCGGAATTCCATCGCCTATGGTGGGGATCCGAAAAAGGCCGCCATCGAGTTCAGGAAACACCTGGGGTGGTACACAAAAGGGTTACCTGGAGGAAAGAAGCTGCGGTCGGAGCTGTTCCAGGTGACGGAGCTGGAGGAGATGGAATCGCTCCTCTCAGGGTATCTGGACGGCGCATTGGCTCAAACCACCTGACCCAGGAGCTTTCGGGACGTGGAAAGTGTATATTTGAACCGGCCGTAGCTGGTTTTTTGATCATGAAAAAAGGGGGCGAAACGGCTTCGACACGTCTGGCAAATCTGGAGTAGCGTGCCGAGGACCCCGGGATCCTCGAAAAAAGTCCGGGAACACACAATTGCCAACAACCAAATGGCACTGGCTGCGTAACTAAACGCATGCCCGCCTCCTGACTCGCCCGCCCGAGGCGTGACTTGAGGCGACGATAAGTCGGGCTGGATCAGTCTCCTCGTTGCCGTGAGCTGATCGAGACTATTCGGCAGCTAGCCTCAGGACCGGTTGATTACTGGCCACCAGGGGCGAAACCTCACAGTGATCTACGCACGTAGAGGCTCTTGGTGAACCTTTCGTGGACGCGGGTTCGACTCCCGCCGCCTCCATGGAAAGAGAATACCTGGCAGATACTTGCCGGGAGGCGAACCCGCGTAGCGGGTCGAGCCGACGAGGGCCGGAGGCCCGAGGAGACGACCGAGGACGGCCGAGGGCCGCCGCAGGTCACCCCCGCCGCCTCCATGGAAAGAAAGCCTGCCGGCGGAACCGGCGGGAGGAAACGACCGAGGGGATTCGGCGCGGCCGAAGATCCATTGCAAACGACGGGGGCCAGAGATGGCCCCCATTTCCTGGGACGAAAGATACCGGTGCGAACCAAAGCCTACTTCCTTGGTACGATTCTCCCCGTGGTGCTCATTGCCGACGTGATTACCAAACGTTGGGCAATGAGTGCTCTGGCCAATTATCAAAGTTCCGAGCTCTTCGGCGGCCTCATTCCGTTGAATTTGGCCTTCAATCGCGGCGCCGCATTCGGGCTAAGCATCGGGAACGATCCCCGCTGGTTTTTTATACCGGTGACCTTGGTGGCCCTGGCCCTTCTTATCTACCTCCTGGCAAAGACCGAGGGCTCGGACCGTTTCAGAATATTCGCTCTTTCGTTGGTCATGGCGGGAGCCATCGGAAACCTGATCGATCGGGTGCGGTGGAACGAAGGAGTGGTGGATTTTATCGGCCCCATCAATCTTGGGTTCATGGATTGGCCGATCTTTAACGTCGCTGACATGGCCATTTCGTGCGGAGCCGTGGCTTTGGCTATCTCCTTTTGGATGGAGGAAACCGAGAAACCGGTACCATCTCCCGAGGTGAAACCCGAGCCAGGCGGGGAGACCACCAGCTAGCTCGGCGACAGGGAATTTAGAAGGGTTAATAGGCTCATAAAGATGAGGAGGCGGAGCTGAGAGCTCCGCCTCCTCTTTCTTTGTTGTCAGAGTCGTCTGAGTCGGACCCAAGCGCTTAAAGCACCAGGTGTTTCTCCAGGTCCAGAGTCGACACGTTGAGCCGGAACTCGTCGACTTCATTGAGTTTTGTCTCGACTAATTTCCGGTGAACGTCTTTACCGAGAACCTCCTTCATGAAGGCGCTCCCCTCGGCCACCTGAACCGCCTCGAAAAGATCGTGGGGAAGGGCCCCGATCCCCATCTCCTCCCTCTCGATGGGCGTGATACCGTAGAGGTCGATCGTCATGGGATCCGGAACGCTCAGGCCACGACCAATCCCGTCCAAACCCGCCGCCAGCATGGTAGCAAATGCGAAGTAGGGATTGCAGGCAGCGTCCGGGAACCGGAGCTCCATGCGGGTCGCCACCTCTTTCCCGGGCTTGTAGAGAGGAATCCTCACCGCCGCGGATCGGTTTCGCTCCGCCCACGCGATATAGACGGGGGCCTCATATCCGGGCACCAACCGTTTGTAGGAGTTGTGCCACTGATTCGTCACAAAGGCTAGTTCCCGAGCATGGTCCAAGATCCCGGCAATGAACTGCTTCGCTGTGGCGCTCAGGTGATGTTGATCGTCGGCGTCGTAGAACGAATTTGTACCATTCTTGAATAGGGAGAGATGAACGTGCATCCCGCTTCCGTTCTCCCCCTCCAACGGCTTCGGCATGAAGGTGGCGTATACACCGCATCGCCGAGCGATCTCTTTCACCAGGTACTTATGAGTTTGGAGGGAGTCGGCCATGCGGAGGGCATCCTGGTACCGGATGTCGATCTCATGCTGGGAGGGAGCCACCTCGGCATGGTGGTACTCCACCGGAATCCCCATGGCCTCGAGGGCGAATACCGTCACCTCACGGATGTCGTCGCCGATGTCCACCGGGTTGATGTCGAAATACCCGGCTCGATCCAGAATCTGCGGCTCGCTCTCGGACTTGAAGTAGAAAAACTCCGGCTCCGGACCCAGGTACATGTTTGTGAAGCCGTGGTCTTCCAGGCGGGCAAGCTGCCGCTGAAGGACCAGGCGTGGATGGGCCGCATAGGGAGTTCCGTCGGGGTTCTGGATCTCTGCGAACATCCTGAGTGTGCGGGAGCCCCCGGACCGGAAGGGTAGGACCTGGGCGGTAGAAGCGATGGGGACCGCTACCATGTCGCTTTCCTGGATCCTCTGATACCCCTCGATTGAAGACCCGTCGAAACCCATCCCTTCTTCGAATGCTCCCGGGAGCTCTTTCGGTGTGATGGAAAAGGATTTCAGGAAGCCCATCATGTCCGTGAACCACAGCCGGATGGAGGAGATGCCGTATTCCTCCACGTACTTGAGGACGTCTTCCGGTGTGGAGAGGGATAGACCCTGGGTGCTATCCATCTCGTCCACGTAGTCCTCCATGTCCTCGCGGAACCCCTCGACGTAATACAGGAATCCATCCTGATCCATGAGTGTACGACCTCCCAAGCCGGTATGATGGTTAAAGAGGGTTCTAGTTAACCCGCTTCAAAAAAGAGAGGCCAGGCTTCGGGAGACACTGCTTCCTCGACCTGGCCTTTTCGGATCCAAGCACGGTACAGGGCCCTCATGGGGGCCCTCCGGTATTTTCGGTTTTGTGTGGCACGCGCGATGATAGATGAAATGGGAAAAAGCGTCAAGCCTGCTTTTTCTCCGTTTGCCTCCTGGCATCGTCTCAATACTTTCTGAGCGAGCCCCACTTCAGGCGGGTAAACCCCGAAGCAACCTAGGAGATCCCTCTTCATGGGCGGGAGCAACTTTTTGGACCAGGTGATCCTGAATACAACCATCAGCCAATGGCTGGTGGCTTTGGGCGTCTGCGTGGCAGTTGTATTCATCCTCCGCCTCGTGGCTACCGCCGTGATTCGGCGGTTGGGTGACCTGACCAGACGAACCAGGCCGGAGCTGGACGACTTCCTCGTGGAGCTTCTCAGGAAAACGAAAGGTCTGTTCATCCTGATCTTCGGCGTATGGGTGGGAGGCTTTTTCCTTTCACTTTCTCCCGCAAACGATGATTGGCTACGGCGTGCGTTGGGGGTCGGACTCCTGGTGCAGGGTGGGCTCTGGGCTACCGCTGTCATCAACTACTTCCTTGCCCGGTACCGCCGGCAGCAGGCGGTGGAGGATCCGTCCATGGCTACGGCCCTGGGCGCCTTGGGATTCGTGACCAAGGCTTTGGTCTGGGCCATCTTTGTCCTTCTGATTCTCCAAAACCTGGGCGTTGAGATCACCGCCATCCTGGCCGGGGTCAGCGTGGGGGGAATCGCCATCGCCTTGGCGGTTCAGAACATCCTAGGCGACCTCTTCGGTTCCCTGTCCATCGTTTTGGACAAACCCTTCGTCATCGGCGATTTCATCGTGGTCGACGAATACTCGGGCACTGTCGAGCACGTGGGCCTGAAGTCCACCCACATTCGGTCATCCTCCGGGGAACAGCTCGTGTTCTCGAACTCGGATTTGCTGAGCAGCCGAATCCGAAACTTCAAGAGAATGCAAGAACGACGGGCGGTCTTTTCCACAAGAGTCACCTACGATACCCCGCGTAAGAAACTCGAGGCGATTCCGGAAATGATCCGGAAAGTGGTAGAGGGCCAGGACCTCACCCGTTTCGATCGGTCTCACTTCAAGACCTTCGGAGACTTCGCCCTGGTGATCGAAACCGTGTATTACATGACCGTCCCGGATTATGGGGCGTTCATGGACGTGCAGCAGGCCATCAACCTGGAGCTTTTCAGGATCTTCTCCGAGGAGGGAATTGAATTCGCCCTCTCGACCCAAACCATCCAGGTCGAAACAGGGGAATGAAGACTCGGCCTGGGCCGCGGATCAGACGCCGTAGGAGGAAGGGGAAGGGACCGTCGCGGAATGGGCTTACCTTCCCAGGCCTTCATGGGAAGGGGTGAAGAGTAGGAATTCGATCCTCCGGCCACTCATGCGGAGGACCTGGAGGGACCCGTTGGCGACCCGCACTTCATCGCCGACCCTCGGAATGCGATTCAACCGCCCGAAGACATATCCTGCTACGGTGTCGTAATCATCCTCAGGCAGGTCGAACCCTAACTCTTCGCTGGCCTCTCGCAGCGGCACGCCTCCGTGTACCCTAGTCGCGCCGGACTCCAACGGGGTAAACCCCGGCGGCTCATCGTCCTCGTGTTCGTCCTGGATCTCGCCGACGATCTCCTCGAGGAGGTCTTCCAGGGTAGCGAGCCCGGCTGTCCCTCCGAACTCGTCGACGACGATGACCATTTTCACGCGCTCCGTGCGCATTTCCGAGATCAGATCGTCCACCGGCTTGGTCGCCGGCGAGAACTGGATGGGCCTGACGATGGAGCTGATTTCTCCGACACCGTCACGGTCCGCCTTCCAAAGGTCCCGAGCCAGCAGAATGCCGACAATCTTATCCAGGTTTTCTTCAAAGACCGGGAGACGCAGGTGGCCCTCGTCCAGCATCAACTCTTTGGCTTCCGACACAGTGGAATGGGCCGGGATGGCCACGATGTCGGTGCGGGGGGTCATCACCTCCGCCACCGGGACCTCGTCGAGGGTCATCATGGAGCTCACCACCCGCCATTCGTCCTCATCCAAGGCGCCTTCTGTCCTGCCGATGCGGGCCAGGACCCTCAGCTCAGACCGGCTCACCGTCGAAGGCCGCCCCTTACTGGGGGTGATGAGGCGAGCGTAAAGGGTGAGGGGGATGGTGATAGGCCAGGTAAGTATGATTAGAGCCCTGAGGATGTAAGCTGCTGGCGGTGCCAGCCTCGGCCAGAGGGTGGCCCCCAGGGTTTTCGGGAGGATCTCAGAGAAGAGGAGAATCGACAACGTGAGAGCGGCGGAGAAGACGGCCGTTCCCGCATCCTGCCATATCTGGTAGGCCAGGGCAGCACCGAGACCCGCCCCAAAAGTGTTGGCGATCGTGTTCAGGGCGAGGATGGCAGCGATGGGCTTGTCGATCTCTCTCTGCATCTTCACCAAGATCTCGCCGGCCTTGGCCTTCCGGTCCTGTAGTACGTGCACATAGCCGTGGGTCACCGAAAGGACGACCGCTTCCAGAATAGAGCAGAGGAAGGAGATCCCCAGGGAGATCCCAACGATGCCGATGAGCTTTACCAACAGGTCCGGGTTTTCCAGCATAAGCGGATTATCGAAGGGAGCCCGACTCGGGACAAGTGGTTCTCACCCATCCCCCGAATACCAGGGAACCAGAAAGCCCCGGGGACCGACGTCCCCGGGGCATAGCTGCCTGAAGTCTGTCCGAGTGGATTCGGCTAGAATCCGCCCTCAGCTCTCCAGCGTAGCGTTGAGCTCGATAGGTGTTGCGGAGAGGGCTTTCGAGATCGGGCACCCCTCCTTGGCTCCTTTAGCATGCTCCTGGAAGGTGGCGTCGTCGATTCCCGGCACGTTCCCGACACATTCCAGCTCGATCCGTGAGATGCCGAATCCCTCCGGCCCTTTTTCGAGGTAAGCCTTGGCGGTTGTCCGAATGCTCTCGGCTTCGAACCCGGCTTTGGCCAGCCCGTTGGCGAAAGCCATGGAGAAACAACCCGCGTGAGCAGCCGCGATCAGCTCCTCAGGGTTGGTTCCCGCCCCCTCTTCAAAACGAGAGGCAAAACTGTAGTTCCCTTTGACGGCCCCGGTTTCCGTCTCCAGAGTGCCGCTCCCCTTTGGGAGATTCCCTTTCCATTCCGCGCTGGCGGTTCGAACTGCCATGGATTCGCTCCTTTTGCTACATCGGATACGTCGCTCGATTTCGTATTGAGATGGAGTGGGCCCCGTGCATATGGCGCTCGAGGCGCCGGAAGATAGAGAAGGTTCAATCGAGGTACCAGGGGGGCCGCCCTCAGGCCGTTGGTTGACGCCGCGGTCTCCGGCCCAGACTATCAACCTGATCCTATCGGAAGCGGGCTTGTCGGAAGACACCTGGCTGACCTGCAACGGTCTTCTTTATGGCTTCCGCTCCGTCGAGACGACTTCACTTCATGTAGAGGCCTCATGTCCAGGAATCGCCTTCCCCGAGTTGGAGTGCTTCTCCTCGCAGCCTTCGTTTCCCTTCCACGGCTCCTAGGAGCCCAAGTCACGACCCCTGAGGAAGAGTTCGGACACGTGGTAGGGGCCAACTATGAGTTGGTGAACTACACGGAACTCCAGGCTTATTGGGAGAAGCTCGCCGGGGAATCGGACCGGATGGTCTTGGACACAATCGGGTTCACAGAGGAAGGGCGCCCGCAGCTCATGGCCATCCTCACCTCCCCCGACAACCACCAGAACCTGGATCGATACAAGGAGATCGCCCGGCGAATGGCCCTGGCCGAGGGGGTGAACGAGCAGGAAGCGCTCAGGTTGGCGCAGGAGGGAAAAGCAGTCGTTTGGTTGGATGGAGGCCTCCACGCGACCGAGGTGGTGGGCGCCCAACAACTGCTGGAGCTGGTATACCGCCTATCCAGTGCCACGGACGCGGAGACTCTCCGATTCCTGGACGACCTCGTGATCCTGGCGGTTCACTGCAATCCCGACGGGATGGAGCTGGTCTCGAATTGGTACCACCGGAATGATGAGAAAGGCATCGCGCCCGAAGAGAGGACCCCGGGTGGGATCCCCGTGCTCTACCATTACTACGCAGGGCACGACAACAACCGTGATTTCTACATGTCCAACCTGGAGGAAACCACGAACCTCCTTCGGGTCCAATACCGCGAATGGTTCCCTCAGATCATCTACAACCATCACCAAACGGGACCCCAGGGCACCATCATGTTCGTGCCGCCCTTCCGAAATCCCCCCAACCACTTCCTGGACCCGCTCATCATGACCTCCCTGGACCAGGTCGGAAGTGCGATGCACCACCGGTTTGTTCGGGAAGGGAAGGGCGGAACCACGATGCGATCTGGAGCCAGCTACTCCATTTGGTGGAACGGTGGCCTCCGGACCACGCCTTACTATCACAACGCCATCGGGCTCCTGTCGGAGATCAGGGGTGGTCCAAACCCACAGGAAATCCCTTTTATCCCCCGCCGGCAGCTGGCGACCACCGACATCCCCCTTCCGGTCGAACCGGGAGAACTCCTTTTCCGGACGGCCATTGAGTACTCAATGACAGCCAACTGGGCGGTCATGGACTATGCCTCTCGGAACAAGGACCTGCTCCTCTATAACATCTGGCGCATGGGGATGAACTCCATCGAGAAAGGCAGCAAGGACTCGTGGACCGTCCGCCCCGCCGACATCTACGCCGCCGCCGAGGAGCTGGGCGACATGAACTCCTCCGGGTCCGTAGAGGACTTCAACAGATTCTTGAGGGATCCGTCCAAAGCCGATCCGAGGGCTTTCATAATCCCGTCAGACCAGCCGGACTTCCCAACTGCCGTCCACTTCGCCAACGCCCTGATCAAGAACGGTGTGACCGTCCATCGGGCCACCGAAGATTTCTCCGTGGGTGGCACCGCCTACCCCGAAGGATCCCTGATCGTAAAATCGGCACAGGCCTATCGTCCGCACGTCCTCGATATGTTCGAGCCCCAGGATCACCCGAACGATTTCGCCTATCCGGGTGGACCGCCGATCGCACCATACGACGCCACAGGGTGGACGTTGGCTTATCAAATGGGAGTGGAATTCGACCGTATCATGGAAGGAGTACAAAGCCCACTTCAGGTCGTGCCCGACGTGATGGACGTGCCCCCGGGAGTGGTCCGGACCAGAGGGGGCCAGGCCGCGGGATTCCTGCTCAGCCATGAGGTGAACAACTCTTTCTCCGCCGTCTTCTCTCTGATTTCCCAGGGGCGGGACGTCTACTGGTTGACCAGCTCGTTCTCCGCCGGCGGAAACACCTATCCAGAAGGCACTTTCTGGATCCCGGCTAATTCCCAGGTCAGGACCCGGGTCGCCTCCCTGGCAGAAGAACTCGGCCTGACTTTCGTTGGAGTGTCTCAAAGCCCAGCCGGTCCGGCTCTGGAGCTCACCAAGCCACGCATCGGCCTTTGGGACCGGTACGGAGGATCGATGCCCTCAGGGTGGGTCCGGTTCATTCTCGACCAGTTCGGGATGGATTTCGACCTCGTCTTCCCTCAGGAACTCGATGCCGGGAACCTGTCGGACAACTACGATGTCCTGATCTTCCCGGACGGGGCCATCCCCTCCCCACGCCCTTCGGCCCCAGGGCGATACGGGAGAGGTAGCGGGTCCGTGGATCCCGAGACACTCCCGGAAGAGTACAGGGACCGCCTAGGGAGCGTAACGGCCGAGGCTACCGTACCCCAACTTCGGGAATTCCTGGAGGACGGCGGAACGATCATCACCCTGGAAGGATCCACGGCCCTGGGGTACCATTTGGGCCTCCCGATGCGGAATTATCTGACCGACGCGGATGGGACACCCCTTCGGTCCGAAGAATTCTTCGTTCCCGGCTCACTCCTGGAAGTGGAGGTAACAGGCGGCAGCCTGGTTACCCAGGGACTCCAGGAACCGTTGATTGTCAACTTCGCTCGGAGCCCCGTTTTTGGCCTTGAGCCCGGTGCTGAAGGAATCCGTCCGCTGGCGGTTTACGACGAGCCTACTCCTCTCCGCAGCGGGTGGGCCTGGGGGCAAGAGAAGCTGGAAGACGGCATAGCAATGCTCGAAGCCGATGTGGGTGATGGGACCCTGTTCCTGTTCGGGCCTCAGGTCACCTACAGGGCACAGACGCATGCCACGTTCCCTCTCGTATTTAATGGCATTCTCCTCAGCAACTCTCGAGAGACAACACTCCGGTAGGGTGGACCCTCGGAAGGAACAGACACATGGATATGAGAGGAAACCGATGAAAAGACGCGCCTTTCTCCGAAATGGACTCATGGCTCTCGGGGCCCCCGCTGTTCTTCCGGTAACCACAGGAGACGCAGCGTTCCTGACCCCCCGGCAGAGCCGGCAGAGCGGGGACCTCATCCGTCTCAGCTCGAACGAGAATCCGTTGGGGATTCCCCCCGGGTCAAAGGAGGCCATCGTCGGGGGAATCGGGGATGGGAATCGATATCCTGGGAACTCCAGGCGCGCGCTGCAGGAAGCCGTGGCCCAGCGCCACGGGGTCCCGATAAACGCAGTCGTGCTCGGGAACGGGTCCACCGAGATCCTCCAGATGGGGGTACAGGCGAAACTCCACCCAGAGCTGAGGCTGGTGGCACCAGCTCCGACCTTCGAAGACGTATTTGAGTATTCGGAGCCCCACCCCTGGATCGATCTGAAGCCCGTTCCCCTTCTCCCCGACTATGCTCATGACCTGACGGCCATGGAGGAAGCGACGAGGGGTGCTCCTGGACCCGTGTTGGTCTATGTCTGCAACCCGAACAACCCCACGGGATCCCTCACGCCGGTGGAGGACGTCGAAGCTTGGATCCGGCGGGCCCCGGACAACGTCCATTTCCTCGTGGACGAGGCCTACTTCGAGTTCGTCGACTCAGGATCCTATCGGTCTCTGGACAAGGTGGCTTTCGAGAACCCGAACGTGGTCGTGGCTCGGACGTTTTCGAAGGTCTACGGGATGGCCGGAATACGGCTTGGATACGCGGTCACTCACCCGGACAATGCCCGGGCCCTCCAGGCGTTCGCCGCCGGCACCAACTGCAACCATCTCGCGCTGGTCGCCGGCCTTGCCGCCCTGAGAGATGGAGACTGGGTAGGGACAAGCGTCGGTGCCAATCTCGAGAGTCGCAAAGTCACCTACGCGGTGCTGGACGAGTTGGGCCTGGAGTACCTCCCCTCCCACACCAACTTCGTCATGCACCGCATCTCCGGGGATCTGAGGGAATACATCAACCGGATGAGGGAGGCTGGGATCAGGGTGGGGAGGCCGTTTCCCCCCATGTTGGAATTCAACCGCCTGTCCTTCGGCCTGCCGGAGGAGATGGAGCGCCACGCAGAAACGTTGCGAGATTTCCGAAGGCGGGGCTGGATCTAGCTCCTACCTGAGGTTGTTCGAAGTCTCCCTGAGGGGGTCCAAGGTGGGAGGGTCGCCGGACGCTCCGGCGGCCCTTCGCATTCCTAATCCTGCCTTGAGAAGCCAGCCTCAGCCAGGACAATCAGGAGGGCCCGCTGTATTGCCTTATACCCGTCCTCATTCACCCACCACTCACCGGGAGAGTGGTTTTCACCGCCCGCCCCACCCCTCCCGATAGTGACAGCGGGGATGCCCAGGGAAATGGGGATGTTGGAGTTCGTCGATGACCGGCTCAGGAAGGGCTCTTCGCCGAAGTACCGGGTGACCGCCATGGCTCGCTGGACCAGAGGGGTGGTCGGATCGACCTCACCGGACGGCCGAAGGCCGATTTGCTCAATTTCCAACTCAACGGGCTGACCGTCCCGGGCGAAGAGATTTTCTTCCGACTCGGCCCTTCGAACCGCGTCCAAAAAAGCTGTCGAGATCTTCTCCAGGCTGCTCGGGCTCTCCGAACGCATGTCTACCTCCATCCAAGCCTCGAAGGGAATCGAGTTGATGGACGTCCCTCCGCCAATCCTGCCGACATTGAAGCTGGTCCGGGGACCCCTCAGGGTTAGGGTATCGGCCACCTCGGCGAACTCTCGGATCGCCCTGCCCAGGGCATGGGCTGGATTGACCAAGCCAAAAGCCCCCCAGGAATGACCACCTTCGCCACGGAAGGTCACCCGGTAACGGATGGAGCCCAGACCCATGCTCACGATGGAGGAAATCCCCCCGCCATCCACCTCCACAAACGCGTCTGTTTCACGGCCGGTACCGGAAAAGAAGTGTTTCACCCCCCGGAGGTCTCCCAACCCTTCCTCCCCTACGCTCCCCAGGAAGATAAGGTCTGCATCGGGTCTGACCTCAGCCTCATTCATAGCCCGTAAAACCGTCAGGATCACTGCCATGCCCCGGGTATCATCCCCGATTCCCGGTGCAAAGAGGGTGTCACCTCTCACCCTCACCGTCACATCCGTCCCCTCCGGAAAGACCGTGTCCATATGGGCACCCAAAACAACCATCTTTTGTCCCACACGTCCCTTCCGAAGGGCCAGGACGTTCCCCACGTCATCCGTCCAGACGGAGTCGGCTCCAGCCGCTTCCAAACGGGCCGCAAAGGCTCTCGCCCTCTCTGCTTCCATGAACGGGGGCGCCGGAATCTCGGTGAGCGTCACGAGCTGCTCCTGGGTCCACTCGTCCAGCCTCACGATCTCCGCCATTGCCCCCTGAACGTCTGCCCGGGAGAGGAGCGTCGAAATCTCCCGATCATACTCCACCCCCTGAGCGCCCAAGGGGGGAGCGGCCACCAAGAGGCCCCCAAGGAGGAAGCCCGAGGCAAACAGGTTACGAGCACCTGTCGGTCTATGGAGGGTCGAACGTAGGTCCAGGGTTGGTCTCGTGGGGCGTCGGGGGTCATGGTTTCGCGGCTGCATTCGTGCTCACTTTCCGGGATTGGGACCAGGTCTTTCCGGGAGGGTAGGGCAGGCGCCTCGCTTAGGCAATTCCAAGACCAGGGTGACGCCTTGCGCCGCAAGGAAGGAGTGGCGAAGGTTGATGGTTGTCTTCTTCACCTGAACCTGGTTTTGGGAGGTCGGTTTTGGAGGGTGGTCGGGAACGCGCGGGGGGAAATCCTATCCTCCGCATTCCCCGGGTAATTGTCGAAACTATAGGCCGGACCAGCAGGCTCGTCACCGAGCATGCCGGACAGCTTGGTCTTCTTTTCTGGCAGGTCATCACCAACCTGGTGACATTTAAGGTTTCCTTCAGGGAGATCTTGAATCAGATCTACGTAATGGGCATCCAGAGTGTGCCCATCGTCATCATCACGGCCATTCTGGCCGGGATTGTCACGAGCCAGCAGGGGGGGTATCAATTCACCTCCACAATTCCCCTGTACGTCATGGGGAGTATTGTCACGACCAGTGTGGTCCTGGAGCTGGCACCGGTCCTGACAGCGATCGTCCTGGTCGGCCGGGTGGGAGCACGGATCACGGCTGAGTTGGGTACCATGGAGGTGTCAGAGCAAATCGACGCTTTTCACTCCGTGGGCCGCGATCCTGTGGCGATTTTGGCGGCCCCGAGGATCATCGCCGGTGTTCTCATCCTCCCGATCTTGAATGGGATCGCCATCATCGTCGGGCTTTATGCGGGCCTGTACTCCGCCAAGCTGACCATGGGTCTTGGTCACGAAGCCTTCTTCTATGGCGCCCGCCTGTTCTGGCACGACTGGGACCTGGTCTACTCCATGTCGAAAGCCACGGCTTTCGGCCTGGCCATCCCACTGATCTCGGCCCACATGGGATTCAGGACCTCCGGCGGAGCGGCGGGAGTTGGAAAGGCCACCACGGCTTCGGTCATGTTCATGACCTTGACCATTCTGATCCTCGACGCCCTCTTCCCCCCGATTTTCCTGGACTAACCGGAGACGACCCCTCTGATGATTCGGTATCGGGGAATCCACAAGGCCTTCGAGGAGCCTGTCCTCTCTGGAGTCGACCTAACCGTCAACGAAGGGGAGATGTTCGGCCTTTTTGGGCCGTCTGGAACCGGGAAGAGCGTGCTTCTGAAGACGACCATCGGCCTGATCATCCCGGACAGAGGGGACGTTCTCCTGAAGGGGGAATCGGTCTTTTTCGGAGAAACGGACTCCTTCGAACGGGTGCGGAGGCAGGTGGGGTACGTCTTTCAGCACTCGGCGCTATTCGATTCCCTCTCGGTGTTCGACAACGTGTGTATGGGAATTCCTGAACGGGAACTGGCTGGGATGTCCCGAAAAGAGGCGGGGCGCCGAGCGTGGGAGGCATTGGAGATTGTCAATCTCGAACCCAAAATGGTGCTCTCCAAGCTCCCGGCCGAACTTTCCGGCGGGATGAAAAAACGGGTGGGGATCGCCCGGGCCATCGTCGGAAGGCCCGAGATGCTTCTATGGGACGAACCCACCACAGGCTTGGATCCTGTGAATTCGGCAGCGGTAGAAAGGCTCATTGCTCGCCTATCCAAAGAGCTGGAAGTGACCTCTATCATTGTTACGCACGACATCGAGGGTGGCCTCCTGATCTGTGATCGGGTAGCCATGCTCACGAGCGGAAAGCTGCGGTTTTGTGGCTCCCCGGAGGAGTTCCGAAACAGTAGTGACCCGGTTGTTCGATCTTTTGTGAACAGGGCGGGGGCCGAAGCAGCCCTCGATAACCAGTTGAAAGTTGTATGAGCGAATCCAATACCGCACCGCGAAAGGTTCCCCAGGGGCCCACCGACGAAGAGCTTCGAAGTGCCGTGCCTCAAAACAAGAGGCGCCTCGAATTCCGGGTCGGGATCTTTGTACTACTCGGAATTGCGGCGACCCTCACGGCCCTATTCCTCCTGACCGATCCGAGCACGTTCCGGGGGCGGTACAGAATCACGACAGTAGTCGAGGACGCCGGCGGCATCCGACGCGGGGACCCGGTGCAGATGCGGGGGGTGAACATCGGAAGGGTGATGACCTTCTCAATGGCTCCCCGGGGTGTCCGTATCACCCTGGAGATCGAGGGAGCCTGGGCCATCCCGGAGGATTCCCGTGGACGGCTGGTGGCCGGTGGCATCCTCGGGGGCAGGACCGTAGAGATCGTGGAGGGGACCAGCTCGGAACGCATTCGCGGAGGCGCGGAGTTGCCGGGAGAAAACGTCCAAGGCCTCCTCGACATGCCTGCTGAGTTGGGGCAGGACGCCCAGAACGTCCTGCTACAAATCCAAAGCCTCCTGGCCGACCCCACCCTGGAAGCAATTCAAGGAAGCGCCCAGGAACTCCAAGGACTCCTCGGCCAACTTTCTCGATTGGCTGAGGAGCAAGGGCGAGAGATCGCCGAGCTCACGGCTTCCCTGAACCGGTCTGCGTCGGGGTTGGAAGACGCGGCAGCTTCCGGTGAGGACATCGCCACAGCCGTGGCAAGGGCAGACTCTGCTCTGGCCACGGTGAACAGGACGAGTCAGGTGGTCCTGAGCGCGTCCGAAGCGCTCCAAACCATCCTCCGCAGGATGGAGGCGGGGGAGGGGACTCTGGGTCAACTCTCTGCGAACCCGGCCCTCTATGAGACCCTCACGGCCACCCTGGAGAGCGTGAAAGCCCTGACGGACGATATCAAGGCCAATCCGGGGAACTACGTGAAGATCGAGATCTTCTGATCCCGAGGAGCCAAAAAGGAGAAAAGAGGGCCGCCGCATGGCGGCCCTCTTCTTGTTTGTGCCAACAGGCCGACGGTAGGCCGGGCCTTCGCCTCCCCACCTCGTCCTACCAGCCCGGGGCCAGGTTGAATCCCCAGTGCCACCCCTTGTCCGGCCTCTGGAACGGGTAGGCGTAATAAGCTTCCAGGATCAGGATCCCGAGCATGTTGAATCGGGCTCCAACACCTGAGGCAAAGAGGGGCACCCGTTCGGTGGACGTCCTCCTGAAACTCCATGAGTCCACCGGGTTCTCGTCATCCCACGCCACACCCACGTCGGTAAACGCAACGAGCTCCATGGGGATGTAGGGCAGGTTGATAAGGCCGAACTGGTCCGTCCCTATGAAGGGCACCCGGACCTCGAAGTTCGCTACGGCCAGCCGGTGACCTCTCATTCGGTCGAACACCGGGCAGCTCCCGTCCCTGGTGTTTCCACACTCCCGGGACGAAAAGCTCTCGTAAGCATAGCCGCGGATAAGAGTTTCATAACCCAGGAAGTAAGGATAAAACGTCTCGCTCTCCAGGAAGTCTCTACCGTAGTTGTACCGACCTATGTGCAACCCGCGCAGCGCTAGGGTCAGGTTCCTGTCCGGGCTGTAGTAACGCCGGAGATCCACGTTCACCGTCTGGTAGTCCACCGTCCCGTGGGTGGTGGTCAGGGCGAACCGGAACCGGCCACCCCGGACCGGAGACGTAAAGGCCGTAAAGGAGTTGTCCCCTACATAAGCCACGGTCGCTTCGAAGAGGTTCAGGGGATCGGCCTCCAGCGAATCCAGCTGAACTCTCCGTTGCCCCACCTGGAACACTCCATCGTAGAGGATCTGATCCTGCTCGCGGTCGAATGAATACCGGAGGAAGCCGGCGGAGGCCTCAAATCTACGAGTCATTGAGAACGGGTAGCGGATGAGGCCGGTGGCGTTGTTAGCGAAGATCCGGTAACGGTTCAGTGCTAAGGCGTCCAGCTCATTACCAGAGTTGTCGGTGACTTTCTCCCAGTTGTACCAGTTGAGTTGATAGGGGATCCGGGAAACGGAGTAGCCCCAGTTCCACCGGTTTTTCGAGTTCAGATAGAAGACCTGGGCGCCGATGTCCTTCACGGTACCCGAGGCCTGGACGGCGACGCCCAACTGCCGGTCTCCTAACATGTCGGAGAAGTAGGCCGAAGCACTTCCACCGATATAGGTCCCGAATTGGTCGGCCCCTGCGCCCAACATGGGCTGTCCGATAAAATCGAGCTGGAGTTCGGAGTTGAACGCTTCAGCGTCCTCCACACTATAGGTTCCCGGCGCCTCCAGCCCGGTAGTGGCGTCATCGAGGTACTCGGCAACGACGCTGGGCGCGGCAGGAGCCATGGGAACCAGGTTTCGGCCGGGACCCGGTTCCACCCTGGCAAACACCTCAGCCCTAGCCTCTACCTCCTCAGGAGTTAACCGGTAAACGTGGAACTCGAACTCGTCGAATACGGAAAAGGCGATCTCGCCGGTCTCCTGGGCCACGGTCATGGCCGGCGCAGACCAGGAAATCCCGCTCACGCCAGTGGATACGTTGGTGATGCGCTCGATCGCCCCCGTTTCGATGTCGACTCTGTAGATGTTGCTGAACCCATCCACGTCGGAGATGAAGTACAGCTTCCTCCCGTCAGGGGAGAACTGGGGATTGATGTGCTTTACGTTTGGACCGAAGAGATCCAAGGTCTGAACCTCCCGGGTATCCAGATCCATCAAGCCTACTTGGAATTTGGCATAGGAGAGGGAATCCAAATCCGTGTACTCGACTCGGTCCGTCGCGAAGGCGATGGTCCTACCGTTCGGAGAGAAAGCGGGCTGGAAGTCCGCGTACCGATCGTTGGTGAGTTGAGTCGTGATCTCGGTTTCCACGTCGTAGACGTAAAGGTCACTCAACCCTCCTCTGGACCCGGAGAAGACGATGGTCCTACCGTCAGGGGACCATGACGGACCCTGGATAGCCCCCATCCCTTCAATCTCGATCTTCTCGAGGATCTTCCCATCTTCCGCGTCCACCAGGATCATCTGGTTGTCACCGTCGGCGAACACGACATAGGCTAGCCGAGTCCCGTCCCAGGACCATGATCCAGAAGAGTCGGTGAACCTCAGAGCGTCGAAGTGGGGGCTTGTGGACGAGCTGGTAACTTTCCGTTCCTTCTCGCCGGTACCTGTCTCGGCTACGAACATGTCGAACGAAAACAGGTCCTTCTCGGAGATATAGAGCAGCCATTGACCATCGGGGCTCAAAGAGGGCGCCAGGTTCTGGGACCCTGAGCCCGTCCCGGGAGACAGGACCACGGTGCCGACCTCTGACGGAGCTTCGCGAGCTTCGATAAGGGGGAGATACTCCGACTTCATGGCCTCGGCCCAGGCCGCCGAAAGAGTATCCGAACTCAGACCCAGCGTCATGGCCAGCGCTGGCTCCCACCCCCTCCGAAGGGAAGTGCGAAACAAAGCGGCCACAGCATCATCGCCGTAAATCCCAGCAAGGTAAGCCCACAAGGCTTGGCCGAACCGGTAGGGGAAGTAACGGAAATCCCTGGCCATCTGCTGGACGGTCGGGACGTCGTCCCGCCGTACGGCGTCCCTCATCCACATGGCGGTCAACGGGTCCTCACGACCCACCGACAGATATTCGGCCATCCCCTCGACAAGCCAGAGGGGGAGCCTGGTCAGGCCAACGAGTCCTCCCCCCGGTCCCGACTGTGCGATGTTGTACTGGAAGGCGTGGACAAGCTCGTGCCCAAGAACGTGATCCGTGTCCTGGTAGGACCCGGTCATGGGCATGATCACTCTGTTCTTCAAGGATTCGGTGACACCACCGGTTGACTCACCAAGAAACGACTGGAGGGTGTTGGTCTGTTGGAAGTCGGGGTGGTCGGCGTACATCACGAGGGGTTTACGCCCCTCGAACTCATGCTGGAAAAACCGGGCAAAGCGTTCGTACCATCTCTCGGCCATCCTGGCCACATCCTCGATAGCCACACCCTCCTCAGGGTAGTAGTGGATATCGAAGTGCGGAGTTTCCAGCACCTCGAAGTCGAATCCGTCGTACTGGACCTTGTTCCGGCCGAAGTATTGGGCTTCAGCCGGGGTTGCCAGGGTTCCTGAAAGAGTGGTGGCCAAAAGCAGGCCGAGTAGCCCCGCCTTCACCAGGTCCATCACCCCGCTCCGTGTCCTTTTCGCCGCCTGCATGAGTCCACCTCGTATCGACAAGTATTCTTGCTTTTTCGTTCTTGTTTTTTGCTTTGACTCGGGATCCCAACCGTTCCACCCCATACCCGTATCGGTGCTCAATTGGTCCCATCTGCAGAACCGGTCCCTGGGCCAGAGAGTTCCCGCCGTGCCCTGAAAAGGCATCCGACTCCTGGTTTATACAAGCCTCACACATTGGATGCACCTCCCCTCATATACGTTAACGAGCGAGCCCCTTTCAATTGCCCTGGCCCGAGGGACCCTGGATCAGACATATTGTGCCAGACGGCTGGGAGGCTGGCCCACCGTCGTTTCGCGATAGGAGATTTCCAATGAGTCGGACGATTCTTGTGGCGACGGACGGGACCCCTGCGGCGTTGGGAGCCCTGCGATTCGCCCGGTCTTTGTCACAAGTGAAAGGCTGTTCCATCCATGTCTCAGGCGTGGTCGAGCCGGTGCCGGTATTCGACGCCGGGTTCATGGTGGCCCTGCCCGAGATGGAGTTGTACGAATCTCGAAGGGAAGCTTTGAGACAGGAAATACGGGGCCAAATCGATTCCATCGGACAAGAAGCTGTGGATTGGCCTGTTTCGATCAGGGCGGGGGTCCCGGGTACCCAGATCGTGAAAAATGCCGAGGAGGTAGGCGCGGATACCATCATCCTGGGCCTGGGTCGACACGGCCCGATGGATAGAGTCTTCGGAACCGAAACCGCCCTTCAGGTCATTCGGGTCTCCCATATCCCCGTCCTCGCTGTTCCCGAGTCCTCCGAGAGCCTCCCGGATTCCGCCGTGATGGGAGTAGATTTCAGCCTCTTCAGCCAACGGGCCGCCCGCGCGGCCATTGGCCTTCTGGCTTCCCCGTGGAATGTCCACTTGGTGCACGTCCTGTCCGGAATGGAGTTCTTACCGACCCTTTCGGAAGAATGGCGGGGAGGGTACGAGGAGGAGCTTTTGGACCGCCTCACGGACTTCGCGGCGGGACTGAATGCGCCCCCGGGATGTGAAACCCACCTACATGTCCTGGAAGGCGAGCCTTCCCATGAACTCCAGGGGTTCGCCAGCGAGCGTTCTGCCGGACTGCTCGTTGCGGGAAGCCACGGACACTCCTTCGTGGGCCGGATCCTGGTCGGGAGTGTGTCCACAAGGATCCTGAGGTCCTCGATTGTGCCAGTATTGGTGGTCCCCCCCTTGGAGCCGTCCGAGGAGGTACTCGTCGAGCCCGCATCCGGCCGCAGCGGGAAACCCTGGGTCGAAGAGCTGAACGACTTCACGAAAGCCAACGTAGGTCGGCGTACGACCCTCGAGCTGGAAGACCCGGAGCTCGGGCTTCAGGAGTGCGGACGGAATTTCCCACTTTGGGGCGTGGATTACGATCCGAAGCGGGACCGGATCGATATCATGTTGGGCAGGTCGGGGACGGTGGACGGCCACCTCACCCACTCCCTTCCCGGTCCTCAAGAGATCACGATCGTTAGAGGAGCGGATGAACGAGCCGAATCCCTCAATATCGTGTTTCGAACAGGGAAGGCGGTCTTGCGGATCCATCGGGACTAGCGGCTACCGCTCTTCGGCGCTTTACACTGGGGAGCCTGATCTCTAGCTTCCGGCCCTCGGTGAAACCTTTTTCCTCAGGCCACGATCGCTCGGTGAACCGCATTTCCCCCGCCAGGGCCAAAGAGATTTTCTCCAAGGCGCCGGATGCTGGAGTTCTGGTGGTCGGCGACCTCATGTTGGATCGCTACCTGACGGGAACCGTGGACCGGATATCGCCGGAAGCTCCGGTGCCGGTGGTGAAGGTGGAAGACGAGAGTTGGGCGCTCGGTGGCGCTGGAAACGTGGCCGCGAATGTCGTGGCGCTCGGCGCCAGGTGTGATGTCATAGGGGCCATCGGCGCAGATCCAGAGGGTCAACTCCTGAGGAATCAGCTGGACTCGTTGGGTATCGGAACCTCCGGGGTTATCGAGATGGCTGAGCGTCCGACCACCGTGAAGACTCGCATCATGGCCCGGCACCAGCATGTCACCCGCGTGGACAGGGAACAGGCTTCGGACCTATCGGGCAGACAATCGGAAGTCCTGGCTGATGCGGTGCGGGAGCTGAGTGCCGGAACGTCCGCTATTGCCTTGGAAGATTACAACAAAGGTGTAATGGTCACGTCACTCATCCGTGCCACACTCGCTGCCGGAAAGGACCGGGGGGTCCCTACTGTCGTTGATCCAAAACGGCTTCGGTTCTTCGAGTTTGGCGGTGCCACGGTCTTTAAGCCCAACTCAAGAGAGCTGGAGGATGCTCTAGGTGAGCTCCTTCGCCCGGACGATCCCGATTGGATGAGGGAGGCCCGGGTCCGGGTCGGGTGCGAGAATCTCCTTCTTACCCTGGGCGAAGCGGGGATGGCATTGCAGGGAAAGGACCAGGACTACATGCGGGTGCCCACCGTTGCCAAGGACGTCTATGACGTCTCCGGGGCGGGTGACACCGTGACAGCGGTGCTGGCAGTCGCTCTGGGGGTGGGCGCGACACCGATGGAAGCCGCGGTCCTGGCCAACCATGCGGCGGCGGTAGAGGTAGGAAAAGCCGGTGTGGCGACCGTGACGCCGGACGAAATCCTCGAACAACAACGAGCGTTCGCAGAGAAGGAAACGACATGAGCGAGATGAGTTTCGTAGCGACCGAAAAGGCACCCGGAGCCATCGGACCTTATTCCCAAGCCGTGGCCGTGGATGGGTGGGTATTCTGCTCGGGCCAGATCCCCATCGATCCGGCCACCGGTGAGATGGTGTCCGGAGACATCGGTGCGCAAACCGACCAGGTTTTGAAGAACCTCGCAGCCGTCCTGGAAGCGGCCGGCGGGTCCCTCAAGAATGTCCTAAAGACAACCGTTTTCTTGGCTGATATGGGAGATTTCGCCGGGATGAACGAGGTCTACGCGGAACACTTCGGGGACCACCGGCCGGCGAGAGCCGCCGTTGCGGTCCGGACCCTGCCAAAGAACGTTGACGTGGAGATCGAGGCAGTAGCCAAGCTCTTCTGATTCCCTATTTCCGAAGCCTATCGGCGTGGACGAGGGCGAAGAGAGCCCTGTGTTCACTTTATTGTCCTGTCCTAAACGAGGGGGATGGATGGATACGTCGGACCGGTCTCGTGGGTGGTCCTCTTGGTGCCGAGTTTCTCTGGTAGCGACGGCGCTCCTGCTTGTGTTCACAGCCAGTCCCAGTTGGGCCCAGGAGCAGGTCCCGGAGGACTTCTTCAAGGGCCTCAGGTGGCAGAACGTGGGACCAGACCGAGGGGGAAGGTCTATCGGTGCTGCCGGTAGCGCGGCCCGGCCCTTCGAGTACTACTTCGGTGCCACAGGCGGGGGCTTATGGAAAACCACGGACGGTGGAACCACCTGGTCCGTGGTGACGGACGGGGAGATCTCCACCGCTTCCGTGGGAGCGGTGGCCGTGTGTGAAGCCGATCCCGACGTGGTTTACATCGGGACCGGTGAGACCCAGATCCGCGGGAATATCCAACAGGGGGACGGTGTCTACCGGAGTACCGACGGGGGGAGGTCCTGGGACCACCTAGGGCTCGAGGAAACCCAGAACATCTCTCGGATTCGGATCCACCCCACCGACTGTGAGACCGTTTGGGTCGGCGCCTTCGGTGTTCACTCCATGCCGAACCCCGAACGCGGCGTATACAAAACCACAGACGGCGGAGAGAATTGGGAGAAAACTCTCTACCGGGATGATCGGTCGGGGGCTGTTGATATCTCGGTCCATCCCACCAACCCGGATATCGTCTACGCGGCCCTCTGGGAGGCCTGGCGAAAGTCGTGGGGAATGTCTTCCGGGGGCCCTGGAAGCGGGCTCTTCCGGAGTTCGGACGGGGGTGAGACCTGGGAAGAAATCACTCGAAACCCCGGCCTTCCTCAGGCCGGTCTGATCGGGAAGATCGGCGTTGCGGTCTCACCGGCCGATCAGAACCGGGTCTACGCCATCGTCGAGAATGAAGAGGGTGGTGTTTTTGTCTCGGCGGACGGGGGTGAGACCTGGACCAAAACAAACGAGGAACGGAAGCTCCGCCAGCGGGCTTTCTATTACACGAGGATCTACGCCGACCCTGTCGACGTGGACCGGGTTTATGTCCTGAACACCGCGTTTTACAGGTCGGACGATGGTGGGGAGACGTTCGGACGGACCATCGCCGTCCCACACGGGGACAACCATGACTTGTGGATCAGCCCGGACGATCCCGACCGGATGATCAACGCAAATGATGGCGGCGCGAACGTCTCAGTGAACGGCGGCCGGAGCTGGACCGATCAGGATTTCGCCACAGCTCAGTTCTATCGGGTCACCACCACCGCCCATGAACCGTATCTGGTATGCGGGGCTCAGCAGGACAACTCCACGGCATGCGTTGCCCCACGGGGCTGGAATCACCTCATGGCCCAGGGGCGACCGTTCTTCTCGGTCGGCGGGTGTGAGAGCGGGTACATCGCACCGCACCCGGAAAACCCGGACATCTACTACGCCGGATGTTATGGTGGAAGTCTTTCCCGGTACGACCACTCCAACGGGCAAACTCGGGCAGTAAATGTCTGGCCCGAGAACCCCATGGGCCAGTCCTCCGAAGATCTGGTGGAAAGGGTCCAGTGGACCTTTCCCATCGTATTCTCCCCTCACGACGCGAACGTGCTCTATACCGGCACACAGAAGGTTTGGAGAAGCGCCACCGAAGGGGAGAGCTGGGAAGCCATCAGCCCGGACCTCACTCGGGCAGATCCCAGCACAATCGGGCCCTCCGGGGGCCCCATCACGAAGGATCAGACAGGGGTCGAAACCTATGCCACGGTGTTCGCCATCGCGCCCTCTGTCCACAACCCCGATGTAATCTGGGCCGGATCGGACGATGGGTACGTTCACATTACTCAGAACGGCGGTGGGAGCTGGGAAAATGTGACACCGCCCGACGCGCCGGATTTTGTTCGGATCAACACGTTGGAAGCTTCGCCCAACACTCCAGGAAAAGCCTACGTCTCCGGGATTCGCTACTTGGTCGAAAACGACCGTAGCCCCTACGTCTGGAAGACAGAAGACTACGGTGCCACCTGGACCAAGATCGTAAACGGGATACCGGAAGACGACTTCATCCGGGCCGTCAGGGAGGACCCCACCCGACCCGGTATGTTGTACGCGGCATCGGAACGAACCGTTTACATATCCTGGAATGACGGATCGAACTGGCAACCCCTCACGCTCAACCTCCCGACCGTTCAAGTCGCCGATCTGGTGGTAAAAGAGGACGACCTGGTCATCGGCACCCACGGTCGTTCCTTCTGGGTCCTCTACGGAATCGATCCCCTTCGGCAGCTTAACGCCGACGTCCTCGGATCAGACGCCTTCCTCTTTCAGCCCACTGACGTGCGAAGAGGGTTGGATCCCATGGCCGAGGTGACGTACTACCTCGCCGAGGACGCCGACGAGGTCGAGATCACCTTCCTGGATGAAGCCGGGGACGTAGTCCAAACGTTCACGGGCCCGAGGGAGGAAGACGAGGAAGAGGAGGAAGCTGAAGAGGCACCCTCCTTCGCCCGGTTCCCACAACGGGCGGCTCCCAGCACGCGGGATGGGGTGAACCGGTTCAGATGGAACATGCGTCTGGATGGCTACACCGACTTCGAAGGCCGGATCTTCTGGGCTGCCGGCAACATTGGGCCGGCTTTGGTCCCGGGCGAATACAAGGTGAGGCTGAGCGTTGACGGAAGTGTGATCGGCACCAGCTCCTTCAACCTCATGCTGGATCCGCGGATCGAGGGCGTCACGCAGGCAGACCTCCAAGCTCGGTTCGACCTGGCGGTTAAGATCCGCGACCGGGTCAGTGACGCCAACGAGGCCGTAATCCTCATCAGGGAGATCAAAGCTCAAGTTGACGACCGCTTGAGTGAATCTGACGACGCGGGCCTGGCGAGAGCTGCCGAGGACTTCAAGGCCGCGGTCAGCGCGGTCGAGGGAGAGATCTACCAGGTCAAAAATCAGAGCAACCAGGATCCCCTCAATTTCCCGATCAAGCTCAACAACAAGCTCGCCGCGCTCATGGGCGTGGTGGAGGGATCCGAGAACCGACCCACTGCCCAGTCATTCGCCGTGTACGACTACCTCGACGTACTACTCCGGGCAGAGATGGAGACGCTGCACGGGTTGCTGCAGGAAGATCTGGCCGCTCTCAACGGTAGGCTGGAGGACCTGGATCTCGATCCGATCTCCGTTGGTTCGGAACACTAGCCTCCCCTCACCAATCGTCTACTGAATTCCCAGACCGCTCGGGGTCCGAACGGAACCCGGGCGATCGGTTTTATTCCAGCTCGGATCGCCAATTGGCAACGACGTTAAACAAAACCCTTTCCAAACCGGGTTAAGTGTGTTATCCGATATCCTGCTGTGGACCTCGAGACCTGCTCCGGTGCTTGCCCATAGGCAAGAAGCGGCTTGTCGAAAAGGACAGGTGAAGGATGTGGGTCTGTGGGCCGTGTGTGGGAATTCTGTCGAAGGAGTGCGGGATGCGTACCACTGGAACCGTGAAATGGTTCAACGATTCAAAGGGCTTTGGTTTCATCACTCCCGAAGGCAGTGACAAGGATTGCTTTGTGCACTACTCGGCAATCACTGGAACTGGCTTCCGAACCTTGACCGAGGGGGAAACGGTCGAGTTCGATCTGGTTCAGGGCCAAAAAGGCCCAGCGGCAGAGAACGTCCAGAGAGCAGGAGAATAGCCCGAAGAGGACTGAATGGAAGGGCCTCCCGGTACTCCCGGGAGGCTCTTTTTTTTCATAAACGGAACCAGTATCGGGAATTGACCCGAAAACGGTCTGCTGGTAGCGTCAGGTCTTTCGGGGGTGGATCGGGACTGGTGTCTCGACTGGTCTTCAAAACCAGCTTGCCCGGCTAGAACCCGGGTAGGTGGGTTCGATTCCCACACGCCCCCGCCATTTGCCCAGGGGGCCCGGCTGGGGACATTCCTCAGCCGGGCCCATCTCGGTTTCGGAGATTTCCCTACGACTCGCGGGAGGCCCGGTGAGGAAGTGAACCCTCGGATGGAGAGCATCACCGTGATCCTCAATCCGGAGGCCAGTGGCGGCGCCGGAGCTCGGATCCAACCCACCGTCGAGCGAGGGCTGGATCAACGGAATATTTCCTTTGACCTCCTCCGCACCGAAGCACCGGGTCATGCAGCGGCCCTCGCCCGCGAGGCGGCTTCGAACGGTGCCAAAGCCCTTCTTGTGGTGGGAGGCGACGGGACTCTCCACGAAGTCGCGAACGGAGTCCTAGGATCGGGACGCTCCGCTCCCTCAATTGCCATTGTCCCTGTGGGGACCGGAAACGACTTCTATCGGATGGTGAGCGGTGAGAGAGACCCCGCGAGAGCCCTCGACGCGCTGACAAGGGGAAGATCTGAAACCTTCGACGTAGGCCATGTCCATTTCGATGGATCCGAGTCTTATTTTGTGAACCTTCTCGGGCTAGGGATCGACGTGGAGGTACTACAAAGGCGGGGGAGGTTCAGAAGGCTCATTGGACTCCCACAGTATTTGGCAGCGTTCGTCTCCGCCCTGGCCACCTTCCGGCCCGATTCATTCAGAGTTTCCTTCAAGACGGCCGAAGGTTCGGAACACGACGGAGTGGTGGAAGACCGGACCATTCTGATGGCCATTACGGTAGGACCATCCGTGGGAGGTGGGTTTCTGTTGAATCCGAACGCATCGCCCCATGACGGTCTTCTGGATCTTTTTTTTGTTCGGACCCTTGGCATCGTGAAGCTCGCTCGCTACATCCCAAAGGTCATTCGCGGAACCCATGGAAACGTCCCTGAACTCTTTCAACGAACCATCGTCGGGGCTGACGTGACCCGAACCGACGGGGAGCCATTTTTCTTCGAAATGGACGGTGAACGGGTGCCCACAGCTGTGGATCGCCTCCGGGTAAAGGTTTGTCCGGCCAAGCTCCCTGTTTTATTGCCCGGGAGGGAGCAATGAGGGTTTTACTCCCACGGCTCTTCCTGGTCCTGACCGTGGCCACGGCGTCTCTGGTCGATCCTGGGCAAACCTCCTGCCAGGTTCCGGACTCTTTGGTCGCCCCACGGGTAGGCCAAGAGACAGAGGGTGCACAGGAGGAGGTGGAGCCGGAACCCGGAGGGATTTCCCCCCGCGGCGCCTTCATCCGATCCGCCATCCTCCCTGGCTGGGGCCATTCCAAAGTGGGAGCCCACGTGAGAGGAGCCTTCTATTTTGCTGCGGAAGCCACCAGCGCGCTGATGATCTACAAAACGAATACTCGAATCGACCGGACCCGCCAGAAGTTGGCCCTGAGGGAGTCGGTGGTAACCGCGCGGGAAGAGGCGACAGGGGCCACCGAAGCAGAAATTGAAACAGCTCTGGCGGAGGACCCGGAGATCGCAGACCTGAGGAGCCTGGAGGAGACTCGGAAAGGGCAAAGAGAAGACTGGATCGCCTTGGCCCTCTTCCTCATGCTGATCGGCGGAGTGGACGGCTACGTCTCAGCGCACCTCGCTGACTTTCCCACGGCCGTGGTCATCGAACCGAATCAATCGGGAGGAATGGAGATCGCCCTTTCCCTACCGGTCGGGTTCTGATCCCGAACCGTCCCTCCAGTCCAGGAGCCGGGGTCCTTCATCCTCTCTCAACACGGCGTAGCTCTGGTTCACCAGCCAATCCCCGGTGTTGAGATAATGGCGGCCAGGGAACACTTCTTTCAGCACCGGGATGTGCGTGTGGCCCAGAGCAACGATGTCGAGTTCTGGTGACGCCTCGAGCTGACTCACGGCCCATTCCTCCAGGAATTTGGAGCGGGCCTCGTGCTTCCCGGTGGGGCCGTGGGGATGGACGGGTGTTTTGGAGACCTTCCTGGCGATCCATGCACCCAGGTCGGGGTGGAGCCATCGGAAGGCAAACCGGGTAAGGGAGCCCCTCAGCACCAACCGCAGGACCCGGTACCCCAGGTCTCCCGAGCCAAGGCCGTCACCGTGGGCTAAGAGGGTGGTCCACCCGTTTAGGTCCATCGTCGTGGGTTCCTGGTGGAATTCCACCCCAATCTCGTCCCTCAGGTAGTCTCCACCCCACCAGTCGTGGTTCCCGCCCATCATCGCCACAGGGATGTTGGAGTCAACCAGGGCCGAGAGAGCCCCCAGGACCCGGGTATGCCCACGGGGGATCACGCTTTTGTATTCGAACCAGAAATCGAAGAGGTCGCCGTTGATGACCACTTGGCTGGCCTGGGTGCCACAGTACTCGAGCCAGGATAGGAAGGCCTGCTCGGTGTCCGATGATGCCACACCCAGGTGCACGTCACTCGCCAGGAAGATTGCTGGACCCTGCATAGGAAACTGAAGGTAGAAGGCTCTAGCGGGGCGTCACAAGGTCAATGGTGACCGACCCCGGCGACGCCGGGATTGTCCCGCACCGGACCAGGCCCCAGCTTTCGGGTCGCTGGGGACTATGAGTTCATCTCGTTTTCAGGGTTATAGCGTGCCGATTTTCTGTTCCACCCGTCTGTCACCATTGTGGGGGATGCTCCTGACCATCCTCCTGGCTGGTTGTGGAGGGTCCGGAGCCGTTTCCCACCCAATGCCCCCTGGGACGGATCTGGATTCCCTGGCCCAAAACGCCCTCCTCGCGACCATGCCGGGGTCTCCGGTTCAGATTACTTTTGAGTTCAGGCTTCGAGAGGCGGACTTGAGGTTCGCGGGCCAAGGCGTAGCTCGGGTGGAGCCCCCCTACAAGGTCCGCATCGACCTATTTTCCGGTCAGGGGGAAACCCTTTTTAAGGCGGCCCTGGTGGGGAGTGACCTCAGAGTGCCGCCAGGAGTCCCGTTGGACCTGGCACCGCCTCCTGCCCTCCTGTGGGCCGCTCTGGGGGTTTTTCGGCCGGACGCCGGACTCCAGATGGCCGAAGGACGTGACCGTGGAGACGGTACGATCGCCCTGGCATACGAGGGAGACAACGGCCAGGATCTTCGATTCCGTCTGGCGAATGACCTTCTGCTAAGGGCCGAGATTCGGGAAGATGGCCATTTGATCGAAGAAGTTGACTTGGAGCTGGATGAGTCCTCCCAGAGAGTGGTGGAAACGGTATACAGGAACCGGGCCCTCTTTGTGGAGTTGACGTTCACACTCAAATCGGAAGAGAACGTTGAGTCCTTTCCTCCAGACATCTGGTATCCGGGCTGGTAAGCCCCGAGCTGGGCGACGGGTGGTCCTTTTCGCCCTCGGGGTAGTATTGGTCTCCTCGGGCTGTTTTTATGGCTTTCAGGCGGGAGCCGGCTTCCCGGACTACGTAAAAACCGTCGCCATCGTTCCGTTTGAGAACGACACTACGAGGCCCGAGATCACCGACGAGGTTTTTAACCTGCTCTTGAGGGAATTCCCTCGATCCCAGGGTCTTCAACCAGCCGGGGAGGATGTGGCGGACGCGGTAGTCAGAGGGAAAATTACCCGGTACGACGTGTCCACGCCCAGCTACCGGGCGGGGGGAGCCCAGCAGGCTCCCCAGGTCCTTCAACGGCAGGTGAGTCTGACCGTAGAAGTGCAGATCATCAACCAGGTGGACAACGAGATCCTCTGGGAAAGTCGTGCCGTCTCCGTCCGGGGCGAGTTCTTGGAGGAGAGCGAGACCGAGGACACCGGACGGGCACTGGCAATCGAACTCCTTGTCCAGCGAATCATAGACGGTGCCCAGTCGAATTGGTAAGTTCTTCGCTGTTCAGCGTCAGAAAACCCAGTCTACAATCTTAAGATTAGGAACGAATGCGGCCGACTCGATACGTCCTGTTGAGCCTGACGATGTTTGGATTGTGGCTCCTCCTCTCGGGCCACTATGAACCCCTGACTTTGGCATTCGGAGTTTTCTCCAGCCTCCTCGTGACCTACCTGGCGTGGAGGATGGATCGTCAGGATCGGTACACCTTTCCCTTGATAATGACCTGGCGATTGGTCGGCTATTGGGTATGGCTGATCAAAGAGATCCTGAAGTCGAACGTAAACGTGATCAGGATCATTCTGACCCCGTCCCTCCCCATCAGCCCGATCATGGTCCCGTTCCACGCCTGCATGAAATCTGACCTGGCGCGGATGATTTATGCCAACTCAATCACCCTGACCCCCGGCACCATCACGACAGGAACCGAAGGAGACATCCTGAGAATCCACGCCCTGACCTGGCACGACGTCGACGGTCGGGAGGAAGACGCCATGGCCGATCAGATTTGCGGGCTCGAGTGCCCGTGGAGCCGGAAGCCATGATGTTCGTGGTGGCTTCCGTCGCCATCCTGATAACCATGGCTCTTGCCTTGGCCCGTGCCCTCCTCGGCCCCACGGTTTATGACCGGGTGCTGGCCGTAAACATGTTCGGAACCAAGACCGTGTTGATTATTGCGGTCCTCGGTTTTCTGACTGGTAGACCGGATTTCATGGATCTGGCCCTCCTTTACGCCTTGATCAACTTCATCGGCACACTGGCGGTTTTGAAATTCTTCGAGTACGGGGATCTGAGCCGGCGGCTGGACCACTCGGAGGGGGGTCCATGAGCGTGGTGGGGGACGTACTGAGTTGGCTGTTCCTCCTCTCCGGGTCGTTCTTCGTCATCGCAGGGGGGATCGGTGTAATCAGGATGCCCGACCTCTTCACCCGCCTCCACGCCTCCGGGGTCACGGACACGGGCGGAGCCGGTTTGGTCCTGGTCGGTTTGATGTTCCAGGGAGGGATCTCTTTGATCACCGTGAAGCTCCTTCTGATCCTGGGATTCCTCTGGTTCTCCAGCCCGGTCTCAACCTACGCGCTGGCAAGGGCGGCTTTGGCGAGCGGAGAGGAACCTTTCTGGGCCGAAGACCTGGATCTCCCGCCAAGCGCTCGGATCCCCGGATTCGCCCAGCGACCGGCACCTGATAGGGAAGGGGGGCCAGAATGAGCGTCCTCGTCGACTTCGCCCTTCTGGCCTTCCTGGCGACAACGGCCATAGCTGTCGTCCGTACGACCAATCTCTTCGCAGCAGTGATGCTGGCGGGGATCTATAGTCTCCTTACTGCTGGGTTATTCACCGTGATGGACGCCGTGGACGTCGCGTTCACCGAAGCTGCGGTGGGGGCTGGGATTTCGACGGTCTTGATGCTTGCGACCCTCTCGTTCATCGGGTCGAAGGAAGAGTCTCCCCAGGTTCGGATCACCGAAATCTCGGCCAAGGTTCCAGATCGGCGACCACTTTTTCCTCTTTTTGCAGTCCTCGTGACCGGAGCCATTCTCATCTGGGGAACCGGGGACATGCCACCGTTCGGCGATCCCGCCGATCCGATCCACCATCACGTAGCCCCGCGATACCTGGAGGAATCGGGGCATGAGATAGGGATCCCGAACGTCGTTACGTCCGTGCTGGCCTCTTACCGCGGATTCGACACGTTCGGCGAGACCACGGTTGTTTTCACGGCCGCCGTGGGAGTAATGATCCTCCTCTCCGCCATCCGACGGAAAGACCGATACGGTGAGGAACGTTGGGGGGAAGAGGACGTACCGAACCTCTTCCGCGGATTTGTCCCGAACTTCTGGTTGGGTGATGACGGCCGAATGCGTGCGCCGCCGTCCCCCCAAGAGCCGGGTGAGGGTGGAGAGGGAAAAGCTTCGTGAGCGACCAAATCATCCTCCGAGTGGCCACGAAGATCATCGTCCCCACCATCCTTCTATTCGCCCTTTATGTCCAATTCCACGGTGACTTCGGACCGGGCGGAGGGTTCCAGGCCGGTGTCATTGCGGCGGCCGCTTTTGTCCTCTATGCCCTGGTGTTTGGCCTTCGGAGAACACACAGGGTACTGCCGACCTGGGTGGTCCGTACCTGTGCCAGCGCCGGAGTTCTCCTTTATGGCGGGGTGGGGCTAGCAACCATGATCGGAGGGGCGGAGTTCCTGAACTACAACGTTCTCGCCCACGATCCTGAGCACGGTCAACACTACGGGATCCTTCTGGTCGAACTCGGCGTGATGATCACCGTTTTCGGAGTGATGGTGACCATCTTCTATTTCTTTGCGGCCCGGGGGAGGGAAGATCTATGAGAATCCTCGGGCTCTATAACTACTGGATCTTCATCTTCCTGATGATGGTGGGTTTCTACATCCTCATATCCCGCCGGAACCTGGTTAAGAAGATCCTCGGCCTGAACATCTTCCAGACCTCCGTTTTCATCTTCTACATCAGCATGGGGAAGATCACGGGGGGGACGCCTCCGATCCTTGTCGAAGGATCGGAGGAGGTGATCTACTCGAACCCACTACCTCACGTCCTGATTCTCACAGCGATCGTCGTAGGCGTTTCCACCACGGCGGTGGCCCTCGCACTCGTCGTAAGAATTAAGGAGGCATACGGCACGATTGAAGGGGACGAGATCTCGGCAATGGACAACCAGATCCCGTTCTGATGATCAACCACCTCCCGATCCTCCAGGTCATCGTGCCCCTGATGGCAGCACCGGTAGCTGCCCTCGTGCGCAAGCGAGGCGTGGCCTGGTTCATCACCGTCCTCGCCACCTGGGCCTCCCTTGCCATCGCCGTTCTCCTTCTTCTGGATGTTCGAGACGGCGGGACGATTCGCTACGCCCTGGGGGGTTGGGCCGCTCCGTGGGGCATCGAATACCGGGTCGATACGGTCAGCGCCTATGTGTTGGTCATCGTGGCTGGCATCGGGGCCATCGTTACCCCATATGCCCTTCTGAGTGTCCGCCGTGAAATCGGTGTAAAACAGGCGCCTCTCTTCTACAGCGCCTTGCTCCTATGCCTCTGCGGCTTATTGGGGATCACCATCACGGGAGACGTCTTCAACCTCTTCGTCTTTCTGGAGATCTCTTCCATCTCCGCCTACGCCCTCATCGCCATGGGGCCGGATCGGCGAGCTCTCCATGCGGCGTATAAGTACCTGATCATGGGGAGCATCGGGGCCACCTTCATCGTCATCGGTATCGGGATGATGTACATGATGACCGGGACCCTGAACATGGCTGACCTAGCTCGGCTTTTGCCGTCGGTAGGGGGTCGTACGGTCACTGTGGCGTTTGCCTTTTTGGCGGTGGGTATCAGTCTGAAGCTCGCACTTTTCCCGCTCCACCAGTGGCTGCCGGACGCATATGCCTATGCTCCGTCGACCGTCACCGCCTTTCTGGCGTCCACCGCCACGAAAGTGGCTTTTTATGTCCTACTGAGGGTGGTCTTCTCGGTCTTCGGGGTGGTGTTCGCCTTTGAGACTATGAGCCTACATTGGGCTCTGCTGCCGTTGGCCATCGTGGCCGTTCTTTTTGCCTCTCTTACAGCGGTTTATCAGGGGAACGTGAAAAGGCTTCTGGCCTACTCCAGCGTTGCCCAAATCGGGTACATGATCCTCGGGGTGAGCCTCGCCACCGTGACCGGTTTGACTGCCGGCCTTCTCCACCTCTTCAACCACGCGGTCATCAAAGGAGCACTGTTCCTGGCGATGGGTGCAGTGATGTACCGGGTCGGTTCTGTGAGGATCGAAGCCATGCAAGGGTTGGCCAAGCGCATGCCCTGGACCATGGCCGCGTTTGTGGCGGGGGGCTTTTCGCTCATCGGGGTCCCCCTGACCGTGGGTTTCGTGAGCAAATGGTACCTGGTCCTCGGGGCGATTGAGAACGACATGTGGCTCGTGGCGTTCTTCGTCTTAGTGGGATCTCTCCTGGCGGTGGCCTACATCTGGAAGGTTGCGGAGGCGGCATACTTCAAAGACTACATCGGTGACCTGGACGTCCGAGAAGCTCCTCTGGGCCTCCTCGTCCCCATGTGGGCTTTGGTGGTCGCGAACTTCTACTTCGGTGTGGACGCGAACCTGACGGTGGGAGTCGCCCGGCAAGCCGCTGAGCTGCTTCTGGGGGTCGGGCCATGACGGGACTGTTCGGGTTATCCGAGCCCATGGCAGCCCTGGCAGCTGTCTTGATCCCTTTGTTTGGGGGCGGTTTGGTCCTGGCTCTCGGGAAGCGCCCAAACCGGAGGGAAGCTGCCACCCTGGGTACATCGGGTCTGCTTTTCCTGGTGGTTCTTTCCCTTCTTGGACCCGTCCTCGACGGGGCTAGACCAAGACTGGTCCTGGCTGAACCTTTACCGGGCCTGCCGATCTATCTAGAGGTGGAACCCCTCGGGCTTTTGTTTGCCCTTGTGGCTTCGTCCCTCTGGATCGTGACGTCCCTGTACTCCATCGGGTACATGAGGGGGCATCACGAAAAGAACCAAACCCGGTTTTACCTGTTCTTCGCGGTGGCCATCTCCGCCGCCATGGGCGTGGCTTTTTCCGGGAATCTGTTCACTCTCTTCTTCTTCTACGAGGCCCTCACGCTCTGCACATTCCCATTGGTCACGCACCACCAAACGGAAGCGGCACGGAAGGCTGGGCGGGTTTACCTGGGCATTCTCCTTTCGACGTCCATCGCCTTCCAGCTCCTGGCCATAATCTGGACCTATTCCCTGGCGGGCACTGTGGAGTTCCGGCCCGGGGGGATCCTTGCGGGGACCGGAGCGTCCGGAACCGTCGCCGCTATCTTGTTGGCCCTTTACGTGTTCGGGATCGGGAAAGCGGCCGTTATGCCCTTCCATCGGTGGCTTCCAGCTGCAATGGTGGCGCCGACTCCGGTGTCCGCCCTTCTCCACGCCGTGGCTGTTGTGAAAGCCGGGGTCTTCTCAGTCCTCAAGGTGTGCGTCTATACCTTCGGATGGGAGTTCATCACAGACACCGGAGCCTCTGATCTGGTAATCTGGGCCGCCGCCGCCACCATCATCCTGGCGTCCCTCGTCGCCTTCACGAAGGACAACTTGAAGGCGCGACTCGCTTATTCAACTATCAGCCAACTCTCCTACATCGTCCTGGGTGCGCTCCTGGCGAATGAATGGGGAATCCTGGGCGGGGGCATGCACATCGCAATGCATGCATTCGGGAAGATCACGCTCTTCTTCGGAGCCGGGGCGATCATGGTCGCGGCCCATAAGACGGAGATCAGCCAAATGAAGGGCCTGGGTCGGACCATGCCCATTACATTCGGCGCTTTCTTCGTCGGGGCCCTAAGCATCATCGGAGTCCCGCCAGCCGGAGGTGCCTGGAGCAAGTGGTTCTTGGGACTGGGGACTTTAGAGGCCGGTCAGGTGGGCCTCCTGGCGGTCCTTATGGTCAGCTCCCTCTTGACGCTGGTTTATCTCCTCGAGATCCCAGTGAAAGCCTTTTTCCTGTCGCCCGAAGGGGGGAAGGGGAGCACCGGCATCAAGGAAGCGCCCCTCACCTCCCTGATCGCCCTGACTCTCACAGCGCTGGCTAGCATCATCTTGTTCCTGCAACCGAAGATCCTCTACGACCTCATGTCCTTGGTGGTGGGGTCATGAGCAGGCGAGACGTGAACCGGGAAGCTGACGCTCCAGAGGAGAGGACTCATCTCTGGGACAAACCGGAGAACGTGAGCCGACTCCTCTGGGTTTTTTATGCTCTCTGCGTGGGCTTGGTGGTCATGGACTTGGTTGTCCACCGAGAAGTCCACCACCCGTGGGAGCGGTTTTTCGGGTTCCACGCCTTTTACGGGTTTGTCGCCTGCTGGACCCTGGTGGTCGTTGCGAAGGGCATGCGGAAGCTCCTGATGCGGGACGAGGACTACTACGATGTGGATTGACGTCCCGCCCTTCCTGCCCTTTTTCATCGGGGCTGTGCTCGTGGCCCTCGCGCCGCGGGGGTGGGCGCGGAACGCCCTGCTGTTGGGCATTCCCGTCTTGGGCGGGATCAACCTGATCGGGATCCAGGCCGGTCCACACCTCGAAGTCGAACTTTTTCAGTACACTCTGACGCCATTCAGTGTCGGGACCTTCAGTCTTCTCTTCGGCTATCTCTTTCACCTGGCGGCGTTTATTGGGAATCTCTTCGCGCTCCACTTGAAGCGAGGCGACGAGGACACCCTCCAGCAATCCGCAGCCCTGGTCTACGCCGGGAGCGCCCTTGGAGCAGTGTTCGCCGGTGACTTCATCACCCTTTTTATCTTTTGGGAACTCCTCGCCTTCTCGTCGGTCTTCCTCATCTGGGCGAGGCGTGGCGAACGGTCGGTCCGGGCCGGCTTCCGGTACCTGGTCATCCACGTGCTCTCTGGGGTCCTTTTGTTGGCTGGGGCGCTGATCAGATTCCATCAGACCGGGTCGATCACGTTTGAATACGTGGGGCTGGAGGGCCTGGCGGGCTGGCTCCTCTTCATCTCCTTCGGGATCAAAGCAGCCTTCCCGCTGCTGCATAATTGGCTAACAGACGCTTACCCGGAAGGGACCGCCACGGGGACCGTCTTTCTGAGCGCTTTCACGACGAAGGTCGCCGTTTTTGCCTTGGCCGTGGCATTCCCCGGGACAGAGGCTTTGATCTACATCGGTGCCGCCATGACGGCGTTTCCGATCTTCTACGCCGTCATCGAAAACGATCTCCGGCGTGTCCTGGGTTACTCCATGATCAACCAGATCGGCTTCATGGTCACGGGCATCGGCATCGGCACTGCCCTGTCTTTAAACGGGGCCGTGGCTCACGCGTTCAACGACGTGCTGTTCAAAGGCCTGCTCTTCATGGGAATGGGAGCCGTCCTCCACCAAACCGGGAGGATGAACGGATCGGACTTAGGCGGGCTTTATAAGAGCATGCCTTTTACTGCGGCTCTAACCACCGTGGGGGCTGCATCGATCTCCGCATTCCCCCTATTCAGCGGCTTCGTGAGCAAGTCCATGGTCATGGCAGCGCTCCTTGAGGAGGGGTACCTGGCCGTGTGGCCAGTTCTTCTCTTCGCTTCAGCGGGTGTATTCCACCACGCTGGGATCAAGATCCCGTTTTTCGCCTTCTTTGCACACGACTCGGGCATCCGAACGAAGGAACCGCCAAAAAACATGCTCCTGGCCATGTCCTTGGGCGCAGTACTCTGCATCGGGATCGGGACCTTCCCTCAGTTCCTCTATGCCATTTTGCCGTTCGAGACCGGGTATTGGCCGTACGACGTGACCCATGTGCTGACCCAGACGCAACTGCTCTTCTTCGGGGCCCTGGCTTTCGTGGGACTTCAGAAGACCGGGATTTATCCGCCGGAGCTCCCATCTGTGAATATCGACGTGGAATGGAGCTACCGGCGCCTGGCCCCCAAAGCGATCCGCGCCATCGTCCCTGCCATTTCCTTTGTGAACCGGACGGTCCGCAGCGCCGCCGTGAGCCAGTTCAATGCGTTCCAGAGAGTGGCCCCCCGCATCTACGGGACCCGCGGGATGGCCCGGCAGTGGCCCACCGGGAACATGGTGATTTGGGTGACGGTGATGCTGGCGGCCTACCTGATCTTCTATTTCCTCAAATAACTCGGCCCGGAAGCGTTTCTTCAGCAGGTGAAGGGTATCATGACGACGAACCAATGGCCGGGCGACAAAATACTGCCCAGGAAGGCCCTCTTGAGGGAGTTCGGCCGCCCTCGAGGATGCCGCTTGGTGTTCACGAACGGGTGCTTCGACGTCCTCCACCGGGGTCATGTGGAGTACCTGCATCGAGCCCGCCAGTTGGGCGAGATGCTGGTGGTTGGGGTGAACACCGACAGTTCTGTAGAACGTCTGAAAGGTCCTGGTCGCCCGGTAGTACCCCAGGACGATCGGGCAATGGTTCTTGCGGCGCTGGGCTCCGTGGATGTTGTGACCTTGTTCCATGAAGACACACCGAGGGCCCTCATATCCGACCTCCTACCAGATGTCCTGGTAAAAGGCGGGGACTACGAGCTGGACCAGGTGGTTGGGAGGGAAGAGGTGGAAAACGCAGGAGGCTCCGTGACGCTCATCCCCTTCATTACCGGCCGATCCACCACCGATCTCCTGATCCGAATCAGAGGGGACGCGCCATGACCAGGAATGACGGTCGCGGGCCCGGGGCCCTCCGCACCACCCAGATCGAGATGGACACCGTACCCTACGCCGAAGGATCCTGCCTCATCTCAACTGGGAGCACCCGGGTGCTGTGTGCGGCATCCGTGTTGGACGAGGTCCCGGACTGGAGAGCAGGCTCCGGCAAAGGATGGGTTACCGGGGAATACGGGATGTTGCCGAGGGCTACCCACACCCGGGGTTCCAGGGAGCGCCGAGGGCCCAAAGGGCGGACTCAGGAGATCCAACGACTCATAGGCCGCTCACTGCGCTCGGTCACCGATCTGGGGGCCCTGGGGCCAAAAACGATCGTTTTGGACTGCGACGTTCTTCAGGCCGACGGGGGAACTCGGACGGCTTCCATCACAGGAGCGGCGGTGGCCCTCTTCCGAGCCGGTCAATGGCTGGTGCAGGAAGGGGAGGTCCCCAGGAATCCCATGCGGGAACTGGTTGCGGGGGTGAGCGTCGGGATCTTGGATGGGACTCCAATCCTGGACTTGGACTACCACGAGGACTCTCGCGCCCAGGTGGACATGAACCTGGTGGTGACGGAGGGATCGAAGCTGGTGGAGGTTCAGGGAACGGCCGAAGGGGACCCCTTTGCACTAGAAGAACTCCATGAGCTGCTGGATCTGGGAATGGATGGGATCGCCACCCTCATCAGAGCTCAGATCACAGCACTGGGAATCTGAACATGCGTCTGGTCGTAGCCACGAGAAGCCAGCATAAGATGCGAGAGATCCGGGAAATCCTGTCCGATGTCCCGGGGTTGGAGGTCATGGACCTGGACCAGGCACGGGTTGAGTACGACCCGGAGGAAGAAGCCCTAGAGCCTTTCCAGACTTTCGAGGAAAACGCCGCCTCGAAAGCCAGGTATTACCAGAAGAAGACCAGGCTCCTGACGGTCGCCGACGACTCGGGTTTGGAGGTAGACGCCCTGGACGGGGCGCCGGGGGTCCGCACAAAACGCTTCGCACCAGAAGAGGGTCTGGACGGAGAGGCCCGAGACCTGGCGAACAACGCCCACCTACTGGCCTTGCTCGATGGGCACCCTCACGAGGCGCGGCGCGCCAAGTATGTCTGCGTCGCAGCCCTGGCGGGAGAGGGCGAGGAGATCGTGACTTTCCGAGGTGAGGCCCCCGGGCTGGTGTTGGAAGAGCCGAGGGGGGGCGGAGGATTCGGGTACGACCCGATCATTCTGGACGAGGCTTCCGGCCGAAGTTTTGCTGAGCTCAACGCGGACGAAAAGAACGCTCGAAGTCACCGAGGAAAGGCTTTTCGGGCTTTGGGAGAAGCCCTGAAGGCAAGGGCGGGGTCCACCGGATGACCGCCGAGTCGAAGCGGAAGGAGAGGACATGAGCCGGGAGTCGATAACGCCGGAATACGTGGGCCCCACGGAGGACGCTTCTGCCCTGGAGATCCGGTGGAAAGACGGGCACAGTTCTGTTTTCCAGCCCAGGCACCTCCGCCTCAACTGCCCGTGCGCCGGATGTGTGGACGAGATGACCGGTATCAGGACCCTCCTTCCGTCCCAGGTCCCAGAAGACATCTATCCGACGGCCATCCACTATGTCGGTAGGTACGCCCTTCAATTCGTCTGGAGTGACGGTCACGACACTGGTCTCTTCTCGTTCGAAACTCTCAGGGGCTTGTGCCGTTGCCCCGAGTGCAAGTGAAGGGATACCAGGACTTTCCCCCAAAATCTAAGGATGGGATCTCTTTACTCATTCGAGGGATGGGATTTGGTGTGTTTTGGAAGTGGGTTTTGGGGTTAGGGAGGGAGACGGGATGGCAACCCGGGATCCGGAAAATCGCGGAACTCCAGAAGGGATACGCCTTCCGGAGGCTGACCAAGGGTGTATCTTTCAGACGACCAGAGAGCGGGGTGTGGCGCAGCCCGGTAGCGCGTCGGCTTTGGGAGCCGAAGGTCCCCGGTTCGAATCCGGGCGCCCCGATAGGCGAGCAGCCTCAGGCGGCAAAGCTGTCTGGGGCTGATCTCTTTGGTGTTCGACCGAATCGGTTCACGGCCTATAGGGCGAGGGAAGATCCTGATGTAAGTCCGTGAAGCAAATCCGGGCGCCCCGATAGGCGAGCAGCCTCAGGCAGCAAAGCTGTCTGGGGCTGATCTCTTTGGTGTTCGACCGGATCTCCGAGGAAGCCCCAGCCACCGCAGCTCCATCCAGGCGAAAACCCCAATCGGAGGTTAGAATTCCAGGGTGCGAACATAACCGCTATCCGCTCATCCACAAATCGATCTCTGGGAAGGAAATCCCGCAGATGTCCACCGAACTGAGACCCGACGAACTTCATCGCTGCTGCGATCCGGACTCCCTCGGATTTGAGACCACCGCCGAGGTGGAACCGCTTTCCGGAGCCCTCGGTCAGGAAGAGGCCATGAAAGCTCTTGCTTTTGGGGTCTCGGTGGCATCGAAGGGATACAACATCTTCGCCCTGGGAAGAGCTGGGTCCGGTCGGAGAACGTTCATCAAAAGGGAACTGGAGATCCGGGCCGAGAAGGAGCCCACTCCGTCATCCTGGTGCTACGGCTTCAACTTCAAGGAGCCACGAAACCCGGTTGTTCTTGAGCTTCCGGCTGGCCGTGGCGACCTCCTCAGGGCCCGTCTCGATGCCCTCGTTACGGACCTGAAGAGAGCGATACCCCAGGCCCTCGAGGCCGATGATGTCACAAACCGACGGGCCGCCATCTACGAGGATAGAGGGCGTGAAGCCAATACGGTCATGGAGGCGTTCAGGAAGGAAGTGGAAGACGACCCCAACGTGGCTCTCATCGGAGCGCAAGACGGGGTGGTCGTGGTTCCGGCCCAGGAAGGAGAACCCGTAACGAAGGAAGCATATAACGCCCTCCCGGACGAAAACCGCAAGGCAATTGATGAGACGGTCAGAGAGGCCAGCAAGACCCTGTTTCAAACGCAGCGGCGGATGCATGAGCTCCAACAGGAGGCTTCGGACCTCGCCGACGACCTTCACAAACAGGTCACTCGGAGCGTTGTGGACCACCGGTTCTCCATCCTCAAAGAGTTCTACAACGAAAGTCCCCGAGTTCTGAGCCATCTCGATGATATGGCCCTGGACGTGGTTGAGAACTGGGAGAAGTTCACAACGTCCGAAGGTCAGGATAAAGATGCGCAGCCCGCGCTGATGGGGGGGCCGCCACCGGAGGACTTCTTCATCCGCTACCGAGTGAATCCGGTCGTGACGCGAGATCGGAATTCCGGCGCACCCGTGATCATCGAATCGAACCCGACCCTTTGGACCCTCACCGGCCGAATCGAGGGGCAAATCCGGTTCGGCGTTATGGTGACCGATTTCACCCGGATCGCCCCCGGAGCAATCCACAAGGCGAACGGGGGGTACCTGATCCTCCACGCGGAGGAGCTCCTCTCGAGACCCCTCGCCTGGACGGCCCTGAAACGCACCCTGAGGACCAGGGAGCTTCGGCCTGAGGATCCGGCTTCCACGGCGGGGATGATGGTTCCGGAAACTATCGAGCCGGAGGCCATCCCCCTCGATGTGAAGGTCATCCTCATCGGTGAACCGAACACCTACTACCGCCTTCAGCAGGCCGACCCGGAGTTCGAAGAGCTCTTCAAGGTGAAGGTGGACTTCACGCCTCACATGGATCGGACTCCAGAAGCCGAGAACGGTTACGCCTCTTTCGTTGCCGCCCGATGCGAGACGGAGGACCTCCCTGCGTTCGACGCATCAGCAGTGGCCGCGGTCGTGGAAGAAGGTTCCCGTTTGGCAAGCAACCAGTGGAAGCTCTCCACTAGGTTTCGTGCCATCAGGGACTTGGTGCGTGAAGCTGCCCACGTTGCCGGCGGGGACGGAGTTGAGGTGGTCTCCCAGGCCCACGTAGAGGGGGCGATGAGGGACCGACACATCAGGAACAACCGACCCCATCGGGAACTCTTGGATCTTATCAAGCGGGGGGTCCTGTCGTTCGAACCGGAAGGGATGGAAGTAGGCCAGATCCATGGCATCGGCCTGATCCAGGTGAGCGACGAAGCTTTCGGTCGCCCTATCCGCGTGATGTGTAGTGCCTACCTCGGAACGGAGGGTGTGATCAACATCGAACGGGAAGCCCTCCTGAGTGGTCGGATCCACAGCAAAGGTTTCTTGGTCCTGCAGGGGTATCTGGGCCGCACGTTCGCACGGTCGAAACCCCTCCTGCTTTCGGCCAGCTTGTCTTTCGACCAGTTATACGAAGAGATCGAGGGAGACAGCGCCAGCGCCGCCGAGCTCTACGCACTTCTATCCGCAATCTCGGGGGTCCCGATCCGTCAGAATGTCTGTATCACCGGCGCTATCAACCAGGACGGCACGATCCTCCCGGTAGGGGGCGTGACCGAGAAGGTGGAGGGCGTCTTCTCGGCCTTCGAGCAGGTCGGGCTCACCGGGAATCAAGGGGTCATCGTTCCCCGGAGGAACGTCGAAAACCTCGTTCTCCGAAGGAGGGTGAGGGATGCCGTGGCTGAGGGGCAGTTCCATATCTACGCCATCGACCGGATCGAAGAGGGCTGGCCGATTCTCACGGGCTTTGACGCCGGTGAGATCCAGAAGGACGAGACCTTCCCCGAAGGGACAGTGCACAATCTAGTTGTTCGGCAGTTGGACGAATTCGTCCGGGAGTGGTCCTCCATGGGTGCCCAGGAAGGGCCGGAGGACGGTGCCTCAGAGGTTGCGGGGGAGGGGGCTTCGGAGGGGCCGGAGGAGAGTGCCCCGGACCAACCAGAGGAGTAGCCTGAGGTGATTCTCCCTACTTCCCCTGGCGTACGGAAAAGAAGCGGCCTCTGGGTTGCCTTTGCCATGGTTCTCGGATTGGCGGGTTGTCAGCTTATCGGCGGGTCAGGGCCATCGGCCGAGGGTCCCGGTGCACCGGACCCAAAATCAGGGCGAGGGATAGTGTACCAGGGCAGCATCGTGATGGACGGAGGCAACATTCCCGCGGCTTTGGAGATCATCAAAGAAGGCGGAAGAAGTGTACGTGGATCCCTCCAGACCGACTTAGGAATCCTGGCCGAAGGTACGGGGGAGATCCGGGGCCGTACCCTTCGGCTGGACCTTTCCTATGGCGGTGAATGCCCGGGCCGGATGCTCCTTGAAGGCCAGTGGGATCAAAGCGAAATGGTGTATGAGGGGACAGTTGACGCCTCGGACTGCACCGGGAAGGGAAGGGGTACCTTCCGATTCTCCAGGGGTTGACCCCTACCCCCAGAGAACCGCCACCGCGCACATCGGATCCTCCCTCCTTCAACCGAAAGTGGCATGTTTCTTTCCAGTGACCAGTAAAGAAGCGTTACGTCCTGGCCGTAAAAATCCTTGACTAAACAGATGTTCCCGCGGAAGATTAAATCTTCGAAAGCTATGAGGAGCCATCACTTAGGTAGATAGCTCCCTCTGGCCGAGGTTTTGCTATCAAGAGTTCGTCACGCGGTCCGCGGCTGGCATGCCCACTTTTCCGGCATGTTTGCCCGGGGGCGGTTTACACCAATGACCGTCCCAAAAACCGCATAAAACACAAAGGGCATGATGGAGAGCTTCCGCCGTTTGCTCCTCATTCTTAAGCGGTTCCGGAGATCGGACTCGGGTCAGGGTCTGTTGGAATTCGCCGTGATTGTGCCGGTGCTCCTCCTAGTCTTTTTTGGAGTCTTCGAGTTCGGCCGTTTCTATTTCACACGCGTCACACTTCAACAGGCGGTAGCGGAAGCCGCTAGATTCGCGATCACGGGGGAAGTCCTGCCGGATCCGGACAGTGGTGACCCTATGTCCAGGGCCCAATCAATCATCGCGGTTATCCATAAGAACGCCCACACACTGGACATCGATGTGGACAGGATCACCCTGACACCGCCGGACGCGGGTGGTCCGGGGGACGTCGTGACCGTGAACGCCGAGTTCAGCTTCGAGTTCGTGGTGCCTCTCTACGATAAGCTTGTTCCTGGCGGAAAAATCGATTTCGAAGTCTCAACGGCAATGAAAAACGAGCCCTTCATCACGGGGCAGGCGAACTAGTCATGACAGGGTTCTCGAAGAAGATCGGGCGTACCCTCGCGGCGAAGCTTTGTGTTAGGAACCGAAAGGGCCAGGCCCTGGCCGAGGCTACCCTGGTCATGCCTTTCCTCCTCGTGGTCTTGTTGGGCGTCATCGAGTCCGGGAACGGCCTCTCGATTAAGCACAAGATGATTACCATCTCTCGGGAGGGGGCGAACATCGCCTCACGGGGATCTTCTCTTCAGGAGACGCTGAACACCGTCATGGCCCTGGGCGGAGAGATCAACCTCCTCGAGACGGGCGGTGCGGTGATCACGCGGATCATTGTCGACGAGGGTGAGCCGTTAGTAGACGGGCAAGTGGCATTCGGGAGTTATTCCGGTTCCAGTCGCTTTGGGGTGGTTGGGGACGTCGCAACCCCCCTCACTGACATCAACACAGTGGAAGGTCAAGCGTTCTACGTGGTCGAGATATTTTATGAATACGAGGGCTTAACACCCATCGGGCGTCTGCTTCCCGACGGGTGGGTGGACCAGATGTACGAAAGGGCGGTTTTTTGATGGCACGTTCGATTCAAAATCGGATTGCCCGTCTCCCACGGGGGAATGAGAACGGGGCGGTCTTGGTTTTTGTCCTCGTTGGGTTGGTGGCAATCCTCCTCGCCGGTGGCCTGGCGGTCGACGCCGGGCGGGGCTACGTGCTGAAGGCCAACCTCTCCCGGGCCGTTGACGCGGCCGCGCTCTCGGCCGCTAGATCTCTCCGCGCAGGACAAACTGAAGCTAGGCTGAGGGCCATAATTGTTGCGGAAGCCAACGGGGTAAAAGCGGGCCCTGATGGGACCACCCTCACCGTTTCTTTCGGAACAAACGAATGGGGCGAGGAGACTGTTACGGTGGCCGCCGACACGAACACTCCTACCCTTCTCATGAGGCTTATCGGCCAGGATCGGATGGACGTTTCCTCATCCGCCGTGGCAGCTGTCCCACCGGTGGACTTGGTCCTGGTCCTCGACCAATCCGGTTCAATTCGCACCGCAAATGCGATGGACGACTTGAAGAACGCGGCGAAGGATTTCGTCCAACATTTCGACGACGACATTGATCGTCTGGGGATGGTGTCATTCAACATCATGGCGCGGGACCATTTCCAGGTCGGACGTCCCTTCCAATCCCGCGCAAGAAGCGAAATCGACGGATTGCACTTCAGAAGCTATACCAACACCGGTGAAGCGCTCCGTCTGGCCTATGAACAGTTCCAAGGGCCTGGCGTCCGAGAGCGGTCGGCTAAAGTCGTAGTGTTTTTCACGGACGGCCAACCCTCCTGCTTCCGGGGCACCGTGAATAGCCGGGACGCAGTCATGGCCGCCTGGAGTAGCAACCGGGTCCAAGGGCTCTGGTACAACCCGGAGGCCTTACCGTTGGACGGGAATCACAGTGCCGATACCTGTCGGGGATGGTCACGCTGTTTCGGGTATCGGCGAAACGACGTCTTCAACCAAGCCAGGGGTAACGGGGCCTTCTGGGCCGATCGGATCCGTAGCGAAGACATATTGGTCTATACCATCGGACTCGGGGATACCAGTCAGCCTCCGAATTCCATTCTTCAACCGGACCAGGATTACCTCAGACAACTGGCAAACGTCGACGGCATGACCGATCCCAACCAGCCGAAGGGGAACATGTACTTCGCCCCCACGGCCGCGGAAATCCGGAACGTATTCAACCTCGTTGCCCAGGACCTCCTAGCCCGCTTGGCCCATTAGGAACAGGGAGTAACCGGTCCGGCCCGACGATTCATTGACCTCCCTCCGAAACCTCGGTTAGCTTTTGTCGGCGCCCCGCCCCCCTCGGGGATTCGGGTGCCGTGCTTTTGCGCCTGTAGCTCAGCTGGATAGAGCACCGGCCTTCTAAGCCGGGGGTCCCAGGTTCGAGTCCTGGCGGGCGCGTTCTCACATTCCAGGGCCCCGTACAGTGTGTGAGCGTGCGGGGCCGGTTTTTATCCTTCGGCCAAAACCAAACCCTCAATCCAATGCCCGACCCCACTAGGCCCCCATTTGAGATCCCCCCTCGGCCCTGCGTTGGGTGCCGATTCTATGACGAACCCCAATGGAACTGTCGAGCATTCCCTTATGGGATCCCGGACGAAATCCGTCGGGGAGAACACAAACACCGAGACCCCTTTCCGGGGGATGGGGGAATCCAGTTCGAAGAGATCGGGCCTAGGCCAGAGATTCCCGAGCCACCCGCCTATCCCGACCTGACACTCTCCACCGTGAAGGCGTGGCTCGGTGAACTCCAGAATCTGGACAATGGAAAGGAGCTCGATCCCGTTATCAGAACGAGGATCCGGGAGCACATCGCCACGGCTCGCCTTTGGCTGGATTGGATGACGGACCGAGAGGTTTTTTCTTGATCCGCGGCCGGTTTACCTCCAGTGAAACTCCGTATATTATTTAGGTCTGTCAGGTTCGCAGGATGTTTTTGGTGGGCGTAGCTCAGTCGGTTAGAGCGCCAGGTTGTGGCCCTGGAGGTCGCCGGTTCGATTCCGGTCGCTCACCCTCTGATCGAAGATCCAAAAAAGTTAGGGAAAAAAGAGGCTACAATCTGTTGACACCCCTTTCAGGGTTGTATATGATTTAGGCCTCGCAGCGAGCCGGTAGGTCGCGGCCGCTGCGTTTTGCGCGAAAAGAGGGTTTGCCTCGCAGCGCAAAACAAAATGCTGATTGAAAACTGAGGTCATGAGAAAGTAGACGGGTCCCGTAGCGGTGGGCACTGCGTCCCACTGCATTCCTGCCTTCGGGCAGGACGGGTTTCAAACGTAGATTCCGAACGGACGATCTACAAACGATCGGCGTTCACATAGAGCTATTTCAAGCTATCTCAACGGAGAGTTTGATCCTGGCTCAGGACGAACGCTGGCGGCGTGCTTAATACATGCAAGTCGTACGAGGAATAGAGAGCTTGCTCTCTATAGCCGAGTGGCGAACGGGTGAGTAACACGTGACCAACCTGTCTTCAGGTGAGGGACAACCTGGGGAAACCCGGGCTAATACCGCATAATGTCTTTTTTTCACATGGGAATGAGACCAAAGGGGGCCTCTGCTTGCAAGCTCTCGCCTGATGAGGGGGTCGCGTCGTATCAGCTTGTTGGTGAGGTAACGGCTCACCAAGGCAATGACGCGTAGCGGGTCTGAGAGGACGATCCGCCACATTGGGACTGAGATACGGCCCAGACTCCTACGGGAGGCAGCAGTAGGGAATATTGCGCAATGGTCGAAAGACTGACGCAGCGACGCCGCGTGTGGGAGGAAGCCTTTCGGGGTGTAAACCACTGTCAGGGGGGAAGAATCCCGAGTGTTCGAATAGGGCACTCGATTGACGGTACCTCCAGAGGAAGCGCCGGCTAACTCCGTGCCAGCAGCCGCGGTAAGACGGAGGGCGCAAGCGTTGTTCGGAATTACTGGGCGTAAAGCGCACGCAGGCGGTCTGCTAAGTCCAATGTGAAAGCCCGGGGCTCAACCCCGGAATTGCATCGGATACTGACAGACTGGAGACAGGTAGAGGCTAGCGGAATTCCTGGTGTAGCGGTGGAATGCGTAGATATCAGGAAGAACACCTGTGGCGAAGGCGGCTAGCTGGGCCTGTTCTGACGCTCATGTGCGAAAGCGTGGGGAGCAAACAGGATTAGATACCCTGGTAGTCCACGCCGTAAACGATGGGCACTAGATGCCGGGCATATAGACGTGTTCGGTGTCGCAGCTAACGCATTAAGTGCCCCGCCTGGGGAGTACGGTCGCAAGGCTGAAACTCAAAGGAATTGACGGGGGCCCGCACAAGCGGTGGAGCATGTGG
>JANQDZ010000005.1 GCA_028278645.1 Longimicrobiales bacterium | reverse complement strand
TCATGAAGGCGTACAACCAGGACCCCCAGATGTGCTGGGAGTGCTATAGCTGCGTGAAGATCTGCCCGAACCAGGCGATCGAGGTCCGCGGTTATCAGGACTTCGTTCCCATGGGCGCCAGCGTGACGGCCATGCGGAGCTCCGAGGACATCATGTGGACCGTGCAGTTCCGGGACAAAGAGATCCGCCCGAAACGGTTCAAATTCCCCATTCGCCGTGGCGTCGCCGAAGGTCAGGCCCAGCCGTTCGATCACTGGCCGACCCAGGACAACGACATCAAGAGCCCCACGCTCATGGGTGAGCCCGAAGGCATCAACACCGAAAAGGGCCCCGTGAAATTCGACAAGGTTCCGACCCTCTAGGGGGGCGGTCTCAAGTTTTAGACAGGAATCCAAGGAGAAAAAAGAAAAATGGCGGATTTCGAAACTGTAGTAGTCGAGACCGACCTTCTGATTTGCGGAGGCGGTATGGCCGGCTGCGGTGTGGCCGTTGAAGCATCGTATTGGGCCAAGCAGCACGGTCTCAAAGTGACGCTGGTCGACAAAGCGGCGGTGGACCGGTCCGGCGCCGTGGCCATGGGTCTGTCGGCTATCAACCAGTATGTAGACCTGAACAGCGGGAACAACACACTCAAGGACTACTGCGACTACGTCCGGAACGACCTCATGGGCATCTGCCGTGAGGACCTGGTGGCCTCCATCGCCAGGCACGTGGACAACACGGTCCATACCTTCGAGAAGTGGGGTCTCCCCATCTGGAAGGACGAGGAAGGCAACTACGTCCACGAGGGACGTTGGCAGCTCATGATCAACGGTGAGTCCTACAAGGTCATCGTTGCTGAGGCAGCCAAGAACGCTCTGGCCGAGGCCGGCGGCGAGTACTTCGAGCGGGTTTTTATTACGCATCCGCTCATGGACGGCGACAAGTGCGCAGGCGCCATCGGGTTCAGCACCCGTGAAAACAAGATGTACATCTTCAAGGCCAAGGCCACGCTGGGCATCATGGGCGGTGCGGTGCACGTCTTCAAGCCCCGTTCCACCGGTGAGGGCTTCGGCCGTTCCTGGTATCCTCCGTTCAACTCCGGCTCCAGCACGTTCTTCCATGCTTATGCCGGTGCCGAGCTGACCTGTCAGGAAGTCCGGTTCATCCCCGTCCGGTTCAAGGACGCATACGGCCCCGTGGGCGCTTGGTTCTTGCTCTTCAAGTCCATCGCCACCAACGCGTATGGCGGCAACTACATGCAGGACAACGCCTACGAGCTGGACAAGTGGGAGCCTTACGGAAAAGTGAAGCCGCGCCCGGCCAACATCCGGAACTGGCTCATGATGATGGACGTCGCCGACGGCAAGTCCCCCATCTACATGCAGACCGCCGACGCCATTCAGCGTATCGCTGAGACCGCCGAGGACGAGAAGGCCGCGAAGAAGAAGCTCAAAGAGCTCGAGGCCGAAGCATGGGAAGACTTCCTGGACATGACCATCTCCCAGGCCATTCTCTGGGCCGCCACCAACGTGGAGCCCGAGAAGAAGCCTTCCGAGATCATGGCCTGCGACCCGTACTTCATCGGATCCCACTCAGGTGGGAACGGCGCCTGGGTTTCCGGACCTCCGGACCTCCAGACTGACGATACCAAGGACGAGTACTACTGGGGTTATGTGAACATGACCACCGTGCCGGGCCTCTTCGCTGCCGGTGACGCGTCTGGTGCTTCCAGCCACAAGTTCTCCTCCGGTTCCTTCACCGAGGGTCGGATCGCCGGGAAGAGCGCGATTGCGTACATCCTGGACAACAACGAGATGCCGACCATCGACGACGCTCAGGTCGAGGAACTCACCGCTACGATCCTCAAGCCCCTCGACATGTTCGAAGAGCACAAGGGCGCGACGACGGATCCTGAAGTGAACCCCAACTACATCCGGCCAAAGCAGTTCATGTATCGCCTGCAGAAGATCATGGACGAGTATGCCGGTGGCGTTTCCGCTCAGTTCCAGACCAACGACAAGCTCCTGGAGCGGGGCCTCGAACTCCTGGCCATGTTGAAAGAAGACCAGGTGAACATTGCGGCCGACGGCCTGCATGAGCTCACCAGGGGCTGGGAAGCCACTCACCGGATGTATCAAGCCGAAGCCCACGTGCGCTCCGTCCTCTTCAGGGAAGAGACGCGGTGGCCCGGCTACTACTTCCGTGCAGACAAGCCCAGCATGGACAACGACAACTGGCTGGCTTTCTGCAACTGTAAGTACGACCGGAACACGGGCGAGTGGGAGATGATCAAACGCCCGGTTAGGTACATCACTCAGTAGTTGGACATGGGTCTTTTCGGTCCCCTGGGAGCCATGCTCCCGGGGTCCCGAAAAACCCTATGCAGGGACCCGGCCCGTGGGGTCTCATCAACCCCGCGGGCTCTTGCTGGGAGAAACCTGACCCCCCAGCGCAGGAAAGATGGAAGTGGCAAGAACGGAAAGACGGCTGGACCGAATGACCGACAAGGAAACATGCCCACACTGCGGCGACAGTCTGAAGAAGTGGCTCGTTCCCGATGAAGCCACCTGGGACGACGAGTACTTCTGCGTGTGTTTCAACGATGACTGTCCTTACTACAAGCGCGGCTGGGAGTGGATGAAGGAACAGTACAATCAAGACGCTTCGTATCGGTATGCCCTGAATCCGAACACCGGCGGTGCCCTCATGATCCCGGTCTGGGACGACGAGGCCACCCGCATGATGATCGTGGATGATTCGGGCGGTGGATGCGGATGAGGAAGGAGTGGCGGAATGAGTGACGAGGGGAAGACCCCGGAGAACGGGGATCCACGGAAGATGCTCGAAGACCAGATCTTGGACGATCACCCACGCTTGGGGACGGAGGATAAGTTCAAATTCCGATGCCACCCCGGCGTCCCCTGTTTCAACACCTGCTGTGCGGACGTCAACATCTTCCTGTCTCCTTATGACGTCCTTCGACTGACTGAACGGCTAGGGATTTCGTCCACCGAGTTCTTGGAGAAGTACACCCTCCTTCCGGTCCAGAAGGAGATGAACACGCCGGTTGTCCTACTCAAGATGCAGGACAATGAGGAAAAGAGCTGCCACTTCCTCACCGAAGAAGGCTGTGGGGTCTACACCGACCGCCCCTGGCCCTGCCGCATGTATCCGGTGGGCCTGGCCACCTCCCGTGATACAGAGGACGGCTGGAGTGGAGAGCGGTTCTACTTTCTCATGAAGGAAGACGCCTGCCAGGGTCATAACGAGGGCGAAAAAGACGGGGTGGAGTGGACGGTCCGGGAGTGGCTGGACGATCAGGACGTGGACGCCTACGACGAGTGGGGAGAAGCCTTTAAGGAGTTGACACTCCACAAGTTCTTCGACGACTACGGACCTCTCCCGTCATCAAAGATGGAGATGTTCTTCAACGCCACCTACGACCTCCAGAAGTTTCGGGAGTTCGTGTTCGGCAGCACCCTCCTCCAGCGTTTCGACGTGGACGAAGACTTCATCCAACAGATGAGGGAGAGCAATGAAGCCCTCCTTCGTTTCGGGTTCCTGTGGATCCGCTTCGCCGTGTTCGGTGAGCCGACCATGAGGGTCCGGCCGGAAGCGGAGCACGCTGTCCAGCAGAAGATGGACGAGAAGAAAAAAGAGAAAGAAAACAGCCCACCATTCTCAACCTCCCCCGAAGAGGAAGGTCAATGAGCGGAAATGGAAAACGGGGAGACATCCTCGTTATTGGCGGTGGGATCAGTGGAATCACTGCTGCTATAGAAGCTGCTGAAGCAGGGGCCAACGTCACGTTGGTGGAGAAGGAACCGTTCCTCGGGGGCCGCGTAGCCCGCATGAACCTCTACTTCCCCAAGATGTGCCCCCCTTCCTGCGGCATCGAGATCAACATCCGCAGGGTAAAGACAAATCCCCAGATTCGGACTCTTACCCTCGCAACGGTGGAGAAGATCTCCGGCGGCCCCGGTGCCTACAAAGCCACAATCCGGAAGGATCCCCGCTACGTGAACGCGAAGTGCACGACCTGCGGGGAATGCGTGGAATTCTGCGACGTCGAACGCCCCGACTCCTTCAACCTGGGCATGGGTACGACGAAAGCCATTTACATGCCGTACGAGATGGCTTACCCGGCCCGTTACGTCATCGATCCGGCGGTTGGCGACCCGAAGGAAACGTGTGCCAAGGCCGCGGAAGCCTGCCCATACGGAGCCATCGATCTGGCCATGGAGGCCGAGATCGAGGAGGCAGAGTTCGATGCGGTTATCTGGGCCACGGGTTGGGCGCCGCCCGACGCTACCCAGTTCGAGGGCTTGGGCTTCGGAGATTACGCCAACGTCGTCAACAATGTGACGATGGAACGCCTTTCAGCCCTGAACGGGCCAACGGCCGGCAAAATCCAACGTCCGTCGGACTGCGAGGCACCCCGGTCCATCGCCTTCGTCCAGTGCGCCGGCTCCAGAGACGAAAACTACTTCAAGCATTGCTCCGGCGTCTGCTGCATGGCCTCCCTCAAGCAGGCCCGATACGTCAGAGATCAGAACCCCGAAGCCCAGATCTACATCTTCTACATCGACATTCGGGCTCCGGGACGTTTGGAGGACTTCTTCACCGCGGTGAAGGAAGACGAAAAGCTCTCCCTGATCAAAGGGAAGGTCGCGAACATCACGGAGGACTCCGCCACCGGTAAGCTGACGGTGGAGGCCGAGGACATCCTCTCGGGCCAACGGGTGGCCCAGGAGGTGGACATGGTCGTGCTGGCGACAGGGATGATCCCCCAGGGGATCGGCGATACGAAGGTGGAAGGAGGCGTGGAGTTGGACGAACACGGCTTCCTGGCCATCAACCAACCGCAGGGATACCTGGCCGCCGGATGCGCAAAGCGCCCGGTGGACGTGGCGACCTGCAATCGAGACGCAACAGGCGTCGCCCTGAAAGCCCTTCACCTCGGCGCGGAGTAGCCTCATGGAAAAGAAGCTAGCCGTATACCTCTGTCGCGGGTGCGACATCGGTGGCGCCCTGGACATGTCAGCGCTGAAGGACGTCGCCACGGACGAGTACAAGATCGAGCTGTGCCACGAACACGACTGTCTCTGCGGGGACGAGGGCCGTGAGCTCATCGCCAAGGATGTGAACGACGGCGTGAATAGCGTTGTCGTGGCAGCCTGTTCACCGCGTTTCATGACGGACGTCTTCACGTTCGACAACGTCCTCACCACCCGTGTGAACCTTCGGGAACAGGTCGTTTGGAGCCACGAGGCCAACGACGAGGACACGGATATGATGGCCCAGGACTATCTCCGCATGGGGATCGTCCGAGGGCAGCAGGCCGAGCTCCCCGAGCCCCTCGAGGAAGAGGTGGACAGGACCGTCATGGTCGTGGGGGGTGGGGCCACCGGATTAACGGCCGCCCTGGACGCCGCGGCAGCCGGCAACGACGTGGTGATCATCGAGAAGGAAGCCCAGTTGGGCGGTTGGATGTCCAAGTGGGCCAAGGGGATTCCCCATGAAGCCCCCTACACGGCGCCCCAAGCCCTGGACATCGTTGACCAGGTAGCCGCCGTGGAAGCCAACGACAAGATCACGGTCCACACTGGTGCCGTGATCGAGAAAGTCGCAGGCATGCCGGGGCAGTTTGATGTGACCCTGAAGGGGAACGGCTCAGAGCCCTTCCGCGTGGGGTCCATCGTCCAGGCGACCGGGTGGAAACCTTACGACGCCAACAAGTTGGGGCATCTGGGATACGGCATCAGCGCCGACGTGGTCACCAACGTCCAGATGGAAGAGATGTTGGCGGCCGGGAAGGTCATTCGGCCCAGCGACGGGAAGGCCCCCGAGCGCATCGCCTTCATCCAATGCGCCGGTTCCAGGGATCAGGACCACCTCCCCTACTGTTCCGGCGTCTGCTGCCGGGTTTCCATCAAGCAGGCCCTCATGGTCCGGGAGATGAGCCCGGAAACCGAAGCATACGTCCTTTATAAGGACATCAGGAGCCCGGGGCAGTACGAGAGCTGCTACCAGAAGGCTCAGGAAGATACCGGTATCTTCTTCACAAAAGCCGAGGTCACGGGCGTGACCAACGGTGGTGGAAGCCTCAAGGTGGCGGCTGAAGACACGCTCCTCGGCGAGAACGTCCAGCTCGAAGCGGACCTTGTGGTTCTGGCCACGGGAATGGTGCCGCGGTCGGCCGATGGTGAGCTGATCCGGCAGTATGTGGACGCAAAAGCGGTCGTGGCCAAGGGCGAGGAGGGCGCCCAGCTTGAAAACGCCAAGGTCCAGGTCGAGGAGTTGGCTTATCTGGAAGATGCCGAGATCCTCAACCTGACGTATCGGCAGGGCCCCGACCTGCCGACCTTCAAATACGATTTCCCCGACTCCCACTTCATCTGCTTCCCCTACGAGAGCCGGCGGACCGGGATATATCCGGCTGGATGTGTTCGGGCGCCTCTAGACGGACAGGCCGCCAAGGAAGACGGAAGCGGAGCTGCCCTCAAGGCCGTCCAGGCCCTCGAGGTCACGGCCAAAGGCCAGGCGGTCCACCCACGGTGGGGCGACATGTCCTTCCCGGATTTCGCTTTACAGCGCTGCACCCAGTGCAAGCGTTGCACGGAGGAGTGTCCGTTCGGGACCATCAACGAGGACGAGAAGGGCACCCCCCAGCCGAACCTGACCCGGTGCCGCCGTTGCGGGATCTGCATGGGCGCCTGCCCGGAGCGAATCATCTCCTTCAAGGATTATTCGCCGGGAATCATCGGGAACATGATCAAGGCGGTGGAGGTCCCCGACGAATACGACGAAAAACCCCGTCTGTTGGGCCTCCTTTGTGAGAACGACGCCTATCCGGCCCTGGATGCCGCCGGTCTGAAACGAATCCAACACAGCAAGTGGATTCGGTTCGTACCGGTCCGCTGCCTGGGATCGGTGAACACCGTCTGGATCGCGGACGCCTTGTCGAGTGGGTTCGACGGGGTCCTCCTCATCGGGTGCAAATCCGGTGACGACTATCAGTGTCACTTCATCAAGGGCAGCGAGCTCATGGAAACCCGAAGCGGGAACGTCCAGGAGAAGCTCAAGCAGCTGGCCCTTGAAGAGGAGCGGGTACAAATCGTCCAGCTCCCACTCAACGAGTTCGAAAAGCTCCCCGAGATCGTGAACGAGTTCTCCGATGAGATCGAAGACATCGGCCTGAACCCGTTCAAGGGATTCTAGGACCCGACCCAATGAGGGGAACGGGATTTTGTGGATAGAGGGAGAAGAGGATGCCTGAAGCTCTGCTTCTGAAGCCTGATCGAAAGTTTGTCGAAGAGGTCATAGATGCGGGTGGTGGGGACCTGAAGAAGTGCTACCAGTGTGCTACCTGCTCAGTGGTCTGCGGCCTGTCGAACGAGCCGAGCCCCTTCCCTCGGAAGGAGATGATCTGGGCTCAATGGGGTCTGAAAGATCGCCTGATCTCGGATCCGGACATCTGGCTCTGCCACCAGTGCAACGACTGCTCCCTTAGGTGCCCGCGAGGTGCCCGGCCCGGTGACGTCATGGCCGCCATTCGGCAAAAGGCCATCGAGCACTACGCCTTCCCCAGCGTCATGGGCAGGTTGGTGAACTCCGCTCGGGCCATTCCGGTGATGCTCCTACTGGTCCCGGCTCTTCTCATTGCGGGGGCTCTCCTGGTGAGGGGCCCCATCGAAGCAGCGTTCAACTACGTCGATCCCCACGGTCACGAGTTCTACGCCCACTTCTTCCCCCATTGGCTCCTGATCGCGTTCTACACGAGCCTCACCCTCCTGACCTTTGGTGGGTTGATCGTGGGCCTTTTCAGGTTCTGGGGAGGGATGAAAGCGAACGATGCCGCATTGGGTAAGGGAGCCCCGATCCTGGGGTTCATTCCCAGCACCATCAAAGCCCTCATGGCGCTCCTTACCCATGACCGGTTCGGTTCGTGCACCGACCAGGCATCCCGGAAGCCGGCCCATTTCATGGCGTTCTACGGGTTCATTGCCCTGTTCATCGTGACCACGTGGGCAGTCATCGACATCTACGTGATGCCCTATCTGGGGGTTGCGACCCTCTACCCATTTGGCCTCCTCCACCCCATGAAGATTCTGGCCAACGTGGGGGGGGTCCTTCTGATCGTCGGGGCCGGGAGAGCGATCCTGACCCGGAAGAGTGCACCAAAAGACGGATACCACCAGAGCACCACGTTCGACTGGGTGTTCGTCTGGCTGCTCCTATTGGTGGGGATCTCCGGGTTCATCGTAGAGATCTTCCGCTTCGTGGCTGAGGGTGCAGCGGGCGCAGAGGCCTATGCCAGTGGCTTCGCCACCCCGGCTTATGCCTTCTACTTCATGCATTTGGTGCTCGTATTCGGCCTCCTGGTTTACCTCCCCTACTCCAAGTTCGCCCACATGTGGTACCGCCTGGCGGCCATGATCTACGGCGAGCACACGGGAAGGACCGGGCCTGGAAAACAGCTGGTGAAAGTGGATCTGAGCTAAGGACAGGAGATTAGAGAAGCGCCATGGATCTGATCACGGTAACCCGGGAAGAGGGCCTCAAGTTCTCAGTCCAGCTCCGAGGACATGTGGTGACCACGGACATGTCCGTGGACGAGGGAGGAGAGGATGGGGGACCCAGCCCGGTCGAGTACCTGGGTGTGGCCTCCGGAGCCTGCTTGGCAACCATGGTGCAGGCCTATTGTGACACCAGGGGCTACACCGACGGCGATGTGTCCGTCAGCCTGACCCTGGAGATGGTGGACAACCCGAATCGGGTCAGGGCCATCGTGCTGGATGTGGAATTACCGAAGGACGTTCCTGAGGGAGACCGGGAGAAGTTGAAGACGATGGCGTCCCGGATGCCGGTTCCGGCGACCCTCCGAGACGGACCCCGGGTGGATATCGAGATGTTTTGATCTGCGTTGACGGATCGACTCCATTCGATCCCAACGTACCCAAAGCCCCGCGATCGGGGCGCTGAAATTGGAGGAACCAAATGGAGATGGTGGAACTCGGTGGTAAGCAGATGGAGATCGACGAGGACGGCTTCATCCAAGATCCGGACCAGTGGGACGAAGCTGTGGCCGCTGATCTGGCCAAAACCGAAGGCGTTGACGATCTGACTGACAATCACTGGAAGCTCGTGCACTACCTCAGGGATTACTACCTGGAGTACAACATGGCTCCCATGATTCGGAAGCTCTGTAAGCAGACGGGCTTTTCGCTGAAAGAGGTCTACGACCTCTTCCCCAGCGGCCCTGCGAAGGGCGCCTGTAAGGTGGCTGGACTGCCGAAGCCCACGGGCTGCGTCTGATCTGGCGATGGAGGCGCTCCGGATCAGCCGGAGCGCCTCCACCCCCTTCCTTCCCATCGCCGACCATGGACCCGGGAGGAGGGGGAACCCACCGAGCGTCGACTCTCGGCCCTACGGCCGATGAGTCTGCGCCGGTAACCGGTTGTGGGAGTGTGTTATGAAGTTTGGGGACCTGCTTGAGGAGAGGAAGGACACCATCGTGGAGCGATGGGTGGACGCCGTTCTGGCCGCCTATCCCTCTGACGCTGCTGCCCTTTTTCGGAAGCAACAGGACCCTTTTGCCAATCCTCTGGGCCACCATGTCCGAGAGGGGACCCGAGGGCTTTTTCAGACCATGCTGGACGGCATGGATAGAGAGCGCCTTCGGACCCACCTCGACCAGATCATTCGGATTCGGGCGGTCCAGGATCTCACTCCCAGCCAGGCCCTCTCCTTTGTGTTCTCACTTCGGTCCATCGTGCGAGACGTGGTCCCGGAGGCCACGGCCAAAGGGCGGTTCAAAACCGACCTGGAGGCTTTGGACGAGAACATCGACGCCGTGGCCCTCGCAGCCTTCGAAATGTACTCGGCCATGAGAGAGGAACTGGCGGATCTGCGGGTCAAGGAAGTCAAACGACAGGTGGCCTTCGTCCTGGAAAAAATGAACCAGGGGAATGAGGGCCAGGTTGGATAAGGCCTCTACGTACGAAACCGTGCACCGAGAGGATCTGTGATGAACATATTGGTTGCCCTGGCAGCCGTAGCCGGTCTGTTTGTGGTGGGGATGCTCGGGGGTGTCCTTGGCCTCGGTTGGATTTTCGGGGTCATCATCCCGTCCCTCGCCCTCCTCCTTTTCGTAGGAGGGATGGTGGCGAAGGTCATGGGCTGGTCGAAGAGCGCAGTTCCCTTCCGGATTCCCACGAGCTGCGGACAGCAGAAATCCCTGAATTGGATCCCCCATAGCCGCCTCGAAAACCCCCATACCCCCCTTCAAGCAGCTGGGCGGATGGTTCTCGAGGTCCTTTTCTTCCGCTCTCTCCTTCGGAATACGAGGGCTGAGCTGGTGGACGGACGGCGGCTGGTCTACCGAACCGATCACCTTCTCTGGTTGGCCGGAATGCTGATGCACTGGTCCTTCCTGGTGATCGTCATCCGGCACTTCCGGCTCATGATGAACCCGGTGCCGGGCTTCGTCTCGTTCATTGAAGCAACGGACGGGTTCCTGGAGATCGGCTTGCCGGTGGTCTTCATCACGACCCTGACGTTCCTTCTGGGCGTGTCGATCCTTCTGTACCGGCGCCTCACGGACCCGCAGGTCCGGTACATCTCTCTTATCGGGGACTATTTTCCTCTCTTCCTCCTCCTGGGCATCGGTCTGAGCGGAGTGTGGATGAGGCACCTGGACAAGGTGGACATCGCCGGCATCAAGGAGCTGATGGTCGGTCTATTCCACTTTTCCCCGGTAGTCCCGGATGGAATCAGCCCCGTCTTCTACGGACACCTTTTCCTGGTTTCCATGCTTCTCGCCTACTTCCCCTTCTCCAAGCTCACCCACATGGCGGGTGTATTCCTGAGCCCGACCCGGAACATGGCCAACAACAACCGGGCGGTTCGGCATGTGAATCCCTGGGACTACCCGGTGAAGGTTCACACCTACGAGGAATACGAGGACGAGCTGCGGGAGAAGATGGTCGGAGCCGGGATCCCGGTGGACAAGCCGCTGGAGAAGGAATAAACGATGTCGAAATTCGACGAACCGGACTATTACAAGCAGGACGAGCTCCTGCAGATCGATACAAAGCCTCCCAAGACCTCCTGGATGGACACTCCGGTGGACTTCCGGAAGGGCACGTACATCTATCCGGGTAAAGCCAAGAACCTGAAGGTGGTCGATCTTCCCAACCCCCGAGAATGGGCTGTGGAGGACATCGATTGGAGCCTACCCGAGGACTGGCAGCGGATCGTTCTGGAGGGGATGGCCGATCGCCTCGTCAAATACCGCTCCTTCAAGGTCTTCATGGACACCTGCGTTCGCTGCGGAGCCTGCGCGGACAAGTGCCATTTCTTCCTTGGGAGCGGAGATCCGAAGAATATGCCCGTGCTCCGGGCGGAGCTCCTCCGGTCGATCTACCGGAAGGACTTCACGGCCATGGGGAAAATCTTCGGCACCATGGCTGGAGCCAGGCCCCTCACGGAGGACGTGATCAAGGAGTGGTTCTACTACTTCTTCCAGTGCACCGAGTGCCGGCGCTGCTCCGTATTCTGCCCCTACGGAATCGATACCGCCGAAATCACAATGATCGGCCGGGAGCTCATCGGGCTTCTGGGCCTCTATGTGAACTGGGTCATCGAACCCGTGGCGAATTGCTTCCGATTCGGGAACCACCTGGCCATTCAGCCTCACGGCCTGGTGGACACCCTCGAGTTCATGGCGGACGACATCGAGGACGCCACGGGCATCAAGGTGGACATCCCCATCAACAAGAAGGGAGCAGAGATCCTGTTCGTGACTCCGTCCGGCGATTTTGTGGCGGACCCGGGGATCTATACCTGCATGGGGTACATGCTCCTCTTCCAGGAGTTGGGGATCGACTACACCTGGAGCACGTACGCTTCCGACGGCGGTAACTTCGGGCTCTTCACCTCCCACGAGATGATGAAGCGCTTGAACGCCAAGATCTACGCCGACGCCGAACGCTTGGGCGTGAAATGGGTCCTTGGGGGGGAATGCGGTCACATGTGGAGGGTGATCCATCAGTATATGGACACCCTGAACGGTCCTGCCGATTTCCTCGAAATACCCAAGTCTCCAATCACCGGCACCGAGTTCAAGCATGCCCGCTCCACGAAGATGATCCACCTCATGGAGTTCGTGGCCGACCTGATCCGGCACGACAAGTTGAACTTGGACAAATCCAGGAACGACCATATCAACGTCACGTTCCACGATTCGTGCAACCCGGCCCGGGCCATGGGGATCTTCGAGGAACCCCGATACGTGATCCGGAACGTCTGCAACAACTTCCACGATATGCCGGAGAACACCATCCGGGAGCAAACGTTCTGCTGCGGTGGGGGTGCGGGCCTGGGGACCGACGAGAACATGGAAATGCGTCTCCGGGGAGGCCTTCCAAGGGGAAGCGCCGTCCGGCACGTCCAGGACAAGTACGGCGTCAACCAGCTGGCGGCCATGTGCGCCATCGACCGGGCCACCCTGGTCACAGTTTGTGACTATTGGGCCCCTGGCGTTCAGGTAACGGGAATCACCGAGCTCGTGGCCAACGCCATGGTATTCACGGGCGAAAAGAAGCGCACTCACAACCTCCGTCTCGAACCCATCCCGGGCATGGATATTGATGATGATGACGGTATGGGAGCGGAGGAAGGAGCGTCCTTAGATGAGTGACAAAGGGAAAATCTTTTTTGGTTTGGCCATATTCGTGATCCTCGTCACGTTTCCGTTTTGGGGCCGGCTGTCGGCTGGGGACGCTCTGCCCGATAGGGCTGAGCTGGAATACCCGGCCGACGAAGAAGCCTGTGTCGAGGACACCCCGTTCATGAGAGCCAGCCACATGGATCTCCTGAACCAGTGGCGGGACGAACTGGTCCGCGATGGGAACCTGGAAGAGTACGTCTCGGAGCTCGATGGCCGGACGTACCCTAGGAGCCTCACCAAAACCTGTCTCAGCTGTCACGAAGATCGGGATGCCTTCTGCACCCGGTGCCACGACTACGCGGATGTCCAGCCCACGTGTTGGGAATGCCACACCACGCCGGGCGGGGGGGTCTGAGCCATGGAAAGCAAGAGCCGCCGGACATTTCTGAAGGAGACAGCCGGAGCAGCCCTGGGACTCAGCTGTGGTGGGTCCGTTCTGACCGCCGCTTGCACCTCGGGAGAAGACTCTCATGGTGGTGGCCCCGTCGAGAGCCAGTGGGCCATGGTCATCGACATGGAGAAGTCCCAGGATCCTGCTGTTCGTGAGGCCTGCTATGAAGCCTGCATCCAGGCCCACAACATCCCCCGGATCGAAGACCCGGAGGAAAGGATCCGCTGGATCTGGGACGAGGAGTATCAGGACGTCTTCCCCGACCAGGTCCACGACCAGCTACCGGACGACGTGAAGCACGCGCCGGTCATGGTCCTCTGCAATCACTGCATGAACCCGCCCTGCGTGAGGGTGTGCCCGACACAGGCCACCTGGAAACGGGAAGAGGACGGGATCGTGATGATGGACATGCACCGGTGCATCGGATGCCGGTATTGCATGGCCGCCTGCCCGTACGGTTCCCGAAGCTTCAACTGGCGCGACCCCCGGCCCCTCATCGACAAGGACGCCCAAGGGAACGTCGCTTCGGATTTCCCGACCAGGACCCGTGGGGTCGTGGAGAAGTGCAACTTCTGCGCTGAGCGACTGAGAGAAGGTCTCCAGCCGGCCTGCGTGGAGGCGGCAAATCAGGTACCCGGGGGTGAGGGGGCGCTGATGTTCGGCAACCTCGCCGATCCCGGTTCGGAGGTGAACCAGGTCCTTTCCTCCCAACGCACGATCACCCGTCGGGTGGCGCTGGGAACGGGACCCAACGTGTTCTACATCGTCTGAGGAAATCAGCCCGGCTAGGAGGTAGCGGGATAACAAAAGGGTAGCGTTATGCTGGAAGCCGCATTTCGCGGGGGCAAGCGATACTGGATTCTCCTCGGGGTCTGGGGTTCCCTGATCCTGGTGGGCCTTTGGGCCTGGGGACAGCAGTTCACCCAGGGACTCACCGTCACGGGGATGAGCCAGGACGTGACCTGGGGCATCTACATCGCCCAGTTCACCTTCTTGGTGGGAGTGGCCGCCTCCGCTGTGATGGTGGTACTGCCGTACTACCTCCACAGCTATAAGGACTTCGGCCGGATGGTCATCTTGGGTGAGGGGCTGGCGATCGCCGCCGTCATCATGTGCATGCTCTTCATCTTCGTGGACATGGGTCAACCGACCCGCGTGACCAACGTTCTTCTCCACCCCACGCTGAATTCCATGATGTTCTGGGACATGTTAGCCCTGGGCGGCTATCTGGCCCTGAACGCAGTCATTGGGATGGTGACCTTCGACGCCGAGGCGAAGGAAGGACCACCTCCGGGATGGATCAAGCCCATCATTATTCTCTCGATACCCTGGGCAGTCAGCATCCATACCGTAACGGCCTTCCTCTACTCCGGGCTCGAAGCTCGGTCTTTCTGGATGACCGCCATTCTGGCACCTCGGTTCCTGGCGTCGGCGTTCTCGTCCGGTCCGAGCCTACTGATCATCCTGGCTCTGATCCTGAGGCGGTTCACGAAGTTTGATCCCGGCGAGAAGGCCATCCGGAGCCTGGCTCTGATCGTGGCCTACGCCATGGTGGTGAACGTCTTCTTCGTGGGCGTCGAGTTCTTCACCGCCATTTACAGCGACATGCCCCACCACACCCACGCCTTCGAGTATTTGTACATGGGCCTCCACGGACATGACGCCCTGGTGCCGTGGATGTGGACGGGCGCGGCTCTGACGGTCACCTGTGTGACCCTGCTCTTGATTCCGAAGATTCGGAACAACCTGAACGTCCTCGGCTTCATCTGTGCCGGCGTCATCGCCGCCATCTGGATCGAGAAGGGCGTAGGAATGGTTGTGACCGGCTTCGTGCCGAACCCCCTGGGACGCATCACCGACTATTCCCCCACCGGTGTTGAGATCGGCGTGACGGTGGGCGTCTACGCCATCGGGTTCATGCTGTTGACGTTGATTTACAAGATCGTCGTGAACGTCCGTGAGCGGATGTTGGCGGCGTGACGATGGATTTTTTCATAAAGGACTGAACTCTCAGTATAGCCATCAATCCAAGCCGAAAAGGGAGACGACGATGGCAGATTCCCAAAGAAGTACCCCGCTGCTGGACGAGCTGAAAGAAGGCCCCTGGCCCAGCTTCGTCACACAAATCGAGGAGATGGCCGACGAGGGCAAAGAGTCCTGCGGACAACTCCTTGAACTCCTCGAACGCTCGTACAACGAGAAGATCGGTCACTGGAAACACGGTGGGATCGTCGGCGTCATGGGATATGGCGGCGGCGTGATCGGCCGGTACAGCGACGTGCAGGACGAATACCCGGCCATCGCTCACTTCCACACCATCCGCGTAAACCAGCCTCAAGGGTGGTTCTACACTTCCGACTCCCTCAGGACCATCTGCGATATCTGGGACCGGCACGGATCCGGCCTCACGAACATGCACGGGTCCACCGGGGACATCATCCTTCTCGGTACCACCACCGACGAGCTGGAGCCCACGTTCGCCGAGCTCACCCAGAACGACTTCGACCTGGGCGGATCGGGCTCCGACATGCGGACCCCCAGTTGCTGCGTGGGGCCGGCCCGGTGTGAATGGGCCTGCTACGACACGTTGGCTCTGACCCAAGAGCTGACCATGCACTGGCAGGACGAGCTTCACCGTCCTGCGTTCCCGTACAAGTTCAAGATCAAGAACTCCGGCTGCGCCAACGACTGCGTGGCGTCCATCGCCCGGGCTGACCTCTCCATCATCGGTACCTGGAGAGACCAGATCCGCATCGATCAGGACGAGGTCCGCGCTTGCGCCGAGAACGGGATGAACATCGAGCGGGACATCTGCGGGAACTGCCCCACCAAGTGCATCGAGTGGGACGGCAACGAGATGACCATCGACGATTCGAACTGCGTGAAGTGCATGCACTGCATCAACGCCATGCCCAAAGCCCTGCGGCCGGGCACCGACACGGGCGCCTGCATCCTCCTCGGAGCCAAGGCTCCCATCGTCGAGGGTGCGCAGCTGTCGTCGGTCATCGTTCCGTTCATGAAGATCGAAGAGCCCTACGATGAGCTGAAAGACCTCATCGAGAGGATCTGGGACTTCTGGGGCGAGCATGGAAAGAACCGGGAGCGCGTCGGCGAGCTCATGCAGCGCGTTGGCCTGGGGAACTTCCTCGAGGAGATCGAGGTCGAGCCCGTGCCGCAGATGGTCGCTTACCCGAGAGACAACCCCTACGTCTTCTACGAAGAGTACTACGAGGAAGACGACGAGGAAGACGACGAAGAATAGGGGAAACGAAACAAGGATCTCTGACTAACTGAGATAACCAACGACTTTCGGGAGATATAGCGATGGCACTGGAAAGAAGAACTGATATCGGCCCTCCGGATTATAAGCAGTTTCTGCCGCCGATCATCAAAGAGAACTACGGAAAGTGGAAGTACCACGAAGAACTCCGCCCCGGCGTGATGGTCCACGTCGGTGAGTCCGGAGACAAACTGTTCACCGTCCGCGCCGGCTCCCCCCGTCTCATGGGGACCAAAGGGATCCGTCGCTTCGCAGACCTGGCCGAGAAGTACTGCGGCGGGTACATGCGTTTCACGTCACGGCACAACGCCGAGTTCCTGCTGACGGAAGAGGCGAACATCGATCCCCTTATCGCCGACCTGGCCGAGGTTGGCCACCCTGTAGGCGGAATCGGGAACGCCATCTCCAGCATCGTCCACACCCAGGGCTGGGTGCACTGCCACTCGGCAGCCACCGACGCCTCCGGCGTGGTGAAGGCCGTCATGGACGACCTCCACGAGTACTTCGACGGGACGACGGAAGTCCCCGGAAAGCTCAGGATCGCCCTGGCCTGCTGCCTGAACATGTGCGGCGCCGTGCACTGCTCCGACATCGCCATTCTCGGGGTGCACCGTCGTCCTCCGAAGATCCAGCACGAGAACATGAAGAAGATGTGCGAGATCCCGAACGTGGTGGCCTCCTGCCCCACCGCCGCCATCCGGCCGGCGGAGGTGGACGGACATCCGTCTGTGGAGATCGACGAAGACCTCTGCATGTTCTGCGCGAATTGTTTCTCGGTCTGCCCGGCCCTCCCCATGGCCGACGCCCTGAACGATGGAATATCCATCTGGGTCGGCGGGAAGGTGTCAAACGCCCGTTCGGAGCCTACATTCTCCAAGCTGGCTATCCCATTCATCGAGAATAACCCGCCGCGTTGGCCCGAAGTCACCGAAGCCGTACGGAAGATCGTGGAGGTCTGGGTGGACGGTGCTCGGAAGTACGAGCGGATGGGTGAGTTCATCGAGCGGATCGGATGGCCACGTTTCTTTGAGTTGACGGGCATCGAGTTCGAGAAAGAACATATCGATGACTACAAGTACGCAGGCCTGAGCTTCAAGCGGTCTGCACAGATCAGACAATAGGAGAACCCAAATGGCGGTGAGTGTCGACGAAGTCGCCGATGCCATGTACGACCTGGTGGCTGAATACCAGGGCAAAAAGAAGTTCAAAGCCAGCGACCTGACCAAGGCCATGATCGAGAAGTTTGGCGGTGAGGTCGATAAGAAGTTCTGCAAGCTGGCCATTCGGCAGCTCATGGACTCTGGCCGCTGCGTGTACACGTACTTTGGCGGAAGCTTTATCGAAGTCCCGCACGAGGAAGGTGCTGCGGGCGGTTCCTGATCCCACTGACGGATCAGGACCATTGAACAGACTCGAGGGTTCCCTGCACCGCACGGGGCAGGGAACCGCTCGTGTGAATCGTATACCACGAAAACGGTCGTCAGAGGTGACCAATGGCTAAGAAGGTCGTTAAGAAGAAGAAAAAGAAGCTGGGAACCAGGACGTTCTCCGGCGGAGGGGGGCGCGAACAGTCACCGCTTCGGCCGAAGCACGTAGAGAA
>JANQDZ010000004.1 GCA_028278645.1 Longimicrobiales bacterium | reverse complement strand
GGTACGGTCATAACCGACGGCGCTTTGGAACATGTGGTAGCTCTGGGTTACAACGGGAACGCCAGGGGTTTTCCCAACCGCTGCGACTCGGAGACTCCCGGAGCCTGCGGCTGTATCCATTCGGAACAGAATGCCGTGGTGAAGGCTGACGGTCACCTGCGGGAGAAGGTGGCTTTTGTGACGGCCAGCCCATGTGTGATGTGTGCAAAGCTGCTGATCCAGGCGAACGTCACGCACGTTTTCTACCGGAATCCCTACCGGAAGCCGGATGGACTAAACGTCCTCCGGGACGGCGGGGTAGAGACGGTCCACTACGTGAAGTGGAAGGACGCCTGGCGTTAGAAGGGTGTTTCTATCCCCCGATTACTCCATACCTCCGGAGTACCTCCACGACCTCGTCTATTGGAAGGGCCTGGGCCGTGCTCCCGCCGCGGCCGGTTACGTCGGTCGCTTTGAGGATCGAGTTGTAGATGGCCTCTTCCGTGGCTTCGATGGTGGCCTGGAAGAGTCCGGACATACCGTCGTTCGGGAGATCCAAGATGGTCCGAGGTCCTCTCGAGGAGGTGCGGCGGACGTCTTCAGAGGAGCTGAAAGCCAGGACGTAGTCGCCTGATCCGTTGCTTCCGGAGGAACCAGTGCGGGCCAAACCTAGGAGAGCCCGCCCGGCCAACCTCTCCAGGTTCCTGGAGCTGAGTGGGGCATCGGTGGCCACCACCATCATGATGGATCCCCCGTCTACGTCGGGAATCCCTCTTCCGTCGTCGTCCTCGTCCTCCGGTGTATTTTGATCGACGGAGCCACCTTCCTCCACAAATCGTTGAAACGAGTATCGCCCCAACTCTTTGCCCACCGGGGCCCCACCCATCGAGAGAATCCCGCCGTAATTGGATTGGACCAGGACGCCCACGGTATAGCCGCCCAGTGCGTCGGGGAGTACCCGGCTGCTGCTTCCGATCCCCCCCTTCCACCCGAAGGCACGTGTCCCGGTTCCTGCCCCGACCGAACCCTCCTGGACCGGTCCGGTTCGGGCCTCTTCCAAAGCCCGGCGCACGTGCTCCGGGCGGATGGGTCGGCTCCTGATATCGTTGAGTCCACCGTCATTGGTCTCTCCCACGACGGGGTTGATGGACCGGACTCCCTCCATGCCATCCTGCCCCAGGAGCCACTCCACCATGGCGTCGGCTGCCCGCCAAACGCAGAGCGTGCAGGTCAGAAGGATTGGTGTCTCGATCTCTCCCAGCTCACGAACCTGAGTCACCCCGGCAAGCTTCCCAAATCCGTTCCCAACAACGACGGCCCCCGGCACCTTCTCCTGGAAGATGTTCCCCGGGTGTGGGAGAACGGCGGTGACGCCTGTCCTCACGTCCGACCCCTCCCAAACCGTCACCTGACCCACGAGAACACCCGCCACGTCGGTAATGCCGTTGTGTGGGCCCGGAGAAAAGACACCGATCCGCAACCCCAGGTCCCGAGCTCTCGGTCTCTCGTCGGCCTGGCTCATGAGTGGGGTTGGGCTGAAGACCAGAAGAGCGATGGCTGTAACGACCCACCGCTTCGGAGACAAACGATCATGACGGTACATGGGCCTATTCTCGATGGAGACGAATGAGTTATCGGCTGAAGGAGCATACCTTCGTAACACCCTTCTCCCAGTTCAAAGGCGGATCGCGTCGACGAGGAGGAGGACCAGGAAGAGGGGATGATAAACCAGGGACCCCAGGAAAACCCGTCTCGCCGCAACAGCCGTGAGACGATTCTCTTTTAACGTGGCGATGGCCAGCCCGAGCAGCCCGGCCCCCAAGGCGGCCATGCCAAACAGATAGACCATCCCGGTTATCCCCAGCCAGGTCGGAGCCAAACCCACCAGCGCCAGGGTAGCGGAGAAGGCGGTGATGTGCCAGGCGATTTGTCGGCCCTGAGGATCGGACTTGGGGATCAGGTAAAACCCGGCCCTGGCGTAATCCTTCCTCAATAGCCAGCCCAGCGAAAGCACGTGAGGTAGCTGCCAGAGATAGGCGATGGCAAACACCGCTCCTGCCTCCAGGGTCAGCGTCCCGACGGCGGCGCTCCAACCGATGAGAGTCGGCATGGCTCCGGGGAAGGCACCGGCCAGGGTGGAGACGTAGGAGACCTTCTTGAGGGGCGTGTAGATGAGGTTGTAGCTGAGGGCTGAAAGGGCCGTCAAACCAGCCGGCAGCCATCCCACGGTAACAAACAGAACGCCGATGCCCCCAAGGGTCAGCAGGTTCCCGAAGAAGAAGGCTTCTTTGGGCCCGAGACGACCAGACGGGATGGGCCGGGTTCGGGTACGCTCCATGAGAGCGTCCAGCTCCCACTCCACGAACTGGTTGAGGGCCAGCGCCCCGCCTGTGGCCAGGACCGTTCCCAGGAGGGTCCAGATTACCGGGAGGAAGTCGGCCTGACCCTGGGCCGCGACCAGATATCCCACGCCCGCCGTAACCATGACGTACCCAGCGATCCCGGGCTTGGTCAGCTCGTAGAAAACGGCAAAGCGAGAGAGCCTCTCCAAAAAGGGACGTCTTCCCGGTTCTTCTCCGGCTTCTGCGGTTGGATTTTGGGACACGGCCTCTGGTCACTGGTGTTTGGTTCCGCACGGGCCATTTCCGGCTGTATTAGCCAGAGGGGGCTGAAACAGCCAGGCGGGGATGAAGTTGTCCGGGCAACTGAGGCCTGGCAAGCGAACGAAATTGGAAACTCCTGGGGCCCCGGATCAGTATATTGAGGGTAGGGAGCCCCCAACGGGGCAGGATTGGCCGATTTGGTCGGGAATGGGGCCAGGGATGACCGAGGACACCAAGCCGTCGGTAACCGAGCGTCGGGCGTCGCAAGATCGGATGTTCCGTGTCGCTCTTGGTGCGTCCTTGTTGATCCATGTCCTCATCTTTTTCTTCTGGCGGGTCGTTCCCATTCCGCCTTCCCCCTTCTCGGCCGCCGGCCCCAGGGCCGGGGATTTCTACGCGGCAGGAGGCGGAATGGAGTCGGTGAGCCTTCGGGTGCCCCCTGCCCGGGTTATCGTTCCGCCTCGAGTTCCGCTGATCAGTCTGGAAGACATCCCTGTCGAGTTCGACATGGAGCCGCAACTGGACCTGGCGTCCATGACCGGGGAAGCTCCAGGGACGTCAGAGGGACCACCCGGTATCGAAGGAGGACAGGGCCGGGGAGACGGGGGCACCGCTGAGCAGGGTCTTTTCAGGGTTGTTCCGCCGTCACCGAGGGGAATGATCATGCCCCCGGTGAACAAGAACCTGAGGGGCAAAACACTGGAGGTATGGGTTTTCGTCGATGCCACCGGGAGAGTGGTCCCCGACTCCACCCGACTGGATCCCCCCACCTCAGATGGAAGTCTCAATCGGCAGTTGATCCGGGAGGCGGCGGAGTGGGTGTTCAATCCTGCCCAGAGGAACAACCAACCAGTGGCGTCCTGGTATCCGTACCGGGTCAGCGGGTAGCGGTCAGCAACTCCTCGTAGACCTCTTCCCATTCCCTTGCCACGTTTCTGAGGTCGTGTTTTTCGATCTCTCTCAGGGTGGCGTCTCGCATCCGGTTTCGCAGCACGCCGTCTTCCAGCAGCTTCCGGACAGCTCCCACGAACCCTTCCTCGTCGTTGGGCTCGATCAGGAAACCGTTCTCGCCGTCCACGATGAGGTCCTTGGTGCCCCCCGCGTCGATTCCCACCGAGACCAGCCCGGCGGCCTGAGCTTCCATGAGTGCCAGACCCTGGGTTTCGACCATGGAGGTCATCACAAAAACGTCTGCGGCGCGGTGATATCCGGATAGGATCAGGTCTTCGTGAGGGATCATGCCCAAGAAGTGGGTGTTCTCGAGGCCCTTCTCTTCGGCGTACTTCCGAAGCTGGACCTCCATCGGGCCACCTCCGATGATGACCAGGTGGGCCTCTTCCTGGAGGTGTGGCCAAACATCCAAGAGGAACAGGAGGTTCTTCTCCCTGGCCAGTCGTCCGACGGAGAGGACGATCTTTCCCGGGTACCGGTCCCGGATCTCCTGGCAGTCTACTTCGGGGAATTTTTTCAGGTCGATCCCGTTGCTGATCACCCGGGTGGGGTATTTTAACCCCAGGGCCGCCACCTCGTCCGCGTAGGCGGAGGTAGGCACGCTCACCAGGTCGCACCGGCGATAGAAGAAGTCGATATAACCCCTCATCCCCTTGTCGAAGAGCCTGTGGTGCATCTTCCAATGGGCCCGGTACTCCCTCGAGTCCACAGATGTATGGTAAGTGCCGACAAGGGGGAGTTTGCGGCGGCGCGCCACCCCCATGGCGAGCCTGCCGAGGAAGAGGGGGGTGTGATAGTGGATCAGATCGAAGTCCTGTTCCCTGGCGTACCGATGGACCCTCTCGTTGAAAGGGCTGGCGAACCGGAAGCCAGGATATATCAGGCCGGCCGAGATGGAGCGGACGGGAAGAAAGTGGACGTTGGGGTGTTCGTAGCGGGCCCTCCGAGGGATCGGCGCGATGATATGGATCTCATGCCCCCGGTCGGCCAGTGAGCGGGCCAGGTCCCACACCGCCACGGAGGCTCCGTTGATGAACGGTAGGAACGTGTCCGTGAAGAACGCGACTTTCATGTGGTCTCCGACCCGGGTTCGGCCCCCAGAACATCTGCTTCCCCGACGAACCTCCAGGGGCGCCTGACCATTCTATCCAGGTCCTTTTCCAGCAGGAGCTCCAGATCTCCGGGGTGGATCGAGATGCGCAGAGGACCCCTGAGACGTTTGGCGAGGTGAACGTTCAAGCCGTTCCAAAAACGTAGGCTCACCTCCCGAAAGGTGGTGTCGGCCTCGAACCCGGCCAAGGGTAGCCATAGGACCCGGCCTGTCCGTGCCTCCAGAAAACCCCGGAGAACCTCGTACCAACGGAAAGGAAGATCTGCCAGACGGTTGAAGGGCAGGGATCCCAGGGCCCAGGCCGGTGGGACGTAGAGCTCGGGGGAAGGGAGGCCTACCGCGCCGAACCAGTCGTAGCACCTCTGGATCATTTCGGCTGATTCACCGGGGGGCCGAGACAGGTGTTCAGCTTCGTTTCGGGAGATCAGGAGGGCGTGACCTTTATGGTAGAACGTGCGGCGTCCCGAGGTGGCTTTGTGTACCCATCCGTGTCCCGCCAGGGTGTAGCCCTGGCCGACGAGTGTCCGCAGGGAATCGAGCAACTCTGGTGTCCAGTCTTTTCCGGGCACGACGAGCAAGGTGGACGGAGGGACCCCGGCCTCCTCCAGTCGTTCCAAGATCTTCTTCACCCTCGAGAAGGTGGACGGCATCACGTCGTGGACCGAAACGATTGCAGTTTCGGTCATTCGGGCCCCCTACCGAAACCAAACCGGTCGTTCAGCCCGGAAAAGCGAGGTAGGACCTCTTCCTCAGTCAGGCCAAATCCCTCGAGAGAGTAAGAGTGACGGCTTTTATGACCTCTCCCCCGTTCGGAGTCCTCCTTCAGCTTTTCCCGGAACCCCGAATCCACCTTCCAGCCGAACCGATCGTATACGCCCAGGACAAACCCCTCCACGTCTGACCGCATGACCTTCAGGGGCGCGAAAGCGTGTTCGCTCTCGGGAACATCGGCTAGCGTGGAAAGGGCGTGCTTGGAGTAGAACTCCAGCATCTCAACGAACCGGTCTCGCACCCTGGGGTCCGCCACGTCGTATCCGAAGACCTTTGCCCCCGCCTGAACGGAGGAGAGCAAAGACGGGACAACCTCAGCCGGCTCCCTGACGCAACAGAGGACCTTTCCGTCTGGGAACGTCTCCCTGAGGGATCGCATGAAAGGTGTGAAAGACGGGTTTTTTGAAAGGAGTTGCTTCTCTGGCCCCGTCACATAGAGGTGGCGCTTCAGAGCCGCTTCATAAAAGGCCAGGATCGGTTTCCGCTCCCTGTCCGAGAGTTGATCGAACCGAGCGAGTCGCCATACCGCCTCGTGGTAGGGAAACGGTACCACCAGGAGGAAACAGGCGAACACCGGGAGGAGGAGGAAGTAATCCTCCTCTGGATCCTCCAGGGACACCTCATGGATCACATCCAGCCATCCCAGGCCAGTCTTCTCACCCCACTTCCCAAAACGTGTGAAGGGTTTTCCCAGAGCCCGGTTCAACGCCCCAAGGCCCAACCAGATCTTTCGTTCCGTTACAGAGGGCGCCAGAAGGAGCTCCCAGAGACGGGTCGTGGTGAACCTATCGGTGTCTCGCGCGAACACGCGGTGAAGGAAGGTGGTGCCGCTTCGGGGGAGGCCGACGATGAAGAGGGGTTCCTTGACGACGACCTTTTTATATCCCCGGAACAGAACTTCGTCCAACAGAAATCCGATCCAGTGGGTGGCTTGGAGAAGGAGGAATAAGGGGATCAGAAGAAGCAGGAGGCTGAGCCTTCTTGCCGTCCAGGGCCCATTGGGCCAGGGTGGCAAGAGTGTCAACCGCAGGAGTCTGATGACCAGTCTGACGCTGAGGAACATTCACCTACCTGAAGGATCCGGTCCCGGAGATTCCCTCTTCCACCACGTTGCGTATGGCTTCCTGCTGTTCGATGAGGTTCCGGAAGTTCCCGACAGTGGCTTGCCAGCACAAGAAGGAGCCGGCGAGGATCAGGGTGATCCCCACAAACTTCAAGCTTCTCCGTTGCCAGTCCGGGTTGAGGAGCTTACGGCTGTGAGAGGCGAGCCAGGCAAGGAGGCTGGCGGTTGTGATGTTGGTGAGGAAGATCAGCCCGGCAAAAAGCACGCCTTCGCCTGGACTCCGGTTCCAAGCCCGGAGAAGAAGGGGAGACGCGATGATGAGCCAAAAGAGCCAGGGAGACGGGTTGAGGAGTGTGCTGGCGATGACATGACCGGCCAGTGCGCTCTGCCTTCGTTGGCCCGTTGCCTCGAGACGATCTCCCTCTTTGGGTGGGAGGAGCGGCCCCCGGCTGGAATGCTCCCGCAGGAACCGAAGACCCACCACGATTATGATGGCGCCTCCGGTGATGCCCAGCATGGTAAGGGCCAACTCGCCTAGTCGGTCCAGCAGGAGTGCGGAGAACAACATGGGGACCACGTCGGTGACCAAAGGGGTGAGGGCGAGGAGGAACCCAGCCTTGAACCCTTTTTCCAGCGCGGTTCCAGCCACCATGGTCGTGTAGGGCCCAGGGGCTAGACCGGCGAAGGTCCCCAAGACCATGGCGGTGATGATGGTTGTGGTCAAAAGAACTCCGCTCGCTGGATTCTTCTGCCCGATCGCCTAGCCATGGTAGCTGGTCGGAGGGAATCGCGGGAGAGGGGTTCGAGATCCGACGGTGGGGTTGGGCGTGTAGCATCTCTGAACGGGCAGCTTTAGCTTCAACGTCATGACCCGAAGAGCCAAGCGGATCCTGTGGGTGGACGATGAGATCGATCTCCTCCGCCCTCACCTTCTCTTCCTCCAACAGCGAGGATACCACGTCGACGCCATCACCAATGGCGACGATGGTTTGGCGCTTCTGCGCGAAGACCCCTACGACCTGATTCTCCTGGACGAACAGATGCCGGGGACGTCTGGCCTGGAGGTCCTGGAGGTTCTTCGGCGGGAGGACCCCCATGCCCGGGTCGTGATGGTGACGAAGTCCGAGGAAGACAGGACGATGACGGAGGCCATCGGGCGGCGCGTGGATGCTTATCTCGTGAAGCCAACCAGTCCACGCCAGGTTCTTTCTGTCGTGACGCGCATCCTGGAGGGCTCGGCGATCCGCCAGCAGCAAGCCGCCCAGGACTTTGCGGCCCGGTTCCCCAAGCTGATCATGCTTCGTCAAGAAGCACGAACCGGCGGGGACTTTTCCGCTCTCTACGAAGAATTGGTGGACTGGCACGTCCGCCTGGACGCGGCCGGGGAGGCCGGGCTCCTGGACACGGTCAACTCCCTGGTGGTGGAGCTTCGCCGGGACTTCGGCAGTTGGATCAGGCAGCACTACCCCCGGTGGGTACGTGGGCAGGAAGAGGGTCCACTCCTCTCGGTAGACGTGGTCAGGAGCCTCCTGGTGCCCCTCCTGGGCCCGAATCCGGTGTTTTTTGTAGTTCTCGACTGCATGCGGTTGGACCAGTGGCGGGTCATCTCCCCTCTCCTGGCCCCACATTTCGAGGTCGAGGAGAGGCTCCACTACTCAATCCTCCCCACCGCCACACCGTACGCCCGCAACGCTTTGTTCAGCGGGAAATTCCCTCATCAGATCTCCAGGGAACGGCCCGGTTGGTGGAACCACTCCGACGACGAAGGGAGTCTCAACACCTTCGAGGACGAGTTGTTGACGGCCCAACTCAAGTACCTGACAGGTCGTGAGGTCCCGGTGCACTACGAGAAGATTTTCTCGGACCGGGAAGAGGACCAAGTGAGGACCCGGATCCGCTCGGCGCTGAAGACGAAGGGGACTGTCGTGGCGCTGGTGTTCAACTTCGTCGATCTGATGACCCATGGCCGAAGTGAATCCCCTATCCTCATGGAGGTGGCAAAAGACGAGCTCGCCTTGAGGGATCTGACCCGTTCCTGGTTCGAGCGCTCCACCCTCTTTTCGGTCTTGAAGGAAGCGGCAGCCCAGGGTCACCATGTGCTGTTCACCACGGACCACGGCTCTATCCTCTGCCAAAGGCCCACCACCGTGTTCGCCCGAAAAGACGCCACCGCGAACCTGCGCTATAAGTTCGGTGGAGACCTTCGGGCCGAGGAAACGTCGGCGGTATTCGCAACGAACGACCAGAACGATCTGGGATTTCCACCTGGGAAACTCGGGACGGCCTACCTGCTGGCCATGGAGGACTACTTCTTCGTTTACCCGACGAAGCTCAGGGAATATCAGGCCCGTTATCGGAACTCCTTTCTCCACGGCGGGATCTCACCTGAGGAGATGATCGTTCCGGTAGCGCACCTCAAGCCGCGGCCGAGATGAAGACCTACCTCCGCATCCTCGGCTACCTCAAGGCCCACGGATGGGTATTCGCCTCGGCCGTTTTGGCAACTTCAATCTTCGCCTTCCTGGACGCGTTCTCCTTCTTGTTGGTCATCCCGTTCTTGAGGGTCCTCTTCACCGAAACTGAAGGTCCGGCCCCGGAGGCAGTGAGTACCGGGGACGACATGCTCGATCGGATCCTGAACGGGACCGTCGGCAGGATGGTGGACCTGGAGGCCCCTCCCCAGGAGGCCATCTATGGAATCATCCTCTTCATCCTAGGCATCTTCGCCCTGAAGAACGTCTTCGACTTTCTGAAGGTCTATTTGATGGCCCGGGTCCAGCAGGGGGTCACGCGGGATCTCCGGGACGGGGTTTACGACCACCTCGTGGACCTGGATATGGCCTTCTTCGGGAAGACGAAGATGGGCCAGATCCTCTCCCGTCTCACGTATGATGTAGAGCAGCTCCGGGTCCTGGTGGCCAAAGAACTGGGGAAGGTGGTTTCTTCGGTATTCGAATTCGCCGCCGCCGTGTATTTCGCGTTTGTAATCTCCTGGCAACTGACCCTGGCGGCTTTTGTTGTTGTGCCCTTCACCATGGGCATCTGGGGACCGCTGATCCGGAAGCTGAAAAGGAACGATCAACGGGTCCTTAGCTCGGCGGCCGACGTGAATGCTCACATCCAGGAGACCCTCACCGGGATCCGCCTGGTCAAGTCGTCGTCCACCGAGGAATACGAGAGGGGGCGCTTCCACCACCTTACCCTCCGGTACTACCGCCGCTTTCTCCGCTCTGAAAAGCTTCGGGCCCTCGCTTCACCCATCACCGAGATGCTATCCGCCATCGGCACCGTGATCCTCCTCTGGTTCGGTGCCCGGCTGGTCCTGGTCTCGGGATCCCTGACAGGTGAGGAGTTCATTGGCTTCCTCGTGCTCTCCATGAAGCTCTACTCCCCGGTGAAATACCTCGCCAAGTTCCCGGCCCTTATCCAGCCGGGCTTGGTGGGCGCCGAGAGGATTTTCGAGTTCCTTGACGCTCCCATCGAGGTCGAGGACTCCGAAGCCGCTCGTCCCTTCTCGGGGCTACGAGAGGAAATCTCCTTCAATGGAGTCGGGTTTGAGTACCGTCCCGGGGAGCCCGTCCTGAAGGACATCTCCTTCAAGGTCCCTCGAGGATCGGTGGTGGCCCTGGTGGGGCCCTCCGGCGCGGGAAAGACAACTCTTCTCGATCTCCTGTCTCGGTTCTATGACGTGACAGAAGGGAGTATCTCGGTAGACGGCACCGATATTCGGGACTTTACGGTTCGCGGCCTTCGTAGCTCCCTCGGGATCGTCTCACAAGAGACGGTGCTTTTCCACGACACGGTCAGGGCCAACATCGCCTACGGGAATCCTGATGCGACGCGAGAGGAGGTTGAGCGGGCCGCCGAAGCCGCCCACGCCCACGGGTTCGTCAGCGAGCTTCCCGAGGGGTACGAAACGGTAGTCGGAGAACGGGGGACGGAGCTGTCCGGCGGGCAGCGACAGAGGCTGGCCATCGCCAGGGCCATTCTCCGGAATCCTCCCATCCTTGTCTTCGACGAGGCCACCAGTTCCCTGGATACCGAGGCGGAGCGGCTGGTTCAGCAGGCTATCGAGCGGCTACTGGAGGGAAGAACAGTTTTTGTCATCGCCCACCGCCTCTCCACGGTCCAACGGGCGGACCAGATTCTGGTTCTGGATCAGGGGAAAGTCGTGGAACGGGGTACTCACCAGGAACTGGTTTCCACCGAGGGCCTCTACAAAAGACTCTACGAGCTCCAGTTCTCGGACGACGCCGTGGATGGTGAACCGGACCGAACCCCCGGGTCGAAGAGCTCCCCCGGGGACCGGCCAACCGGTTTTTGACCTTGGAAAGCCGTCCGACCTCGATCCACCCTGCGAGGAAACCCCGGCTCCGGCATTGGCTGGAATACTCAGGCTACCGGCTGATGGTGGGGGTGCTGAATCTGGTTCCCGAAAGACTAGCGCTTGCGCTGGGTGGAGGGCTCGGGTGGGTGGCGGGAGTCGTGTTCCGGATCCGCTGGCGGACCGTGATGGGTCACCTCCGCCAGGCCTTTCCCGAAAAAAAAGATGGTTGGTACAGGACGGTGGCCAGGGCGTGTTTTAGGCATGTGGGCCGGCAGTCGGTGGCGACTTTTCTCCTGGGACGGATGGGGATCGAAGAGGTCCGTGACCGGACGGAGGTCATTGGGTACGAGGCCATGAGGGAGGCCTGGGCGGAGGGGAAGGGCGTGATCGTTTTGACCGGTCACTTCGGGAACTGGGAGATGGGCGGTGCTTCCATAGCGGCCCATGGAGTCCCCTGTGACGTGGTGGCCCAGCGGCAGCGGAACCCCCTCTTCGACAAGGATCTGGTGGCCAATCGGAACCGGCTCGGCCTTCGGGTCATCGAGCGGAGAGACGCTCCGAAGGAGGTCTTGCGATCTCTCAGGAAGGGGAGGGCCGTCGGAATCGTAGGCGACCAGAACGTCCGCCGCTCTGGGATCTTCGTGAACTTCTTCGGGAGGCCGGCGGCCACAGCCAGAGGGACAGCCCTCTTTTCCCTCCGAACCGGGGCTCCCCTCTTCCTCGGCATGGCACGTAGCCTACCGGGATCGCCCCAGCGCTTCCGCGTTACCTTCGAGAGGGTGGAGTTCTCTCCCTCGGGGGACATGGAGGCCGATGTGCTGGGGCTGACCCGGGCCCATACCGAGCTCCTGGAGAAGCGGATCAGAGAGGTGCCGGAACAGTATTTCTGGCAGCACAGGAGGTGGAAGACGCTCCCGCCGGGTGCGGCCTGACCCCGGGCCTCTTCCCGCGACGGATTGAGAAAACGGGCGAATTTGGAGAAAATCCTTTTCGCAACACCCTTCCAAGTCCCGGTGTAATAGGACGTGGAAGGCGTGCGGTGGGGCAACCGAAGAGAAAGCGATAGAAGTGATCTATATAACCATTCCGGTCCATAACGAGGCGAACACCATCGGGGTTCTCCTCTGGAAGATCCGGAACGTCATGGGGGAGTTCGGGCGGGACTACGAGATCCTGGTTCTGGACGACGCCTCCACGGATGGTACCGGCGACGTTCTCAGGCGGTACCGACGCAGTCTCCCTCTCCGAGTTTTTTCCTCCGAAGAACGCCTGGGCTACGCCAAGGCTCTCGAGCGTCTCATCAGGGAGGCCGTCGAACGGGCTCCCTATCCCAAGCGGGACGCCATCGTGACTCTGCAGGGGGACTTCACCGAACATCCAGAGAATCTGGTGCCCCTGGTCAAAACGCTGGAGGGTGGTGCGGACGTGGTGGCTGGGAGCCTGATCGAGATCGAAGGGGGGGCACCCCTACCGTTCCGTTTCGCCAGATGGGCCGCCCCTCGCGTTCTTGGGGCTTCCCTGAAGTCCTGCCCGGTCTCCGATCCGTTCTGCAGCTTCCGCATCTATCGGGTCATCGTCCTCAAAAAAGCCCTACGGGCCCTCGGGGAGGCTCCCCTCCTCCAGAGGCGCGGATGGGCCGGGAACGTCGAGCTCTTGGACCTGGCGGTCCACCACGCCCGTCGCGTGGAAGAGGTTGGACTCGGCCTCCGGTACGATATCCGAACCAGGAAGTCCAGGTTCAGAACGATCCCAACCCTCAGAGAGTTGAACCGTATACGAGGGAAGGTCAGCTGGACCCCAGAAAAGGACGTGGCATGAAGGCCCGGCTGCCGATCTTGGTGGCCCTCCTGACCGGTCTCGTCGGATTTGGAAGAGAGGCTGTCCCGGGCCAGGTTCCTCCGCTTTTGGATTCCGTGACCACGAGGATCGATCCGCCCATGGCTGTGCCATTCGGCCCAGGGGAAATCCTGGAATACGACGTGAAGTTCGGTTTCCTGGGGAAGCGGGGCGAAGGTTTTATGTCGGTGGACGGCCTGGAGGCGGTGAGGGGTCGTACCACCTATAGGGTGACCATGGCCTACGAGGGCGGCCTTTTGTTCGCGAAGGTGAAAGACCACTTCAAAAGCTGGTTCGACGTGGCCAACCTCGTGACCCTCCGGTCTGTGGAAGACACGAAGCAACTCAACCGGGAGCGGTTCAAGCACTTCGAACTCTATCCGGAAACCCGGACCTGGGAGAGAGTCGACAACGGGAACTCAGGGGAAATGCCGACCTCCGAGCCCCTTGATCAGATCTCGTTTTTCTACTTCGTTCGAACCCTCCCGCTGGAGGTGGGCAGGGAGTACACCTTCAACCGGTACTACAGGGAAAGTGGGAACCCGGTGATCCTCCGGGTCCTCCGTAAGGATACCGTCGAGGTCCCCGCAGGCACCTTCCCTGTTATCGTGGTCCAACCCATCATCCGGTCCAGCGGGGCGTTCGGTGAAGGCGGCAAAGCCGAGCTTTTCTTTTCCGACGATGAAAGGCGCCTCCTCGTCCGAATGGAGTCGGACATCCCCGTCGTAGGTCGTCTTTCTCTCCACCTTCGGACCATCACTGAGGGGCGGCGTCTGGCCACGATGGGTGGAACTCCAACGGAAGAACCCCCGGATTCCGGCGGCTGACCCGATGGCTTCCGATCCGGACGCACCCGGCCCTTTCCGACACCATCCCGAGCTGGACACCTCCAAGATTCGGACGGTGCCGGTGGGGGAGCGCAGCAACAAAGTGACCTCAAGGATCTTCGCCGGCCTTTCCGCCCCCGGGGCCTCCTTCGGTGATTTCCTCGAATCCCTTCCAGAGGTCCTGGAAGCGGACTCCTTCAAAGCGGTGGCCAAGGGTATCTCCGGTGCGGCCTCCTCCGGCGCGGGCGTTCTTTGGATGTTGGGAGGGCACACGATCAAGACCGGGTTGGCTCCCTTGTTCATCCGGATGATGGATCGGGGCGCTGCGGCCTTTTTCGCCGGGAACGGCTCCGTGGCCATCCACGACTATGAGGTGGCCAGGTGGGGAGCTACTTCCGAGGATGTGGAGGCTGGGCTGGAAGAAGGTCTGTTCGGCATGGCGGAGGAGTCCGGTCGGGAGATCAACGAGGCCATAAAAGAGGGTGCAGCGGAGGGGTTGGGTTTCGGAGAGTCTCTCGGGCGGGCCCTCTCCCATCGGGATGACCTGGCCGCGCCGGACCAGTCTCTCCTTCTTCAAGCTTATCGCCGGGGCGTCCCCGTCAGCATCCATGCCGCCATGGGCTGCGAGATCGTCCATCAGCATCCCTCGGCCGATGGTGCCGCCATCGGAGACTGTTCCCTGCGTGACTTTCGGCGTTTGGCTGGGTGGCTCCCTTCGATCCATGAAGGAGGAGTCGTTCTCAACCTTGGATCGGCGGTGGTGATGCCCGAGGTATTCTTAAAGGCCCTCACCATGGCCCGAAATGTCCATGAGGGGCGACCGAGAGAGTTCCTCGCGGCCGATTTTGATATGATCCGCCATTATCGCCCGTGGACCAACGTGGTCCAGAGACCCACCAAGACCGGCGGTGGGGAGGGTTTTCGGATCACCGGCCACCACGAAATCATGATTCCCCTGCTGGCTTGGGCGGTGGAGGAATTCCTCGAGGACCAGTTGTCGGATGAATCCGGCCAGGGATGAGACGGCTCCGCCCACTTTCCGGACCCAGCGGTTAAGGCTGGTCTGGCTCCTAGCCATCCCCTTCTTCTTTCTCGCGACACCCTTCCGGTCAGCGATGATCGTGGGGTTCTCTATTTCGATACCCGGGCTTCTCCTCAGAGCGTTGTCTGCGGGGTCTATCCACAAGGAGAGAGAACTGGCAACAGGAGGACCCTATCGGCACATCCGGCATCCCCTCTACCTGGGGAGTTTCCTTGTGGGATTGGGTTTCTCTGTGGCTGGGGGGCGGTGGTGGTTCCCCTTGCTCTATCTCGCTCTGTTCGTCTGGCTCTACGGCAGAGCCATCACAGCCGAAGAGGTGAGGTTGGCGTCCCTCTACGGGGAAGAGTATCGGGCGTACCGGGAGTCTGTGCCGGCCTTCCTGCCCCGGCTGAAGCCGCGTCCGGGGCCCCGGCCCGGGTCGAGGGGGTCAGGTGGTGTCCGTTTTTGGCTTTACCGACGGAACAGAGAGTGGCAGGCGGCGTTAGGGACCCTGGCGGGTTTCGGGCTGCTCCTGGTTCGAATGTATCTGATGGACTGAAGCCCCCAGGGGAGGTGGAATGGGTCGGCCTAGCGGAGTCCGAGCCGGGCGGCATTGCGGCCACCGACCGTCCTTGGGAGTTTTGGGCTATACCCAGAGCCAAGTGAAAGGGAGACAATATGAGGGACGGGTGGATCTCCTGGGGCCGGGTGGATAGGGGGCTGATTCTGGCCGGCTCCGTCCGTCGGTGTTCAGCTGTCCTTTTCCTCCTTGCGGCGTCCGGCTGTTCGGGTGGTAGGGAGACCGACCGGGCAGCAGGTCCTTGGGATCATCTGCTGACGCCCGGACCCGGTGAGTTCCACCAGATCTCTTCCTACGATACCACCGGGGGAAACCAGGACCGATTTGAGATCGCACCAGGGGACAGCGCAGTCCTGCTGGACCTGGAGGGGCAGGGCGTGATCCGGCGCATATGGATCACCGTGGCCTCCAGGGATCCTGACTACCTCCGCCGCATCGCTCTCAAGATGTACTGGGACGGGGAGGAGGATCCGTCGGTAGCCGTCCCCCTCGGGGACTTCTTTGGGCAGGGTTTCGAGAAGACCCATTACACGGCTCTTCCCATGGGTGTGTCCAGCGGGGGCTTCTACTCCTACCTGCCAATGCCCTTTACCCAGGGTGCCCGGATCGTGGCGGAAAACGGGACAGGGCAGGTCGTAGACGCGTTCTACTTCAACGCCAGTGTCGAGCGGCGTGGCCACATGGAAGTTCCGGTGGCGACCTTCCACGCCCAGTGGAACCGGGATGCCCGCACCACGTTCCCCGAACCTCATTCGGTGATCCGCGCCGAAGGGTCGGGGCATCTGGTTGGCGTGTCGTTCGTGGCAGAGGGCTACGACGACTCGTACTGGTTCCTGGAAGGGGACGAGGCCTTCTGGGTGGACGGCGAATTCAGAGGCCAGGGGACCGGTACTGAGGATTACTTCAACGGTGGGTGGTATTTCCAGGATGGGCCATTCTTCGCTCCGTACCACGGGGTTCCGTTCATGCAGCCGGAGCGGGGCCGGATCGTGGCCTATCGATGGCACCTTCTGGACCCGGTGCGCTTTCGCGACTCACTCCGGATGGAGCTGGAACATGGCCACCAAAATGAGGCCGTGGTCGACATCGCCACGGTGGCCTACTGGTACCAGGTGGAACCCCACCTCCCCTTTCCGGAGCTCCCAGAACCGGGTGCCAGGAGGCTTCTGGGGATCAAGATCCCTGACGGGTCGGTGATGGGTGGTTCAGTGGCCGTAGACGACAGAGAAGGGGGTCTTCGTGTGGAGCTTCCCGTCCCCCGTCCCGACCGGTACGACGTCTGGGTGTACCCTTCGGGTTCTGACGGGCGTCCGGGCCACCCTGTACTCCTCGGATCGTCCATGGATGCCTATGGATTTACGCTGGATATCGGCCTGCCCGTCACCCTCGGTGGGGCTCCGGAAGATCCCCTTCCCGCAGCCTATCACGCCGTTCCTGACCACCGGTGGGCCAGGGACTGGCTGGTGGTGGGCCCGTTCCCCAACCCCCAACGGGTGGGGACAGAGTACAGTCCGGCGCTGGACAGCCTTTACGCGCCGGAGGGGGATCCCGATCCAGGGAGGTCGTACACCCTTTCGGGGGGTGCCACCGCCAGGTGGCTGAGGGTGCAGGGAGATTCCACAGGCTACGTTCGTCTGAACCCTCATTTCCAACCCAACGATTGGGCAGCCGCTTATGCCCAGTCATTCCTTTTCTCCCCCACGGCCCGGGAGGGACTCCTCCTTCTTGGGGCCGATGATGCCCACCAGCTTTGGGTGAACGGGGAGCCGGTCTCCTACCGCCAGGGACGGAACATCTCGGTGGCCGACGATCTGGAGGTCCCGGTTACCCTTCAGGCCGGATGGAACCGAATTCTCCTCAAGGTGGCCGATCTCGACGGTGGGTGGGCATTTCACCTGAGGGCGGCCGATCCTGGCGCCGAGCTGAGATGGTCCGCCACCGGCGGGAGGTAGCAGCCTTTCCTTTGGGTTACTTGTGGTTCGCTTCCAGGGCGATAGAGATATCCACATCGCCACCAACGATCATGGTCTGAGCCCAGTTCGCCACACCCACCTCGAATTCCCGTCGGTCCACCTGGGTGGAGGCCTGAAAGCCCGCAACCCGCTTCACCCCGCCGAGCATCTCTTGCATGTCGGGCGGGAGGTCCATGACGCCTAGGAGATCGATGGCCAACTCCACCTCTCGGGTGATCCCTTTGATGGTCAGGTCACCCTTGGCCAGGAGCTTTCCTTCCCCTGCCGACCTCACCGAGGTGCTCTCGAAGGTCATCTTCGGGAATTGCTCGGCGTTGAAGAAGTCCGGTGACCGAAGGTGGTTGTCCCGCCGCTCATTGTCCGTGTCCACGCTCGCGACATCGATGCTGACCCGGACAGAGCTGTTCTCAGGTGCCTCCGCGTCGAACATCAGGTCGATTTCGTAGTCTCCGAAGGTCCCGGTGACCGGCGTGAAAAAGTGCTTCACCGAGAAGTTGATCTCGGTGTGGGGCACATCGACGTTCCATGGCCGCACCTCATGGGCCGTGGTCTCTCCGGCGGGGCTGGCGGCGGCTCCCATCGTCAGCAGACTGACCAAAGCCAGCCCGGGTAAGCTCAGAAGTCTTCTCATCATGTCCTCCTCAACGTCCTCTCTTGAAACTGCTGTTATCCCATGGCGTGCCCTGGTAATCCATCAAGCTTGAAATAGGTTCCCGGCTTGGTCCCCGGCGTTTTTCGGAGCCCGGCCTCCGCCGAGGATTTCCGGTGGCGGTCGGCGAGGGAGGAGGATAGGATCGGACGTGGGGGTATGACGGGATACGAGTGTAAACCCGCCGCTCCCAGAAGGGCTGGGGAGTAATGACCTCGATGAACACCGGTTACTGCAGAGAGGGTGACGAGGACCCGAAACCGGGGGAGGCGGGCCTTTCGGAGGGGGATCGGGGTGCCCTTCGGGATATTGCCGAAGCGTCTATCCGGTGCGGGCTGGAAGAGGATCGACCAATGGAACCGGCCTTCTCCCAACTCCCACCGCGGTTACGGGAATCGGGGGCCACCTTCGTCACGTTGAACCTGGCTGGCCAACTCCGAGGATGTGTCGGGAGCATGGAGGCGCGCCGACCGCTGGCTGAGGACGTCGCTCAGAACGCATACTCCGCGGCCTTTCGTGACTATCGGTTTGAACCCCTTTCTTGGAAGGAAATGGCTGACCTGGAGATCCACATCAGCGTCCTCACTCCCCTGGAGCCCCTATTGGCGGACAACCGTCCGGCCCTCTTGGATATGTTGAGGCCGGGCGTGGACGGTCTCCTGATGGAAGACCCTCCCCATCGGTCCACCTTTCTACCGCAGGTTTGGGAGTCTCTCCCCGAGCCGGATGCCTTCCTTGGGGAGCTTTGCCGGAAGGCCGGCTTGAGCAGGGATCACTGGTCGGACTCGGTGTCCTTCTTCCGCTATTCAGTAGAGGAGTTCTAGGGAGACTGCTGGGAAGGTGGGGTGTGACCCCGGCCTGGGGTTTCCCCCTCCAATGGCCCATATTTCTTTTTTCAGGGAAGTCTATTGGGTTGTCCGAACCTGGATGTCCGTCTTCCAGGGCCGGGCAGGGCCCAAGAGAGGGAGTACGCCATGGCAGCCATGAAGAGGCTCATCGTTGTGGGGGATCGGGTTTTGATCAAACCCGGGGAGGGGGAGGACAGAACAAAAGTTGGCCTCTATCTCCCAGCCACAGCAATCGACAACCAAGCCGTCCAGACCGGGAAGGTCGTGGCGGTTGGGCCCGGGACACCCATCGGTGCTCCGGCCGACCTCGATGACGAGCCATGGAAGATCGATTCGGGGGAGCCGAGGTACGTGCCCATCCAGGCAGAGGTTGGCGACTTCGCCATCTTTTTCCGGAAGGCAGCGGTGGAGATCACCTTCGAGGGTGAGAAATACCTGGTGGTCCCTCAGGCGGCGATCCTGGGCCTGGTACGACAAGAAGGGGAAGACGGCGACGAAGAAGAGGAGGGTTGAGGGCTCCCCCCAGGCGGCGACCGGGGCAGCAGCCCTGCCACCTCACCCGAGGGCGATTCCAACCTTTTCCATCACCATCTCAGGCGTGATCCGAGCCATCCCGGCTGGCCGGCGTTCCATGCTCAACGGGTAATTCTCACCCGGGAATCGGGCGTACCCATCCACGATGAGCTCGGAAAACAACCGGTAGGGTCCTGAACGCTTCGGGTTCGTAAAACCGTATAGCCCGATCACCGGGACCTCCATGGCCCGAGCCATGTGGAGGGGGCCCGTGTCCGGACCGATAACCAGGGCCGATCCGCCCAACAACCATAGGAGCCGCCGGAGACCGCCGCCCCGGGCGTCCAGGACCTTGGTGGGACATTGCTCGAGGATGGCCCGGGCCGCCCCATCTTCATCGGGTGAGTTCCCCCCCACCAAGACCGGCTGGAGTCCGAAGCTCTCTTTGATCCTCGAGGCCACCTCGGAGTATCCGTCCGGAGTCCAATTCTTCCGGGGATCGCTGGAGCCCACGACCATGGCGCAGGTCGGTGTGTTCAAAGATCCAAAGAATTCTCCTTGCTCCTGCTTTTCGGTCTCGGAGAGGACCATCCCGTACTCGAGAGGATAGGGATCAACTCCCAGATGCTCGAGGAATTCGAAGTACTGGTCTTGGATGTGCCCGAACCCCTGGGGGTGAGGCGGGATCCGATGGGTGGTGAAGAGCCAGTTCAGGTCTCTTGCCCTGGACCGGTCGAAACCCAGCTTGATCTGCCCCGGAGCCATGGCGGCAAGGATGCCTGCCTTGAAGTAGACCTGGAGGCAGAGGACCAGATCGAACGATCGTTCCGGCCTCCGCTTGGCTGATCGCCTCAGTCTTCTTCCCGCACGCAGAACGCCTCGGGCTCCCGGGATCAGATTCCGGATTCCCGAGATGGGTCCCCGGTCCTTCGACCCTCTCTTTCCACGGTGAAAGAGGACGAACTCGTCAACGGCGGGGTGATCCCGAACGAGCTCGTACGGGCCGGGTTGGATGATCCAGGTGAGGTGGGTTTCCGGGAAATCCCGCCGGAGGGAGGAGACCACCGGGAGGACCTGAACGGCGTCTCCCACGGCCGACAGCATAACGATCAGGATGGATCGGGGAGGCTCTCGGAGAGGCCCGTGTGGCTTCCAACCGGACATTGAGCTCGTTACTCCGCCCCTCTCTTCCTACGATTCGGGGTTAATCGGCCACTGCGTCGGCCAGGGTTTTCCACTCCTGCTCCGAGAGGTTCAGCCCCGTCCTACGCTCCCATTTCAGGAGGGATCGACGGAGTCTTTGGAACATGGGAGTCACGGGCACGGTGGTCCCTTCGGCTCCGACGTCACACCGATCCAGGTCCAGGAGATGGGGCCTTGGCGCGGCCCCCTGCCACTCCAGAAGGACGTTCCCTGCATGAAGGTCCCGATGTCGGATCCCTGCCCTGGCCAGGTCCTTAAGCAAGGCGCCGGTGGTCCTGAGCGCGTCCAGGCGTTCCGTTGCTCCTCCGGCTCCCTTCCTCCGGGTATCAAACAAAGCTTCCACCAGGTCCGACGTGTTCGGGATGTAGGACGTAACGAGGTCCGCCCGGTAAAAAGGCCCCGAGGTGTATGTGGCCGCCGCAACCACTCGAGGGGTGGGGATCCCTCTATTCCTGGCGGCTTCGCTGGCTTCGATCTCCTGGTAGGGCCGCACCGGGGGAACCCGAAGGTACCGATCCCCCAGGAGTCTCGACACGAGTCGACCACCCCTGGCAAAGTGTCGGACCGCCCACCGAGCGCTCGGTCCGGGAGATGCCGGCCCGGATCCCTTTGCCGGGATGACATGGACGGGATATCTGCCTTCGAGATGCCAAACGTCCTCTTCCAGTCCGGCCGCTAAATAGAGGCTCTTCCGGCCCTCGAGGACGTATCTGACCCAGGACACCACCTCGGGTCGAGCCAGGACTCTGGCTTCCAGGTGCTCGACGACTTCGAACTCAGGATGTCGCCACCGGGGTCCGGCCCTCAACCCGTCTTTCCTCCGGACTTCGTTCCGCTCCACTTCGGCCCCCAGATGATCAAGGTAAGACCGAGAGCGATGATGGGGATACTGAGGATTTGGCCCATACTCAAAGGAAGCCCCGCCTCAAAAGCAGAATGCCGCTCCTTGACGAACTCGATCAGGAAGCGCGCTCCGAAGACCGTCGCGAAGAAGGTCCCGATGAGAGTCCCGGGTGGTAGTTTCGGTCCCTTCCTTCGGTAGAGGAAAAGGAGCAGGAAGAAGACGGTGAGGTAGCTCAGTGCTTCGTAGAGCTGGGCCGGATGCCTGGGAACGGCATCCACCCTGATGAAGGTCATTGCCCAGGGGGCGTCAGACGGGAGCCCGAGGATTTCCGAGTTCATGAGGTTGCCCATGCGGATGAAAAACCCCCCGAGGGCAGTGGGCCCTGCCACCCGATCCAAAAGCCATAGGTAAGGCTGATCGGGGTGCCGTCGGCTGAAGATGAAGAGGGAAACCAGAATCCCCAGGGCACCTCCGTGGCTTGCCAGCCCTCTGAATCCCTTCCAGAACGCGATGATTTCCAGGGGGTTCGCCAGGTAATAGTCGGGGCGATAGAAAAGGCAATGTCCCAATCTGGCCCCGATGATGGCCCCCAAAATCATGTAGAGGAGCACCGACTCCAGATCCTTCTCGGGCTTGTCCTCCCGCTGGTACATCCATCGTACGAGGTAGAAGCCAATACCAAAGGCCAGGAGCCATCCGAGGGAGTACCACCGGATGGGAAGGGGCCCGATTCGGAAGATCTCAGGGGAAACGTCCCAGGTGATTTGGGCCAGCACGGCGATGGGGAGGCTGAATTCCGCCAGGAACATTTAGGAGCTTCTCCGCGTAGTGGAGCGGGCCCCCTTTTCTGAGGAAGCTCCACGCCTTAAGGGTGGCTGAACAGGTAGGGATAACGGGCCGGAAGAAGATGGGAATGGCGCAGGGGGCAGGCAAGTCGAAATGCCCCGGGGGCCGTCCTCTTGCTTCATTCAGTGAGAATCGACAAGTCTCCGATGTGGGACGGGCGAACGGGCCCCGGGTGGATGCCAATCAATTCGCAGGCGCAGAGGGAGAGGACCCTCGAGGCAAGTTGATGATTAGAACTATACGAGTCTTTCAGGTTTCAGCGCTGGCGTTGCTCGTTTCCAGCCATACGTCTCTCCGTGCCCAAGAAGCGGGACCGGCCCCGGAGCAAGGCAACGTCATTTTTATCCATCCGGACGGGGCAGGCCCTTCTGCCTGGGCTGCCGCTCGCCTTTTCACCGTCGGTCCTGACGGGACGCTCAACTGGGATCGCCTCGATCACCTGGGGGTGTACCGTGGTCACATGAAGAACTCCATGGGCGCCACCTCCCACGGAGGAGGGACCTCCCATGCGTTCGGCGTGAAGGTCCATTGGGATTCATACGGGATGGATGGCACGGCCCCCCTGACATCTCTGTCCGGGAAACCTCACAGCATCCTCACGGAAGCTCGGGAAGCGGGTTTGGCCACGGCACTCGTGAACACGGGCCACCTGGCGGAACCCGGTACCGGGGTTTTCGCGGCCAGCGCCAGGGCTCGGAATGCGGTGGATGAGATCACACTCCAGATCATCGAGAGCGGCGTTGACATCATTCTGGGGGGTGGGGAGGTCCTCCTCCTTCCCGAGGGTGTGGTGGGAAAGTTCCTTATCCCAGGGATTCGGAAGGACAGCCTGAACCTCATCGAACGGGCGGAGGAGCTCGGGTATTCGGTCGTCTACTCCCGGGATGAGCTGATGGCGTTGCCACCGGATACAGACAAGGTCCTCGGGGTGTTTGCAGCTGCTCACACCTTCTGGGACCGGTCGGAGGAAGTGATCCAGGAACGTGAGCTTGCTCTCTACGCGCACTGGGCTCCCTCCGTCGCGGAAATGACCGAGGCTGCCCTGGCGTTCCTCGAGGCCAAGGGAGAGCGATTCCTCCTGGTGGTGGAGGAGGAAGGCTCCGACAACTTCGCCAACCAAAACAACGCCCTTGGAGCCCTGACGGCTTTGGCCAGGGCAGACGAGGCCCTCGGTGTTGCTCTGGATTTTGTGGACGAAAATCCGGAGACACTCCTCATCACCGCAGCCGACAGCGATGCTGGAGGGCTGGAGGTCTATCCGATCAGGAATGCAGATTCCCTGGTTGCCCAAACCCCGCTTCCTCAGGTCACACGAAACGGGGGGGCCCTGGATGGCCGAAACGGGACCAACACGCCCCCGTTCATGTCCCAGCCGGACCGGTTTGGAGAGTCCTGGCCGTTTGGCATCGCTTGGGCTTCGTTCGATGACAACCTCGGCGGAATGGTGGCAAAAGCCCATGGGCTGAATGCTCACCTCCTGCCGAAGAACGTCGACAACACCGACATTTACCGTATGATGTATGCTACGCTCTTCGGCGTCTGGCTCAGATGACTGGAGGCGGCTGCCTCCAGCGCTGCTTCTAACGCTGCCCGGGAATCGAATCACAACCCGATGGATTCGGTTATCTGCACTGGATAAGGAGATCTCATGCGCTTCCAATCACTTCTTTCCTTGGCCATTGTTGGCTCGGCCCTTGTTGTAGGATGCGGCCCGGCAGGCGACGCGGGATCGGAAGCCGACCCACGTGCTGAGCCGGTCGCGGAAGGGGCCATGTCCGCCGCCGAACTCGCCCACGACGTCTCCTGCTGGCTGCGTAGTGCGACGCCGGAGGAAGCTGCAGAGCGTCCCAGCCCCCTGGGCCAGACAGATATCGACCTCCATGGGCATATGGCGAAGGTCTGCTACGGCCGGCCCTCGGCCAGGGGCAGGGTGGTGGAGGGAGGCCTGATTCCCTTTGGTGAGCCGTGGCGATTGGGTGCCGACGAAGCCACCGGGATCCATCTGCCTTTCCCCGCTTCCGTTGGCGGAGTCGAGCTGGCCGCCGGGAGCTACTCCATCTACGCCGTTGCAGGCGAGTTCGAATGGGAATTCTTCCTGAATTCCAACGCCGAACGGTGGGGTATCCCCATCAACGATGAAGTGGTTGCGCAAAACATCGGGTCTTTCACCGGCCTGCCTCGGACCATGACGGAGCCGGTGGAGCAGTTCACCATCGGCTGGCACACGGATGGTGGGGATAACGGGCACCTCGACCTCCAGTGGGGAACCACAAAGGTGGAGATCGAGGTTCGGCTCCTGGATCACGTCCACTAAGGAGGGGAATGGGAAGGGGGGGTGCGGTCATATGGTTTGCCCCCCTTCGAGGCACCCCTCTAGCATCTCGCCCGGCTGGCGCAGTGCCGGTCCGGTGTGTCGGAGCAGGGGACGATGGCCGTGGCGTTGATGAGTTGCCAGGACCTCCGGGTCCTTTACGGTGATCGCCCCCTTCTCGATTCCGCGAATCTCCAGATCGAGCACGGAGAGCGCATCGGGTTGGTGGGGAGGAACGGGGAAGGGAAGTCCACCCTTCTCCAAATCCTGGCGGGGGAGCTGGAGCCTGACGAAGGATTGCTGGTCAGGGAGCCGGCCCTGAAGGTAACCCTTCTCCCCCAACAGGCCCCTCGGGGACTCTCGGGGTCAGTCGGATCCGTAATCCGCTCCGGGGCAGGGCCGGAAGCCCAAGGCGATCATTCGGTTCAGCGGATCTGCTCCCTCCTCCAACTGGACGTCGGGCAGGAGTTCTCCTCCCTTTCCGGAGGCCAAAAACGGCGTGCTCTCCTGGGGAAAGCCCTGGTGGTGGATCCTGACCTGCTCCTACTGGACGAACCCACCAACCACCTGGATCTGGATGGGATCGAATGGCTCGAGTCCTTCCTGGCTCGGTTCAAGGGAAGCCTGCTTTTTGTCACCCATGACCGCGCTTTCCTCGAGCGCCTCTCCACCCGGATCATCGAGCTGGACCGAGGGCGATTGACCTCCTGGAACTGTGACTACCCCACATACCTCCGGCGGAAAGACGCCCAGCTGGCCAACGAAGAGAAGGAGTGGGCCCTCTTCGACAAAAACCTGGCCAAAGAGGAGGAGTGGATTCGGAAGGGGGTGAAGGCCCGGCGCACACGGAACGAAGGGAGGGTCCGGGCTCTGGAGGCCCTCAGGGAGGAGCGGGCGCAGCGCAGGGAACGGCTGGGCAAGGTTCGCATGAACATCCATGAGGCCCATCGGTCCGGCGCCCGGGTGATCGTGGCGAAGGACCTCGGGTTCGGGTATGACGATCAACCCTTGGTCCAGGACCTGTCCATGACGATTTATCGAGGGGACAAGGTCGGGATCATCGGTCCCAACGGATGCGGGAAGACCACCCTCCTGAACCTCCTCTTGGGAACCCTCAAGCCGGGTTCCGGTTCGGTCAAACACGGGATCTCGTTGGAGGTTTCCCACTTCGATCAACAGCGGGAAGCCCTGGATGAAAACCGATCCGTGGCTGAAAGCGTGGAGTGGGGTAGCGACTTCCTCATAGTGGACGGGAAAAAGCGCCATGTACTGAGCTATCTCCAGGATTTCCTCTTTTCACCCTCCAGGGCCAAAGAGCCGGTGAGCTCCCTCTCGGGCGGGGAGCGGAATCGCCTTCTCCTGGCCCGACTCTTCGTGAGGCCGGCGAACCTCCTGGTTTTGGACGAGCCCACCAACGACCTGGACTCGGAAACCCTCGAGCTCCTGGAGGCGCGGCTGCTGGAGTTCAAGGGAACGGTTCTGGTGGTCAGCCACGACCGGGCCTTCCTGGACAACCTTTGTTCCAGCACTCTGGTCTTCGAGGGGGACGGGGTAGTGAAAGAGTACGTGGGGGGGTACTCGGATTGGCGCCGGGTGGTTGAGGCCAGGGATCTGGACTCCCCGCCGTCAGCAAAAAGCCGGAAGAGCTCAAAAGGGGAAGCCAAATGGAAAGGACATGGACCCGGCTCCCGGGCCGTGGGGACTCCCCCGGAGCCTGCTCGCCTCAGTTATCTGGAAAAGAAGGAGTGGGAGGATCTCCCAGCCCGGATCGAGGCCATGGAGCGGGAGCTGGACGCACTGCATGAGGAGATGGCCTGCCCTGATTACTTCCAGGGTGACCCAGAAACCATCAAGGAAGCCGCGGCACGGTCCCAGGCCTTGCCCCTGGAGATCGAAGCCGCGTTCGCCAGGTGGGCCGAGTTGGACGAACGGATGTCCGGTTAGCGCCCACCGCCAGCGCTATCCTTCGCTATTTGCCCCGTCGTCCTCCGGATCAACGGGCCTTCCCCATCCCCCCCCTCCCGGCGAGCGGACGCTGATGATGTCCCCCTCATCCGCGTCGAAGGTCACCTTTCCCGGCAGCTGTTTTTCTGATCCCGCTCGAATGAGGACGTTCTCCCCCGGGGCTCCGTCTTCACCACCGGCTGCGCCCCGGGGTCCCTGAAGGCGCCGTTCCGTCAGGAGCGTCACCCGGCCGGGGGTGAGAAGCTGGATATCCCTTCGCAAGCCGTCTCCTCCCCGGTTGGTACCCTGCCCACCGCTCTCTCGCCGGATTCCGTAGTGGGCCACTCGGAAAGGATAAGCGTGCTCCAACGCCTCGATGGGAGTGTTGAGAGAGTTCGACATGTGGCTGTGAACCCCCGAGAGACCCGGTCCCTGAGGGGCCGCACCGAGACCACCACCCACCGTCTCATAGTAGGCGAAGGTCTCCCCCGAACGGTGATCGATTCCACCCACCGTGGTGTTGTTCATGGTCCCTTGTGAGAGCGCCGGCGCAAGGTCCGGTAGGGCCTCCCCGAACACCTGGAGGAGTACGTCGGTGATCCGCTGGCTGGTCTCCACGTTCCCTGCTGCGACGGAGACAGGGGGTGATGCGTTGACCAGGGACCCGGGCGGCAGCAAAAGCTCCACCGCGGACATGGACCCTCCCCCGGCGGGGAGGGGAGTCCCCAGGAGAGCTTCCACCATGCACCGGACCACGTACCGGGTGGCAGAGGAGGTGATGGCCGCCACGGCGTTGATTCCACCCCTGGTTTGTGGTGAAGTGCCGGCAAAGTCCAACTGAATCCGGTCCCCGGTCACCTCCATCCGCAGTTTGATGGGGACCGGGCCCGATCCAAAGCCGTCATCGTCCATGGAGTCTTCGGCTTCGTAGACACCGTCCGGAATCCTCTTGATTCCGGCTTTCACCAGTCGGTCTGCGTAGGCTATGAGGGCCCGCATGGCGGCCAACACCTCGGTCGTTCCCCTCCGCTCCACCAGCTCCAGCAGGCGGGTCTCCCCCGTGTGCAGGGCGGCGAGCTGAGCATCGAGGTCACCGGCACGCTCGACCGGAGTTCTGACGTTGGCCAGGAGGGTTTCCCACAGTTCCTCGTTCCGGACCCCCCTCCGATACAGGTGAACCGGGGGAATCCGCAGCCCTTCCTGGTAGATCTCCTGGGCCAAAGGCATGGATCCCGGGGACATTCCTCCTACGTCCGAGTGGTGCGCTCGAGAGGCAACAAATCCCAGGAGGACCGGCTCGTCACCAAAGTAGACGGCTGAGATCAGGGTGATGTCCGGAAGGTGGGTCCCGCCTTTGAAGGGGTCGTTCAGGATGACGACGTCCCCTGGTTCCAGGGTGCCCGATTCCGCCAGGGCCGCTTCCACGCTCATAGGCATGGCCCCCAGGTGCACAGGCATGTGGTCCCCGAGGGCTACCGCCACACCCTGGGGGTCAAAAAGTGCGCAGGAATAGTCCCGTCTTTCCTTGATGTTCGGGGAGAAGGAGGCCCTCCTCAGAGAGGCTCCCATCTCTTCGGCCAGTGCCGTAAACAGATGCCGATAAACCTCCAAGGTCACGGCATCCGGGCCCGTTCCCTCAGATTCAGGGGCCCTTATTTGCATGGTCCAATCCTTCCATTAGGTTAAGAGTCTGTCGTGACGAGAAACGCTCCGGGAGCAGGTCCGGCCTCCTCCCGAGAGGCAATAGCAGGAGGAGAATGTGTCCAAAGAAAACATGATCAACCGGGCTCGCGACGAGCTCTTCAGTCACATCAACCGTTGTGGCGTACTCCAAGCCGAAGAAAACGACCAGCAGCACTGGATGGAAGAGACCATCGACTACCTCGCTGAACGGTACCCGGATCTCTCCGACGCCGACCTTCAAGACCTCTTCTCTGTTGGCATCCGGTTCTGTCAACCGGCGATCCCCCATGGCCGGAAGCGCTTCGGGTTCGACCCGAGGGAAAAGGTGCTTGAGGCTCCAGCCCCGGCCGAGGCCGAGGTGACGGACGTACCGACGGAGGAGTTGGTTCCTCAAGAAGCCGCTGGCGAGAATACGCTCCAGGAAAGCTGAGACGCAACGGTTCCAGCGACAGAAAAAGTGACAGCGGGAGGGGAGACTTCGAGCTCCCCTCCCGTCCTTTTTTCCGCCCTGCCTTCGTACCCTCCGAGATTCTGACATAGTGGGTGGCGATCCTGCGGGACCCTCACTATACTTGGCGCCCGGTCTTCTTCGGAAAAAGGGGTAGGACCCCTGTTTGTACCGTGAAGTCGACGTCTGATTTCAGGAGAATCCTATGACTACCCGGCGTGATTTTCTCCGGGCCACTGCCGGTGCCGGAGCCGGTGCAGCGTTTGGAATCGTTCCCTCCGCAGGGTTGGGGGCCTCGGCAGCCGTGCACCTAGGGAGGGTCACGCCGGTGGCGGTAGGAAGCGGCAATGGCAGGGCGGCGTGCGCCAGGGCCATCGAGGTGGTCCAACAGGGCGGGGACACTCTGGATGCGGTGATCCAGGGTGTGAATATCGTCGAACGGGATCCCAACGACACATCCGTGGGATATGGAGGCTTGCCGAACCTGGACGGCGTGGTCCAGTTGGATTCCTCTGTCATGCATGGGCCGACACGGGGCGCCGGGGCCGTGGCTTCGCTGGAAGGTGTGAAAACCCCCTCCCTGGTCGCCAGGGACGTGATGCGCTACACGAACCACGTGTTGCTGGTCGGGCCGGGGGCAAAGGAGTTTGCCAAGTCCATGGGGTACCCCATGGAGAACCTCCTCACTGAGGAGTCCCGGCGGCGATGGGTAGAATGGCGAGCTCGCCTCAGCGATCGGGACGACTACCTCACCCCGGAGCAGAGCATCCACGGAGCAACCGGATTCCGGTCCGAAGCGTCCTATGGCGACGGGTTGTTGGATTCCCACGATGGTGTCCGTCCCCAGGGGACCATCAACTGCAACGTGATCAATGCCAATGGAGATCTCTCGGGGGTGACCACTACCTCCGGGCTGGCCTGGAAGATCCCCGGGCGTGTGGGAGATTCGCCCATCGTCGGTGCGGGGCTCTATGTGGACAACGACGTGGGTGCCGCCGGGTCCACCGGCCGAGGGGAGTCGGTTATAAAGACGGTTGGCGGTCATACCGTAGTTGAGATGATGCGAAACGGCATGAGCCCCACCGACGCCTGCCTCGAGGCTCTGAGGCGAATCGTAACGTTCACGGTCGAACCGCACCTCCTGGACGAGGAGGGTCGGCCGAATTTTGGTGTGAACTACTACGCTGTTAACAAAAACGGGGAGTTCGGCGGAGCCGCCATATTCGCCGGGGCCCGGTTCGCCGTGTCGGTGGACGGGGACACCCGGTTGGAGGACTCTGCCTACCTCTTCCAGCGGAATTGACGATAGAAATGGATAGGAAGGCTGTAGCTGAACCGCCCCCGGGAAGCCCGGCAAACCCCATTCCTCTGTCCAGAAGCAAGAAGACTCTCGAAGCTTATTACGCCGGGAAGCGACTGGAATCACCCCTTGGGGGACAGCTGGATGTTCTCGGGATCAGGGAAGGAAAGACCGGAGTGGGGAAGGTGATGATGGAGTGTAACGCATCTTCACTGAGGTTCGTCCTGAGCATCCCGAAAGCTACCAAAACGGAAAAAGCGGACATCAAGAAGAAAATCGAAGCTGGCGAGGACCTCTTCTGTCCCCGCCACGTCGACGAGCAACGCCTCAGCAAGTCCGGGAAGAGTTGGATCTGTGCACTCTGCGGGGTTTCCTACGGGAAATCCTGACCAAGACCCTCCCTCTTTTTCCCACAGGGAGGCTGGAGCACAAGGGAGGTTCTGGGCCAGGGTGGTTAGCCGGGGGTAGCCATTGTAGGTTTCAGGCGCCGAGTGAGTTGAACTGGGTGGGGTAGCCCCGCTTGGTCGATCTCCACCGAGAGATCTCTCTAAGGAGTCGCCCGTGGAGGAAGATCGGTTCCTCAGCTCTGAGGAATACGACGAAAAGGCACACAAGCTGTACAACGATGGGGATTATGACGGGGCCCTCGAAATGCTTCGAGAGGGCCTTTCTCTCTATCCGAACGCCGTCGAGCTCTATGTCGGCCTGGGTTATGCCCGGTTGGCCCGGGAGGAGTTTGCGTGGGCGAGACGGTCCTTCACCGAGGCGCTCTCCCTGGACCCCGCCCATGAGGACGCACTGGTGGGGATGGGAGAGGTCCTCCTACGCCTAGGGGATCAGGGGAAGGCGCTGGCCCATTTCCGGGAGGTTCGGGAGATGGGTTTCGACGAAGACGTGGAGCTCATGCTCACCATGGGGCGGGCCCTTTACCGGGAGGGCCTTTATGCCCACGCTCGGGACTTCTTCGCGAAAGCGGTTTCCGTTCGGCCCGAGTTCGCCGATACCGTCGCGGCTCTTGCCTACTGTCTCCACCGGCTAGGAGACGAGGTCGAGGCTAGTCGGCATCTCCGACGGGCCCTTCGCCTGGATCCTGACCTGTATGAGGCCCGCGTCTACTTGGGGCACCTCCTCTACGACCGGGGAGACTGGGAAGCGGCCCTTCGGGAGTTCGAGCGCGTCTCTCCCATGGATCATTGGGATTCCCTGGCTGTGTGGCGGATCATCGAGCTGAAGAGGGCCCTTTGGGAGATGGAGTTCGGGGACACCCGCTTGATTCCGTGGGAAGAACGTCTCGAGGAATTGGAATCGGCTCTCGATCCTGTGGATCAACTCCTCGCCGAGATCGAGGCTTCGGCCATCGGCGGAAGCCTCTCCACGGGTACGGACATAGGCCAGCTAGAGCTCTTCAAGGCCTCGGACGCGCCGGATCAAACCCACCAAGTCCGCCTCCCTGACGGACAATTTCTCAGGGGAAGTTGGATCGATATCGTCCGTCAGATGAGGGATCTGGCGGGCTTCTCCCACGAGCCCATCACTCAATACATGAAGCGCCTGGCCGAACGATGGCATGAGCAAAGGGGCGTGGAAGTTCCCTGCACCGATCCGGTGAGTTTTATTCGGGCCGCGGTGCAAGCAGGACTCATTACGCTGGAAGAGGACACCGACCGATGACCTTCGATGAACAAGGGGTCCTGAGCCGGTTTCACCGGGCGCTTGTCCGGGAGATCCACGCCAGGAACCCAGATCACGTCAGCTCGCCGTTCACCGTTGCTGAGATCTATCAGAATCTGGTCCCCTATAGAACCCACCGAGACGAACTCGGCGTCGAGATGAACGCCGACTACGAGCACGCGCTTCTCCGCCTCCTGGCCGGGGAAGGGGACTACCTGACCATCGAGTCCAGAACGGCTCGGAAGGAGATCCAGGAGGAGCTCGATACCCCGAACCCGAACACCGGGCTTTATAGGGATTTTGCGGCGGCAGACGTGAAGCTGAATGCCGAGCGACTCGAGGTGGGGCTCCTGGAGGAGATCGCCGAGGAAGTGAACGCTCGGGCGGAGGCATCGGTAGCGGACGAGGAAAACGACGCGAGTGGGGACGACGAGGTGGAAGAGGGTGGTGACGAGGCCATCGAGGCTGGTTCCACGGCCGAGGATGTGGTGATGGAGGAGGAGGTAATGGAAGAGGAACTGACCGAGGACACCCCGTTGGAGGGCATCGAGGAAGAGGATGCTGCCGAGGTGGAATACGAACCCCTGGAAGTGGAGCCTTTAGGGGCGAGTCTCGTGCCCCCAGGAGAGGTCGACGAAGAGCTTGCTTCGGACGAGGTCTCTGTCGAGGTTTCGGGGGACGTAGAGGATTTCGAATTCGAAACCGAAGAAGAAACGGAACCAGTGGCGGAAGAAGCTGAAGCAGACCTTCCGCCCTTCGAGAACTGTCCCTGGTGTAGAGAGGAGCTTCCTCAACAGGCCAGGGTCCGGTTTTGTCCCTTCTGCGGTAGCAACGTGAACTTGGTTCCTTGCCCGGAATGCGGGGAGGAGCTCCGCCTGAACTGGCGATTCTGTATCGCCTGCGGAACGGAGGTAAAGTCGTGAAAGATCTGATGCGGTATACATCCCTTCTCCTGATCCTAGTCCTCGCTGCCTGCGGCGGTGGAGACGGCGCTCCGCCGGCCGAAGAAGCCCAAGAACCGGCTCCTGCCGCCGAAGAGACGGTAGCTCCGGCCTTGGATATTGAGCTCCCTGAGGGAGTAACGGCTGCCATGGTTGCAGAGGGCGAGGCCGTTTTCACCGGCGTCGGAATTTGCTTCACCTGTCATCTGGAAGGTGGCGTTGGTGGCCCACTGGCCCCGGACCTCACCGACGACGTGTGGCTCAACATCGACGGCTCGTACGAGTCCATCGTTCAGAACGTCATCAATGGCGTCCCGGAGCCGGTGGAGCACCCGGGCCTGATGCTGCCCAAGGGTGGTGCACCCATCACCGATGAGCAGGTGAACGCGGTGGCTGCCTATGTTTGGACTCTGAGCAACGGCGGCTGATAAAAAAGTGTCCCGATCGGGGCCACGGAAGTTCAAGAGGCCGGCTTCCCTCGGGGGAGCTGGCCTCCTTCCTTTCCTTTGCCTGGGATTTTTGTCCTGGGGTTGTGAGCCGCCCGATGGCGGAGCCCGGGCGAGGGCTCAGGCGGAAGCTGAGGCTCTCGGGTTACCGACCGGCGCCCTGCTTCACCGGGTGACCCTGGGCGGGAGGGGCTCCGAGGAACACGCGGTTCCCACTCGGATTCTGGCGGCCCCGGGGGACGGTGTGGAATTCCGGACGGTGGACCACCGCGTTCACACCATCGAATTCCTGGCCGATTCCCTGACGGCGGAGGTCCGAGGTTTCTTGGAAGAAAGCGGGCAAATGGCCAGCCCCCCTCTCGTGAATCGGGGTGCTCGGTTTATCCTGAGGCTTCAAAATGCCCCTCGGGGGCGGTATCTCTTCAGGAGTGAGGGCCACGGAGGCGTGGCCTTCGGGGTAGTGGAAGTGGGAAACTCCACCGACGCAGAGTCGTCACAGGTTCATTAAACCCAGCGGTATGGTCGATCCGAGTCGCAGCCTCACGAGGAAAGAGTTCGACGAGGTGATCCGTCGAGCTGCCGAGATCGCTGTGTCCGAACCTGATGGGAGCGACTCGGGCCTCACCGAGAGCGACCTCTTTCGAATCGCCCGGGACGTTGGGCTGAACGAAGGACACGTCCGAAAAGCTCTTTCCGAAGTTCGAACATCTCCTCCCACCGGAAGAGGGCCGGTGGCGGCCCTCTATGGCCCGAATTTTGTCGTTGCCTCCAGGGTAGTGCCGGGAGACAGGGAGGCCCTGTCTCAGAAGATCGACGAGTTCATGGTGGCCGGGCAGCTGTTGCAGGCTGTCCGGAAAGGACGGTCCATTCTCCTTTACCGGCCGGCAGTAGACTGGGCGTCCCAAATCGCCCGCGCGGCTTCCTCGACATCCCGAAAGTACTACGTAGCTTCCGCCAAGCGGGTCGAGGTCCGGTTCGAGGATATGGAAGAAGGCCGCACGCTGGTTCAGATCGAAGTGGAGCCGGGCACCCGAGACGACTACATGGCCGGTGGGATCATCGGAGGGCTTGGTGGGGGTGCCGGTGCGGGGATTGGGGTGGGTTTTGCGCTAGCCGCAGCTGGGCCCGCACTCCTGGGGGTGGCGGCCGGAGTAGCCGTCGGGTCAGCAGTCCTGGGGGGCCTCTGTTGGGTGACCGGGTATTACCACAAGCGGCGGCTCCTGGAGGTGAGGGCCGAAATCGAAGGGATCCTCGACCGGTTGGAGACCGGAGAGAGCCTCCAGCCGCCACCCTCATCCTGGCGGAGATGGGTGAGGCGACATTTCCACGGGGTAGCCAAAGACTTATTGGGGGATTCGGAGTTGCCATAACCCCCGGTCACATCAATACTGTCTTTATGATTCTTGCTCCCATAAAAGATCGGACGTTACGGGCTTCCGTGCGGAGAGCGGCCCTCCCCGAGGAGGATGTTTTCCACCGGCCCGCAGACATCCATGAAGCTCTCCGGTTTGGGTATCCCCGGCTTCTGGTTTGCCGAGCCGAAGACCATCGGACGCTTCGGAGGGAGTTTCTCACCGGCGAATCGTCGGTGCCGGTTCTTGCAATCGGCGACCCCACGCGTCGGGTCTGGGAAGACGCCTGGGAAGCCGATGGCCTCGCCCTCTCCCGCATCGATGATTCGGCGCTTCGTCTTCGGGCTTTCCTGGAAAAAGCTGCCAGAGACTCCGACTGGGTAGAGGGGATCTACTCCGATCTGACACAAACCGTGGGCCGGGGCCTGCCCCCCGAGTTCAGGGGGTTCTCCCGGAGGGTCCTGGAGTTTCCGTTCCGATACTCCAGTCTGACGACTCTCAGTGAGGCTTTCGGGTTATCGGCCGGTGCCCTCAAGGCTCGCTTCCGCCGGCGTGGACTTCCTTCCCCTTCTCGGTATTTGCGGTGGTTCCGGCTCCTGGCGGCTGCCCGGATCTTGGCCAATCCCGATGAGACGACGCTGACTGCCTCATATCGGCTCGGGTTCGCCTCGGACGGCAACTTTTGTCGGTGGGTCCGGGCGACCTCCGGGATTCCCCCGTCTGCCCTTCGGGGTTGGAACGGACGCCTTCTCCTTCTGGTTCGGACGGCCGAGGAGTGCCTTCCTCCGTCTTCATGGGATGCTTGGGAGGCTTTCGGGGGTCTCTTCCTACGGCAGGTGGCCTAGATCCCGAGGGTGGTGGTGGCAGGGTACAATTAAAAAAAGGCTCTCCGTGGCAGGAGAGCCTCTGTCATTTGTGCTCCCTCCCGATGGAGGGACGGCCGTCTGGACGAATGGGCCTCAGGGGCGTTGGCGCCTCTGGCGTCGGCGCTCGCGTCGGATGGCGGCTTCCCGCTTCCGCTTCCGCTGGGCACTGGGCTTCTCATAGAAACGCCGCTTCCGAAGCTCGGAATAGAGCCCGGACCGCTGGACCTTCCTCTTGAACCGACGTAGTGCCCTGTCGAGGCTTTCGTTGTCCTGGACGAGAACTTCCAACCTGATCACGCTCCCTTCAGTGGGTTTAAACTCTAGCAAATAAAGGTAGAAAAAAGGATGTTTCAGGGCAACCGCCCCTCCCGGTGAAGGGTGTGAGTGTAAAGGGCGTAGGCTCCTTGGTTCCGCAAAAAGTCCTCTGCCCAAACCTCGAACGGAGGAAGGGGGAGGTGGTGGTCGATGAACTCTACGACCATCATGGCGAACTGCAGAATATCCCTCGATCCGAAGTCAATCACCTTCCCGTCCAGGATCTCGTTCACGGCCGAGTCGAAATCGTCCGGGTGGACCAGGGCGATGAGATGGCACACCTGATCGAGGCGATAGGACGCGTAGAGGGATCTGAGTTTCCCCAGGTCGAAGTCGACCTTCCCTCCGTTTTGACCCTCCGGCCAATCCCCTGCCAAACCAAGGGAATTCTCGGACAACATCGTCCGGAACCAGCGCCTCAGGGGGGGCGAGCCCTCTCTTTCGGCTTCCCTCGTATGAAGGGCCGACGAAAGGAGGCCCGACAGTAGAGGGCGCCCAAGGCCACGGGCTTTTCGATGGATTTCCGCCTCGGAGGTCTCGCGAAAAATGTCTGCGGTTCGGACCTCGTCTTCTAAAGTTGCACCGTCCTTGGGCCGAAAGGAGAAGTACCCGTACCAACGACGGTCCGGACCCAGGGCTGTCACCAGGAAGCACGCCCAGGTTTCCCCTTCACGGTCGAGAAAGGCGACGGAGAGCCGACGGGTTCGGTCCAAAAGTGTGGGGCTCCAAGCGGTTGAGCGAGGCCAATTCCTTCGGTTGTAAGTGCCGAAGGAACCGAAAGATGCCCGGACGTCCCATGGGTGGCAAGCGCCCCCGTGGAGTGTTTAGGCCCGTGTGATCAGTGGAAAACGTCGTTCTTGCGATGGCGGTAAACAAATGGTTATCGTTCAAATCCCTGCCTTTCCTAACGGGGATTAAAACAGAGGGTGGTTCTACATGACGGAGCTGTCCCCAGATCTTGCTACGCCCCAACCGGCGTCTCGGCCCGAGGCCATGGCCGATGTTCCGGGCGTGTGCGAAGTTCCCCTGACTCGAGCCGTGGTCCAGTATCGTGGCGTTCACGAGGCCGACCTTCCCGAGGGCCGCATCGAAGATATCGGCCTGGCCTTGGTGCTGGACGGGAGCTTCGCGTCGGCCTCTCAGGTTCTGGACTTGGGAAGCGCCCGGGTCAAGCAGTTGGACCTCAGCACCGAGTTGGTGGTGTTGGATTGGGTCTATGAGCCCACCCTCAAACATGTGCACCAGCTCCTGAGGGCTGCGGCGGATCCGTCGGCCCAAGGAAGACAGGCTCGCCGGGCCTTGGCACCGTACTGCTTCGACCTGGCCATGAGGGTTCTTCTCAGAGCCGGGTATGGCCCCCTCTCTCGGCCCATCCTTCTCCGGATAGGTTTCCGCGACATCTGCAGAGATCTCGATCTCCACGAAGGGACATCGGTTCGGATCGCCATGGGGCGAGGCCGGCTGGCACGAGCCCGTCTCGACTTCGACGCGAACGCTCTCGTGTTTGGAACGGCTTTCAGAGAGCCGGACGAGATCCTGGAGGATGCCCTCAGGGGTGCGTTCCCTTCCCGGGATCTGAGGCGCGTGGTCCCGTCGGAGGGAGCGGAGGGGATCTCCTATCAAGTCCGGTTCCCACTTCCTCTGAGCTTTGCCGAAGCCAGGGCCCAGGTGAAGGAGACCCGGGAGGGATTGGCCCATCTTTTGGCTCGCTTCGAGCCCCATCGGTACCGAGCCCTCCAGGAGGTAATGGAGACCTTCGGGGCTAGAGAGACTCTGGCCCGGCTCCACCTTCGGGAACCCAGAGAACAGACCCAGCCACTCTCGGGCCCACCCAACTTGGGTGGAGCCTTCGTCCACTGAGGCCACCGGATTCCATGACCGCCCTTCAAGGCTCCTCCCCCGACCGCCCCGAATCCGGAATCGACACCCCCCAGGTCGTGCGGGACGACCCGGCCTTGGATGCCCGCTACCAGGAGTATCGGCGTCGACAAGCCAAAGGATTGGCTTCCATTCTACCCAAGGAAGCTATTCGGCCCCTCTATGCCCGGGCAAGGGAATGGGGGCGTGAGACGGGTAGCGAGGTGGAGAAGGATCCCCTTGCCACCCTCTATCTGTATCTGGAGAAGCTCCTTCCTCTCCCACCCCAGGAAGTTTGGGCGCGGGACCGGGAAGCCCACCTGGATGCCCACGTGCAGGAGGAGTTCGCATCTCCTCCAGCACACCATCGGTCCTCCCCACCGGTGACCGTCGAATCAAGGGGGATGGAAATGGACGGTCTGCGGTGGAGGGCCACCCTCAACCTCTTCCGCCGTGATGAAGCTTGGCGAGGGTTCATTGTGTTTAACCCGGTGGGTGAGGATGAGATGATCCGTACCGCAGATATCTTCCGTGAGGAAGACCCCGACGAGATTCGAAATCGGTTCCTCGGGTTCCACAACCAGACCCTCCAAGCCTTCCTCAGGTCGGTGCTTCCCTAGCAATCGTTTCAGTAGCGTTTTTTGTAAAAAAGTTGTCACGGGCGAAAGCCCGTTTTTTTTATCCCTGGTCTGGTAAACCCTTAAAGGACATTGGACTTACGTTTCAAAAATTTAAAAAAATCGTCTTCCTCCCCGACCCGGGAACAAGTGGTTTTGCATTTTTGCTGCAATTCCTAAGTTGTTGTCATACAATGATTTACGGATTTCGCTTTTTTCTTTCATTTAGCCACGGAAAGGGTTGCGTCTCCCAGAAACCCCTTTTAATTTCGGTTCGTCGATGGAAATTTACCCTCCTCACCACGTAACGCCGTCGCGGCTACGGCTACGTTTGGGTTGGTAAATTTCCGACACTTTTTCTCCTAAGCCGTTATGAGGTAAGCCGATGTGGGAAACCCGCTCCGTACAGATCAACGTTCGACTCCCCAGGGATATGGCCGCTCAGGCTGAAGAGGCCCAAAGGACGGACCCTGAGTTCCTGAGTCGAGTGATCATGTATGGGCTTACGCGGCGTTCCATTTATCGGCACCTGAAGGGTCAGGCCTCCGAGGAAATGGTCCGCGAAGAGGCACCCCCGGCCGTACCTTCCTGAGTCCGCCTCATCGGAAAACGAGGCTGGAATTCCAATGCAGCTCCGAGTCAGGAGCTGCGTTCTTTTTTTCACACAAAACTTGACGCTTCAACGGCCCGACATAAACGTATGACGTCGGTTTCTCCCTTTGTAAGGAGGCCAAACCGTGTTTGCTGAGGGCGGGCCCCCGCCGCCCAAGGGAATTGGTGCGGAGTCCGAAGCGGTCCTTCGGGCCAAATACCTGGACTACTGTTCCGCTCAGGTGGCAGATATCCTTCTGCTCCTGAGCCCGGACGAGATGTTCGTCCTGGCTCAGGACGCGGCCCGGGAGGCAGGTGTCCAGGGGGACCTGAGTTACGACCAGATCGTCGACCTGGCCACGGGTCGGGTGTCTCGGAAGCTGGCTCTTCCCTCCTTCGAGAGTTGGGTCCAGGAGTATCGGACGGATCCCAGCCGCTTCGAAGAGCACCTCATGGGGCTGTGGGAATCGGATCTTCCGGATTCCGAAGGTGACGGGTCCAGCTGAAGGGCCGAGCGCGCCCCTCCCTCGGACCCCATTCCTCGAGAAAACCCTCCTCCGCAGCCTATTACGTACCTTTCTCCTCCTCCTTGTCCTGGGAGTCACCGTCATGGTTCTGTCCCCATCCTTGGCAGAACACCTCTTGTTCCAACCCTCCCGAGGGGACCCGGGTCCTCCACCCCTTCTGCAGGGTGTTCAGGGAGAGGACCATACCCTCACCACCCAGGACGGGGTGGAAATCAAAGCCTGGTGGTATCCCGCCGAGTCCACCGTCGAGTCGCCGGCCGTGGGGCCGGCCGTTCTCCTCCTCCACGGAAACGCTGGGGATATCGCCGGTCGAACTCCATTGGCGGAAGGCCTGCTTTCCGAGGGTGTATCGGTTTTGCTTTTGGAGTACAGGGGATACGGGGGAAGCAAAGGAAGACCGTCCGAAGAGGGACTTCATCTGGACGCCCTGGCCGGATGGGACTTTCTTCTGGAGAGAGTCGCCGATCCGAACCGGATCACCGTCCTTGGTCGGTCCATGGGTGGTGCGGTGGCTGCCCGCCTAGCAGCGAACCGGACACCTGGGGCCCTCGTCCTTGAGTCGGCATTTACCTCGTTGGCGGAGATGGGGAAGTCCGTCTACCCGTTCCTCCCTCGCTTTTTGCTGGTCCGTTTGGAGGAGGCGTTTGCCACGCGTCGGTGGGTCCGAGACGCCAAGGCTCCCCTTCTGGTAATCCACGGCTCTGAGGACCAGTTGGTGCCCCTGTCCATGGGGCGAGAGATCTACGAAGCCGGGAAAGATCCCAAAGAGTGGTTTCTGGTTCCGGGCGCCGGCCACAACGATGTGTTCTGGATTGGCGGAGGGGAGTACTTCAGAAGGATCGCCGAGATTGCACGCCGGGGGCCCGGCCACACCCCCGTTTCCGATCAGGCTCCTAAGAAAGACGGGCCGGCCCCACGAACGTGAGGCCCGCCCTCGTTACTTTCCTTCCCGCGACGTTTCTTCCTTAGAACCCCATTCCGGATTGAGGTACTTAGAAGGGAAGGTCGTCATCCGGCTCCGAGATGGGAGAGCTGGTGGGGCCTCCCGTAGAGTCGGGGGCACCCATGGGCGGTCCGGCGCTACGACCACCGCCGTCCGACGGGCCGCCGGACCCGGATCCGAGCATCACCATCTCGTTAACGACTATGTCGGTCCAATATCGTGTCCCGCCCTGGTCGTCTTGGGTTTGGCTGTATTCGATGCGCCCTTCGACATATAGACGATCGCCTTTGCTCACCCACTGCTCGACGATGTCTGACAGCCGCCCAAAGAAGGTCAGCCGGTGCCAGTCGGTTCTTTCTTGCTGTTGGCCCGTCCTATCCTGGTAGGTACGGTTTGTCGCCAGCGAGAACTTCGCCACCTTCGAACCCGACGGTGTCATCCGGATCTCGGGATCGCTGCCAACGTTGCCAATGAGCATCACCTTGTTTAGGGAACGGGCCATCCTTCTTCTCTCCTTACTTCAGGGGTCCGAGGGGTGGCGCAGTGGTGTCCCTCGGTTGTTGGTTGGGCCGAAAGTTAGGGAGGATCCGGGCAAACGGGAATGGCTCGCACCCTTTTCGCAACACCCTTCTAGCGCCTCCATTTTTTGCTTCCTACCTTTTTCCGTTCGATCTCCGTCACCCCGAGGTCCTTCCGGCAGAGAGAAGTGAGGAAATCCATGAGCGATCTTCAGAACATCAGCGTTTCCTGGGAGGGTGAGCTGGCCATTGTCACGGTGGATAGGCAGGAAAAACTGAACGCCCTCAACGCTGAGGTCTTTGCCGAGTTGGCCATAGCCTTCGACAGCCTCCGGGATGATGACAAACTTCGGGGCGTGATCGTGACCGGGGCCGGAGAGAAAGCCTTCGTGGCCGGTGCCGATATCGGTGAGTTGGCGAAAATGGACGCCCTTTCCGGCGTGGAAACCAGTCGGACTGGCCAGAAGGTCTTCGATACCATCGAACGGTTTCCGAAGCCTGTGTTGGCTGCGGTGGGTGGGTATTCCCTGGGGGGTGGGTGCGAGCTCGCCCTGGCGTGCCATATCCGAATCGCCTCCGAGAACGCACGTTTCGGAATTCCGGAAGTGGGCCTGGGAATCATCCCCGGGTATGGGGCGACGGTCCGACTGGCCCGGCTCGTGGGACTGGGGAGGGCGGTGGAGATGGCCCTGACCGGGGATATGATCGACGCCGAAGCCGCGAAGGCCATGGGGTTGGTGACGCATGTCGTCCCCCGAGACGAGCTCATGGACCGGGCCAAGGAGGTTCTGGGGAAGGTCACGAAGAATGGACCCCTCGCCGTCCAGATGGTTCTGGAGTCGATCTACCGGGGGATGGACACGACCCTGGCTGAGGCCACCGCGTTCGAGGCGAAGCTCTTCGGGCTCCTGGCTTCGACGGAGGATGTGAAGGAAGGGATGACCGCCTTCCTGGAGAAACGGAAGCCCGATTTCAAGGGCCGCTGAGGGTCTTTTCGGCTCCCGGTTTTCGGGAATCCAAAATAGCCTCTCAAAAAGGTCGAAAGCCCTTATAACTAAAGGCTTTCCGGTCCCTGCCACGGGGTAGCCAAGAGGCCCCCGAAACGCTAGATTTCCATATGCTGAAAGGGATCCTTCCGGGCCACCCGCTGTGCACCTGAGTGGGCTCCAGATCCGGCATTTCCGGAACCTGGCTGACCAGCAGCTGGACCTCCCAGCCGAAGGCGTCGCCATCATCGGCGAAAACGCCCAGGGAAAGACGAACTTCCTCGAGGCCATTTATTACCTCGAGACTTTCCGGTCCTTTCGAGGATCCCGGGACGACAAACTCGTAGCGTTCGGGGCGGAGTTCTTTCGGGTCGCCGGCGCGCTGGTGGGGGAGAGCCCGAGGGACGGGGTCGAGGTCGCCGCGGCCTTCCAGGCGAAGGGGAAGAAGAAAAAAATCACCGTGGACGGTGACGAGCCTGAACGATTGAGTGACGGCTTGGGGCAGCTGGCGGCGGTGGTCTTTTCTCCCATGGACGTGGCCCTGGTGAGCGATGGCCCGGGGGCGCGTCGTAGGTTCTTGGACATCGTGCTGTCCCTCAGCGTTCCGGGGTACTTGGTGGCCTTGCAGCGGTTCCGCCAAATCCTGAGTCAGCGTAATGCAGCCCTCCGAGACGGCCGGATGCAGAGCACGGTGGAATCATGGGACGAAGGCCTGATTGAGTCCGGCGCCCAGGTCATGGAAGATCGGCGCCAGTGGGTTGAAAGGTGGCGAAAAGAGTTCTCGGTCTATTACCGGCGAGTGTCCGGGACCCTCACTAGCCGGATTCAGTACCAGCCCGGTGTGAAGCTGGAAGGCGCGGAGGACCGGGGCATGATCGTCGATGCGTTCCGGGCTGCCCTGTTTGAAAGCAGGGAAAGAGAGGCCCGCCTGGGGAACACGGTGGTGGGTCCCCAGCGGGACGACCTCTTTCTGACCGTTGAAGAAGGGGACGCTCATCGGGACCTCCGAGAGTTCGGTTCCGGTGGACAGCGGAGGACCGCCGCTTTGGCCCTCCGGTTGGTGGAGGCCGCCACCATCCGAGAGGCTCGAGGCCAGGAACCGATCATCCTGATGGATGACGTCTTTGCCGAGCTGGATCCCGGGCGTAGCGAGAGGATCCTATCCCTCATGGAGGAGGAGGAAACCGGACAGGTCCTCCTGACGGTTCCAAAAGAGAGCGACATCAGGCTGAGGCGAGACTCCCTGCCTCGGTGGCGGATCAATAACGGGGTCCTGGAGTGGTAATGGGGGCCATGGACGAAGAAAAGAAGGAAGGACCCCAGCGAGTAGGAGACGTCCTCGGCGGATTCCTGAAAAAACAGGGCCTGCGAGAGTCGGTCCTCCGGGCCGAGGCCGTGGACGAGTGGGAGGAGAGGGTCGGTGAGGCCATCGCGAGGGTGACCCGGGCCCAAGGGGTCCGAGAGGCCACGTTGATCGTGGAGGTCAGGTCCAGCGCCTGGCTCATGGAGCTGAACCTCATGAAAGAAGAGATCCTTCGGCAGGTGAACGAGGGCCGAACGGAAGCTCTGATCGAGAAGATCGTGTTTGTGTTAGCAGAGGACCCAACCCGATGACGGCGAAGAAGAAAAAGGCGGGAAAAGCGGGAGACAGCGCCTACACCGCTAGGCAGATCCAGGTTCTCAAGGGCCTCGAAGCCGTGAGACGGCGGCCAGGGATGTATATCGGCTCCACGTCCGCCCGCGGCCTCCACCACCTCGTCTACGAGGTAGTGGACAACTCCATCGACGAGGCCATGGCCGGGTATTGTTCCCAGGTCGAGGTCACCATCCACGAATACGACAGCGTTACCGTGGTGGACGATGGCCGAGGGATCCCGGTGGACATCCATCCCACCGAAAAAGTGCCGGGTGTCGAGCTCGCCATGACGACCCTCCATGCCGGTGGGAAATTCGACAAGTCCAGCTACAAGGTCTCCGGTGGGTTGCACGGCGTGGGCGTCAGCGTGGTGAACGCCCTTTCCGAGTTCCTCGAGGTGGAGATCACCCGGGAGGGCAAGAAGTACCTCCAGCGATACTCTCGAGGGATCAAAGAGACGGAGCTGGAGGACCTCGGGAAGGCGAAAGGTCGAGGGACGAAGGTCCACTTCAAGCCCGATCCTGCCATCTTCACTGAACTGGAATTCAACTTCTCGACCCTCTCCAACCGACTCCGCGAACTAGCCTTCCTCAACAAGGGCCTGAGGATCGTTTTGAGGGACGAAAGGCCCAACAACGGCGACGACCCGGTTGCGGAGGAGTACCACTTCGAGGGAGGGCTCGCGTCCTTCGTGGAATTCCTGCGGGGGAGTCGACAGGCCCTTCACCCGAAGATCATCTATTTCGAGACGAGTCGGCCGGAGGCGGAGATCGAGCTGGCCATGCAGTACGACGATGGCTTCAGTGAGAACACCCACACCTTCGTGAACAACATCAACACCCATGAGGGCGGCAGTCACCTAACGGGGTTGAAGGCTGCCCTCACACGGACCATCAACGACTATGGCCGAAAGAACAACCTCTTCAAGAAGGCGGAAGAGGGCCTTTCCGGGGACGATTGCCGGGAGGGGCTGACCTGCGTCCTCAGCGTCAAAGTCATGGAGCCTCAATTCGAGGGCCAGACCAAGACGAAGCTCGGGAACTCTGAAGTCCGGGGAGCCGTGGAAGCGGCGGTGAACGAACAGCTCGCCATCTTCCTGGACGAAAACCCGAAGGCGGCCAAGGGCATCATCGAGAAGGCTCTTTCCGCCGCCCGGGCCCGGGAGGCCGCGCGGAAAGCTCGTGACCTGGCACGGAAAAAGAGCGCTCTGGAGAGCGGAGTCCTTCCCGGGAAGCTCGCCGACTGTTCCATCTCCGATCCGTCACTCTGCGAGCTCTACATCGTCGAGGGTGACTCGGCCGGTGGTTCTGCGAAGCAAGGGAGAGACCGCTCCTATCAGGCCATCCTCCCCCTCAAGGGGAAGATCCTGAACGTGGAGCGAGCTCGGATCGACAAGATCCTGTCCAACGACGAGATCCGAGCGATGATCACAGCCATCGGATCGGGAATCCGGGACGATTTTGATCTCAAGGGCCTTCGGTATCACAAGATCATCATCATGACGGATGCGGACGTGGACGGAGCGCACATCCGGACTCTCCTGCTGACCTTCTTTTTCCGTCAGATGCCCGAGCTCATCGAGGCCGGCCACATCTTCATCGCCCAACCGCCCCTCTACCGGGTGTTCAAAGGCAAGCAGGAGTTCTATGCCTACACCGAGGCGGAGCGCCGTGAGTACATCAGGCGCCTGGGGAATGGCAAGGGTGGGGAAGAAGTGAAGGGTGTTTCGGTTCAGCGCTATAAAGGGCTGGGGGAGATGAACCCCGACCAGCTCTGGCGGACCACCATGGACCCCGAGACTCGGACCCTCCTCCGTGTCGACATCGATGACGGCGCCATGGCGTCTCGACTTTTTGATGAGCTGATGGGCAGTGAAGTAGAGCCCCGGAAGTTGTTCATCGAGAAGAACGCCAAATACGTAAAGAACCTGGACGTCTAGGTAATCCGGGGACCCCATCCAAGCTCGATCCGCACTTCCTCCGTCGGCATGAGGGGGTGTGGATCCTTTGCCCCTTTCGCCTGGGGGACCTGGGCAAGAAACTACCGGAAGACAACGGACACCCGGTGCGGAGCTTACCCATGACCTCTCGTTTTGGTTTTTTTCTCCCGTCCCTCTTCGGTCTACTTCTCCCCATAGCGCCCTCTCCTTCATCGGCCCAGGAAGCTGACCTGACTTCCCTGCGGGCCGAAGTGGATATCCGGGCAGGGGCCGTCACCGGCAAGGTGGTGGCCTGGAGAAGGGACATTCATCAGTACCCGGAGCTGGGGAACCGTGAGTTCCGGACGGCGGCTTTGGTGGCGGACCACCTCCGCTCCCTGGGGTTGGAGGTGGAGACGGAGGTGGCCCACACGGGTGTGGTAGGTGTGCTTCGAGGTGGACTTCCGGGTCCGGTGGTGGCGCTACGGGCCGATATGGATGCTCTTCCGGTGACCGAACTGGCGGATCTCCCCTTCGCATCCAAAGTCCGTACCGACTACAACGGACAGGAAGTCGGCGTCATGCACGCCTGCGGCCATGACAACCATACCGCCATTCTCATGGGGGTGGCCGAGGTCTTGGCTGGGATGAAGGAACGACTCCCGGGAACCGTGAAGTTCCTGTTCCAACCCGCTGAAGAGGGAGCGCCGGCAGGTGAGGCCGGGGGTGCCTCCCTCATGATCCGGGAGGGTGCCCTGGAGAACCCCCGTCCCGAGGCCATCTTCGGCCTCCACGTCATGCCCGACCACACGGGCAAGATCGTGTACAGGTCGGGTGGCGCTATGGCGTCGTCTCAAACGCTACGGATCACAGTCCGGGGGGCACAAACCCACGGGGCCATGCCCTGGGGCGGAGTAGACCCGGTGGTGGTCTCAGCTCAGATCATCCTGGCCCTTCAGACGGTCGTCAGCCGCCAGTCCGACATCACCCAGGCCCCCGCCGTTGTGACCGTCGCATCCATACACGGCGGTCTTCGCAGCAACATCATTCCGGATAGTGTCGTCATGGTGGGAACGGTAAGGACGTTGGATCCGGAGATGCAGGAGAAGATCGGAGACAGGATTCGGAAGATGGCGGAGGGCATCGCGGAGGCCGGTGGAGCAACGGCGGAGGTGTATCTCTCCAGTGGCCTCCCCATCACCTACAACGATCCCGATCTCACAAGACGGATGGCTCCCACCCTGGAACGGGTAGCCGACCCTGGAAACGCAGCCCCCGGGCCGCCCAGCACGGGTGCGGAGGACTTTTCCTACTTCCAGCGGGAGATTCCGGGCCTCTATTTCTTCCTCGGTGTGATCCCCGACTCCATACCGTTGGAGGAAGCCTACCCCAATCACTCTCCTTACTTCTTCGCGGATGAAGCGGCCCTACCCCTGGGCGTGAGGGCCCTATCCCACCTCGTGGTGGACTACCTGGCTGGACACACGGAGCGGTAAGGCTTCGGCGTTTCGGGATCTTTGGAACCAACTTGCGGGTTAGGTGGTTTGAGAATGCTCAGATTACTCGAACGGATCCTGGAATCATGCTGATAAGAAAGCCCGGGAAGATCTCCGAATCGGAGGTCACCCCTTACGAGCTCTATCTCAACCGCCGGAGGTTCATCGGCAGGGCGGGCCGGATCGCGCTGCTGGGCGCCATCGCCCCGTCGTCTCTGGCCGCCGGTGACCTCGTTCCTGGGGAGGCCGAGGCCGCCACCCTGGGCCCGCAAGAAGATGAGCTCACCCCCTACGAGGATGTGACCACCTACAACAATTTCTACGAGTTCGGGACCGGCAAGGCCGACCCGGCCAGGAACGCCGGCACTCTGAAGCCCAAGCCGTGGACCGTGGAGATCGGGGGCCACTGCGAACGCCCCGGGGACTACGGCATTGAGGACATCATTGGACGTTTCCCGGCCGAGGAGCGTATTTACCGCCTCAGGTGTGTCGAGGCCTGGTCCATGGTCATTCCGTGGATGGGGTTTCCTCTGAAGGACTTATTGGAGTTCGTTCAGCCCACAAGCAGGGCCGAGTACGTCGAGTTCACCACCCTCTACGATCCCGACCAGATGCCCGGTCAACGGCGGCGGGTCCTCGATTGGCCGTACGTTGAGGGCCTCCGGATGGACGAGGCCATGAACCCCCTCACCCTCATGGCGACGGGACTTTACGGGAAAGAGCTACCCAACCAGAACGGAGCCCCTCTGCGTCTGGTGGTACCATGGAAGTATGGATTCAAGAGCATCAAATCCATCGTGAGGATCCGCCTGGTGGAAGATATTCCGGCCACAAGCTGGAATCTCGCCACCCCGAACGAGTATGGGTTCTTCGCCAATGTGAATCCGGAGGTTGACCACCCGCGCTGGAGTCAAGCGAGGGAGCGCCGCCTGGGTGAGATCCGACGCAGACCCACTCTCATGTTCAACGGTTATGCCGAAGAGGTGGCTTCCATGTACGACGGCATGGACCTGCGGCGCTGGTACTAGAAGGGTGGTTCAGAACGGACCCCAGGGATCTTGCGAGCCGATCCAGGCTGAGAAGCGGGACAAGAGAGGGGAGCGGGGGAGATGACGAAGGGTTCGGGATTAAAAGCCACGGCATGGGCTCTGGGCTTGGCCCCCCTCTTCTGGACCAGCGTGCGGTTCTTCATGGACGATCTCGGTGCCAACCCCATCGAGGCACTGCTTCACTGGGCAGGCCGGTGGGCCCTGATCCTCCTTCTGGTGGGCCTGGCCATCACGCCCATCCGGCGGCTCACGGGGTGGAACCAGGTAATCAAAGTCCGCCGCACGGTGGGTTTGTTCGCGTTCTTTTATGTGACTCTGCACTTCCTGATCTACCTGGGCTTGGATCAGGGGTTCGCGTGGTCCTTCATCATCGAAGACGTGCTGGACCGGCCGTTCATCACCTCGGGCTTTTTGGGGCTCGTCCTTCTCGTTCCGCTGGCTGTCACGTCGACGAAGGGATGGATCAGAAGGTTGGGGCGACGTTGGCAACAACTGCACCGCCTCGTGTACCCGGCGGCGGGCCTGGGCGTGCTCCATTTCTACTGGAAGGTGAAGGCCGACACCTTTTGGCCGCTGGTGGCTCTGGCCATCCTCTTGGGTCTCCTTTTGGCCCGATCGCCGTGGCGGGCCCTGAAGAAGGCATCTAGTTAAAAAGAGAGAGGGGAGGATGACTCGCTCACCCTCCCCTCTTTCTCGGCCCGCGCTTCGTCCCTTGCTGCCCCTCACCCAGGCGGACCTACAACGTTTATGATCCTCAACCGCCCTTCCGCTTGAACCGCTTCTTCACATTCCGCTCCGCCAGGTCTACCTCGTACTCTACCGGACCCGACCCGTCGTCCACGATCATCGTGACGACCTGATTCCCGTCGAAGGTGATGCTGGTGTTGACGATCTTATCGACGATGGTTTCGTCGCCCTCTTTTCGAATCACATGGATTGTGCGGGTGATCGTCCCGGCAACCGGCCAGGGGTTCTCAGCCCGGGGGAGATTCCTCACCACTCCAGCGATGTTCCCGGTGCTCTCCATGTCGTAGGTCCGGACCTCACCCTCATCCGGATGGCGGCTCTTGAACACGTCACCTGTGGACGTTCCGTCCCACGTTCGGCTGGTCTCCTCACCTTCGAGACCTGAGACGGTCATGTCCCTGTGCCGGACGATGTCCGCGCTCCAGAAGGTGTGGGTCACCTGTCTGGTCAGGTCGGAGACGATTTGCATGTGGGTGGTAGTCTCGGCGTCGTAGTCGGGGCCCGGGAAGAAGGTCACGGTCCGTGTGAAGGTCCTGGTCCCTTGGACTTCAATCGGACCCGCTTCGGGTCCCACACCAAACCCGCCCCAGGTGCCCGGACTTGCCATGTGGGCCACGTCCTGGAACATGCCATCGGCGGCTACCAAGGCCGCGTCGGCCAGCAATACATCGTCATCCAGATCGTTCGAATTCGTCGTCCCGTCCTCGCACCCCGCCGACGCCACGGCCAACACTGCCATAAGGGCAAACGGCTTCATCCACGTCTTCATCGGTCATGCCTCCGTTGAGAGTATCTCTTGGGGTCCGATTTCTATGATGCACCCATCCACCGAAACGTTAAAAGCCTTTTGCCTCGGGAACTTTAAGTCTGAAGTATGTGTTTTTTTCCGGAACGGTCCTGTCTAATAGCATCTATCGGAGGCGGCGTGGGCGAAAGGACATCAAAACCCGGGTCCGTTTCCCGTCGCTGGGTTCTGCCCCTGACGGTGGGATATGCCGCCTTCGGTTACCTGGGTCCCGCTTCCGCCCAGGAGTACCAGGTGGACCTCCAGCGGAAGAACCGAGTCCGCTTTGTCTCGGATGCTCCCTTGGAGGATTTCGAGGGCGTCACCGAGAGGATCGACGGGTTCCTCTTCCTGGAGGGGGAAGGCCTGGGAGGGGAAACCGATCTGACTGCCAGCGAGTTCTACTTCGAGGTGGATCTGGCCAGTCTCGATACCGGGATCGGACTCCGGAACCGCCACATGAGGGACAACTACCTGGAAACCGAAGAGTACCCTTTTGCGGCTTTTTCCGGCCGGGTGGTGGAGTTGGTGGAGGCATCGGCCGGGACGTACAGGGCAAGGTCCCGTGGGACTTTTTCAGTCCATGGTGTCGGGCGGGAACGGGAGATCGAGTGCGACGGAGTCCCGGACCAGGGGGGTCTCCGGGTGCGGTGCGCCTTTCAGGTTGTCCTCTCGGATCACGACATCCCCATACCGAGGCTGATGTTCATGAAGATCAACGAGGTGATGGAGCTGGACCTGGATTTCTTCCTCTCTCCCGCCGGTGGCGGGGAAGGGCGTTAGAGCATGGCCGGAAAGAAAAAACTCCTGACCCTGCTGATGGTACCGGCCATGTCGGCGGTGGTGTCATCTCCTTCGACCGCCCAGGAGCAGCCGGCACGGTTCGAGAGACGCATGGAGGCCACCCAGCCGCCCCTCACGGTTTTCCATTCGACTCAGGCCATCAATCTCCCCACTGCCGAAACCCTGTCGAAAGGGGAGTGGCAGTTCGAGATCGCCCACCGGTTTCTGCCTGCAGTGTCCGAAGGCTCAGACGCGTTCTGGGGCCTCGATGGCCCGGCGAACATGAGACTCGGTCTGGGCTATGCCCCCCTGGATCAGCTGATGATCACCCTGGCCCGCAGCAATCTCATGGACAACTGGGACCTGCGGGCAAAGGCGAAGGTCTTTGAGCATGGGGAGGGCCCGTTACCCCTCTTGGTGGCGGTTCAGGGTGGGGTGTCCTGGAGCTCCGAGGTGCCGGAGCGGGATTCCGGAGATCCTGGGAATTTCCAGTACTACGGCCAGCTGATCGTGAATACGAAGGTAGGGGACCGAATAGCTGTCGGCGTGGTGCCCTCATACCTGTACAACGTCCTCCTGGACCGGATCGATCCGGTTCAGGATCTCTTTTGGGGCTTCTACGGCCAGCTCTTTCTCACCGACATCCTCAGCCTGAACGGCGAGTGGGCTTCGGGTGACAACGGAGCGGAACTGGACCACGACGCCGGATCCTTCGGGATCGAGCTCGAGACCGGTGGCCATTTCTTCAAGGTCTTCCTGACAAACTCTGTCCGGTTGAATCCAAGCCAGTTCCTGGTGGGGACCGACTTCAATTTCGAGCCCGGCGAATGGCGGCTTGGTTTTGCCATCACCCGGCTTCTCAGATTCTGACCCAGCTTTTTATCCCGTCGACCAAACGGAGCATACCCATGCGGAAGATCCTGGTATTGCCTTTATCTCTGGCGGTAGCCCTGACCCTTGGAGCCTGTGGCGACGGCGGCACTGGCCCGAACGATCCCGGCGGTGGAGGTAGTGGCGGCGGGCGAGTGATCGTGGCAGATCCGTCGTACGCAAACGTGATTCAGGAGATCTTCAACCGGCGTGGGTGTGCCGCCGGATCGTGCCACGGCTCGGCTCTTTCGGCTGGGTTGGACCTACGGTCCGGGAGCTCTTACGCGAACCTGGTGAACGTTCAAGCAAGCCAGGTCGGGACTCTCCGAGTGATCCCTGGGAACGCCGACGGCAGCTACCTGATCGTGAAGGTGGAAGGACGTCAAACCGTGGGTCAGCGGATGCCCATTGGTGGGGCAGTGTTGGATAACATCGACCTGACCAACCTCAAAAATTGGATCAACCAGGGGGCGAAGAACAACTGAGGAGGCCTCAGCCAGAGTTTTCCACGTCGACGCCCTCCTTGGGTACCTCAGCCAGGGTCCGGATTCGGAGCTCCGTTCTGACCTGGTCCAGAGTTTTATCGGTCTCGATCGAGACCCTGTGGGATTGGCCGGGAAGGAGATCGAAGAAGTTGTCGGAGAAGCTACCGTTCTCCAGCATCAGGTATACGCCCTTAGCCAGGACGTCGGTGTCCAAGGTGATCCGGTGACTCCCCACGCCCGCTTCCTCCAACTCAAAGCGGATGGTGGGTACGCCCAGATCCAGGTCTTTCGGCGGGTGGAAGAACAGGAGGGACGGGTTGGGCCCCTCCGCCGAGGGGTCCCTCGTCAGCTCAGCGACGAAGACGGCCCTCCGGGTATCCAACTCTTCCGATTCGGTGAGGGGGCTCGGCCAGGTTACAGGGCTCCGCCAGAGGACGCTGCTTTCCCTCTCCCCAAGACTCACCTCGACGGAGTCTTCCCACAGGACGGCGCCGCTGAACTCTAGGAGTCGTAGGCGCAAACTGCCGTTCAAGGGCCCTGCAGCCTCATGAACGCCCCACACCTCGACGGAGGCTTCACCGAGGACGGAGGAGACGAGGGTCGGAGCGAAGGCGTGTTTTGCTGCATAGTGAAGGGCTTTCCACCGACCGAAATAGTCTCGGCCAGACCATGACACCACGGGCCAAGTGTCGTTCAACTGCCAGTACAAGGTTCCCATGGTTCGAGGCATGGCCCTGCGGTGGGCCTCGAAGGCCGTTCGCATTCCTCGGGCTTGCAGGAGCTGGCTCACATAGACGAAGTCGTCGAACCCCTCCGGGACCGGATAATCCCGCTCCATGTACTCCAGGATCAGTTCGTTTCCGATGGGGTGTTTCTGGTGGGTGAGGAGCGTCGGGTCGAAGAGGGACCTGTCCTCCGGATAGGTGAAGGCTGCTACCGTCTCCATGGACGGAAAGGCTTGGAAGCCGAACTCGCTGGAGAACCGCGGGAGCTTCTCGGCGTAGACCTGGAACGGTTCCTGTCCGTGCCAAACCCCCCAGTAATGGCTGTCGCCCCGATTTAAGCTTTCGGGGTCCCCCCACCCCAGGCTCGGGGACGAGGGCCAATACCTGCGTCCAGGGTCTTCCGCCTCCACCACCCCCGGAAGGATCCGGTGGAAGATGTTCTCGTACGCGTCCCGCACCGCGGCCGAATCCTGGGGCGTATCGTAGTTCCGGGCCCAGCCCCACCTGTGCCAGCCCTCGTCCATCTCATTGTTTCCGCACCATAGGGCGATGCTGGCGTGCCCCCTCAGGCGCCTGACCTGATCGGTGGCTTCCGCCTCGACGTTCGCCAAGAAAGCAGAATCCCCAGGGTACATTCCGTTGGCGAACATGAAGTCCTGCCAGATGAGGACCCCGTACTCGTCGGCAATGTCGTAGAAGGTGTCTTCTTCATAGATTCCGCCGCCCCACACTCGAAGCATGTTCATGTTGGCTTCGACCGCGTCCTGAAACAGGGATTTGTAGTCGTCCTCGGTGACCCGGGGGGAGAAGTGGTCCAGGGGGATTACGTTGGCGCCCTTCATGAAGACCGGGATCCCGTTTACGCGGAAGAAGAAGCTCTCTCCGATGGTATCGGGCTCCGTGACAAGCTCCACGGTCCTCACCCCGAAACGGGTCGTGAGGGTGTCCGTGTTGCGGCCGGCTTTTATGGAAGCCTGTGCGGTGTAGAGGTGAGGATCACCGGATCCATTCGGCCACCAGAGCTGGGGATCCTCGACCATGAGGCCGAAAGCGATCTGGTTGGTGCCCGACTCCACCACCAGCTCCTGCTCCACCGCCGCGAATGCTCCATCCGGACTGGAAAGGGTCACGTTGATTGGTACGTTCCCACCAGCGGTCCGCCGATCCGCCTCCTCGCGGGAGATGAGGATTTCCACGCTTCCGGTGAGGAAAGCGGTCTCGCCGGAGATGGAGTCGGTTGTGAGGTAAAGGTCGGTGATCCTCCCTCCGCTCCAGCCCGTGATTTCCACCGGCCGCCAGATTCCGCTGGTCACCAGTCTGGGGCCCCAATCCCATCCGTAGTGGTAGGCGGCCTTCCGCACGAAAACACGGGACGGGGGGTCTCCCCGGTCGTTGCCGGCCGGTAGCTCGTAGGGGAGGGCCGCCCTTGCGTCCAGGGCTGGAGGAAGGGGTGAGGAAAGGTGGATCTCGAGGGTGTTCTCGCCGGACCGGAGAAGATCTTTCACCTCCACCGACCAAATCCGAAACATGTTGTCGGCTCGGAGAATCGGGCGGTCATTTAGGCGGACCTCCGCGAACGTGTCCAAACCGTGGAAGACCAACTCCACAGTTTCCTTCTCGAGGAGGCCCGGGGAAGCCTGGAAGGACGTTCGGTATATCCAGCCCTCCTCGCCGATCCATTGGAGTGCCATCTCGTTACTCCGAAAGAACGGATCGGAAATCAACTCGGCATTCAGGAGGTCGGTGTGGATCGTTCCCGGGATGGTGGCTGGGATCCAGGCTGAAAGGGGATCGGCGAGATCCCCTGGGAAGCTCGGTCCTGGGGGGAGGTCAGCCCGGCGGAATTCCCAACCCTCGGTCAGCTCCAGCGTTTGGTTCGATGGGGCCGGGCCCTGGCAGGCAACGGACATCACCGTGAGGACCAAGGCCCCCAGCACCCCTGGCCTCGGAGACAGTCGGGTCCCTTCGATCCGTCTCATTCCCAGATCCTCCTCAGCGGGTGGGCTTCGGTGTTGAAGATCACGCTATGGAAATCCAGAGTGCCGTCGGGGGCGAAGAGCAGGTATGCGTACTTCAGCGTCTCGGCCAAGAAGAAGCTTTCCATGGCGTCGGACTGTTCCTTGGTCCGGACGTCCTCCAGGTGAGCATACCCCACGTCGTTTCGGCACCATTCGACGATTCGTTGGAAGATGTCCCACCCCATGGCTCTATACCGATCGTCTCCCGTCAGAGTATAAAGGATGTAGGCCGACTCTATGGCTTCCGGCCGTAACGGGTACCCGCCGTGGACGACCTCCATGGCGGTGTAGTCCATCTGCTCCGGCTCGACGTCGAAGGTGGTCCACATGGAGTGGACCGACTCCATGAGGCGTGAGGCGCGATCCATGTCTCCGGCCAAGGCCAAGACGCCGGGCCAGAAAGCGTCCAACGCCCCGAACCTCGTGGCAGTTCGCTCCCCGGTAACCATGTCGGCGTGGCCGTACCAGAGAGCCCCCTCGACTTCATCCGCCAGGTACCGGTTTACCGGCCCCACGCTGGCTTCCCACATTTCCTTGAAATCGTCATCATCAAAGAGGATCCAGGCCTTCAGCAGATACTCGTAGTACGAATCGATCATCCCCGAGATGTGGGAGGAGGTGTTCTGCCACTCGCCCGTCTCTACGTCGATAGTGGTCCCGACCAGCCCAATGCCCGAGCGGCGAGCGAAGAGGGCTTCCACGGCGGCTCTCGCCTTTTCGTAGTAGACCGGGTTTCCGGTGAACCGGCTGAGGGCCCCGAACTCCAGCATCAAGGTCCCGATCTCCGCAGGGTTGTTGACCTGCCCCTCCCTCTCACCCGTCCGGAGGTTCACCCGAACGTACGGCATCCCCGTGGCCGATTCGAAGGCCGGCAGTAGCCTGTCGGAGAGGTCGGTGGCCAGCTCCAGGAATCGGGGATCTCCGTTCATCTGGTAAGCCGTCAGCAATCCCCCCAGAATCCGGATGGTCACCTCGAACACCTGCACGTAGAAGTCGTGATCAAACGACAGACCGTCCAGGATCAACGCCTTCGCTTCCGCTGCCTCCTCTTCCATGCCCATGAGAAGCATGGTGTCATAGGCGTCCAGGGGGGTCATGACCAGGGACGCATCGTACCAGTTCCTTCCGCTTTGGGAGAGAGGTCGGAGAGCGTCCATTCCCCGGGCGTGCTCCAGGTACCCGTTCCACGCGTGAAGGAACTCGTCTTTTACGGCCCGCGCCATCACCGAGTCGGGGGGAAGGTCGGCGAGGATCTGGTCGGGCCCTGGTTCGGTGGACGCGTCGGACTGACTCGGCGGCCGCGCATCTCTGGCGGTTCCCCAAACAGAAGGTTCAGTGCCCATCTCGAGTTCCAGGACTCCACCACCGGCGATCTCGTCATGCCGCAGGTAAGTCCGGTTCAGGGGCACCCCGTTGAGGCTCGCGGCCTGTATGTACCTGGCTTCATCAGAAACCCCGGGAGCCGAGATCGTGAACGACCTTCCGTCACCGAGATCGACAGTGACTTCAGGAAAAAGAGGTGACCCCAAGACCCAGTTCGCGTCCGCCGGGTTCGCAGGGTAGATCCCCAAGGCCGACAACACATACCACGCCGTCATCTGGCCGCAGTCCTCGTTTCCGCTCAAACCGAATGGTGTGTCGTCGTACTGGGTGGTGAGGATTTCCCTCACTCGGTCCGCGGTCTGCCAAGGTCGCCCGGTGTGGTTGTAGAGGTAAGCGATGTGGTGGCTGGGCTCGTTTCCGTGAGCGTACTGTCCGATCAGTCCGGAAATATCGGCGGGCACATTCTCACCCGTGATCTCCGAGTCCATCTCAAAAAGGGAATCGAGCTTGGCGAGGAATGCCTCCTCCCCGCCCATCCCGTCGATCAATCCCCTCGCGTCGTGGGGTACGAACCAGGTGTGTTGCCAGGCGTTTCCTTCCGTATAGTCGGGCCCTTCCCGGTGGTCCGAACGCCGGGGATCGAACGGTTCAGCCCAATCGCCCGCCGCCGTCTTGCCCCTCATGAAGCGGGTGTCGGGGTCCAGGAGCTTCTCCCACCTGGCTGCCCGGTGAAGGAAGCGAGTCTCTTCGGCTTCGAGTCTCCCGTGTTCGGACGATCCTGGTTCCATTTCTCCCATCAAGGCGCCGGCCATGGCCGCGATGGCCCAATCGTCAAAAGCGTATTCCAGGGTTTTTGTGACCGACTCGTTTTCCAGATCGGTGGGCAGGTATCCGTACTCCTTGTACGAAGCCAAGCCCCGATGATCGGCGTCGGCGCTCTTGATCATGGCCTCAAGGGCCTTCTCCGCGTCGAACCCCCGGTACCCTTTTAGGTAGGCGTCGGCGATGACCGGGACCGCGTGGTGCCCGGTCATGGTATTGGTCTCATTCCCCACCAGGGACCAGACGGGGAGGAGGCCATGTTCGTCATAGTAGGACAGCATTGAGTTGATCAGGTCATCCACCCGGTCCGGATCGATCAGAGTGAACAAAGGGTGGGCAGCCCGGAAGGTGTCCCAGAGGGAATAGATCGCATGCTTCCGATAACCCTCGGCCGTATGGATCTGGCCGTCTGCTCCCCGGTACCGGTCGTCCACGTCCTGGAAAAGGATGGGGGCCAGGCGGGTCCGGTATAGCGACGTATAAAAGGTCCGAAGGTCCTGCTCCGAACCTCCTTCGATCCGGACCTTGCCCAGCTCGCTCTCCCAGGCCATGCGGGCTTCATTCCGAACTCGGTGGAAGTCCCAGTCGGGCACCTCCGCCTCCACGTTTTTCAAGGCCCCGGCCTCATCCACATAAGAGAGCCCCACCTTGATCAAGAGCTCGTCGCCTTGGACCGTGGGATCAAAGGCGAAGAGGGCTCTGAGGCCGGTGGTCGTGGCCCTCATGTCCCCCGCGGCCACCTCGTTCCGGTCCAAAACGTCCATGGGGATGGTCGAATCGGCAAAGGCGAGGGATCGGATGGGATCAGAAAAAACCATGGCGAAAAACAGCTTCTGGTCCCGCGCCCATCCGCTGGAGAACCTGTAGCCGGTGACGAGGGTGTCGTTCACGACTTTGACGCTCGTCTCCACCGGCCTGTCCCAGTTGATGGCGTAGCCCAGGTCCACGAAGACCGCCGGTTGGTCCGTGGTTGGGTAGGTGTACCGATGCACCCCTACGCGGGTGGTGGCGGTGAGCTCTGCCTGGATTTCCTGATCCTCCAGGAACACCGAGTAGTACCCCGGAGACGCCTCTTCCTGGTCATGGGAGAACCGGGATTTCGCCGACCGGCCCCAACGGTCTTCGAACTCCTCGTTCACCGGGAAATAACTCCGAACCGGCATTACCAGGACATCCAGAAGGTCCCCGATCCCGGTTCCGCTCAGGTGGGTATGGCTGAAGCCCACGAGCAGGCTGTCCACCCAGTTGTAACCGGCGATCCAATCCCAACCGCCCTGACCTTGGTCAGGGCTGAGCTGAACCATGCCCCAGGGTACGGTAGCTCCTGGGTAGACGTGGCCATGCCCCCCGGTTCCGATGAAGGGATCTACATACTGGGTGAGGGGGTCCCTCGGCTGAGCGTCCGGAGGCTGACAAGCCGCCGCCAGCACCATGGCGGAAACAGCCCACAAGATCAGGCGTGTCATAAAAGCTCCTTCGCGGCCGCCTTCTTCCTTCAGCGAGCCGTCAAAAGCTGTGGCCGTTCTTGATGTACCTTGAGAATCAGCTCCCCGAAGAGGGTGTTCGCCCATGCGAACCACTCTCGGGTGAACCGTGTCGGATCGTCTTGATGGAAAGACTCATGCATGAAGCCCGTGCCCCCGTGGGTTTCCTTCAACATCTGAAGGCATCGAGCGATTTCGGCATCATCGTTTGAGGTGAGAGCCCGCATCGTGATCCCCAGGGGCCAGATCATCTCGAGGCCCACGTGGGGCCCGCCAATTCCGTCGCCTGCTTCACCCTGGAAGTAGTAAGGGTTATCCGGCCCCAGGGCGAAGGCGCGAGTCCTCTGGTACAGGGGATCATCCGCCGCACACGCTCCGAGGTAGGGAAGGGATAGGAGACTGGGGATGTTCGCATCGTCCATGTAGTGACGATTCCCGAATCCGTCCACCTCGTACGCCCACACTTCTCCGTAGGCCGGGTGGGTCACCACGGCGTGGGCGAACAGCGCCTCCCTTACCTCGTTCGCCAGCGTTTCCAGTTCCCGGGCGAAGGCTACGCCACCCAGGATTCCCCTGACCATCTCCGCGAGCTGAAGAAGAGAAACCACCGCGAACTGGTTGGACGGAACCAGGAAAGGAAAGGTGGTGGCGTCGTCGGAGGGTCGGAAAATGCTCACGATGAGTCCCACCGGTCGAATGGGATTCCCCCAACCCGCTCCCGCCACGGTGTCGGTCTGCCACCCGGTGACCCTTTGGAACTTATAGGGTCCTTGGTCCTCCTTCCGTTGCTGCTCCCGGAAAGTTCTGAGGATCAGCCCCATGGCCTCCCGCCACTCACTGTCGAAGGGCAACTCGTCCCCGGTAGTCTTCCAGTAGGCGTACGCCAGGCGGATGGGATAACAGAGGGAGTCGATCTCCCACTTCCGCTCGTGGAGCTCCGGTTTCATCTGGGTGAGGTCATCGGCCCAAGGGCTCTCCCCAGCCTCTTTGTTGAAGGCGTTGGCATAGGGATCGATGAGGATGCACCGGGTCTGACGGTGAATGACTCCTCTGATGAGTTGCCGTAGCTCCAGGTCCTGGGGTGTCAGTGGGAGATAGGGCCATACCTGGGCGGTGGAGTCCCGGAGCCACATGGCTTCGATGTCACCGGTGATGACGAAGGTGTCCGGCTTCCCATCCAATGTCCCGAAGTCCACCGTCGTGTCCAGCGTGTTCGGGAAGCAGTTTCCGAAGAGCCAGGCCAATTCGGGGTCGGCGATGTCTTGCGATACCCGGCGGATGGTTTCCTCGACCCCCTGGGAGCGGAACTTTCGCTCTCCCACGGGTGGCCGTCGGGAGTCAAAGTCCTGCGAGCGGCCGGGACCGACTTGGATGGCCCGTGGCCCAGGTGACGGGTTTTGGGTGGAAGGTCCTTTGCTCCTCTCCCCTCCGAGAATGGAAGCCCCCAGGGCCGCGGCCCCTCCCTTCTTCAGGAAGTCTCGCCTGGAGGGATCGCGGTGGTCTTTCCCGGGAATGTCGGTCATGGCGTCCGCCGGTCGCGTGTCTCTATTTCTCGTCGTTCTCAGGTGCGATCCGCCCGGAGAGCCAGGCTCCGGTTTGGATGATGTGGCCGTTCTCCGGAAGTTCCTCCAGAAGTCCCGGGTCAACGATCAGATCGATGGGCCCGGCCGGGGTCTCCATCTGGACCCGGACGAACTCACGCTCGGTGAGCTCGTTTGTCACTCTCTTGGCATCCAAAACACGGCCCACCATCAGTGCATGAGCCGTCGGTTGCCCTCCCTCCATCTGTGCCATCATCCCGGCCGGGATAAAGGCGGGCACACCCAGAGGGTTCAGGTCGGGCTGAGCGTCTCTAAAGGCTTCTTCGGTGGGGTACACGTTGAGCTCCACCGCGAATCCGGCTAGCTCGACATCGTGCTTCGCCGTGAGTATGACCTCCTTCACATCAGGGAAGTCCGGCGCGTCAAAAACGATGGGGAAGCCTCCGCCCAACGAAGGGTTCGAGCCGCCCGTCTGGGTCAGACCCAGGAAACCGCCGTCATACGGACTCACCTCGGCCCTATCCAGGATGGCTTGAATCTCCAACCTGATCCTCGGACCCCCGGAATAATGGGGCTGGACCGATTTCATGGTTCCCGTCTGGTCCACATATATCCACAACTCTGCTCCCGACGGATCGTGCCAGCGGAGGGTCATGCTGTCGGCTCGCTGCGAATGGGGCTGCGAGTCTTTGAGGATCTGTCGGACCTGATCCTGTCGTTCCTGTGGCGACGAGCTTCCGATACCTAAAGCGGCGAGATGATCAGCCACGTTGATGACTCCCTTATCAAGCTGGGTCCCGGGTTGCCCGGGGCCGAAAAAATGAGTCCATAAAGGTCGGGGTTTCACCCCCTCAGGACCACCCCCCGGGAGATTGACGGGCCGTCCCTCCGCGTTGTGGGTTCGAATAGCCTCCCATAGCTTCGTTCCGTCCGAATGGGGGGCAGGAATGCCCTCCCCCATCGTCCTTTCTCGGTTTCGAGGGACCATTGATCGACTTCACCGCCCTGGACTGGTTCTGGGCCGGCGCTTTCCTCCTCCTCATGGTCGGGGGTGCGTTCTTCTTCTACCGCCTCGCCCGGCGGTCCGAGTCCGACTTCTTCCTGGCGGGACGCCGACTGCCCTGGTGGCTGCCGGCTTCCAGCGTGTTCAGTACCCATACGGCCACCGACACCCCCATGTGGGTCACAGGTGTGATCTACGCCCACGGGTATAGGGGCCTCTGGTACACGTTCTTCACTGCCTGGACTGCCATCGGATCCTTCGTTTCGGCCCGAATATTCCGCCGTTCGCTGGCCTACTCTCAGGCCGAGTGGCAGGTGATGCGGTTCGGTGGCTTTGGGGCGGAGCTCCTCAGGGGGTGGCTGGCAGGCTGGCAGGTGTTCATGAACATGTTCATTCTGGGCTGGGTGGGCATGGCAATGGGTAAGGTGGGTGCCCTCGTGTTCGGCTGGCCGGTATGGGTCGGTTTGGTTTTCCCAACTTTGATCACCGCGGCTTACACCCTCGTGGCGGGCTATTGGGGTGTGGTCATGGGTGACTTCCTCCAAGGCATCGTCGCGATTTTTGCCATCCTCATCGTTTCGTTGGTGGGGATCGCTGCTGTGGGTGGGCCCGGGGACCTGGCGGGACGCCTCGTGGAGATGGGGGAAGGATGGAGGATGGACGCATTTGCTTTTACGGGTCTCTTTTCGGGCGATTTCCCGGCCGCGTGGTGGTTGACGATGCTTGTCATTGCGGTTGTGGGGGGCTTCGGCATGGGGACCAGTATCGACTGGTACCCGGAGGCTCAGCGTATCCAGTCGGCCGGGTCGGTGCGGGATGCGGCCTATGGGATCTGGGCCGGAGGAGCCATCACCCTCATACGGAACGGCTTCTGGGCGGCGTCCATTCTGGCGTTTTTTGTTCTGGCTCCGGGCATCGTCGATGCGGCGGACTACGAGCTCGGTTGGTTCCGGCTGGGATTCGAGCTGCTGCCAGCCGGTTTGGTCGGGGTTTTCTTTGCAGCCATCCTGGCCATCCACCTTTCCACGATCTCGAGCCACCTGAACTTGGGCGCCCTGTATTTCACCCGGGACCTGTTCCAGCGGTACCTGAAACCCCAAGCCTCGGAGAAGGAGCTGGTCTGGGTGGGGAGGGCGGCCACCGCCGTTCTCCTCATCGGGTCGTTCTTCTACGGGATGATGATGCAGGAGATCACCCAGTGGTTGATCTTCGCGCTCTGGTTGATGATGGCCGGGATCTGGCTTCCCAACATCCTTCAGGTTGTATGGTGGCGCTTCAACGCCTGGGGTTACCTCTCGGCCTGGATCGCAAACCTGGGGGTGGCGTGGCTGGTGGTTTGGATCCTGCCTGCCTTCGGGGTATTCCCGCCGCTTCCTGACTACCTACAGTTCTGGCTCCTCATGGCCCTGGGCGCGGCGGTATTCTTCCCTGCGACCCTCCTCACGAAACCCGAGGATATGGATCACCTGATCCGGTACTACCTCCAGACTCGGCCACTGGGCTGGTGGGGTCCGGTACACCGGGAGGCGGTCCGGCGAGGGCTCATCGATGAAGGAACAGCGGCCGCGGGCGATGGAATGACCCAACGGGCCGGTCGCCGGCCCCTCATCAAGAGGAGCTGGTCGGCGGCTGAGGCCGAGGAGTGGACCAGGGAGGACTGGATCGTCATCGGACTGTCACCCCTGGTCATGGCCTCGTTCATGATCGGTGTGGCGTCGATTCTGGTGCTGAGGCCCGGGGGCATCGTCCTCACGCTTCTGGCCATTGCCGGGACCCTGGTCATTTACTGGCTCATCGATCCCAAACTCCGAGCAGTTTCAGGAGAGTACGAGCAGCGTCAGGCGAAGTACCTGGAGGAGTTGGAGAGAGGGGTCCGGTGGCAGCAGGAGGGATCTGGCCCCGTCGGATCCGGAGGGGAGGCATAATCATGGAACAAGGACTCGTAACCGTTATCGGCATGAGCATCGCCTACGTTGCCTCTTTCCTGGGGATGGCCCTGGCTTGGTATGGATGGAAAAAGCGGCACCAGGAGGGAGGGGAATGATGGCACCGCTTCCCGTCGATCCGCCCATTGGAGGGGTGGTCTGGACTGTTGTAATCCCGGCGCTGCTGTTCGTCGGGTCCTTCCTGGGGACGTACCTGCTCTACAGGAGGTTCGCCAGGGAGGAGGAGAGCTGACGTTTTCTCAGCTCAACTCTTCCTGGAAGTCTTGACGAAGATCGATCCGAAGACCTGCTCTACCCTCGTGCTCTTGCACTCAGGGCATTTGACCTTCTTGGTTCCGTGTTCGGAGATCTTCTCCAGGCGCTGAAAAGAGTGTCCGCACTTTTTACAGACGTAGTCATACGTGGGCATTTTTTCTCCCTCCGCGCGCGCTCGTTTTGGCTTTCTGGAAAATACCCCCGAGCCGCCCCCTATTCCATGATTGATTCCCGCACCAGCTCCAGGAACCGCCTCCGGGGATTCTGGCCATCAGGAGTTTGTGTGAACACCAGCACCATCAGGTTCCTGTCGGGATCCACCCAGGCCTGTGTCCCATCGGATCCCCCGTGGGAGAACGTGCCGTCTCGATCCACCCGCCACCCCAGCCCGTAGCCCACCCGGGCGCCCCGTTCGGGATCGAACTCTCCACCGGAGTAGTAGGTGTCGCTGGTCATGGCAGCCACAGATTCCTGAGAGAGGATCCGGACCCCGTCATAGATCCCGCCGTTCAGGAAGGTCTGACAGAAGATGGCGTAGTCCCATGCCGTGGAGATCATCCCACCTGACGCCCGAACAAAAGGGACCTGCGGAGGGTCGCCGGGCTCCCAACCCGGCACCCACTCTCCGCCCTGTCGCCGGTAATAGACCGCACCCATCCGATCCAGTTTCCCGTCCAGCTTCTCGGGGAGCTCATGGTTGTAGGAGTCGTGCATCCCCAGGGGGGTGTAGATCCTATCGTCCAGGTATCTCTCCAGGCTCTGCCCCGAGGCGATTTCCACCAGAGCGCCGAGGGTGTTATAGCCGGGGTTTGAGTAGGAATAGGAACTCCCCGGGAGCACCTCCGCCCCCACCTCCCCGAAACGTGCAGCCTCCAGCTTCAGGGTTGGGGCATCGGGGTGCTCTGGAGAGGGCTCCATGTACGGTCGCAGAAACAGGGAGCCGATGCGGAACCCGGCCGTGTGGTTCAGGAGATGTCGTATCTGGATGAAGCCGGCCCGGTAGTTGTCGAAAGAAGGGATGTGGTCACGCACCGGATCGTCCAAGGCCAGCTTCCGTTCCTCCACCAACTGGCTGATGGCCGTGCCGATGGTCGGTTTGGTGTTCGAGGCCATGCGGAACATGGTGTTCTTCTCCATAGGCAGGCCCCGCCCTTTATGCCGCCAGCCGATTGCTTCGTGGAGAACGACCTTCCCGCCCTTGGCCACCAGGAGGACGGCTCCCACCAGATCTCCAGCTTCCACCGCGTCCCTGAACAGCTGGACTCCCGACTCCAGGTGAGCCGAGGACATGCCCGCCTCCTCCGGGGTGGTGGAGGAGAGGGTGACGTCCTGGTATGCCCGGGATTGTTGGACGGAAGCGGCCGCCGGTTCTGCAGCCCAGCCAAAGGCCGAGAGGTGGAGGAGGAGAACCAAGGCGGCCAAGAAAGGCGGCCGCTGTAAGCACTCGCCAGATGCACGGACGGTGTCTCGGAGTTTCGACATCCTGATCTACCTCGGAATAGAGGATGGAGGACCGGGGGATACTGGGAGACTGAGTCCAATACTTAGGCCCACCCATTTTCCTCCGTCAAGCCACCCTGAGCGATGGGACTCCCGGGACCCCATTTCCACCCGGGCCGCCGCGCCTCGAGAAATCAGATGTGAGGCACGCTCGTACCAGTAAGGAAACATATGTTTCTTTTCCAAAATATCCCCAACCGGTTGGATTCCTGACATCTCCCTGACAGGGACATCGCCAACCTAGACATGCCCTGCGGCATCTTAGTAGGGACCAGACCGGCCGGTGGGTGGGGCACCTGCTCTCGGCTTCAGTGACAGATCGGTGGTGGGTACGCGGACGGGTGTAACGACCGCCGAGAAAGTTTGTTCTGAAACCTGGATTTCGACATGCCCTGCCATCGTCCTCCCACATCTGCCTCCTGGCAGTGCCTCCTAGCCGTCCCTCTGGCGCTGTTCATTTTTGTCGTTGTGCTTCTTTATCTCTTCTCGCCAGAGGAAGCCTTTGCCCAGTCACGCTCGACGAACCCGGCGTCGGAGGCAGCCGGCGCTGAGGTTTATGATCATGAGACCATGGCTCCGTCCATTCAGGCTTCCCGCTTGGTGGGCTCTATCCAGGTCGATGGGATCCTGGACGAGGGGGCTTGGCAGTCGGCCGATGTTTTCACGGACTTCCGGCAGCAGGAGCCGGACAATGGTGAGCCCGCTACCGAGCGGACCGAGGTCAGGATTCTGGCCGGCCCCGACGCCCTCTACATCGGGGCTTGGCTTTTTGATTCCGAGCCCGACCAGATCAGGGCCACCCTGGTTCGGAGAGATGTGGTCTCGGATTTCGACTACTTCGTCGTGAACCTCGATTCCCGCCATGACCACAACACCTCCTATGCCTTCACCCTGACTCCTTCAGGGGCCTACCAGGATGCCGCCCTGGGGACGGACGGTGAGTATGACTTCGGGTGGGACCCTGTTTGGGAGGGTGCCGCGTCCCGAGACGATGATGGTTGGTACGGTGAATACCGAATCCCGTACTCCCAACTCCGGTTCGAAAGCTCCGAAAATCCCATGTGGGGGATCCAACTCACTCGTGTGGTCGCCAGGAAACAGGAGACGGTGACGTTTGCCCATAGGCCTCGGGAAGAGGCTGGGGGCCCTCACCGGTATGGCCACCTGACGGGTTTGGGCCAGATCCAGGCCCCGAGCCGACTCGAGCTTCTACCCTATGCCACCAGTCGCTCCGAACATCTGGACGTGCACCGGGACGATCCCTTCCGGGGCCAAGGGGAGCAGTTTTATGCGGCCGGACTTGATCTCAAGTACGGGATCACATCCAACCTGACGTTGGACGCCACCATCAATCCCGACTTCGGTCAGGTCGAGGTGGATCCGGCCGTGGTGAACCTGACCCAGTACGAGACCTACTACCCTGAGCGGCGCCCGTTCTTTGTGGAGGGGGCGGAAATCTTCCGATACGGCTTCCCAGGATTTGGGCTCAATCAGTCCGACTTCGGAGAGCTTTTTTATTCCCGAAGAGTGGGCCGTGCCCCGCAGAGGAACCTTTACGCCTCCGGTGCCCGGTTCGTCGATGTACCGGAACAGAGCACCATCGCCGGCGCAATGAAGGTCAGCGGCCGGGCGGGGCCTTGGTCCGTTGGGCTGATGGAAGCTGTCACTCAGGAGGAAGAAGGCCGATACATCGACGGCAATGGCCTGAAACAAACCGCCACTGTTGAGCCCCTCACGAATTACCTGGTTGGACGAGCCCGCAGGGATTTTCGAGAGGGCAGCACCACCATCGGCGGGATCTTCACCGGTGTGAACCGGGACCTGGCCGATCCGACTGTGGAGGGGATCCTCCATTCCGCGGCCTATGTGGGTGGAATCGACTTCAACCACATGTGGAGCAATCGACAGTGGTTCGTGAACGGCACCCTGACCGGGAGCAGGGTCCAGGGGAGCGAAGAGGCGATCCTTTATACACAGAGATCTCCTGCCCGGTACTGGCAGCGGCCCGACGCAGGGCACGTGAGTGTGGACCCCTCGAGGACCAGCATGTTGGGGTGGAGAGGGTCACTTTCGGCCGGGAAGAGGGCCGGAGAACATTGGCTCGGATCGGTCCTGATGCAGGCCCAGAGTCCAGGCTTTGAGGCCAATGACCTGGGGTTCGAAACTCGGGTCGATTCGTGGGACGTGAGCGCGTTGCTGCAATACCGGGACATGGAGCCGGACTCCACCACCCGGTTTTTCCAGATCGACTTCATGCAGAGCGCGGAATGGAACTTCGATGGTGACCTGGTCGGCGCGAATATGTTCTTGGGGAGTGTACAGCAGTGGACCAACTTCTGGATGTCCTCGACCGCCATCGGCTTCCATCCCGAGACAGACAACGATCGGCTGACCAGGGGCGGTCCCGTTGCCCGGAACCCGGGTGGGTTCAGCATTAGTCAGTGGATCTCGACCGATCAACGAAAATCATACAGCGTCAACGGAAACTTCACCTACGCCAAGAATTTCCGAGGTGGGTGGGGTGTCATGCCCAGCTTCGGAGTTACGGTCCGGCCTGGCTCGGCTGTTGAGGTCAGCCTGGAGCCGTCCCTCAGGAGAACCCATGCGATCGCCCAGCATGTCGGGGCTGTCACCGACGAGACCGCGGAACGCACGTTTGGCTCCCGGTACGTATTCAGCGACCTGGACCAAACCATCCTTTCCATGGACACGCGGGTGAGCTGGACCTTCACCCCTCGTCTCAGTCTTCAACTTTATCTCCAGCCCTTCCTTGCGAGGGGCGACTATGCCCGTTTCAAGGAGCTTCATGAGCCCCGGAAATGGGGGTGGGATATCTATGGTGAGGAAGTCGGGACGATTTCAGAGGTAGACGGTGGTTATGAGGTGGACCCGGACGGGAACGGACCTGTTGAAGCCTTTTCCCTGCCCAATCCGGACTTCAACGTTCGCTCCCTCCGTGGCAACGCAGTTCTTCGGTGGGAATACCGTCCCGGGTCCACCGTTTACCTAGTCTGGCAGCAGAGGCGGTACGGCACCGCGTTATATGGTGAGACCGATCTCCTGGAGGATGCCAGGGACATCTGGACCATCCCTCCGGAGAACGTTTTTGCCCTGAAGGTCAGCTACTGGTGGGGCCGCTAAGGTGCGGCCGCCCGGCGATCCCTCTACCCCAACCCTCGGCTGACCTCATCCTCCGCCCTTCATGGACTCGGGGAAGAGCGTGACCTGAACGTAGTTGTTAAGGTCATAATACAGGTTTGCTGCAGCCTTCACCGATTCGAAGGTGATGGCGTTGATGCTCTCCTCATAATCCCAGAATTCCGAGAAGTCCTTCCCCTCCCGGTAGAGGGCGACGATCTGGCCGGACCAGTATGAGTTCGACTCCAGGTTGGTTTCCCTGGTGCGACGGAGAGCCTCCTTCACGTTTTCCAGGTCTTCTACATCAGGTCCACCGGTCTTGAGTAGCTCGATCTCGTCAAAGACTACCTGGGCCAGTTCCTCCACTCTTTCTGGATCGGACCCAAACCGAATTGTGATGGTGTAGCTTCCCTCCGGTCTCCACGACGTGGATCCCCCGACAGAGACCCCGTAGGTGCCGCCCAACTCCTCGCGGATTCTCTCCCGAAGCTTGGTCTGGAGCACCCGGTTCATAGCGGAGAAATCGTTCCGGTTTGCCCTGGAGTTTTCGAAATCGCCTGTGAACACGAACACCGATTGACTCTGAGGCTCCATCCCCTTGTATACGGCCTTTTTGACCACGCCCTTCGGTGGCTTCGGCCCCACGTCCCTCCAGGTTTCCTCCCGGCCCAAGGACGGCAGGGAGGCCAGGTAGGTCTCGACCAGCGGGCGCATGGTTTCGAGCTCGAGGTCCCCGACGAAGACGAATGTGAAGTCGCTGGCATCGGCAAACCGATCTTTGTAGAGCGCCAGGGACGCTTCCAGATCGGTGGCCATGATCAGCTCTTCACTGATGAGAGGGGCTCTGGGATGGTTCTGTGTCATCACGGATTGGAGAGTATCGCTGAAGACGGCCGCTGGACTCGCTCTCATGTTCTCCAGGACAGCAAGGCTCCGGGTTTGGTTCGAGGCCAAGAGCGTCGAATCCGCCCTCGGTGCGGTGAACCTCATGTAGATGAGCTGGAACATGGTCTCCAGGTCCTGGGGTGAGGCCGAACCGGACAACCCCTCTTCCAGGGCGGAGATGGACGCGTTGGCGCTGGCCACCTTCCCTGTGAGCTTCTTCCCGAGGTCAATCGGGTTGAAAGGTCCCAACCCCGATCCGTTGATTATCCCCCCGGCGCTGGACACCGGTATGTAGTCTTCGGTATCCACCAGCGAGCTTCCCCCGGGGCTGAATGCTTGGAAGAGGATCTGGTCGTCCCGGTAGTCGGTTGGCTTCAGGACCACGGTGGCGCCGTTGGAGAGGGACCACTCGGTCACGTCCACCGTGTCAGCCCTGTGCTCCGAGATGATGCTTCCGGGTTCCGGGACGTCGGCCAGCAGAGGTTCATCCGCCAGTTCCTCGGTGTAGGGCTCCAACTCCTCCGCATCCACTGTCGCCAGAACAGCCGATAGTTCGTTCTCTGTCGGGGTGTGTAGGCCTTCTTTCTCCGGAGCGTTCACCATGACCACGCGGTTCTCAGGGGTGATCCACTCCCGGGCCAACTGATTCACCTCCTCAACCGTGATTTCCGGGACAAACCGTTGATAGAGGGCGTACCTGAATCCGATGTCGCCGATCTGACTGCCCCGCAGATAGTGATTGATGAACCCTCCGACGAAGCTGCTCGAGGACCGGGTGTCCCGCCCTTCATAGGATCGCTCCATCCCCCTCAGGGCCTGGGTTTTCACTCTCTCCAACTCTGCATCCGTGAACCCGTGTTGAGCCACTCTCTCCGCCTCCCGCAGAATGGTCTCCAGGCCGGGAAGTATGCCTTCGTCGTCCACCGTCGCGCCGAGGATATAGGCACCCTTTGCACGGTTCAGATTCCCTTGGCTGGAAGACGCTGCCAGGAAAGGGGGATCGGCCTGTTGAGTCAACTCGCGGAGGCGCAGGTTGAGCATGGAGTTGAAGAACCCCTCAACGATCTCCTGCCTGTACGCGCCCACCGTTCCCTGAGGCTGGATGGGCTGCTTGAAGTAGAGGGCGACGCTGGTGATCGGTGCCTCCTCATCCGTAGCGATGGCGAAGAGGGTTTCCCTGTGGTCCGGCACGTCATAGACCGTCCGAGGCTTGGGGTCGTCGGGGGGTGTTAGTTTGGCGAAGTGGTCCTGGATGAGGCCCTCGACATACTCCCCGTCGAAATCCCCCACGGCGATGACCGCCATGAGATCCGGCCGGTACCAATCCCGGTAGAACTGTTTGAGGACATCCGGCTGGAAGTTCTGGACCACGTCCATATCCCCGATGGGCAGTCTCTTGGCGTAGCGGGACCCCTTGAACAGAATCGGGAATTGAGCGTCCCGCATCCTGGCGGATGCTCCCTGGCCCAGGCGCCACTCCTCGACGATGACCCCTCGTTCCCTGTCGATCTCCTCTTCATCAAAGGCGAGGCGGTGGGCCCAGTCTTCGAGAATGAGGAAGGCCTTGGCCAGGACCTCCAACGAATCGGTGGGGACACTCAGGACATAGATGGTCTCATCAAAGCTCGTACTGGCGTTAAGGCCCGTGCCCATTCGCATGCCGATGGACTCCATGTATTCCACCAGTTCCTGCTTCTCGAAGTTGGTGGTCCCATTAAACGCCATGTGCTCGAGAAAGTGTGCCAGCCCCTGCTGGTCTTCGTCTTCCAGGATCGAGCCGGCATTCACCACGAGCCGAAGGTAAGCTCTTTTCTCGGGCTCATCGTTCTCCCGGATGTAGTAGCTCAGCCCGTTGTCTAGTTTGCCCACGGTGACAGCGGGATCGATGGGGATCTTTTCCTCCAGCCCGATGGTAGCCGCCAGGCCTGTCGGGTCTTGAGCCTGTGCGTAGTTGGGGGATGCGATGAGAAGGAGGCACAGAATGACGGTGCACCGAAGGGAGGTTTTCATGGAAGCTTCCCGGTTGAGACCCTCCGAGGGCGTTGGGAATTGCTGTTTATCTACGCTCGTCGTACACCGGCCAGATGCTTGGGTTGCCAAGGGCGGGGCAGGGATTCGTCCTCAGTCCGTTGCTTGGGATCCTCCCTCCTTGAAGTCCTCCCTTCCGGGCCGTATCCTGCCCGATTCCGGTGTACCGAACCAATCGCCAGAACAAGCGAGCCAATATGATGTCGCAGAGATCATTCGACCCGATTCGGACCGGAGTCCTGGGGGCATTCCTGGTTTCCCTGACTCTCGGCTTCCTACCACAAGCCTCGGCCCAGCAGGACCTGACCGCTTTGGCCGAGAATTTCACCTGGCGGGAAGTCGGACCCGCGAACCCCGGCGGACGCATCACGGATGTGGAGGGGGTGGAGTCGGCCCCCCACATCTACTATGTGGCGACCGCCACCGGTGGATTGTGGAAGACCGTCAACGACGGGATCACATACGAGCCCATCTTCGACGACCAACCCATCGGTTCCATCGGTGACATAGGCCTCTCAAAGTCGGACCCGAACATCCTGTATGTCGGAACGGGAGAGCCCAACAACCGGAACAGTTCCCCCTGGGGTGCCGGCATGTTCAAGTCCACCGACGGTGGGGAGACCTGGACCTACGTAGGTTTGAAAGAAACCCGCCACATCGCCCGGGTCGTGGTTCACCCCACCGATCCGGACATCGTCTACGTTGCGGCCATGGGTCATCTCTGGGGGTTCAATGAAGACCGGGGCGTCTTCAAAACCACCGACGGAGGGGAGACTTGGGAGAAGGTTCTCTACTGGGACGAGGAAACCGGGGCGACAGACCTGGCCATGGACCCGGTGGATCCGAACATCCTCTACGCAGTGGGACACATGCGGGAGAGGGACAAGTTCGACGCAGGGGACCCGGTGGATCAGTGGGGCCCCCATGCGGGGATCTACATCACCCACGATGGTGGTGCGACGTGGACGAAGGCGGAACAGGGCCTCCCCACGGTAGAGATGGGCCGGACCGGGATCGACGTTGCCCGGAGCGCTCCGGGCACCGTGTACGCTCTGGTGAGCACTCAGCCGCCGCCGAGGCCTGAGGGCGGACAAGGCGGACGCCCGGCTCAGGAGGAGGAGAGGGAGCCCCTCGATCCCAACCGGGACGGGATCTTCAAGAGCACCGACTACGGCGTCACCTGGGAGAAGGTGAACGATTGGAATAACCGGCCGTCCTACTACAGCCAAATCCGAGTCGATCCCAACGACGCCGACGTGATCTGGGGCTTTGCCTCCCCCATGGCCTATTCGGATGACGGCGGGAAAACCGTTATTTCAGGGCAGGCGGTCCAGGGAAATACTCACATCGATTACCATGCCGGGTGGATCGATCCCAACAACTCCGACCACGTCATCGTGGGCGGGGACGGTGGCATCAACGTCACCTGGGATCGAGGGAAGCAGTGGGAGGTCGTGAAACAGATCGGCCTGGCCCAGATCTACGACTTCTCAGCCGACATGCGGAAGCCCTACTACCTGGCCGTGGGCCTCCAGGACAACGGCGTATGGGTGGGAGCCAGCCGCGGAAGGATCACTCGTGGGGTCACGAACGCCGACTGGTTCGCCCTCTCCAACGCCGACGGGTTCGGCACCCAGGTCGATCCCACCGACTTCAACACCGTTTATGCTACCACCCAGGGTGGGAACCTCTACCGTCGCGACCTCAGGACCGGTGTTCAGGCCCGCATCAGACCTGCTCCGCCACGGCCGGCGGCCGGTGAGGAGGCGGAGAGGTACCGATTCGATTGGAACACCCCGTTTTTCCTTTCCCCCCACAATCCCCAGACGGTCTATGTGGGTGGGAACAAGGTGTTCAAGTCCGTGAACCGGGGAGACAGCTACACGGCAATCAGCCCCGATCTCACCGCCCAACCCGAGGCCCGGAGCAGCGCACTGGTGTCAGTGGACGAGTCCAGCCTGGTGCAGGGTCTTCTCTGGGCGGGGTCCAACGACGGGAATGTGTGGGTCCGGCAGAGCGAGAACCACGACTGGGAGCTTCTGAACGGCAACATCCCCAACGCCCCGGAGGGATACTGGATCAAACATGTGGAGGCCTCTCATCATGAGCCGGGCCGGGCTTTTGTAGCCTTCGACGGGCACCGGCACATGGATCTGGATCCCCACATCTACACGACCGACGACTACGGGGAGACCTGGGCCAACATCACCGGGAACCTGCCGGAAGGGTCCATCTACGTGGTTCGAGAGGACCCCAGGAATCCCGATCTCCTCTTCGCAGGGAGCGAGGTGGGCCTCTACTTCACCATCGACCGGGGGGCCACCTGGGCCCGGTTCATGAACGGGCTCCCAACCGTTCCGGTACACGACCTCCTGATCCATCCCCGTGACTTCGACCTCATTGCCGGGACCCATGGGAGGGGCGTCTGGATTGCGGACAACATCACGCCGCTCCAGCAGCTGACGTCGGATGCCATGGAGGAGGAGCTGGAGCTGTTCGATCCGCGGCCCGAGACCCAGTGGGTGACGGTCTACGAGTTCTCCTGGACCACGGACAAACGGTTCTACAAGGACAATCCGCCCACGGGCTCCACAATCGCCTTCTATTCTGCCGCGCCAGCACCAGGCGGAACCATCGAGATCCTGGACCTGGCGGGTGACGTGAAACGGACGCTGGAGGTGGACGTTGAAGCCGGGCTCAACACGGTGTTCTGGAATCACCGGGGTGACCCACCTCCGCCGCCTCCGGAGGGGTCACCGGGGGCCAGGTTCCGGGGGGGGAGGATGGCGGCCATGGTGGAACCGGGTGAGTACCTGGTCCGCCTCACGGTCGGTGGTGAGGTTCAAACCACCACCCTGACCATCGAGAAGGACAACCCGACCTACCTGGGACGCTGATCCCCGGCCCAAAAAGGAGCCCCTCCCCGAACTGGTTCCGGGGAGGGGTTTTTTGCGACTGAAGGGCGGTCCTACCTTTTCATCATCGCCTCGATCTCGTCGATCTCCTTCGGAACCGCCGAGGTGAGGACCTCGTTTCCGTCCACCGTAATGAGGACATCGTCCTCGATCCTGACGCCGATGTTCACATACTTCCGGTACACCGGTCGAATGGTCTCCAGGAATTGCCGGGTCGACTCGTCCTCCTCCCGCGATCCCAGGCGGGCCAGCGTCTGATCCAGGTGGTCGGGAGGGAAATACAGACCCGGCTCCATCGTCATGACCATTCCCGGCCGGTAGACCTTCTCACCGGACATCCGCCCGTATTCCGACCACACGTCGTGGATATCCAACCCGATGAAGTGATAGTAACCGTGGGCGATGAAGAACCGCCGCTGGGCCGGGTCCTTCGGATCCAGGACCAGGCCAAGCTCATGTAGCCCATCGATGAGAACGTTCTGGGCGACCTCCCTCACCGCGTCCACGCTGGCACCTGGGAGCATGGCCTCGATGGCGGCCTTCTGTGAGTTCAACACCACCGTGTAGATCTCCCGTTGCTCCTGAGAGAACCTGCCGTTGGCTGGGATGGTTCGGCTGATATCGGCCGTGTAATCGTTCCACCACGCTCCTACGTCGAAGACGATAATATCGCCGTCCTCCAGGACTCGCTCCGTGGCGCCGAAGTGGACGTTGGTCGCATTCGGACCTGACGCTGCTTGAAGGAAGGATGAACCCGGAGAGCCCCTGTCGTGGAAGGCCGATTCCAGGACGTCCGCCAGGTCCTTCTCCATGATACCGGGTTCCGCCGCCCGGTAAGCCTCGTTCAGCCCTTCGGCAGTTATCTGACAGGCCTGCCGAAGGAGCTCGAGCTCGAACTCGTCCTTGAGTACCCGCATCTCGGAAATTGTGGCGTCGATGTTTTTCAGATCCGAGAGGGATGAGAGGGCGCGGCCTGCTCCCAGGAGGGCCTCGAGATCCCGGAACGAGACGTAGGCCGTCGGCCTTTCCCTGGTCAGGTTGGATAGAGACCGGGTGAGTAGGTCCGAAGGGAACGCCTTGGCCGACGCCACGCCATCCGCGTAGTCCCACTGTCCGGCTTGATTGAAGAAGGCCTCCTCCACCTCGGCGCCCGGGGCCAGGACCAGGGCGGCTCCCGGCTCCTTACTGCCGGTGAGATAAAAGAAGTTCTTGTTGAAGCCGTTCCCGGTGGTGTTGGCATAGAGCACGGCCATCCCGCCGTCCATGGAATCCATCAGAGCCCGGCGCCGGGCAGCATACATCTCCTCCTGGGCCGTGAGCGCTTGTCCCCACGGCCCGAGAAGGAACGCGAAGAGGAGGCTTACGGACCTCGTCAACTCCGCGCGCTTGGTGAGGCATCTTCCAAGGGCTCTGCGGGGGGCAGTTGTTGAGCTTCTCATCGTCAAAACCCTCCCCCCGGGGCTCCGATGACGCCCGCCAGATTCTGTTCGGCCAGGAAGTTGTTGAACTCGGCCACATCTCCGGCCACCAGGGCTCGCAACTCGCCCTGGTATTCGAGCATTCTGGCCTTCAGGACCTGGTGGACCTCCCGTTGCTGTTGGTTGGGGGCGAAGTCTACCGACTGGGCCAAGTCGCCGCCCAGCACCGACATCTTGCTGTAAAGCATGTTGGGGAAGCGGAAGGACTTGGAATCGCCCTCCACGGCGATGGGCTGGAGCATCTTGTCTTCGAGGTGCTGCAGTTTTGCGTATAGTCCCCCAAGTCTGCCACGCACCGACGCTGCATCCCTATCCCGCCCCAGCGATTCCTCGATGTCGTTGAGTTGCTTCTTCATCCACTCGATCTCGTTGATCATTCCTGAGATGGTGGTGATGTCGTCCCGGACCTCCAACTGCATGGCCACCATCTCCTGAATGTCGGCCAAGGTTCCTACCGACCGCGGGTCTTTCAGGATTTCCAGCTCCTGAGTGAACTCCTGCCCGTCCACCGTCAGTCTCACGGTGTACGTCCCGGGGGCCACCGTGACGCCGCTGAACCCCCCCGAAGTGCCCCAACTCAAAACCGGGATCCACCCTTCCCGCTCCCACTGGGTCCGGAACCGCTTTTCCTCCACCACGCGGGGGTTACCCGGGGGCTTGGTCCGGATCCGGGCCTGGTCGGGGCCTGGATACCTCAGGTTCCAGGAAGCCCTGTTGATGCCTTTGTTTCTGGACCCTCGAACGGTGTTTACTACCTCGCCGTCGGAGTCGAGAATCTCGATGCTGACCGCCCCGGACGGGGCGTCTTTCAGGTAGTAGTTGATGTTTGCCGACGAGCGCGTGGGCGGTCCGCCCACGATGGAGTGCATCCGGTATGTGGGCCTCGGCGCGAAAAGGTGGGCATCCGACGCCAAAACCTCATCCGTGAGCTGCTGGAATGGGGTGATGTCGTCCATGATCCAGAAGCCGCGGCCGTAGGTGGCGATGACCAAGTCGTTGTAGTGCTCCTGGACCACCACGTCGTGCACCGGCGCATGGGGAAGATTGTTCTGGAGCGTGTGCCAGTTCCCTCCGTCGTTGAAGGAGATGTAGATGGCGTTCTCGGTCCCCAGGTACAGGAGGCCCTGCCGTACCGGATCCTCGTGCACCCAATGCACGTAGCTGAAGACACTCCTCGGGATGTCGGAGGCGATTGAAGTCCAGGTCTGGCCATAGTCCGTGGTCTTGTAGACGTAGGGATCGCGGCCGTTCATCTGGTGGAAGTCGACGCTGACGTATGCGGTTCCCGCGGCGTGTTTCGACGCATGAATGTTGCTGACGGTTCCCCACACCGGCAGGTCTGGAATGTTGTCCGTGACGTTGCTCCAGCTCCCACCACCGTCCCGGGTGACGTGAACGAACCCATCGTTGGTCCCGGCCCAGATCACGCCTTCTTCAAGAGGGGATTCGGCGATGGCGAACACCAGTTGGGCCATCTCCACGCCGATGTTGTCTTTGGTTAGCCCTCCCGATGGGCCCATGAGAGTGGTGTCGTTCCCACTCAGATCAGGACTGATGATCTGCCAGCTTTCCCCGCCGTCTGTGGTTTGGTGCACATACTGGCTCCCCACGTAGACCTTGTTGTGGTCGTGGGGGGAGATGGTGATGGGGAAGGTCCAGTTGAATCGGTACGGAACGTCCTTGGCCGCGGCGCCGTAGCTGGATTCGGGCCACACCTTTACTGTTCGCCGGTGGCCGGTGCGATAGTCCACCTTGGTGAACCCGCCCGTATAACATCCGCCCCAAACGATCTCCGGGATCACCGGGTCCGGGACGATGAACCCGCTCTCGCAGCCCGCGGTGGATTCCCAACCCGTTGGGACCCTGCTGCCGCGGCCGCTGCTGGACGTGCTGGGGCCCTTGTAGCCGGGGCCGTCCTGCATACCGCCGTAAACGTAGTAGGGGATCTGGTTGTCAACGTTCACATGATACATCTGGGCGATGGGAAGCTCGATCCTGCGCCATGTCTCCCCACCGTTGAAGGTCATGTTGGCTCCGCCGTCGTCGCTGATCATCATGCGGTCGGGATTGAGGGGGTCGGCCCACATGTCGTGGGTGTCGCCTCCCCAGCCCGACCGCTCGGTGGTCAGGCCGCCGTCGAGAGAGATGCTGTGGCTGTTGGCGTTGAAGTAGAGCTCGTTCTCGTTACCGGTATTCACCACGATGCGGCCGGCATAGTGGGACCGCTCGTTGAGGAGCCGGTCGTAGCTCACCAATCTCCAGGTGTCACCTCCGTTCTCGGATCGCCACAACACGCCCCGGTTCGGGGCGCCCGTCTCGATCATGGCGTAGACGACGTCCGGGTTACTCTGGGAATAAGCGATGCCGATCTTGCCCACCGGATCGTCCGGGAGTCCGTTACCCCTGAGCTTTTCCCAGGTGGTGCCGGAATCTGTGGAACGGTAGATCCCGCCGTTGGGTCCTCCGCTCTCCCGTCCGTAGGTCCGAATCACAAGCGGCCAGGCTCCAGCCAAAAGAACCCGGGGATTGCTGGGGTCCATGGCGATCTCGAAGACCCCCGTGTCTTCGTCGATGAAGAGGGTCTGCTCCCAGGTCTCGCCCCCGTCGGTGGTGCGGAAGATCCCGCGCTCTTGTTGGGGCCCGTAGGAATGCCCGATGGCGGCCACGTGTACGACGTCGGGATCCCGCGGATCGATGACCACACGTCCGATTCGCCCCGTGAGATCCAACCCCATGTGGTTCCATGTCTCGCCCCCATCGGTGGATTTATAAACGCCGTTCCCGATGGAGATGTTGCTGCGTATCCAGGGCTCGCCGGTTCCGACCCAGACGATGTTCGGGTCCGATGGAGCGATCGCCATGGCCCCGACGGACTGGGCTTCCATGTCGTCGAAGGTCGGGTACCAGTTGTTACCCCCGTCGGTGGTCTTCCAGACACCGCCCGAAGCTGCTCCGATGAAGGAGACATTCGGGTTGCCCGGGACGCCCACCACGGCGGAGGTACGGTTGCCCGGAGGGCCGATGTGCCGCCAGCGCAGTCCGTCATAGAGATCCGGCGTGATCTGTTGGGCTCCGGCGGAAGCCGCCATTAGAAGACCCATGAGGACTGGAGCGAAAAGGTGGAAGGGTGGGGAAGGGATCCCAGACGAGGGACTACGGACGACGCGTTTCATATCCGGCCTCGCTTTCTTTGGGTGGTTCCCGACCTGGCCCGGCGATAGGCCGGGTCAGGGCCGGGATCCCATTGCTGTATTCTTGTCGTGCTGGATCGATCTACGGCGGGGCTGTCGAGGGTGTCAAGGGAAGTCCTGGGAGGCTGCCGGGAGTGAGGGGCGAGCCGCCCCACCCCACACTCCCAGCAGCCTCCTACAGGAAAAACCCCAGGCTGATGAGCGTGAGCGTCAGGCCGCCGAAGAAGGCCGCGAATACCACGGATAGGCCCTGGCCCCAGTTCATGGCGTACCCGATCCCGAACCGGCTCTCCACCATGAGCGAGGGATCGTCAGGGTTGACGTAGAAAACCCCGGCCACCCACCGCTCGTTGTCGGCCAACCCGCCGGTCAACGCGCCGTCGTCGTGCCCCCGCTCGATGCGGGAGCCACCCTGCCCCAGGCGCCGGAACAGAATCCCGAGGGCGACCAGGGCGGAGAGGATGTAGACCACCGTGACGACCCAGACCCAACCCCAGATGGCATCGCTCGCGCCCCTTCCGATGCTCAGCACGTTTAGGGAGACCGTTGTCAGCATGGCCAGCATAAAGAGCGCGTTCCCACTGAAGAGGATGGCGTTCGTATTCCTGAATGCTTCCTGGGCTTCGCTCGAGCGGTTCCCGGGCCCCTCTCGCAGGGACCGTTTTGCCGATGAGATCATCAAAGCCAGGACGGCGAAGAGCGGAGCTATGACGAGGTTCCAGCCGGGGAAATAGAGGAGGTTGAGATAGGTGACTTCAGTTGTGCCTTCAGCCCCACCGAAGAGGCTCCACAAGGTGGGCATTCGCTCACCCATGCTCGGGAAGCTGAGGTAGGCGTAGGTAAGTGTGGCCAGCGCCACGACGAGGCAAATCACCAACGCGAACTTCGCGAAATTTTCCCCCTGCGTGCTCCCGATCTGAAGTGTGGCGGTACCCTTCGAGGCCTGTTCACTCCCCACCGCGGGTCCCAGGGCCCTCACCTTGGAGTAGGTACGGAAGAACAGAGCTGTCAGCCCGATGATCAGGACTGCCGTTCCGGTCAGGTTCCCCCCCACTGCGCTCCCGGCCATCGTCCCCAAAAGCCCGATGCCCAAGGCCGTGACCATCCAAGCCAAACAGCTTTTGTCCCACGTTTTCAGGATGCTTCCGGCCAGATCGCTACCGGGGAACTCCTCCCCCACGTAAACCCCAAAAAACAGCCCTCGCCTGGTGATTCTCGGGTAGAAGATGAAGATGCCCCCTACCAGGAGAACTCGAACCAGTAGGAAAAGATTCACGACCATGACTTCACCCATGTCCTCACCCATTTCAGTCCTCCGTTCCTCTCGCATCGAGGGCTTCCAACTCCCGCTCGACGAACTCCATCAACTCCTGGCGGGTCACCCCTGCCTGGCGAAACTTGGCAAGCAGGGTCCTCATTTCCTCAACCAGCTTCACATGCGTCGAATCCTCCACCTCCTCAGCCGGTGCCGCCACCTTCGCTCCTGATCGGCCGCGAATGATGAGGAAACCCTCCTCCTCCAACATTCGGTACGCCCGAGCGACAGTATTCAGGTTGACGCCCAGGTCCACGGCCAAACGGCGCACCGAGGGCAAGGTCATCCCGGCCGAGAGGGCACCGGAGGCGATCAGCTGGCGCACCTGGCGGGCCACCTGCGCGTAAACGGGCTCGTCCAGCCCCCGGTCGATCGTGATGGTAAGCATCTTGAACTGATTGTATACAAAATGGTATACAGATGTCAAGATCGGTCTCTCGGAACTGAAATCAGGCTTGGCGGTAACCCAACAACTCCCGAGGTTCTAGGCAGAACGTCCATCTGAAATCCGGAGAAGGCTTGACCGTGACTTCAATTCTGGGTGATCTCCCTCTCGAGGTGGATCTGAAGGACTCACGTCATCTGGAGCTGGCCGATGCCAAGGTCCGGGAGCTCCTGGAGGCACATGGATCGAAGCTCGAGCTGGAGGAACTGGAGCAGGGGCTTCTCGAGGTGGAAGGGCCGACCCCGGTCTTTTCTCTTCTGGTTCTGAAGCTGGCAAAGTCCAGGCTGGCCCTTCGAGACGTTCAGCGGGACGTCACCCTCTCCGTGGTCGTCGCCATGTACAAAGAACACAACCGGATCCGGAGGGCCGACGAACATCCTCACGGCGAAGACTTCCTCCGCAGGAAGGTGGGGCAGCTAGAGCGGTTGCTCGGCGATCGGCCGAATTTTCACTGGCGGCTCATCGTTGTGGACGACGGCTGCCCCGAGGGAAGCGGGAAGATCGCTCAAGAGATCGTTGAGGGCGACGGGTTGGAAGAAAAGGCCGAGGTCCGTTTTCTCGCCGACGGAATCCGAGAAGGAATTCCACCGGTCCGCGCTCTTTCCACGACTGATGATAGCCAGAAGGGTGGATCCATCATCTATGGGATGTGGGAGGCGGCCCGACGGGAGGTACGGGGGGAACACATCGTCATTTATACCGACGCGGATCTATCAACCCACCTGGGTCAGGTGGGCCTTCTCATCGAACCCATCCTCAAGGAGGGGAGGGGAGTGGCCGTCGGTTCTCGGCGAGAGCCTGACTCGGTGGTCGTGAAAAAAGGGACCCGAAACGATCGCGGGAAGCTCTTCATTTACTTGTGGAAGAGGATGGTGCCGGTGTTGGGGGAGGTCATCGATACCCAGTGCGGATTTAAGGCGTTCACCAGCGATACCCTCGAACAAATCCTCGACGACCTGCTGGAATACCGGTTTGCCTTCGACATCGAGCTCCTGCTGAAGTCGGTTCTGCGGGGCGAGCGTCACATCCCGAAGGTCCCGTTGGCTTGGATCGACTCAGAGGAAGCGTCCACGACCACCGACCTGCAGCCCTACCTCCCAATGCTCAGGTCCATCGCCGCCATGTACCGGACCTACCTTCCGGAGGACCCGACCCGGGAGGAGTTCGCCTCGTTCGTCGAGGATTTGGACGAAGCCGGTTTTGCCCGGCTGGTGGCCAACATTCCACCGGAGATCGTAGATAGAGAGCCCTACGAGTTCGCCGACTTCGACGGAGTGTCGGTGGACGAGCTGAAGGAGCGGGCTAGGCTGCGTTAAGGGTACCCCCCGGGGGTGCCTGGCGGGGAGACGCCCCTACGAGGACGCCTCCCAGCCTTCCCGGTACCTCAGTCGATCTTCTGGAATCGCAGGTCCCAGACTCGGCCCTGGCTCCAACTCATGGCGACCACCCTCCCTGAGGAGTCCCGGCGGAAGATGAAGGTGTTTCCGCCACCCCCGAAGGCGTCCGGGTACAGGGGCTGCAAAGGTCGCCCCCGGCCCCAGCGGTCCTTCAGAACGAAGGTACCGTTTTCGATCTCGGCGACGTAGGTGACCTCGGCCTCATCGCTGTGGTAGGTGCCGGTGAACTCTGCCAGGTCGGCCTCGGTGGGTCGGGAGTCGGGAACCGGTTCCAAACGGACTCCATCGGCTCCTGACGTGTTTAAGACCGCGGCCGGCCGACCGTCTGCGAACACTTCCTCATCGAAGACCAGGCTGGTGCCACCGTTCTCAAATCGGTTTTCGGCCACAGGGAAAAGGAGCGTTCCTCCCATCCTGAGGGCTCCGTCTACGGCAGCGATCCGGACCATCGCTTCCCTGCGCATGTCCCGATAACCGCCGGCGAGGGCTTGGAGCCTGGAAGGTGATATCTCCACCCCGGTCTCTGGAGTGTCGCCAGCCTCCTCGGCGAAGAAATCTCCCAGGTACAGATCTGCGACCTCCCTCAGCCGTCCACCGGCATTCCCGTTTGAAGCGTTGCAGATGACGGAAATGGCGAGGCCCTGATCCGGGAACCGGGAAAGCTGGGCCCGGTACCCGGCGGTGGATCCACCGTGCTCGACCACGAGGAGGCCACGGTACGTTCCAACCTGGAGGCCCCCGGCGTAGGCGTGGACCTGCCCCGAGTTCAAGACGCTCTGGCGATGCATCTCTTCGACGAATCGAGGTCCTCCGAGCTCTCCCGTTTTCAGGTTGTGGGTGAACCGGAGGAGATCGCCGGGTGTCGTAAGAAGCCCGCCGTTTCCATGGACGTTTTCGAAAGGCATGAGTTGCGCCCACCCACCCTCCTGGGTCCTGGTGTAGGCGGTTGCCCGGTCCTTCACGATCCGGTTGAAGTCGTCCCTCCACTCGGTACGGGTCATGCCCAGCGGTTCAAAGATCCTCACCCGTGAGAACTCCGCGAAGGACATGCCGCTGACCCGCTCCACCAGGACGGCTTGGAGGTTGTAACCGGTGTTGGTGTAGGAGTAATACTTCCCGGGAGGGTAGTTGAGGGCCATCTGCCTGCTGGCGATGTCCAGCATGTGCATGTGGGTGTGGGCCCTCCGAGTCCTGGGCCAGCCCTCGATGGCGGCCACCGATCCCCAGTCCCTCAGCCCGCTGGTGTGGTGAAGAAGATGACGGATCGTGATCACCTCCCCGTAGTCCGGCAGCTCGGGGATGTAGTCCCTGATGTCATCGTCAAGGGACAACTTCCCGTCCAAAGCCAGGAGAATTGTCGCCGCAGCGGTGAACTGTTTGGAGACCGATCCGGGCTCAAAGACGGTTTCCGGGGTGTTGGGGATATCGTGTTCGAGGTTGGCCATGCCGTAGGCGCTGAGGAGGATGGGCGAGCCGTGCAAACTTACCGCCACGCCACACCCGGGCGTCCTGGTTCCGTCGAACTCCTCGAAGACGCCATCGATGGCGGAGATATCCACCTCGGCCACCGTCTGGCCGCCCCCTTCTGAGGTGACCATTGGGATGAGGAGGAGAAGGGCGGACAGTGTGATCCAGGTCTTCATGGCACTCTCGAGGTCGTGGTATACGGGGGTGAAGCTGTCCCCAACCGGCCGACTAGGGGGTGGAGCTCCAAAGGTCTACGAAGAATACCCTGTTTTGATCGAGGACGGGTACGAGGATCCTGTCTCTCCTACCGTCGTACCCGATATCCCCGGGGTTCGGGATCCCTTGAAGGAGGGTGAAGATGTTCCCCCTGGATCCGCCTTTGCTGGCCTGAATGTAGAGGACGGTGGAGTCGGCCCAGTTGGGGAAAACGAAGCTTCCGTCCTCCGTGATGGCGACTCCGGTCAGCTTCCAGTTCCGTCCTCTCACGAAGGGCTTCAGGTCTTCGGGCCAGAGCTGTGATATGCTACGGTTCTGGAATCCGGCCACGAAAACACCCCTGACGCTGGAGGCGATGCCGGTGGGTTCTCCGAGGGTATCTCCCCGTAGGACCTCCGAAGAGGTTCCGTCTCCCTCGATGGCATAGATGGCTCCGGCCCGATCGGTAACGTACAGGGGGCCCCGTCGTTTCACCGCCAGGTCGTGCAGGTTCACGGCTCCCTCGGGACAAACCGAACCCATGGGATCCCCGGACCTGCGGTTGAACAGACGGACACAATCGATGTCGGCGACGAAGAGGGTGTCTCCCAGGATCGCCATACCCTTGGGACCGTTCAGCTCCACGCCGTCTTTTCCTCCCTCGATCCAGCGAAGGCCCATCAGGCGCCCATAGGGATCCATGCGGGATATGAACCCGTTCCCGTCTCGGTCCAGGGCCCCTCCATTGATGTTGCTCACCAGATAAACATCAGTCGCCTCGTCATGGAGAACGGAGGCAGGGGTTTGGAAACCCACGTTCTCCACTTCGTCCAGCTGGTGGCCAGGCGAGATGGCCGGGTCCGGATCATCGCCCCCATACCCCCCTCCGTCACAAGCCGAAAGGGAGAGGACCGCCAGGAATGCCATGGAGGAGAGCAGTGTCCGTATATCCAACGCTTTTTTTGAGGCCATCAGGTAATCTTCCGTTCGGTTGATTGCCTTACAGTTCTTTGTCCTTCAGTTCATGGACGGATCGTAGGGCATTCGAGAGAGGAGCTGGTATTCAGGACCCTTACGCTTCAAGACTCTGCTCCAGAGGAGGTCCGGGGCGTCGGTGAACACGTCGTCCACGCGGGCGGGCTCCAGGATCCAGCTGTCCACGTCCATCTCGGCCTCGAGCTGACCGGGCCCCCAGCCTGAATACCCGGCGAACACCCTCGCACGCAGCACCTTCCCCCCGATGTCCTCCGGCACGTCGCCGATGAGAAACCCTATGGACCCGAACACTCGAAGGTCCAACAGCTCCGGGTCGGTGACCTCGGCCAGGAGAACGAGCCCTTCCGGCTGAACCGGTCCCCCTTCGTGAAGGGCTTCGCCTGGCGGCACCAGAGCGCTGAGGGGAGGGACGATCTGTTCAACCGTCACGTCCATGGCCCGGTTCAGGACCACACCGAGAGCACCGTCCTGGTTGTGTTCGCCAATGAGAACCACCGTATGGCGGAAGTTCGGATCGTGGAGGCCGCCGCTGGAAATCAGCAGGCTACCTCTAAAGCTCTCCATCTTCGTCCCTCTTAAAAAAAAGTCGTGGGCTCCTCCGGTTTCCGGAAACGTAGATTCCTCCTGGTGCCCTCGCCACGGCTGCGTGGCTCGGACCTGCGGGATCATTCGCTCTTGGACCCGGGTCGGGTGGTAAGGAGCAAGGGGCCGGGAGCCGAAGCTCCCAGCCCCTGTTTGAGGTTCATCCTCCATCAGTCCACGAACGCCCAGAGCCACTTCCGGCTCTTCTCGTCCATGCCTTCAGGGTTGGCTACGTAATAGAGGTCTCCAGCCACGTCCCGGATGACGATCCCGCCTCCGGGAACCTCCCATGGCCAGTCGTCGAGCTTGGTTTGGAAGGACCGGGGACCCTGTTCCGTCTCCACCTTCCAGGTCCTGATCTCGACTTCCTCGTCGACCTCCAGGATTCGGGTGACCCGGAGGACAAAGCCGGCCTCCAGCAAAGAAGCCGCCAATGCCTCCCTGGACTCCCTCTCCAACTCGTCCAAATGGGCCACCATGGCCACTTCCTGATTCTCCTGGTCCCTGAGGGACAGGAACTGGTTGGGCTCCGACCAGGGGAAGCACCGGTGGACCCGGACGGGCGAAGACGCTCCGTTCGAGATGGCCCAGAGTTGACCGTCACCCCTCCGCTCCAGGAGTAACTGGGTGGCTTTCTCCATCGTCTTGTTGAGCCGTACCATTTTCTACCTCCTTTCCTGTTCGTGGTCGGCGTCAGGGTCCTTTGGTTCCCCTCCGACCTGCAACTCCATCTGCAAGCTGTGAAGGCGGGCGTAGATCCCGTCGGGCCGTGCCAACAGCTCACGATGAGTCCCGGCTTCCGCCAGCCGCCCGTCCTTCATTACGAATAGCCGTGACGCTTTGTGGAGCGTCGACAGCCTGTGCGCGATGGCGAACACCGTCCTTCCGGCAACCAGACGATCCATGGCTTCCTGGATCTTCCTTTCGGTGTCCGTGTCCACCGCCGATGTCGCCTCATCCAGGATCAGAATCCTCGGATCGTGAAGGATGGCTCGGGCTATGGACACCCTTTGCCGCTCTCCTCCGGAGAGATTCTGCCCCCGCTCACCCACGATCGTGTCGTAGCCCTGGGGAAGCCTCACGATGAAGTCGTGGGCGTTGGCCGCCTTGGCGGCCTCCACCACCCTCTCCAAGCGGGCTTCCGGATGACCATACCGGATGTTCTCCAGAACCGACCCGTAGAACAGGTAGGGCTCTTGGAGCACGATCCCGATCTGCCTTCGGTAGTGCCCGGTGTCCAACTCCCGGACATCCACTCCGTCCACCAGTATCCGGCCCGACGTCACGTCGTAGAAACGGGCGATGAGGTTCGTCACCGTCGTCTTTCCGCCTCCCGACGGACCCACCAGTCCGATCATCTCACCCGGCTGGACGTCGAATGACACGCCCCGCAGGACTTGCTTCACGCCGTCGTAGCCGAAGCTGACTTCCTCGAACTGGATGCGGCCTTCCACCGGCTCCAGCCTCACGGGCTCCGTCACGTCCACGATCTCCGGCTCGGTGTCCAGAATCTCGAACACCCGGTGAGCCGAGGTGGTGGCCCGCTGAACCGTCCGAGCCATCTGCCCAATGACCTCCATGGGCCAGACGAACATGCCGGTATAGAGCAGGAACGAGACGAACGTCCCCGCCGTCAGCGTCACACCGTCGGCCGACGTCCCCAACAGGCGCGGTATGGCGAAGGCCCACACCACAACCGTGGTGCCATGAACCGCGAACATCAGGATCGGCCAGAACGTGGTCCACGAGTGGTGGATCCGATTGTATTCGTTCGTCACATCGACGTTGCGCTCGTTGAAACGCCCCGTCTCACGCTCCTCCTGGTTGAAGGCCTTCACGACCCGCATGCCGGGAATGGTGTCCGAGAGCACGTCGGTGACCCGAGACCACTTCCTCCATGCACGGATGAAGAACCGGTTCATATGTTCGCCGTGCCGGAAAATCGCCCAGATGAAGACAGGAACCGGCACGACCATAACCAGCCCCAGCCTCCAATCGAGGCTGAGCAGAACCAGGCTCAGTCCAATGAGCATGGCCCCCGACAGGGACACGTCCACGATCCCGAAAGCCAGGAAGTCCCAGAGCCGATCGGTATCCGAGCTCACCCGCGTGATGAGGCTTCCGGTCTTCTTCCGAGAGAAGAAGCCCAGGGAAAGCCTCTGCAGGTGCTCGTACAACTCAGTCCTCAGGTCACGGGCAACCCACTCACCCAGCACCGCCATGTGCCGAAGGCGTACAACCGCCGAGGCCTGCCGGATCAGGAAAACCACCGCCATGGCCGTCACGGCGATCCAAGCGATCAGGGCTCCTCGGCCGGCCGACAAGGTCCCGTCCTGGACCGGCCTCACGACAGAGTCGATGAGGTATCCGGCCAGGTATGGCGGGACCAAGCTCACCAGCGTGATGAGCATGGCCGCCGCGAACCCCATGGCGACCTTTTTCTTGTACCTGCGCAGGTATCCCAGCAGGCGAAAGAGCACTGCCGCTTGGTTCCCGGCTACCAGGGCCTGGGCCTCCCGGATGGGTGCCGCAACGCTCCTGGCATACTCTTCATCGCCGTCGGCTTCGGGCACGTAACGCCCCTCGAGCTCCTGCTCGAGGACAAAGCGCACGTTCTCCACCGCCCTACGCTGCCGGTGTGTGTACCGAACCACCGCCAGCGCCGGTTCGTCGTGCGCTCCCATGAAGGTCAGCGTGCTTCCGGAGAGCCCCGGTGTTTCCAGGATTCTCGTGACGCTTTTCCGGGAGATCGATTGTATCGACCACCCGCTGCCTTCTGGCCCGGCCGAGGCGGCCTCCCGCCGCGCCAGTGCGACCTCGGTCTCACCGAGGCCCAACCAGACCTCGGCCAGACGCATCCCGGCGTCCAAGTCCGTGAGGGCATACAGCTGCACCGGCCGGCCGCCCCAGGCGTCCTCCATGGCCTTCCGGACTTCGGCCGGCATTCTGTCCGGCTGGTCCGTGTACTTGCTGATGATCCTCTGATCCATCGTCTTGTTCATGATCTTCTCGCTTCTTACGGGCCTCCGACCCGCGTTAGGGGCAAACAAAAATCCGGCTTCCGCGCGGCGCCTGGTCGCCTGGGGCGCCTAGGGCGGCGGAAGTCCGGATACGGAACGTCTACTATGTCTGTAGTTAGATCAGGTATCCGCCTCCCGCCAATCGATGATCGGCGCTTGGACCCACTGGCTCAGCAGGTACGATGCACGCACCCGCATCCGGGCCTTGGCCACCGGATCGGTGGCAGGGCCGAAGCCGCGGGTTTCGGTGTGAGTGCATCTCATCGCTAATCGGGTCCGTGAGAGGATTCCTGTTTCTAGGCGCCCCGCTCCAGGCGGAAACGCGATAGGCCACCGTTTCCTTGGAAACGGCGTTGGTGAACTCCAGGGTACATACGGCCCGGGCCAAGATCAAGTTTCTTTTTTTCCGGCAGGCTCAGCCGGAACCCACTCCCTCGTCTTCCTCTGTCGTGGGAACGCCCTCCACCTGTTCCACAACCCGAAGGATCCGGGTTCCGGAGAACTCCTGACCAAACATATCCACGGCCCGGACCGTGATCAGATGTGCACCCATGGGGAGGTCGGAAGGCAGCCACCCCTGCCAGATGTGGGTGGCCACCGACGCTCCCTGTCCACTTTCCCTTTCGGTGACCCGGGCATAGAGGGGATCTCGCTGGGGCATATAGTCCAGGGGGATCCAGACCCCGGAATCGCCCACCTGCATGGCCAGCTCCGATCGCTCGTTTCCGCCGAAGAAGTTCACGAGAACCTGGGTCTCCGAGAGGTCGGCTCGTGCCACGGCGCTTGGTGCTTGGACCTGCATCTGGAAGTCCGCTGGTTTGCGCGCGGCTTTGTACCGGAACGAGTACCCGTTCTGGTCGAAGCTCACCACGAAGTAACCGTTGGGTGTGCCGTCCGATCCGGTGGCGTGGGGGATGTCGGTCTCGTCTCTCGCTCCACCCCACCATCGGCCGCAGGTGGCGCCAGCCACGATATGGTGGTGGGGGTTCGGTCCGGCCCAACCGAAGTCAGAAGTGATGAATCCCTGGGAGACGGTGTGGGAGTGGGCGCTGAAGGAGAGGGTGTTGGGATACCCTTCGAACAGCTCATAGAGCCTCGCGAAGTCGGCGTTCTGGAAAGCCGGGGTCAGCGGGATGTGCATGGCCAGAACCACCTGGGTCTCTGGTGGGACGTGGGCCAGGTCTGCTTCGATCCAGGCCAACTGCTGTTCTCCGAGCCCGGTGATGTACCGGGTCCCCTGTTCGGGGAAGATCACGTCCGCCAGGACGATGAAATGCACCGGCCCATAGTCGAACGAGTAATACCGTGGCCCATAGATCGTGCGCCATGTGTCATAGTGTTCGTACGTATCGAGCCCGTCGTAGTTGGCGTCGTGGTTCCCCGCGACATTGTAGAAGGGGATGCCGACCCTTCCGGTGGCCTGGTTATATGGGCCGTAGGTGTCCCGGTTGTCGAAGCTGATGTCTCCCAGAACCACCGCGAACGCGGCCGTGGTGCCCACCATCTCCTCCAGCACGTCGTGGGTGAGGTAGTTCACCTCCTCCACGTTCCTTGGCTGAGGATCTCCCAGGAACAGCGCATCGAACCGGTCCGGCTCGTCCTGTTCCACCAGAGGGAAGTCGATGGATTCGGGAAGGGGTCCGGTGGGCTGCACAGTGGGGCCCTCCAGAGGAAGGGCTTCGGTTTCTTTATGGATGTAGTAAAAGAGGGGGAGGTTGTCCTCGGACAGAGCGGTCCGATATCCCCGGGGTTTGATCACGAAATAGATGGCCTCGTCGTGGGCGGGTAGGACCCAGCGTCCGGCGGCGTCCGTTTCAGTCACCCCGCGTTGGTCCGATACCCGGACCCCGCCGATACCGGGTTCCCCATCGTCCCTATGTCCGTTTTTGTTCTGGTCGTGGAATACCACGCCTTGGGCGTAGCCCGGATCCCCATAACCCTCGGGAGGCCGGCCGGAGGTTCCATCTCCGCCTCGAAGGACGAGGTAGAGGGCTAGAGCTGCTACGAAGACCGCTAGAAAACCGTATAAGGGCTTCATTGTGTGTCCGTTGGGTTTTTGTCGATGTGATAGGATCGAACGTACTCCGGGTCCGGCCTATCAGACCAGACGGCCAGAAGGTTGAGCAGCCCGAAGGCCGGCGAGCCCATGACCTTCTTCATGGCTACTTCCGCTGGGGACATCCGTCCCGCACCCTGGTGTCGGCAAGGTGAACGATCTTCCAACCGTCGTCCGTCATAGCGAGGTGGAAAGCATCCACCCCGCAGTGCCGAAATTCCCCGCCGACGAAGAGGTCGTACTCGGTCCAAACCGACGCCAACGGGCCCGAGACCTGGACCACCGGATCGTAGAACTTCTCTTCGATCTCCGGACCCGTGGAGGAGGAGATGGACTGGATCCATCCGTTCGGGGGATTCATGGTCACCCGGTAACTCCCTTCCCGAATCCCGGTGCCCGTCATCAACGCGTCGGCGTGAAATAGAGATCTAAGCAGGTCGGCATCGCGGGTTCTCATCCCCTCGAACAACTTCGCCACCACCGAGATCACCTCCTCCTCGACACTTTGGGCCCGGAGGTCAGAGCCCGGGGGTGATAGCAGTAGGATCGCCAGGGATAGGGCTACGATCATTTTTCTCATTCTTCCGCCCTCTTCGTCCGGGGGGTAGGAACCGAGGCCCGGTGCCGCCCTTCGGCTCCGAGCCACCGGCAACCTACTCTCTTCCATCTCCGGCCGCATAGCTCGGTGGAGAAAAGGGGGAAACAGATCCCACTTCCTTCCGGCTTTTTGTTGGGGGGTTATACTTCCGGAGTATTTTCGTCCCCCACTTTTGGATCAATGACCACCATGGATCGATCGGGTAACTCCTTTCCTACCGGTATCCTCCGCATACCTACCCTCCTCCTGCTCGGGGTTCTGCCTCTGGCTTGCCAGGAGACCGACGGAAAAGTCGCGGCCGAAGCCGAGGAGCCAGAACAACGCATCGTGGCCATCGGGGACCTGCATGGGGACCTGGCCGCCGCCCGGGCCGCCCTCCAGTTGGCAGGGGCCATCGGTGAGACCGATCAGTGGATCGGTGGAAACCTCGTCGTCGTGCAAACCGGTGATATTCTCGACCGTGGCGACGACGAGTCGAGGATCATGGCGCTGTTCGACAGGCTAAGGGACGAGGCGGCTGCGGCAGGGGGTGCCGTACATGTGCTGAGCGGCAATCACGAGCTCATGAATTCTTATCTGGACTTCAGATATGTGACCGAAGGCGGACTCGCGGATTTCGCCGGTGAGGCTGAAGTGGACCTCGCCGATTCGGTCATGGCCTCCCTGGACCCGGCCCATCGGTCCAGGGCGGCTGCTTTTCGACCCGGTGGCCCGATGGCCAAGCGGGTCGCAGAACAACCCCTTACCCTGGTGCTGGGAGAGACCGTTTTCACCCATGCAGGGGTTCTCCCCTACCACGTGGAGTTGGGGTTGGACCGGATGAACTCCGATGTCCGGGCTTGGTTGCTGGCGGAGTCTCCGCAACCAAAGTGGATCCGTGGTGACTCGAGTCCGGTGTGGAACCGCGCCTATTCCGGAGAGCCGAGCGTGGCGGCTTGTGACACCCTCGAGTTGGTCCTGGACCGGCTCGGGTTGGAGCGGATGGTCGTGGGCCACACGGTCCAGGACGCCGGGATCACCGCCTACTGTGGAGGTCGGTTGTGGTGCGTCGACGTAGGGATGTCCGCCCATTACGGCGGGCGCACCGAAGTTTTAGAGATCAAGGGCGATGCCGTGAAGTCCTTGCGTTCGAAGCCGGTCTCTTATTGATTCGTCCGTCGTTTTTTTCCGATTCCCGCAGCCGACCAGAGACTCCCAGAATCGAGACGAGGTGACCATGACCGCCGACAACGCACACTGCTTGGTCTGCAAAAGGACCTCCGACGAGATCCCCTTGATCTCGTTCCGCTACCAAGGGTCGGACCTATTCATCTGCCCCCAGCACCTGCCGATCCTGATCCATGATCCGACGAAGCTCGCTGAAGTCCTACCGGGTGCCGCCGGCTTCGAAGCCGCCGATACCGGGGATTGAGGAGGGGAGGCCGCCAGCTTCAAAGGCGGTCGAAAGAGCAGGGAATACCAGCTGTTCGGGGCGGCGGACCACACCGCCCCGGCGGCTCTTTTTCCACCCCTCCGGAAGCAGGGCCAGAACCGGCCCAGTGCAACCAACCGACACAAATCCGCATCCCATACGTATTAGAGATGTGACACGGGCGGCCTGACGTCCTTTTTGCTTCCCCCCAAAACCCGAACCTCGGCCTTGGGCCGAAATCGGCCCCTCTTTTTAGAGGATTCCCGATGTCGAGGGGGATTCGAAAGGGCATTTTCTTTCAGAAAAATTTTCGGAACCGTCCCGACCTTCGGTAAGCGAGGAGCAGCTTGGAGAGGGGGTCACGATGCGGCTCAGCGGACTAATCGGCGAGATCCACCGGCGCTCCGTCTGGCAGGTGATGGGGAGCTACACCGTGGTAGCATGGATCATCCTCCAGCTTGCGGAGACCCTCGAGGGGTTGATCGGTCTCCCACTCTGGTTCGGGCCGGCCATCGTCGTGGTCGTGCTGCTGGGTTTCCCCGTACTCCTTCTGACCACTCTCACCCAGGGGGGGCTCAAAAGAAGCGTCCTCCCGGCGGATTTCCGTGATCCCGGCGATGGTGCCGATGCCTCCCTCTCCTCCTGGAGACCTCTGGAGAGCCGCCCTGTCAGGGATGCCCTAAACAATGTCTTTACCTGGCGGAACGCTCTGGTGGGTGGTGCGGTCATGGGAGGACTCCTCGTACTGGGATCGGCCGGGTACTCGGGACTCAGGTCGGCCGGGATCGGGCCGTTTGGATCTTTGTTGGCCAGCGGTGTCTTCGAATCGAACGAGAATCTCATTCTGGCGGATTTTGAGGACCGGACGTCCGATGAGGCCCTGGGGGAAACGGTGGCCGCCCTGTTCCGAATCGACCTGAGCCAATCCACCTCAATTCATCTCCTGAGCCGGTCGGAGCTCTCCCCGGCACTGGTCCGGATGGAAATGGATCCGACGGCTCCCATAACCCACGACGTGGCCATGGAGCTCGCCCAGCGGGAAGGGGTGAAAGCGGTGGTCTCAGGAGAGGTCCTCCCATTGGGGCCCGGGGCCGTGGTCTCAACTCGGCTGGTGGCAGCCGGGTCGGGTGAGATGCTTGTGGCGCTGAGGGAAACGGCCCGGACCATCGACGCCGTACCTGACGCCGTCGACCGGCTTTCGGCGCAGCTCAGAGTGAGGATCGGTGAGTCTCTGAAGAGCATTCAGGGCGACCCGCCACTGGGCGAGGTGACAACGGGGTCCATCGAAGCCCTCAGGAAGTACGTGCAGGCAGAATGGGCTCTGGACATGGGGGACGTGGCTACAGCAGAGGCCTTGATCGGGGAGGCCATCACCCTGGATTCCACCTTCGCCATGGCTTACCGGAAGCTGGGCGTCCTCCTCTCCAACCAATCCAGGAACAGGGACGAGGCTAGTGCGGCTTTCACCAAAGCTTACGAAGGCCGGGACCGGCTCCCGGACAGGGAAAGGCTCCTGGCAGAGGCCGCGTACCATACCTACGTGACGGAGGATTTCGACGCGGCCGTGGAGGCTTACGAGGATGTTCTGGCCATCTATCCCACCGACGGCATCGCCGGGAACAACCTGGCGGTCCTTTATGGTGAGCAGGATGAGATGCAGAAAGCCGCCGATCTCTATCTGGCGGCAATCGATCGAGGCCACGCCCCGGCCGTTAGCTATACCAACGCGGTCTTCACGCTCTTCGAGCTGGGGCAGGCGGATTCCGCCTCATCGGTGTTGACTCGCTTCAGGGAGGCCTATCCCAACCATCCTCAGGCCGTCCAGTACTCGGCGGCAATGGCCAGCGCGCAGTTCGATTACGACGCGGCAGAGGGGATGGTTCGGAACCTGGTGGACCGATTGGAGGGGAATCCCCGAATGCAGATGTGGGCCGAGGCCGAACTGGCCAGCTACGCCATGATCAGGGGACGTGTGGCTGAAGCAGGAGAGCGGGTCCTCCGGGCTTTTGAGATGCAGACCGAAGAGGGAGGCCGTTTCATCGAGTTCCCCGAATCCCTTTTCGAACCCTTCGGGACGGCCACGATCCAACTGCATTTCCTCGATGATCCGGAGGGGGCTGTTCAGATCCTCGATCAGGCCATGGAGAGCCCTGCCATTCAGGACGTGGAGCCGGACGCAGAGGCCTGGCTGGAGATTGCAGGTCTGTATGCCCAAGCCGGCAGGCCGGAGGTTGCTCGAAGACTGCTGGCCGCGTTCTCCGAAGCCGGCCCTGGCACTGCCGACGACGCCAAGTATGGAGAACTCCGGGAGGCGGGAATCAGATTTGTCCAAGGGGCCATCGCCCTGGTAGAAGGAAACCCTGAGGAGGCTGTCCGCATGTATAACGAGGGCCGAGCCCTGGCTCCGAAGTGTTACTTCTGCGGAATGCCCGAGTTGGGCGAAGCTTTCGAGGCAGCTGCCATGCCCGACTCGGCTGTGGCAGCCTATGAGGAATACTTGGAGGCCGATGGCCTCTTCCGGTCACAGCAGGACAACACCAAGCTCCATCGGGTGTTGTGGGGCTTGGGCCGGTCGTATGAGGCCCTCGGGCAACCCGAGAGGGCCGGGGATTATTACCAGTGGCTGTACGATCTGTGGTCCGGGGCGGATCCTGCCCTCCAGCCCCGGGTCGGAGAGCTCAGGGCCAAACTTGTTGCGGTGGGTCGCGATGCTGCCTGACCCACGGTGCTGAGGTCCCGACGCGAGGGTCCGGGAAACGTCTCCCGGGCCCTCGTTCCTTTTTCTCCCCTTCCCCCCGAGCCATCTGGAAACAGATCCCCTAGATTGCCCTGATTGCAGGTTCAAATCAGGCCATTCAGGGAGATGCCCCCATGCGCCCCCATCGCGTCGGATTCCTCCTCGGTGTTTTTGTTCTTCTTTCCATCCCCTTCTTCTCCCCTCTGGACCGGTTGGTTGCCCAGCGCTCCCAACCCCTCAAGACGCCGCTCTCGGACGCCGCCATCGAGCTGTTCTCGAACGAGATCAGTGGCCAGTTGGCGTTCGACAACATGGTGAAGTTGGCCGGAGCCCCCTGGCTCAGGGTCCGCGGTGAGCTGACGGGGGAGAACAACTTCTACGAGTCCGAAGAGATTTATCGTCTGGCCCGGGCCTACGGCATCGAGACCGTTCGGTTCGACCGATACGAAGCGCCGGGGACCTTCGCGTATCCCATGTCCGGTGACCTCTGGATCGGGGGTCGACGCATTGCCAGGATCCCAGCCGACGCGGCCTTGGTGGCGAGCGGCAGTCAGACGGGGGAGGTGGAGGGTTCCCTCATCTATGTTCCTGAGGTGCCGCAAGAGGATCTGTCGGCTTTCGAGGAGGCGGTTTCCGCGCATCCGGAGGCGTACCGGGGGAACGTGGCGCTCATGTGGACCCACCCCCGGGGACCCATGTTCGAGATCCTGGACCGGGCGGGGGTCCAGGCCGTCATCAGCTTCAGCTCGCGGGAACGCTATTTCGACCCCGATCAGGTCGTGTATGCCAGGGGGAGCTACGGTCAGGGCGAGAACCTGCGTTTGGGCCTGACGGTATCGTGGCGCCAATGGTCGGAGATGCTGGAAGACGTTCAGAGGGGCATGGAGATTCCGGTGAAGGCCAGCGCTGTGATGGAGACCTTCCCGAACCGGTTCGAAACCGTCTATGCCTGGATTCCCGGCACGGAGCCGGAATTACCCGGCGTGGTCTTCACAGCCCACCTCTTCGAGGGTTATACCAAACGGGGAGCGAACGACAACATGGGTGGGCCGGCCATCCAGCTCGAGATCGTCCGGGCACTCCACCATCTCATCGAATCGGGCCAACTTCCTCAGCCCAGACGGACCATCCATTTCATCTGGCCCAACGAGATTTCAGGAACCTACGAGTTCATCCGAAGGGATCCGTCGTTGGTGGAGAAATGGTCCATCAACATCAACATGGACATGGTGAGCGAGGGCCTTCGAAACGCCAACAGCTGGTTCACCATGAGCGAAACCCCGGCCCAGCTGGCTTCTTACTATGACGGCCTCGCGGCGGCGGTTCTGAACTACGTCTGGCGAACCAATGACATCGTGTACTTGCCCGGGGCCCCTCGAGGGCGGCCGGGTGGACAGTATTTCCCGATTCCCATGTGGGAGAAGAACGGGTCAAGGGATGCCTTCCGGTACTTCATCCACGAGGCTACCGGTGGAAGCGACCACATTGTTTTCAACAACTCATCCGTGGCCGTGCCCGGAATCGAGTTTTTCACCTGGCCCGATCAGTGGTATCACGCAGATACGGATACCCCCGACAAAGGGGACCCCACTGAGATGAAGCGGGTGGCCTTCATTGGGGCATCCACCGCGTGGGTTTCCGCCAACCTCACCGACGAAATGCTGCCGGACCTCCTGACGGCGGTTGCGGATTTCGGGTACCACCGGGTGGCGGAGCGGGGGATCCCGAGAGCCTTGGAGGTCCTGGAGGGGGGTGGAACGGGTGACCGGGAGGCCGGCGCCCTGGCTGTGAAGATCATCGAGGCGGCCGTCGAGCGGGAGCGGGACGCCGTTCGGTCCATCCATGACATCCACAGCGGCAGTCGAACGGCCGCCCGACTGGTGGATGACGAGTTGGAGTCCTGGGCAGTCTATGGCGAAGCCCTTCGAGGTTTTGTCCTCCAGGCTGCCGACCCGGATTCTCCCGGGGGCCTGGAACTGCCAGGGCCTACCGGGGAGGAGACCGCCTTGGACTCCAGGATCCCCCGTCTGGCAACGGGCATTCGCGGGCAAGAGTTCAACATGGGGCGGTTCCCACCGGCTCAGGCCTACTTCCGAGATAACCCAGGCATCCTGAACGAGCTCGGTCTCTCCAACGCCCAAACCAGCCAGATCTCCAACTGGGTGAATGGGGAACGATCGATTTTGACCATTCGGGATCGGGTGGCCGCCAGCACCGGCGCGGAGCTCGACGTTGCGCTGGTTGCACGATACCTGGAGGTCTTGGAAGAGATCGGCTGGGTGGAGATCGGGGGTTCGAGGTAGGCGTGGGGATGGATCCTGGGACGGATACCCACCAGCCGACGCTGGGGTTGGCCCTTTCCGGTGGGGCCGTGCTGGGGTGCGCCCACATCGGGGTCCTCCAGGCCCTGGACGAATGTGGTATCCGGGTCACCCACCTTGCGGGGACCAGCATCGGGGCGTTGGTCGCCGCCTTTTATGCCTCCGGGTGCTCGGGGAAGGAGATCCAGGCGATTGCCGAGGGGTTACGCTGGAAGGATCTGGCCCGCCCGTCTCCTTCCCGGCTGGGCCTCTTTTCACAGGATCGACTCCGGGCCACGCTGAGGGCGCGCTTCGGCGACGCGAGGATCGAGGACGCCGCCATTTCGACGGCCTTGGTGACCACGGACATCAGTACGGGTGAGAAAGTTGTCCTGACCTCCGGGGACCTGGCTGAGGCCGCTTCTGCCAGTGCCTGCTTCCCGGGGATCTTCCTTCCGGTGGAGTGGGAAGGAAAGCTCCTCGTCGATGGGGGGTTAACGGAGCATCTGCCGGTTTCGCCCCTCAAGTCTTGGGGCGTGGAGCGTATCATCGCTGTTGACGCCTTCATCGGAATGACATTTCAGCGCCCCAAAACCCTCGTGAACCTCATAAAGAACTCCGTGGACATCGTGTTGGTCCAGGGGTCCCGGCAGGTTGTGGAGGACGTGGACCTCCTCATCGCGCCGGACCTTTACCGGTTCAGCTCCACGGAGCTCCGGCATATTCCGGAGATCGTCCAGGAGGGGTATGAGGCAGCGATGAGATCCTTGGAAATGCTGGAACCCGGACGTTGACGAGGGCCGGGGGCCAGGCCGGGTTCGAGGTCACTCCGGTTCGCCGATCCGGCGGTTCGGCGGCCCCCTAGTCCTCCCCGGCGGTTCGGCGGCCCCCTAGTCCTCCCGCTTGGCCCTGTACGGGATCTGTGCCGAGAGGAACTTCAGCATTCCACGGCTGGCCCCTTCGTTTGCCAGGAACCGCTGGAGGAGTCGGTCCATGGCCCGGAGCATTTCTTCCAGGTCCTCGAGTCGCTCTCTCACCAGATCGTCCCCCTCGCCGGCGGTGGCCAGAACCTTCTGGAGGGCCGTGACGGCCGGGTCGAACTCCCGCTTTTTTCGCTGAGACGCGATGCGGAAGAGCATGGACCAGGGATCGTCCTCGGCGATGTAGAAGTCGCGCCGCTCCCCCGTGAGATTCACCCTCCTGACCACTCCCCAATGCCGGAGGTCCTTCAGGCACATGCTGGCGTTTCCCCTGCTCATGCCGAGCTCGTCGGTGATCTCCTCGAGCCCGAGCGGTTCTTTGGTGGCCAAAAGTAGGGCGTGGATCCGGGCCATGGACCGGTTGATTCCCCACATCACACCCATGGAACCCCAAGATTCCACAAACTCGGTGCGGGTGTCGGCGTCCATGAAACATCCTCCTGATCCAGAATGTTCTGTTTGTTCAGTATTTTCTGAATAAAAAGGGTGTGGGCCGTATGGTCAATGAAGTTCTCGGCCGGAGGAGTTCCGCAAGTTCGAGGCACTCTGAGATCTTGGCGAGCCGTGTCGGCTGTGGCAGATTCTCCGGCCAGTTCGAGCCGACGGCCTATGCCCTCAGATCGGATGGTCAATGACCGGCTACCCCTTCGACACCCTTGGAACGAAGCACCTCCTCTACATGGGGGCGACGGTGCTCGTTTGGATCGTGGTGTTGTGGCTGGGCCTCCGTCGTTTGGATCCAAAACAAGGCCGACGCGTGGCCCTGGGATTGGCCTTCTTCAGCTTGGCCCAGGAGCTGGCCGACGACCTTTTGCGTGTATACCACGGGGTGTGGGCTGCCGAGACCGCTCTGCCGTTCCACCTCTGCTCACTGGGGATGCTGGTGAGTGTGTGGGCGCTTCTCTCCCGGAAGCAGCTCGTGTTCGAGGTGGCTTACTTCTGGGTCCTTGCGGCTGCCACACAGGCCATCCTCACCCCCGACAATACAAGGTGGCGCCTGGGAGAACTGGACGTTTTCTGGAACTTCCTTTCCCACGGCGTCATCATGTTGAACGTGTTCTGGTTGGTGTTCGTGGACGGGATGCGATGCCGGAGGTGGTCCTGGCTGAAGGTCTTCCTGATCACAAATCTGATGATGATCCCAATTGCGATCATCAATCTCATTCTGAACGCGAACTACTTCTTCGTTTGCTGGAAGCCGGGTGGGGAGAGTCCATTCCTCATCGGGGAGTGGCCCTGGTATATCTTGGTGTTCGAGGTGCTGGGGTTGTCCTTCTTCGTCCTCCTCTACCTTCCAATGTGGCTGGCCAACCGGGCCAGGGACCCTCAGCCAGTAACCGCTTGACGGAGGTGGCGCGCTCTACCCTTCAGCCTTCAACCGTTTGACGGAAGTTGCGCGCTTTACTCTTCAGCCAACAACCGCTTGACGGCTAAACGGAGGGCGGGCCCGGCATAGAGGCCCTCTACCTTGTGCCGGATGGTCCCGTCCCGACCGATGAGGTACGAGGTCGGGAGAGTGTTGACAATTGTGATCCCTCCAAAGTCCACGTCCCGGCCCAGGGCCACCGGGTAGGTGATCCCTTTCCTTTCCAGGAATTCAGAGACCTGGGAGGGATCGCCCCGGTCCCGGGAAACCCCCAGGACCAGGAATCCCCGGTCCTTGTAGTCGTCGTACACCCTCTGGAAAGAAGGCATCTCGATGACGCACGGACGGCACCAGGTGGCCCAAGCATTGATGAGGACGACCTTGCCCCGAAGGTCGGATTCGCCGAGCTCATCCCCGCCCAATGTTTTGAACGGGGCGACGGAAAGTTGGTCCTCCCCACCCCCCACGCCTACGGCGGCCGTCACCTGGGGGCCCAAGCGGAAAAAAACGAGCCCCAGAACTCCTGCCCAAAGGAGGAATTCCAGGGGTCGCTTCACCTTCTCCCACACCGACTTCATCTTCGTCACGTCAAACCAACGGCTGTCACCCGGCCAGGGCCTTCAGCACTTCTTGCGAGATCTCCAGAGATTTCCGCGCCAAGCCAAACGCCTCCCGGTACTTCTTGACTCTGAAGGCTTCCACGGCCCCGCCCAGGAACCGATGAGCTTGTCGTAGCGCCTCCGCAAAGTTGGCATCGGGGGCGTCGCCCGCCGCATTCCGGGCCGCTTCGAAAGCTCGATTGGCCCGTTCTATGGCTCGCCGGGCCTGGTACCTGGGCGAAAGGGAGCGGATGAGCTCGGCCGAGGTCAGTGCCGCCCCCAAGGCACCCACCGGGTTTCCGGCCTCCATGGCCGCGACACCCCGCTGGAAGACGGTCCGCGCTCGGTGGAGGGTATTCCTCACTCGGTCCGGAATCGGTCGATCACCGATGCCGGAGTGGATCTGAACCAGGGCGTTTTGCACGCCCCTCAAGCTTTCCCCCGCTACGCTGGGACCCAACACCACGATGATGGCTTTCAGGGGTTCGCCGGCCCTGAGGAGCCGAACTCCCTGGCCATGTCCATCGTTGGCCCGGATGGCTTCGAAGGTCTGCCGCAAAAGGTCGTCCAAGGAAGGCAGGGGGGTGCCCTGTTGGTCGTTCACCTCCAGGGCAGACTCGGCCGCTAGGGCAAAGGCGGCTTCGTCCATTCCTTCCTCGACGCTCGTCGGCGACGTATCAGAACAGGCCGACAAAGCCAGCATGATCAGCAGCGGAAAAGCGAGTGTTTGCTTCTTCATGGGAAACCCTCCGGCCTCAGCCTCCCATCATGGCATCCCGAATGGCTTTGAACTCGGTTCCCTCGTTCCAGCCGGGGAAGGCGTTGGAGTACGCCAACTCCAAACCGATCCTGAACCAGACAAAGACGTCCTGCATGGCCCCGGCCAGGTCCCAATCCGGGGAATAGTTGTCGGTGACCTGGTGGTAATTGTCTGCCGTCCAAGCCTCATCTTGGGCCCGGCTCCACTCTTCACCGTGCTCGATGTTGTCGTGTCCGGCGCTTCCATAGTGGGCCGGGACTCCCTGCTTGGCCAAGGGAAAATGATCCGAGCGGTAGAACGATCCCTTCTCCGGCGTGGGGTTCGGTTTCACCACCCGGTCAATCATGGCGTTGGCACGAACCGCGTATTCATCCAACCCTGAATTCCCGTGGCCGACGATCGTGTAGTCGTGTGTGGCGCCGGTAATGGGTAGAGCGTCGATGTTGATGGCCGCGGCCGTCTTGTTGAGCGGGTACACCGGGTTCGCGGCATAGTACGCCGAACCCAATAGTCCTTGCTCTTCCAGAGTGGTCCCCCAGAACACCACCGTCCGTTCCGGGCCCGGATCGAGCATGGTGAAAGCCTCCGCGATCTCGAGGATGGTCGCTACGCCGCTGGCGTTGTCCACGGCGCCGTTATAGACCTGATCGCCCTCGAGGGTCGGATCCATCCCGAAGTGGTCCCAATGCCCCATGTAGATCACGACTTCGTCGGCCCGTGTGGTGCCGGGGATTTTGGCCAGGAAGTTCTTGGACGTGGAACGTTCGATGGTATTGGTGATTCCCAGGGAGGCCGTGAGGTTCCCCAAAGGCACGGCCTCGAACCCTGGTTCCTGGGCTTGAGCCTTCAGCGCGTGGTAGTCCAGCTCAGCCATCTCGAAGATGTTCTCCGCGGCCTCAAGCGTGATCCAACCTTCAGCCACGACCCGGTCCATGTTGTTGTTCTCCGCGACCAGGTTGAACTGAGTGCCGGTCCAGCCGTTTTCCACGGTTGCCCATCCGTAGGCGGCCGGTGCGGTCTCGTGAACGATCAGAACCGCGGCGGCACCCTGCCGGGCCCCTTCCTCATACTTGTAGGTCCAACGCCCGTAATAGGTCATGGCGTTGCCCTTGAAGAGGTCCGGGTCCTGAGTGGCATAACCGGGGTCGTTCACCAGGACGACCACCGTCTTTCCTGTCACGTCCACCCCTGCGTAGTCATCCCAGCCGAACTCGGGAGCCACGGCGCCGTACCCCACAAAGACCATCTCCGAATCCATGAAGCCGACCTGATCCACTACTCGAGGGGTGTTGGCGACAAAATCCGTTCCGTACTCGAGGGTGGTTTCCCCGGGTTCACCGTTGATCGTGAGGGTCATCTCCGGATCGGCGGTGATGGCCACGACTGGAACCTCCTGGACCCAGGTGCCGTTCTCCCCGCCCGGTTCCAGGCCCAGAGCAGCTGCCTGTTCCGTCAGGTACTGGATGGTCCGCTCCTCACCTCTGGACGAGGGGGCCCGGCCTTCGAATTCGTCGGAGGCCAGGACTTGGGTGTACTCCCTGATCTCCTCTTCCGTGATGCTGGCAAACGCCTCTTCGATTGCCCCGTCCGATGGGAGATTCAGAACTACCTCTTCGGGAGGACCCCCGTCGCCCGAGGGCTCACAGGCCGGAAGGAGTGCCAAAGAGAGGCCTGCGGCGGAAACAAGGAGGGTGCGGAGACTACCGATGCGCGTACGGAACATTGATTTCTCCAGCTGAATGTTCGCGAACCCAAAGCCCGGCGATTCTCGGTCCAGGTTCCTGGGAGGTAACCCGAAACGAGCCTGCCGGGCCCGAGTCTACCGGTCTGTTACAAGCAGAACATTAGTGGCTGGGGCGGAGGATGGAAACGGTCCTTGGGATGGGCAGGGTATCCGCAATTCCTCCCAGCGGCCCTGGAGGCCCCGGGACGGTCGGTCGACCGCCCCGGGACCCACGCACCGACGTCTCCCTTATCGGATGACGGCAGTTCCGGTGGGGAAGCCCGCCGCGTTGTTGCCCAGAGCGTATGTCTGGTGATCCATGGCGTTCGCCGGGACGCCGCCGGCCAGGGGTTTTAGCGTGAACGGGGCCGGTGAGTCGTCAGGCTCGGGCTCCACAGAGATGACCGCGGTGGTCCCGGCCAGATCGGTAGGGAAGGTCAGGCCCGCCGGGGCGTTCATAAGGAAGTCCTCCCCGGGGAAGGGCGGGCCGGCTTCCATTCCGCTGAACGGCGCCGAGAAGTCCGCGGCATCGACAGCGGTGAAGCGACCGGTGGTGACGGGCGTGCCGTCAATGACCACCCAGCCCTCGTATGCCCACCCGCCGGGGAGCGTGGGTAGGTCCAGGCCTACCGCCGGACCCCCGCCTGCCAGTCTCAGGAACCAGATGCCGCTATTCTCGTTGGTCTCGGCGCCGTCGGTGGGAGTGGCCAGGATGTAGTCACCGGTGGCCCCAAGGAAGTCACTGCCCAGGGCGGCGCCGTCTGCGGCGGCGAGGTTCGCCCCACCCCCGGACACCGGGCCGGCCAGGATGTGGGTAGAGGCAGGGATGTCGTCCGTGTCGCCCGCCGGCTCGATGGTGATGACGATGGCCGCGGCGTCTTCGAGATCGACGCCCGTGTCGAAGGCGCCGCCGGCGATGGCGGAGCCATCAACGGTCACCAGGCCACCCCCTGAGGCAACGTTGAACTTCCCGGTGGTCACCGCCGCGCCGTTAATGATGGCCCAGCCCTCGTAGTGGAACCCGTTCGCCAGTGGCTCGAGTCCTGAAAACGAGAGCGCGAGGGTCATGACCTCGGGCTCGGTTGGATCGTCGTCACAGGCCCCCAGCGCAAGCGCGCACGTCAAGAGGACCAAAGCATTCTTGCCTGTCATTGCTGATCTCCTCCTTCACAACGGTTGGAATGGGCTCACCGACCGCCGGCGCGCCATGGGGTCATGTCAGGAGCAGGAGCTGTGCTATGCGTGCCGTGGCCGGCCCAGTGCCGGCCAAGGCCAAGGGAGACGGGCTATCCGCGGCCCTGGGGCGGGCGAGGATACGCGGCGCCCGAGTGTTTCATGGAACACCGATGAAACGCCCCTGAGGGTTCGATGAAACACTTCTATCGCCACTGGGCAGCGTTTCTGCCGGCCGACTCGGGGGCAACGGCCCGTGAAAGCTGGCTTCCCGGCGCGGGAACGATTCGTGCAAAGGATGGCGCCGGGGGCGGAAACCGGTTGGCGTCGCGCCCAGTTTCTGCTTAGGGTTCTTTTTATCTCCGTTCCAGGGGGGCCGCGTGCCCCAGGGTGGGCCCATGAGCGTATCACTACAACGCGCGCTACTAGTGCTCGTGCTCGTCGTGCTGGCCATCGGGCTGGTGCCGGCGGGCGTGGTGCTGGATCGCCGCCTGCGAGCCTCCCTGGAGGAGAACGTCCGCGAGGAGCTCGGCGCCGCGCCGCTGGTGCTTCGTGACCAGTTCCAGAACCAGGCGGGCGCCCGGATGATGCACGCCCGGGAGATCTCGGGGAGTGGGCGCCTCGCCCGGGCCATCCTGGACGGAGACACCGCCACGGCCGTGGCCGCGGCCACGGAGCTCGCCGCGCCGTTCCCGGGTGAGCAGCCCCTTGTGGTCGATCCGGGAGGCCTGAGCTGGGTGGGGCCGTCTCTCCCCATGGAGTTGGTAGAGGTGACCAGGGGCGGAGCCATGCCGGTGGAGGTCGTGAAGTCTGGGGATGAAGTGGGCACGGTGGCCTTGGCTCCGGTGAAGCTCGGGGACGAGTGGATGGGGGCCGCCGGAGTCTGGGTGCCCATGGCCTCAGAAGAGGCGGCGACCCTCGCCGCCCTGACCCGCTCCGACGTGCTCATCACGGCGCCGGACCATGCACTCGGCGCCTATACCGGGCGGGCCGAGCCCGCCATGGGGCTCTTCGGGCTCCTATCGCAGATACCGCAGAACGAGGAGGTCCACGAGCTAGAATGGGGCGGGGTCAGATACCTGGTTTTGAGTGCTTCCATCCCCGGCGGTGCCCGGGTCACCTTCGTGCGCTCATTGGACGAAGCCCTGGCCGTGGTTCCCGCTCTGAGGCGGATGCACCTGACGGTTTTTGCCGTGGCGCTGGTCCTGGCCTTCGCCGTGGGAACACTTTTCGCGGTTCGCCTGGCCCGCCCGGTCCGGGCCCTGGCCGTGGCTGCCGAGCGCGTTGGAGAGGGCGATTTCGACTCGCCGGTCCAGCACTCGGCCATCGCCGAGGTGGAGCAGGTTACCCGGTCCTTCGAGTTGATGCGTGACGCTTTGCGTGCCCGAATCGCCGAACTGAGCAGGGCCAACGATGCACTGGAAGAACGGCAGGCGAGGCTGGCCATGTTGCAGGCGGAGCTGGTGCAGCGAGATCGTCTATCGTCGTCCGCAAGACTCCTGGCCCAGCTGGCGCACGAAGTGCGGAACCCCGTCGCCAGCGTACGTAACTGCTTGGAGATCCTCCGGAGGCGGGTGACGGACGACGCCGATGCGAGCCGGTTCGCCGACCTGGCCATCGACGAACTCCTGCGGATGCACGAGCTGACCGAGCAGATGTTAGACCTGCATCGCCCGCGGGAGGAGGAGGGAGAGTGCGACGCCGCCGTGGTAGCCGGCGAGGTGGCCGAGGTGGTGCGCCTCGGCATGGGCGAGCGTGACGTAGCCGTGAACGTCGAGGCAGATACACCCGTCCACGTCTCCATCTCTGCCGATCCCCTCAAGCAGATCCTCTTGAACCTCCTTCAGAACGCCCAAGACGCCATCACCGGGTCCGGGAGCGTGACGATCCGCGTGGGCGCCGAAAAGGGACGGGGCGCGGTCGTTATCCAGGATACGGGGCCAGGCATCGCCGATGACGCCCTGGCCCACGTATTTGATCCTTTCTTCACGACGAAGGCCGACGTCCACGGGGTGGGGTTAGGCCTGTTCACCGCCGACGGCCTGGCCCGCACTTACGGTGGGCGCCTCGTTGCCCGCAACCGGGACGGCGGCGGGGCCGAAATGACCGTCGACCTGCCCCTGGCCACGGTGGAAGCCGCCGGTGAGGTCCTTTCGTGAGCGTGGCGCGCCTGCTGGTCGTTGACGACGATCCGACGTTCCGTCTTTCCACCTCAGCACTGCTACGGGAGGACGGCCACGAGGTGGACGAAGCAGGCGACGGCGCCGAGGCGGTGCGCTTCCTCAAGGAGGACGACTACGACCTGATCCTCCTGGACCTGCGCATGCCCGGCCTGGACGGAATCGGTATTGTGGAGGTGCTGAGGACTTGGGGAGCGGACACACCCATCCTCATGATCACCGGGTACGGGACCGTGGACTCGGCGGTGCAGGCGCTTCACACCGGCGTTGACGATTTTCTCACGAAGCCCGTCGAGCCCGACGTTCTCAGCGCCAGGGTGGACGCACTGCTTACCCGCCGTCCGTCGCTTCCCAGGGAAGGCGAGACCCCACCGGGTGGAATCCTGGGTCGCTCGGGAGGTATTCGGGCGGTACTGGAGGTCATCGAGCGCGTGGCGCCCACGGACGCCACGGTCCTCATCACCGGCGAGACGGGCACAGGCAAGGAGCTCGTGGCTAGGGCCATCCATGAACTGTCCGGCCGTACCTCGGCACCTTTCCTGGCAGTAAACTGCGCAGCGCTGGCCGAAGGTGTTCTGGAATCCGAGCTTTTTGGCCACGTGCGCGGGGCGTTCACCGGAGCCACGCGGGACCGGAAGGGCCTGTTCGAGGCCGCCCGCGGCGGGACCGTGCTCCTTGACGAAATCGGTGACGTTTCGTCAGGGCTGCAACACCGTCTCTTGCGTGTGCTCCAGGAGCGCGAATTGACCCCCGTAGGCGCCGAGCGCCCGGTCCAGGTCGACGTTCGCGTCCTGGCCGCCACGAACCGGGACCTCCGAGCCGAGATGGAAGCGGGCCGTTTTCGCGACGACCTCTACTATCGCCTCAACGTTGTCCGCGTAGAGATCCCGCCCCTCAGAGAACGAAGGGAGGACATCCCCCTTATTGCCGAGTCGTTCTTCCGGCGGGTAGGACTCCCACCCCACGCGGCGTGCTCACCGTTGGCCATTCGTCAACTCCAGGCACACTCCTGGCCCGGCAACGTCCGGGAGCTCCTGTCGGCGCTGGAGAGCGCCCATATCCAGTCCGGCGGGCGGCGCATCGAGGCGCAACATCTCCCGGCCGAGGTCCGAGGCGGACGGGACGTCCAACAAGGCCCCGGGGAGCGATACCAGGTCCAGAGCCCGCCGGAGGTGGAACGTGCGGACATCGAACGGGCCCTGGCGGAGGCTGGTGGCGTGCGCACCATTGCCGCAGAGCGCCTGGGGATGAGCCGCACCACTCTTTGGCGTAAGCTGAAGGAATACGGAATCCACTCGGAAGAGTCTTCCTGAAGAAAAATTTTCTTGACAATTAAAAAGTCCAAGCCTTAATTGGGCTCGGATCAACACCCCAGAAAGTTGTGGATCTCCGTCGCCGGGCCTGGCGGCTTGGACGCGTTATGCTTTCAGCCGTCCCCCAGGCCGGCATTTCTGTTATTCCCTGCCAAACAGGAGGTTATCCGCTGGTCACGGTAGAGGAAGGGATCCAGGCCATGGGCAAGGCCGGGGCCATCGCGTATCCAGCTCCGAAGTAGTCAGGAGCGTTCCTGAATAATCAGGTGAGCGGCGGTTTTTGATCAGCGTTCCGCCCCACCCTGAAAGACTGCAGTGGTTTTTGGCATCTGTACCCCCATCGTTGGAGGCACCATGTACCGTGTAGCATCTCTTTTCGCCCTCCTTCTTCTCCTGACCCCGACCTTTGGATGTGGCGCTCAGGAAGCGGATGGACCGACCCACCTCTACGAGGCTTTCTTCAAGGTGAACTATGCCGACCTTCCGGAGTGGAATCGGCAGTATTTCCAGTACTCCGTTCCGGTCCTCGACGACCTGGTCTCTCGGGGAGTTATCGAGGGTTACAACCAGTGGGAGCACAACACCGGGGGAGAGTACAACGTCCGGATGGCAATCCGAACCAATGACTGGAATTCCATCGACTCGTTCTGGAGCCAGTACTTTGAAGGACTCCAGGCTTCTACCCCCGAAGCCGAGAGTCAGGCCAGCGCTGGCATGATCCAAGCACACCACGACGAGATCTGGAACTTCGGGACCATCAACGTGCCCGAGGGCTTGGAAACAGCGTACATGTATGCTGCCACCTACCAGTACAACTTCCAGGACGAATCCGAGTGGATCAGGATCCACGATGAGGTTGCAGGGCCCCTCTTCAACCAAGCGATGGCGGATGGGATCCTAGGGGGGTGGGTCACCCTGGGTCACAACACCGGGGGCCGGCACAACTACAAACTTCTCTTCTTTTTCGAGGATTGGGACCACATTGACGACTTCACCGGGCAGGTTCTCGGGACGATGGCCGAACAGACTCCTGCCGACTTCGAGAAGTACATGAGCATGATCCAGGGCCACAATGACGTCATTTACGTTCCCACCACAAACTCGGGTTCCTGAGCTCGGGGACCAGAGCCCGTCCCTTCAAGGGGACTGGTTGGAAAGACAGTGAGGTGACCCATGTTCGTCGTCATCGACACCTTCAAAGCAAAACCGGGGCAGGGAAGCGCCCTCATCGAGAAGTTCGAGAGGACCCTTCCGCAGATGCAGACCGGGGGGATCAAGAGCCAGCGGGTCCTGGTGGACGTTGTCGCCAGCTACTGGACGGTGGTCCTGGAGACCGAGGTGGAAAATCTGGACGCCTACTTCGCCATCGCCGATGATCCGGCCGCCCGAGAGGGAATGGCCGGGTATATGGACCACGTGATCGAAGGTGATCGGAAGATCTTCAAGGTGGCGGTTTCCGGGTAGGTCGGTCGAACAGCACCGGTATTCCTGTTGGGTGTGGCGCTCCCGCTGGGGGGCGCCGCGCCTACCTGCGCCAGGGGCTTCTAGGCCAGTACCGCGGCCACCAGGAGCCCCACTCCGAGCAGCGTGTTCGTCGCCAAGTTCCACACGACGTTGGCTCCCAGAGCGGGAATGGGGACGTCGGCAGAGGCGTCTCCGAACGCCCAGGAGAGGGGCTTGGCCAGGAGCACCGAGGGCAGGGCTCCGAGCAAGGCCCAGACGGGGAAGGGGCCCACCAAAACACTGGCCACGATCCAGATTGGGACCAACAGCCCGGCGATGACGTAAACCATTGCCGCGCCCTTTCGTCCGAGTAAAAGCACCAGGTTTTTCCTTCCCCCTTTTCTGTCGGCTTCCTCGTCCGGGAACTCGTTCAGGAGGAGGAGGTTGAAGGTCATGAGGAACGCCGGGACCGATGCGGCGATGGCCACATTCCCCAGTATCCCCTCCTGCACGATGGCCACACCCGAGACGGCCATTCCGCCCAACCCCAGACCGGCGGCTACCTCCCCTACTCCCACACGTGCCAGGGCATCGGTGTACCCCAGGACGAATACGGCGCCGAAGAGAAGGAAGGGAAGGAAGGCAGGACCGATCCTGGACAGGAACCAGATACCGATGATCAAGCCCACCGCCGCGAAGAACAGGCCGAGTCGGAGAGCGGCTTCCACAGGAGCTTTTCCGGCCGGAAGAGTGCCCGAACCTCCGGAGAACGGCGTGCGGACCGTGTTGAGGTCAATGCCCCGCCGCATGTCGCTCCATTCATTAAGAGCGTTAACGGCGATGTGAACAGCCACAAGGCCAACAAGAGCGAAAAGGGTCGGGCCAAGGTAGGCGTCGCCTTCGAAGGCTGCCGCACCGGCGCCGCAGACTACCAGCGTCACGGGGAGGAGAAGGAATGGGGCCCGGGCCAGTGCTGCGTACGTCTTGAGGTCGGTCATGGGTTTTTCCCCCGCCTGGTCCTGGTTTCAACACCGATCCTGCAACATGCTTTGCCGGCCTAGCACCGACAACCTCGCACGAGTTCCTTTCCCTCCTGCGGGTTGGGCCCCAAGTTGCCCGAACCGGTCAGACGACGCTCCGTGTTTCTGGCGCAGCTACCCTGGAGGTGGTCTATGGAGTCGGATGCTCTCTCCTCCGCTGGTGCCCATCCCACCGAGGAATCCCCCACCGAGTCATCCATCCTGATTCGAGGCGGTCGGATGGTGGTTGGCCAAGCGGTGATCCATCAGGATCTGCTGATCCGAGGGGAGACCGTGGCGGCTCTGGGTGACCTGTCTCACATGGAGGCGGACCAGGAGATCGACGCCGACGGACTCCTTGTCCTGCCCGGCGGGATCGACACCCACGTCCACTTCAACGACATCTTCATGAAGACGGTGAGCGTCCACGACTACTTCACCGGTACCAGGGCGGCGGCTTTCGGGGGAACCACCAGCGTCATCGACTTCTCCAATCAGGTGCCGGGCGGATCCCTGGCGAAGACCCTCCAGGACAAGTGGGAGGAATCCGAAGGGAAGGCATTGATCGACTTTGGCGTTCATCCCGCCATTACCCGTCCGGACGAGGAAACCCTGGCCGAGATCCCGGAAGTGGTGGCGGCCGGGGCTCCCACCATGAAGTGCTACATGACGTACCGGGAAGACGGTCTTCTGATCGAGGACGAAGACCTCATGCGTATCGTCCGTCCGCTGACCGACGCAGGTGGCATGCTCATGCTGCACGCCGAGGACAACGACATGATCGAGGCGAACGTTCCCCGACTCATCGACCAAGGGAAGACCTCGGCCATCTACCATGCCAGGAGCAAGCCACCCGAAGTGGAGACGGAAGCGATCCGGCGTATCATCGAAATGGCCCGGGAAACCGGAGGTCGGTTCTTCATCGTGCACCTCGCCAGCCCCGGCGGTCTCGAGCTTCTGACGGATGCCATGGAGGAAGGCCTGGACATCAGGCCGGAGACCTGCGCCCACTACCTCTACTTCAGCGATTCCGTCCTGGAGCGGGAAGACGGAATCAAGTGGATCTGCTCTCCTCCCCTCCGGGACGAAGCTGCAATCGAGGTCCTCTGGCAGGGGGTCGTGGACGGCAGGATCAGGATGGTGACTTCCGACGACGCTGCTTTCTCCTGGGAGGCCAAGCTCTACGGGAAGGACCGCTTCGACCTTTGTCCGAACGGGATCCCCGGCATCGAGTCAAGGTTCCCACTGCTCTATTCCGAAGGTGTGGCCAAGGGCAGGATCTCTCTACCGCGATTTGTCGAGATCGTCTCCTCGGAGCCCGCCCGTCTGTTCGGGATGGCGCCGAAGAAAGGAAGGCTGGAACCCGGAGCCGACGCTGATGTCGTGCTGTTGGATCCAGAGGCGAAATGGATCATGGGGCAGGACACCCTCCATATGAGCACCGACTGGTCGGCCTACGAAGGGATCGAGATTACAGGGAAGATCCTAAAGGTCTTTTCCCGAGGCGAGCTCCTCATTGATGGCGATGAGTGCCTGGGCACACCGGGCCGAGGGAGGTTCCTGCACCGGAGGCTCCATGGCTGACCGGCTCTTTTCCGGGGCTTCTCCCGAAAAGGTGGCGGAAGCGCTGGCCTCTCTGGTGGACTTCCAAGAAGAGGGGATGCACATCGCCGACCTGATATGGATGGTCGAGGACGATCTGATCCCGCACCTGATGCGTTACGAGCTGCCGTCCTGTCAGGGCCTGTTCAACTCCCCGTTGGAGGAGGGCGCGGCGTACGGTGCCGAGGTGGCCCTCGAGTGGAACCAGGGCGTCACCAACTGGCAGGTGTCTCCCGGGGGAGCGACGCTCGAGGAGCTCTGCTGCAAAGCCCTCTGCAAGCTTTTTGGTCTCGGTCCCGACGCCGACGGTACCGTTTTGTACAGCGGCACCTATGCAAATCAGCAAGCCGTCTACATGGCTTTGCATCACTGGGCTAAAAAGGCCGGCTTCGACTTTTCAGAAAGAGGCCTGGCCGGATTCCAGGATCCCTCCCGGCTGGCCGTGGTCGTGTCCGCCGACGCCCACTTCTCCCTCAAACATGCCGTGCGCTTTCTCGGGTTGGGGGAAGGGGCATTGATTCAGGTGCCCGTGGACGATAAGCAGAGAATGGACGTGGGCGCCTTGAAGCGCATCCTGGGGGAGCTTCGTGGAACTCGGGACGTGTTTTGTGTGGTGGCCACAGTGGGAACCACCTCCACCGGTGCGGTGGACCCGGTGGGAGAGATCGCCGAGGTGTGCCGGGAGGAAGGGGCCTGGCTTCATGCCGATGGCGCCTACGGCTTGGCGTACATGCTCGTGCCCGAAAAGACCCAGCTGTTCGAGGGATTGGAAAAGGCCGACACCGTAGCGTGGGATCCCCACAAACAAATGGCCGTTCCCATCCCGAACTCCGTCCTTTTTGCTCGGGACAGGGAGTTGTTCAAACCGCTGGCACTGTTCAGCGACTACTGGAACCGGGTGGACGCGCCGGGGCCGAACCCGGGGCTGAAGTCCATCCCCAGCACCCGGCCCTTCGCGGCCCTTCCGTTGGTGTGCTCCATCCGTCACCAGGGTCTGACGAAGCTCATCGAGCGGCTTCGGTCTCCTTTGGAGGCGATCCGTGGGTTCTACGACATTCTTCGCGAACACCCAGATGTGGACCCCCTCCACGAACCGGATACGGGGATCCTCTGCTATCGGGTGAAACAGGAAGCCCTGGATCCGGGGGAGGTGGATCGACTTCAGGAGCACATCTATCGCACGATCCAGCGGAAGGGAAAAAGGATCGTGTCGGTCACCCGCCTCGGGGGAAAACCAGCCCTTCGGGCCGTGGCCATCAGCCCCGAGGTGACCACCCGGTCCCTCGTGAACACCCTGTCCGAGGCGTTGATGATCGCGGGCGCTTTCCGGTGATCTGGAGCCCGGGCTCGACCCTGCGATCTCCTACTCCCTGGCGCCCCATCACCACAGCCCCCCGCATCCGCTAATGATCGACACAATTCTGAACGTCGCTGCCCGCATCGACGAGCTCCTGTGGGGCCCGTGGACGCTGGTCTTCATCGGCAGCGTTTCGCTCTACTTCACGGTTCGATCGAGGGTTTTCCAGGTTAGGGGCTTGGGAGAGATCTTCCGGACGACCTTCGGGAGTCTGCTTCGGCCTGGGGCATCGAAGTCTGCCGGCGTTGGGCCAGGTCGGGTTCCGGATCCGACCCCCGCCTCAGGTGCCCCCGGCCTAGAGGCAACTGCACCTGGTGCGGCGGAAACCGCCAAGCAGCGGAAAAAGGGGCGGATGACGCCGTTCCAGGCGACCTCCACCGCTTTGGCCAGCACGGTGGGGATGGGGAGCATCGCCGGGATTGCCGTGGCACTCTCCATCGGCGGCCCGGGGGCAATCTTCTGGATGTGGCTCCTGGCCCTCATCAGCACCATCACCAAAACCGCCGAGATCACGCTGGCCGTCCACTACCGGGACATCGACGAGACGGGCCGGATTCGGGGCGGGCCCATGTACTACATCAGGCGTGGGTTGGGCTGGCCTGCGCTGGCCACGGTGTTCAGCCTCGCCATCATCGTCAACGCCCTCTTCAGCGCCAGCCTGCTGCAGGCCCACACGGTCGGCCGTTCCTTCCTCGCCTCCTACGGCCTCGATCCCTATTTGGTGGCCGGAACCATGACCCTGGTGACCGCCACCGTCGTCATCGGCGGGATTCGTCGCATCGGCCGGGTGAGCGAAGCGTTGGTCCCGTTTATGTCCTTGGTCTACATCGGGGGAGGGTTGTTCCTGTTTTTCGTCAACTGGAGGGAGATCCCGCAGGTCTTCGCTTCGGTCTTCCAGTATGCCCTGGCTCCAATTCCCGCCGCGGGCGGGTTCGCTGGCGCGGCGGTGATGCAGGCGATTCAGCAGGGCGTGTCCAGGGGGATGTTTTCGAACGAAGCGGGTATGGGGACCGCTCCCATGGCTCACGCCACGGCAGAAACGGACCATCCGTTCCAGCAGGGTATGTGGGGAGCGTTCGAGGTGTTCGTGGTGACTTTCGTGATCTGCACCATCACGTGCTTCGCGGTGCTCTCCACGGGGGTTCTCTCGAGCGGGGAGTCGGGCATCGAGCTGGTGATCCTGGCCTTCTCCTCCGTGTTTCCTGAGGCCGTGGCCGGGAACCTCATCTCCTTCTGTATTCTCTCCTTTTGTCTCTCCACGCAGATCGGGTTCTTCATCTACTTCGAGACAGCTCTCGTGGACGTGTTCGGACGGGTGGCGACACGATGGATTCGGTTCCTCTACTTCATCCCACCATTGGTATTTGCCGGTGTGGCGGATGTGGACCGGCTTTGGGTGTTCGCCAACATCGCAGTGGCTATCTGCGCCATCCCGAATCTCATCGCAGTGCTGTCATTGGCCGGCGTATTCATGACGCTGATGGGCGACTATCTGTCCCGGGCGAACCGGTATGCCACGGGGATCATCGACGTCTCCAAGGAGTACGTCCGGAGTAGGTAACTCACCACAACACATCTGTGCGAGGTTCTTATGTCATGGACCGCCTTGGCGGCTACGGCCGTCCTGCTCACTCTGGTTCCCCTGATCCCGGCTGCAGGCCAGTCCATCCGGGCAAGGGACTTGGGAATCCCCTTCGATGGTACGCCGGGGCCCTTCAACGCCATCACAGACGTGGCCGGGGTTACGGTGGGTCATACCACTATCGTCGAGGGAGAACCCGGCCCTCTGGTGGTGGGTGAGGGTCCGGTTCGGACCGGAGTCACGGCGATCCTTCCCCGGGGATTCGGATTCTCACCGGTTTTCGCAGGGTGGTATTCCCTCAACGGGAACGGGGAGATGACCGGGACCACCTGGGTGGAGGAGTCGGGGTTCCTCGAGGGTCCTGTGATGATCACCAACACCCACAGTGTCGGGATTGTCAGGGACGCCGTGTTGGAGTGGATGCGGGACAGGAGGGCCGTGGACGAGCTGGCCCCAGGGGTATGGTGGGGCCTGCCGGTGGTAGCCGAGACCTACGACGGAAGCCTGAACGACATCAACGGGTTCCACGTCAGGGCAGAACACGCCATGGCGGCATTGGACAACGCCAAGGCTGGCCCGGTGGAAGAGGGGAATGTGGGGGGCGGGACCGGGATGGTCTGTCATCAGTTCAAAGGCGGGATCGGGACCGCGTCACGTCGCGTGGGCGATCACACCGTGGGGGTTCTGGTCCAGTGTAACTACGGCGGCCGGGCGGGGCTGCGGATCGCCGGAGCACCGGTAGGCCAGGAGATCCGGGATCTCATGCCCGAGTACGGTGGGCGAGACGAGCCGGCGTCGGATCCCGGTGATGCCTCGGCCTCGGCCGACGCTCACCCCCCAGCTTCGATGGATGCCCAGACCGATGGCATGACGGAAGGCTTCGGTTCCATCATCGTCATCGTGGCCACCGACGCCCCGCTCCTCCCCCACCAGCTCAAGCGCCTCGCCAGGCGAGTGCCCATAGGCATCGGTCGCATGGGTGGGTACGGGAGCAACGGATCGGGAGATATCTTCCTGGCTTTCTCAACGGCCAACGAAGAGGCGTGGGATCGCCGACGCCCCACCACGGCCGAGATGCTACCGAACGACCGGCTCAGTCCCTACTTCCTGGCCACCGCCGAGGCCACGGAGGAAGCCATCGTGAACGCCATGGTTGCCGCCGAAACCATGGAGGGCATCAACGGCACCAAGGTCCACGCGCTCCCTCACGATCGGGTCCGGGAGATCCTGGAGAAGTACGGGAGGCTGAACCGGTAGGGGGTGCTACGCCGTCACACCTTCGACCGGAAGATAGGTCCCACCTCTTCCCGGATGGCGTCCAGCTCTTCCGCCGCTCCCTCAGGCGGGGTGGTGAAGAGGCTCACGACGATGGTACAGAGGAACCCGGCGGCAAAACCCGGGAGCATCTCGTAAAGGTTGTAGAATCCCTCTTTGAAGAAGACCACCCAGCCCACCGTCGTCAGGAATCCACCGACCATTCCGGCGATGGCGCCTGCCCGGGTCGTTCCCTTCCAGAACAGGGAGCAAAGAACCACGGGCGTGAACGCGCAGGCCAGGCCCGACCATGCGAATAGCACGAACCAGAACACCATCCTCACCTCGGCAAGAGCCATGACCAAGGCTCCGCCGCCGATGACCACGGTCACCAGCTTCCCGTAAAGGGAGAATCGGGTCTCGGGCCACTCCGGTTTGAACACCTGCTGGACGATGTCCCGGACCACCGCGGAAGACGCCAGGATCAGGAGGGAGTCCACGGTGGACATGATGGCTGCCAGGACCACCACCAAGAAGATCCCCGTGAATAAGGCAGGGAAAAGAGAGGCGCTCATCTCAGGCAGGACTGTTTCCGGATCCAGGAGGCCCGGGAAGAGGACGCGGCCTGCCATGCCGGAGAGGACCGCTCCCACGTCGAACCCAATCACGCAGATTACGGCGATGAACCCGCCCTCCACGATCTGCTTCTGGTCTCGGGCCGAGATGAATCGGGCCAGGAGTTGGGGGGCGCCGAGGAAAGCAAGCCCGATCCCCACGAACCCCGCGGCGCTGATGACACCCGGAAGCGTGAGCCCAAAGGACCCCATCGGTCGGAGCAGTGCCGGGTCTTCGGCGTGGAGCGCGCCCATGACCTCGGTCCATCCACCTGCCGCCGGGATGGCCACGATGGGGAGGACCACCAGGCACGCGAACATGAGGACCCCCTGGAGGAGGTCCGAATACGCCACGGCCTTGAAGCCTCCCACCGTGGTGTAGTAGAGGATGACCGCCGCCCCGATGAGAACGCCCGTGCTGTAGCTGGTCCCCAGAAACGATCCGAAGGCTTTTCCCGAAGCTGTCAGCTGGGCCGCGGTATAAGCGGTGACCATGGAGAAGATGATGACAACGCTGATCCACCGGAGCACGTGGGCCTTGTCACGGAACCGGTCTTCCAGGTAGTCGGGGACGGTGATGGAGTCGA
>JANQDZ010000051.1 GCA_028278645.1 Longimicrobiales bacterium | reverse complement strand
GTCGTCATCGGAATCGGCACACTCTTCGGCCGCTTGGTGGAGGTCAGCTTCCGGATCGGTGACCCCGGCCTGGGTGGCCGGGTACTCGGGGGCGGCCTCCCGGACCCGGCGTGGCCAGGGAAGCCGGGCCGGGATCGATCCCGCTCCCCAAGACACCAACTCAGGGCCCGGATCTTCCTCCAACCGTAGAGCGTTGCTTTTTAACACCACGTCATCACGCACCGCAACCATGGTCATCTCCTCCTCGTCCCAACCTCAAGACCCACAACTCTTTACCTGAAATATACGAGGGGGTTCAGCGGCTCATTTGCTGGCCGTCTGGGTGATGAAAAGGGGGTGGCAGGAGAAAAAAGGGGGGTCGGTCCGCGCAGGGACGTCAGGGAGGCAACCGCACGCCTCAGCGGGGCCCGAAACAGGGGGTGCGGGACCCGGCTCGGTCCGTCGCCCGAAAACCGTCCATGGTCGGATGGGACAGAAGCATGCCCGTATGGGCGCGGGCTCATGCCCTCCAGGGCGCCGATCCATGCCCTCCAAGCCGCCGGCCCATCCTCTGAGGGCAGACGGCTCATGCCTGCGGGGCGCCGGCTCCGCGCCGACGCGGCAATCGCAGGTGCTGATCCGAGGCCAGGATGGCAAGTCGCAAAGGGAGGTGACGGGGGGGCATCAGGGCGGTGGGGAAGGAATGTTAGGCGGTCGGTCCACTGGGCCATTCCCAGCCGAAAATCGACACTTCTGCCCCGGAGGAGAAACACCAGGGAAACGGCCTCTCAATGGCCTTGACACCCCCCTGGGCCCTCATGACCTTTTATGTCTTCGCCGGAGTAGCTCAGCTGGTTAGAGCAGCGGAATCATAATCCGCGTGTCGGGGGTTCGAGTCCCTCCTCCGGCATCCAAGCAGGACAAGGGTTTACGGCTCCTCGGGGTTTCCTCGGGGGGCCGTTCTTGCGCCGATATGTTCACACTTTGTCACACTTTTTTGATTTCTGATCCGTTGAGGGCCTAGCATCGGCCCTCTCCGACCCCTGGACAGCCAGGACCGACACTGTGCGAACCAAGGCCCATCTCGAGGGGTCACGGCCGTTAAAACGGCTCCCACGGCGTCGTTCATTTCATCTTCCGGTGAACTTCCAGGGGTCCGGCTTGAGGAGGGGTTGGGTCAGGTTAGGAATGGCCGTCATTTCGGCGAGAACGAATTGAGCGTGCAACGTCAGCGATGAGCCAATAGACGACTAGCGGCCAAGCCACGGTCACAACGACGGTGCCTAGGATCGGGATCGCAGCGAATACGACGATCCCCACCACGATCTCGGTCGGTGTTGGCCGCGCATCTCTCCACAGCCAGACGAACATCGGCGGGAGCACGCGGAACAATACCACCACGTAGGTGATTGCCCCTCCCAGGCCGTACCAATAGCGCCACCCCTCCAGCTCCCTCCAACGGAGGAGGGCGGTGGCCATCAGGGAGCCGACAATATCGACCACTTCAAGAGCTATCGCCCACCACCAACCTGCCAGGAGCCCTACGGCCAGGAGGGCCAGAAGTGTGGATATCAGGACCCAAAGACGCTTCATGTCAGATCCAGTGGCAGTGACGGAGTACCCCGACAACCGGGCATAGGCCAATTCCAATAACGTCTGGCGAGCTGCCGAGCTTCGCAGGACGGCTGTTGTGTTGGGGGGATGATAGTCTATGAGGAGGGTGTCTCACCCGCTAGTGTGCGACCTACGCTGCCAGACGCTGGCGGTGTTTTTTCGCAAAGTTCCCTGTAACGCTGGGCCCAACTCAAGTTGGTCTTGACTTCGGGTTGTTTTGGCCCATACGTGAGAGCACGAAGGGTGAACCAGCGGGCCAGGTTTAATACCGCTGCATCATGGTCCCCTTCTACGGGCCAGGTTTAATACCGCCGCATAACGGGCCAGGTTGAATACCGCCGTTGTGATCAGCAGAAGAGATCACGCGGTCGACCTGGCTTTTTTTGGTTCCAGGTTCGGCCCAAGAACCTGGAGCCGAAGATGCAAGCCACTGAAGCACATCAAGCCCTCCCTCTCCCGAGACTCATACGAGCCCCCGAGGTCGCAGCCGCCACCGGCTTGAGCCTGCAGCGGGTGTACGCCCTCTCCCGAAAAGGGGTGCTCCCGACCGTAAGGTTGGGGCGTTCTGTTCGGTACGACGCCCACCAGATTGCGCTCTGGTTGCGTAGTGGTGGGACTTCCTCCAACGGCGACGGAAACGAATAGCAGGGGAACCGGGGCTGCTTCAGAGCAGTGGCTTCCGGGCCGCTCGGGTGCCCTACCACCCGGGTCCCGGTGACCTCCTGGGCCGTAGGGGGCCACGATGCGAGACGACGATGAACAAGCCAAGCCTGATATTCCAGGTGGGTACATCATGGTGGCGAGGGAGCTCCTTGAATCTCCGATCTGGGAGAGAGACCCCCACTACGGTCGCCTTTGGGTGTACCTCATGCTGAAGGCTCGGTGGTCGGACACTCCGGTGACCAGAGAGGGAGTAACCACTAACCGGGGCCAGCTCCTGAAGAGCCTTCGGACGATCAGACGAGAGTGTCGCTACCGAGAGAACCAGGCATGGCGCGAATGGTCCCTCTCCAAGATCCACAGGATGATCGCATGGATGGAGGGGGAAGGGATGATCCACACCAAAACGACGCACCTTGGAACACTCTTTTCACTCCGAAACTTCAACAAATACCAGGATGCCGACCGTTATAGCCGTCACCTTGGAACAGACCTTGGAACAGGTTCGGAACGACAAGAAGAAGGTGAAGAAGGTGTCTTTGAAAGAAGATCTCATCGAGGTTCAGAGAACTCGATGCTGCCTTCACGAGAAGAGTTTCTTGATGCTATCGAAAACCAATCTCCTGCCAGCGTCTTTCACTTGGTAAGTCCCCACCTGGAAGGGTTCGACCGAAACCATGCGTGGATGGTCTGCGATCTGCCGGACCACCTCCTTGATCTGTTCGAGGAGCGGGGTGAGGAGACCGCAGCCGACTCAGTAGGTGCCTACGGCACCGAGTTGGAGGTTGTGGCCGACGCACTTCGCGACATGATCCGCAAAGGCCTGCTTCGCTTCGACGAGAAGACCTTCTTCCGCTTTCTGGTGTCCGGCGCTGAGGCAAAGGCGGGGCATCATGACTGACTGCCGGGAACGCTCACCTGGAACGGTTGCCGAACCCACGCATCAGGTCCAGGTCGTGTTTCGGCGGCTTTGCCAAAAGGTCGGTGCGGGTCGTGGCTTAACCCAGGCGGCGCTAACGGATTGCTGGCGGTTGGCGGAGTTGGAGCTGATGCCCGATCCAGACCCGAGAGAACTTCAATCCTGTCGGCGACGGCTGGGTTTGGATGGTGAAGAATGAGGCGGACTAAGTATCCGCATGTCGGGCCGGAAGCCCAGCGTTTGCAGAATATTTCGAAGGCCATGTCAGACTTTGTCCACATCGACGGCCCTGGGGTTGCCCCACATGAGGGCGTAATCGGTTGGCGGCCGCCTCCCCAGGGCCGACTCATAAGCACCAACACGGAAGCACACCCGAATTGAAGGAGAACGCGATGCCAGCACGAGACAGGTTCGAACACCGTAGCGACGTGGACGGCCGCCATTGTAATGACCCGCCTCGGAACGCTCGACTGATCATGCCGAGGGATGACGAAGATCTGCCGTTCGTCACGACGGCCTTCCAGCTCCTGGCGTCGGAAGACCTGAAGGTGACGTGGGCGAACGGGGCGGTGATGACAATACCGGCGGCGTTCCTTTTGGTTGGGATTCAATACTCGGGCCAGCTCCGAAAGATCTGGGCCACCGATACGGGCCCCGGTCATACGAACGTCCTGGTGTTCGGTCCGGAATAAGCCGCGGTCAAACCGAGCAGGGGATAGAAACACACGAACACTTCGATGGAGAATGAACGATGGTATTGCCGAAGCAGATGATCCGTGAGCCTTACACGGATGCAAGAATCGCCGCCTCGATCGCCACACATTGGGAGCCGATATGGGTGACCATCGAGGGGCGGCTCGCAACAGGAGGGCCGTTCCTCGATGGCATCCGCGAGGATACCAAGGGCATCTCGGAGCGTTGCGCAAAGAACTCCACCCTTCCACCGGAGCGGCAAATCCTCCAGGGCGATAAGCTCGAATCGGAGGCGGTGAAGCTGATTGCGAAGTTCGAAGCCCGTCGAGATCAGGTGCTCCAGGGTTTTGATGAGGTCCTCTCGGACGTTGGCGCGACGATCTTCAAAGAGCTTCGCCGGGTGGTGGGGGATCTCAACGTGAGTCTGGCTGCGTCGCAGATCCGGGGCTTTGTTGCGTCCGACAAAAGCCCATCCACTAAGGCGCACGCCCTGGCGGAGTCGGATCTCGGGGCGGCCCGCGCCATTCTGTCGGCTCCACCGGCGGCAAGCGGCCTGGAGCCGAAGCAGTTCGACGCCATCCTAGCCGTTGCAGAACGGCAGTACTTACCGAGTCTGGTATCCAAGCGCGAAGCCGCCCAAGCGGCCGGAAAGGAGGTCAGGCGCTCCTGTGCCGCGGCCATCCAAATGGTGGCTGAGGCTGCCGCGTTGGAGAAGGTCGACGGCGGTTGGGTCGCACCGCATGAGGAATACGCGGAGGCCGGATAATGACGGCCCGAAACGCCCCGGAAACGACTACCGAGCGCGCCCCTACCGAGGTAAGGTCTTGTCTGGCTTTGACAGCTAACGACCGGCCTTGTCGGGCTCCGCCTTTGCAGGGGTCCGATTTCTGCTTTTGGCACGACCCAAACCGGGCCTCAGAGAGGACGGCGGCTCGGAAGCGCGGCGGGTATCGAGCTCGTGGTCTGGACCCCGAAGCTCCGGTGCCGGAAGTCCATCTCTCGAATGTCATCGACGTCTTGGACCTCCTGAAGACTGCGGCCCAGGACTGCCTCCGACACCGCCCCTCTTTGGCCAGGGCGAGGGCCCTAGCACATATCGCCAACACGGCGGCGAAGGTCCTGGAGAGCCAAGAGCTGCGGGATCGAGTGGAGGATTTGGAAAACCGTACCGCCGTCCAGGCCATGAGTGACGACGAACTCCTGAGGGCTGCACAGGACATTCTTGGACGTTTGGGTGAAGGAGATCATGAAGCGGCGGCTTAGGGCTTTCAGAATGGCCGTAGGAAGCCCGAAGAGGTCCCGAAGAGGGGCTGGGGTAGGCCGTCAACTCCACGACCGTTCTAGCCCCCTTTCTGGCCCTCTGACACGGGAAAGTGTGAAAGAAGTGTGACACACTCTCCCATAATCCCTGATCTAGCAGGGTTTCTTTGCTGGCATGCGGATGATGCTTTCGCTTGTCACCATTGGTGCCGGGAGTTAGCTTACGTTTGTCTAGGTATGCCATGTGTCAGGCCGACCGAGGGCGGAGACCGATGGAGAACCGGAAGAACCCCAGGCTAGAGCACGTCCTTCCATGTCCGACCTGCGGGGCTGAGGCTGAAGTGGGCTGCAGGAAGGACTCGGGCGAGCTCACGAAGGCTGGAGTACATCGAGCCCGAGCCGACGCCGTCTTTGAGGATTCCGACAGGGCTATGCAGCTCTTCCAGGAGCTGAAGACGAAGGCCAAGCGGGATCCCATTCAAAAGATCGTTTTGCGGGACGGGACCGTGCGGTGGCGGTTCAGGGAGTACCGTGGCAGGCGGCTCGTGAAAGACCCACAGCGCCCGGATGGAAAGAAGTGGAAGCAGATCATTGTCACGGGGACCTATGACACGAAGCGAGAAGCGAAGGCGGCGTGGGAGAAGGTGATTGGCAGGGAGAAAGGGAACCCGTCTCGGGAACTCCTGGGGCCCTACCTTGAGAGGTTCCTGCTCAATGTCAAAAAGAAGAGCCTTCGGCCCAGGACCTTCTCGGACTACATGGGAGTCCTTCGCCGGTATGTGCTCGAGCCGCCGCCTGGGGCACCGAAGCTTGGAGAGATTCGGCTCCGGGACCTGACGGTTCACGACATTGATGAGCTCTACACCTTCTTGGAGGAGAAGGAGGGGCTGTCCCCCCAGACCATTCGGAGTCTACACGCGGTACTTCGGCAGGGGTTGCAACGAGCCCAGAAGGTGGGGGACGTAACCGAGAACGTGGCTGCTCTCGTTGATCTTCCTCCGTTGAAGAGCAAAGAGGTAGTGTACATGACCACGGAGGAATCGAAGCGATTCCTTCAGGAGGCGAAGAAGGACAGATACCACGCGCTCTGGCTTGTCCTCCTTACCGGGGGACTTCGTCCCGGCGAAGCGCTGGGGCTCCTTTGGGATGATGTCGATCTGGATGGGGCCACCGTCCAAATCCAGAAGGCTTTGACGCGGCGAGGGGTGGACCGAGATGAACACCCCGAGGGATGGGCCCTCGCCCCACCGAAGACAACGGAAGCCGTGCGGCCGGTTGTGCTGCCCAAAGTCACGATCCGTGCCCTACGGGATTGGCGAGCCAGCCAAGCACGGGAACAGCTCCAACTCGGCGCTGAGTACCGCAACCACGGCTTCGTTTTCACAAACGAGTTCGGGAGCCCCTTGGACGGGGCGAACCTCTATTCGCGAAACTATCGAAGGATCTGTGAAAGGGCGGGGTTAGGGCAGTGGACGGGGGAGGGCAAAAGGCGGAGGTTCAAACCAACGTACCGCCTCTACTCCCTACGCCACACCTGCGCCACGCAACTCATTCACGAGGCTAAGCTGGATGCCAAGGTCGTCAGCGAACGACTCGGGCATAAGAGCGTGTCCTTCACTCAGGATGTGTACGTTGGGAAGGACCCAAAGCGGCAAAAAGAAGCCGCAGAGGCGATGGATGCTCTGCACGGAAGCAGTGGATAGGGACGGGTTGAGGGGTGAGCATGGGCCGTCCGTGTAGACTGACGCGACTTTCGCACCCTAGGTTCGGTCAGAGTTTTGTTCTCGAGTCCTCACCCATTATGCTTGACAGGGAAAACTTCCTCTTCCAGGATGCGTACAACTGAGTATGGCCGCCTCTTCGCCCAAAGATCCCCCGGGGGCCCGCGCCCCAACCCAGGTAGGCCGAAGCCTGCCGGAGTTCAGATACCCACCTGTTTTTGAGACGGTGCTGGGTGTTGAGTTCGAACCTCTTAAGACATGGCAGATTCCCCACTTTGGCCTGTTGTGGGACAGATTAAAGGAGGATTTCCCGGAATCCGAGACCAAGCCCCCGCTCGGACAGTCTGGACCGGGTCCAAAAACCAAGGTTGGTGAAATCGTGGTGGAACTGGAGGTCACCAATATGCCCTCCGTTCGTTGCTGGTACCTCGAAGAATCCGGCACTCGTCTCCTGCAGGTGCAGAAGGATCGATTCATCCACAACTGGCGGAAGGTCTCAGGGGATGAGGTCTATCCGAGGTATGAAGATGCAATTCGACCAGCCTTTGAGAAGGAGTGGCCCCGGTTCACCGAGTTCCTCAACGACCATGGGATGGGCTACCCCCAGGTTCGAAGATGTGAAGTGACCTACGTGAACCATTTCGAAAAAGGAAAAGAGTGGGAGTCTCTTCACGACCTCCCAGACGTACTCGGGGTTTTCTCCCACCTTCAAGCCGAATCGGAACTTCCGTCGCCCCAAAACGTAGGGTTCAGTGCTAACTATCCGCTCCCCAATGAGGGTGGATCCTTGAATGTCTCCCTCAAACAGGTCCTTCGGCATTCCGATGCGAAGGAACTCCTTCAGTTCACCCTCACCGCGAAAGGGCCTCCAGAGTCGTCGAAGACCGAGGATCTCCTTTCATGGTTTGATCTGGGGAGGGAGTGGGTAGTGACTTCGTTCGCCGACCTGACCACACCTAGGATGCACTCAATCTGGGAAAGAACCTCATGAGCCCCGCTGCGACAGCTGCCCAGGATCAAGAGACAGCCTGGCACCCCGAGAACACCGAGACTGTGGTCACCAGCCCCTCGACCCAATGGTGCGAAGTGACAGAGGTACGGGGAGACGATTGGGCCCAATCCGCCCTGCGGCGCCTTTCCGACCTCGGTTCACTCCCGGACGACTGGGACGGGTTCGGAAGCCCACGAATCTCACGGGACGTGTTCGAAGTCGCTTTCAAACTCATGCGGGTGCTGATCGAGTACGAGAACCTACTCCCGTCCCCTGCCGTGGTCCCGACGTCTGGAGGAGGACTCCAGTTCGAGTGGATCAATCAGGCCCGGGAGTTTGAGATTGAGGTACGCCCCGATGGGTCCTTGGCAGCCCTATCCCTTGATGAGGATGGAGAGGCTGATGAGGAGCCGGTGATTACGCAGGATGACCTGCTTTCTCGCCTAATCTGGGTGATGGCCGCTTGAGCGTTCTCTTCGGCTAAGCCCTCGCCGGATGCCTCACCCGGAAGACGATCCGACAATCCCAGACGAAACCGTTCTCTGGCGGCGTGTACTCCCGAGGTGGATCGTACCTGACGGACAGGGCGGGACCCGCCTTTCCTCCGCTGCCTTCAAAGACCGTACAGCCGGAGGGATGTCGGTCCATATCGCCGCCGATACCGACCCGGAAGCTGTCTTGGCGGGGCACCCAGAGGATAGCCTGGTTTCCTTCACCGCTGGCCAGATCAGGGAGAAAGGGGACTACGCCATTCGCCGCCTTCCCACCGAAGAGCATCCAGCGCACGTGGTGATCTTTCCAACCCTCAAAAAGACGCCAGCGAAAAAGATGGCCCAGGTCGCGGAATGGATCATCCGGAGAGAATGACGGCTATCTTCCTGATCCGGGTGGCCGGGCCCGCTTTCGTATCACACTTTCTTCACACACTGTCCGAGACAGGGGAAAAAAGCCAAAAACTTGAGCCTCCCCGAATCCTCGTAAGCCGTTGCAGGGAAACACGTAAGATAACATCCGAAAACACCCGAAAAATGCCATTCTCGCAATCATAATCCGCGTGTCGGGGGTTCGAGTCCCTCCTCCGGCATCCAACAAATGCAGGCGAATCGAGCCCCCCGGATCCTCTCCGGGGGGCTTTTTTTGGAACTCAGTCTTGGGAAAAGTTCTCAACCAGGTCCGGGTAGAGCTCACGGGTACAGTCGGGGCAGAGCCCCTGAGTGAGCTCGGCGTCCGAATCTTTGGAGATGTATGCTTCGATCTGTTTCCAGAGGCCCTCGTCGTCGCGGATGTCCTTGCAGTTCGTGCAGATGGGGAGCATCCCCTGGAGGGTGGTCACCTCATCCAACGCCTTTTCCAGATCCTTGTGAGCCCCGTTCGGGGCCTCGTAGGCTTGGTTCTTTAGGCGGTAGCGTGTCCAGGCCAGGCCGGCGATGACCGAAGCCAGGATCGAATCAAAACGAGGATCACATTGTTGAGGACTTGCAGCCTTGAGAAGGTGTCCTCGAACCCAAAAACTTCCAGGGAGTCCAGGTGATACCTCAAGGACTTGGCATGGGCCCCCGTCCGGCCATGGAGGTTCGCCAGCAACGGTTTGGTCTGAAGGAGTTCGTCCGACCTCGCGGCGGCCCGACCCGAGTACAACTCCCGTTTTTTGAGGGTTTGTCCGAGGGTCATGGCGGTGATCCTAAGAGCATAAATGCGACACCTCCACCCTTCGTTGGGGGAAGGGGTCTCGGAAATGACCGAAATGGGATGCTGTATCCGGCGCGTGCTCAGGGTACCGGGAAACCTCCGGTGGTGTCCCTCTGGATACCAGTGGATTCGTTTGGTGGGGGGGTAATGGGGAAAGTCTTGATGGCGTCTACGATTCCTTTTGCTGCCCTTCCCGGCGCGCCCAGAATCACTTCCCGGTCCCGGGGACTGGTGATAAAACCGGTTTCGATGATCACGCCGATGGTCATGGGATGGAGGGCGTGCTCATATCGCCGGAAATTGAAGGCGTAATAGTTGCGCATCCGGCGGGTGGTGGTGGGAAGGGCCCGGATGGACGTGGCTTCCCCGTAGCTCTTCCTCAGCAACTGGGCGAATTGGGATGCCCGGCCGGTGGCGTCTCTGGATGGGGTGGCCACCCGATAGCCTCTGGCGTTGGGATCGTTGCTTCCGTCTGCGTGAATGGCGATGAAGAGGTGCGCTCGGTAGCTGGGAGGGACAACAGCCGGAAGCACGTCCACTTCGTAGCCGAGTTCCCTCAGCATTTCGGAGGCTTTTTGGGCTATGGCGAGGTTCACTTCCCACTCCGCCGTTCCACGCCAGGCCGTCCCGTTGTCACGGAGTCCAGAGAGCTCCCGCGGGGCTTCGTTGGCCCTCCAGTGGCCGGCCTGGAGCCCGATGCGGACCGTGCCATCCGGGGGCACCCAGTCCTCCGGGGTGGGGATGGGCCCCGGGTAACGGCTCCTCCGGCGGCTCCATGACCGCCTGGACCCAGGGGCCTCCTGCGGAGAAGCGGTCAGGGAAGTTTCGGGCCCGGGGGTACCAAAAGATTCCGAAGCGATTGGATCGATGGGGATGGGCTCGACGCCTTGGCCCGGGAGAGCGTTTTCATCCGGGGAGGCTTCATCCCCCCCCGTTCCAAATCCAAGCCCCATGATCCCTCCAGCAAGGATCATGGTCCCCGCGATCCACAGCTGCTTCATACTCCCCCGTATTCAAAAAGGAATGTTCCGCCCGATCCACAGCGGTCATGGACGCTACAGATGACGAGATTACGGTGCAATGTGTTCGCCCTCTCTTCAAGGAAGCCCTGACAAAACCCTTGCGAGTTGATCACACTTGGCCCCCGATTGTCCCGTGTACCCCCAAAATGGAAGTCTGCTCGCCTGGGAGGGAGAACCCGTGAAAGCGAAGATGAGTTTCACAGTTAATGGCGAGACGGTCACCCTCGAAACCGACGGGAGCCGGGCCTTGTTGTGGGTCCTTCGCAGCGACCTGGGGCTGACCGGCAGCAAGTATGGGTGCGGGGTAGGGATGTGCGGCTCATGCACCATCCTGGTGGACGGGGTCCCCACCCGGGCCTGCCTGGCCGACCTCAACCACGTGGAGGGGAAAGAGGTCACCACGATCGAGGGCTTGGGCGAACCGGGGGAGCTTCACCCCCTTCAGCAGGAGTTCTACGAACGGGGTGCTTACCAATGTGGCTACTGCACTCCCGGCATGATCATGAACGCTTACGGCATGCTCCAGGAGAACTCCGATCCAACCCGAGAAGAGATCATCCGGGGCATGGATGGCAACCTCTGTCGATGCTCGGCCTACAAGCGAATCCTGGAAGCCATTGAGAGCTATGCGGGTTCGAGAAGTGACAGGGGGGCGAAAGGAGACGGCCATGAGTAAGGTCTCCGACAAAGGGCCCGTATCCGACAAGGTCCACGTATCCGACAAGGTCCACGTATCCGACAAGGTCCACGTATCCGACAAAATCCACGGCTCCGACAAGATCCACGTATCCGCCAAGGCCCACGGATCCGACGGCCACCGCGGGTTGGACCGCCGGGAGTTCGTGAAGCTCCTGGGAGGGGGAGTGTTGGTCTGCGTGAGCCTGGGGTCCTTCGACCTCTTCGACCCCGCTTTGGAACCGGCCCTCCAGCAGCGCGGCTACCCGGACGACATCAATGCGTACCTCCACATCTCGGAGGAGGGTCGGTTGTGCTGAGCTTTCCTCCGGGGTTTATTTCATCAGGGCCTATACCCAGAGTTGGTCCTCTGAACACAAGCTGTTCCTGATCCGCTGATCCCGACTCAGCTCAATTTTTCCAGACTTCGCAGGTTCAACAGGAATTCATCCAGACCCTTCTTGAGTTCCAGGATCTTATCCACCGGATATTCCAGTGACGAAACCAGCTGTGCAGGTATGTCCAGAGCTCGTTCTTTCAGCTCCTGCCCCTTGGTTGTCAGGGCCACCATGACCACACGCTCATCCATCTGGGATCGACTGCGTTCTACCAGACCTGTCTCCTGCATCCGCTTCAACAGGGGTGTCAGGGTGTTGGTATTCAGCAACAACCGGTCACCG
>JANQDZ010000034.1 GCA_028278645.1 Longimicrobiales bacterium | reverse complement strand
TTCGAGCCGGTTTTCCGGCCTCCGGAGCTGAGATCGCGTGAGAAGGACCTCCTGGGGTGGAACCGTCATCAGGCTCCCCCGAGGCCGGTGGGGCTCCCACGGGGGTGTCACTGGGAGGGGGTTCCGCCTCAGGCTTGGGTTTGGGTTGCCAGCTTCGGTTCAACGCCCATTCGGGGGCTTTGGAAACGCCGCCGTTCCGCCACCGGGACCAAAGCACGATCAGGACGGGCAGGGCCCCAGCGAGAAGAACGATGGAACGATCGATCCATAACCCTCCAGTCTCGGCGGCGAAAAGGGGGAGAGAGAAGAAGACCAGGTCATAGATGTAATGGGCGATGATGGCCGGGACCAATCCGAAAAAGACGCAGGCGATGCCCCAAGCCACGTAAGTGGGGAAGATCTCCACCACCCGCGCGTAAGCCGGTTGCTGGGGGTAGTTGGCGTGGCTCGCTCCGAACACCAATGCCTGGAGGATTACTGCTGTCCAGATCCACACCCAGGGTCTTCCGTGGCGGCGCCCGAGAATGGCCGCTGCACCGATAGGAATCGCACGGAAGAGGGTTTCTTCGGAGAGGGCCGCGAATAGGGACGTGCCCACCGCCGTGATCCAGGGGAATCGAGTAGCGAGGAGATCCGGGGCAGCAAGGGCGCTGGCCGGACTCCACCACCCCAGGACCTGGCTGGTGAAAAGGTAGAAGACCACCACGAAGCCAAGCTCGATTCCCACCACGAAGTAGGGGGCCAGGGTCTTACCCAGGACAGGAGTGGAGTTGGCGACACCTGGGGCCCACAGCTTCCACTGCTGCACCTCTTCGGGGAATCCCCGGCGCATCAAACCCTCTCCGGCCATGAAGATCAACGCCAGGAAGATTGTTCCGCCGAGGAACGTGACCACGGCCATGAGGGCGAGGGTGGCAATGTGGATCTGTTCCGGAAGAGCCGTGTTGTACCCCATCCAGGAGAGGGGTAGGTTATTCACCTGGTCCATGGCCATCAGGCCCGCAACAACCCCGCCCCAAAAGAGCGGGGCTTTCCATTGGATCCACCGGTTGCGGAGGAGGTGTACGGTTCCCACACCCCCCCCGATCACGAGGAACAGGAGGACGAAGATGATGGTCCCCGCCAGGGACACACTCTCGTTGGCGTTCCTGGTTTCCTGGTAACGTCTCAGAAATGCGTCGGGGACATGGACGAACCGAGTGGCCTCAACGAGACGGTCTCCTGCCACCTCGAGACGTAGCCTGGCTTTCGCCTCTCCGAGGGTGATATCGGTGCGTTCGAAGACAAACGTGTGGTCCAGGCGGCCGCTGGGGAGCTCCTCTTGAGACGATTCCAGGAGCTCGTACAGGTCTGGCTGCATGCCCCAGTCGAGGGTGGCCCGTTCCACGGCCAGGGTCAGTGCTTCGTCCGTTTCCAGGGTGGGCCCCGGGGTGTCTTCGGAGAGGAGAAGTCGGAAGCCATAGAGTCTCCCCTCCGGGGTGAAGCGCACTTCGGCCTCCTCCACGGTCTCCTCTGCGAAGTGCCTGACGCGCCAGGCATAGAGGGTGAGAACGCCCTCTCGCACCAGCGAGTTCAGCTCTTCCAACCCTCCTCCCTCCAACTCCATGTAGGTCTGGAAGGCAGGGTCCAGATGGGCAAAGGTTGCAGCCTGCCGAAACTCCTCAGGGTCCCATTGGTGGCGGTCCGCCAGGGCGCCGGCCTCGGCCAAGGCCCCTTCGCGATCCATTTGGATATCCACGGAGAGGATGGGGAAGGCGACGGGAAAGAGCCTGAAGGCCAGGATCGATCCTGCCAGGCCCAGAAGGGTCAAGGCGATCCAAAGAGCTGGTTTTCTGGTCATGGAAGCCTTTCAGGTTCCAGGATGTCCTTCACCATACCTGCCCGGCCACGTCCTTGGGCGATCGATCCCGAGGATCGAATGGGACGAGGCGCAGCCGATAGCTATGGGGCCTGGCCGGAAGCCGGTATTTCGGGTGGGGCCGGCCTCCCCAAGACGTGTCTCCCCCAACACCCATCTGGAAGTAGTCGAGGTCGAGAGACACCTGATCTCTTGGCTGGGTCTCCCAGACATGCCGGTGGCTGGGCTGATCCCCCTCGTCAAAGTCAGCGTCGGCAAAAAAGAGTGCGCTGAACTCCATCACCGGATCGGCCACAGCAAGGAGTCCTGGCCCCTGACCACTGAATACCGCCGCCCACCTCACTTCGGTCCGGTTTCCGTTTTCCTGGGGTCGGATATACGGGGTGTGAAGTTCCTGGACACTCGCCTCATACACCCCCACGGCCGCCCCCGTCTTTCGATCCGAGTAGTTCTCGTGGGGGCCCCTTCCGAACCAGGTGACCTGGTCCATCTGCGGGGGTAGGGTCAGGGTGAGGCCGGACTTCGGCAGGTCAGGCAGGTCCAGAGCCCCGGGTTCAAACGAGACCGTCACTACTACTTCCCCATTGCCGAAGACGTGATAGTGAGTCGTGTGGAGAGATGATCCGGCGTCTGGAAGGATCCGCGTGACGGTGATCTCCACGTCACGGTCGGAATTCTGCCAGTGCTCGATCCTTGAGATTGGGTGGCGTTGCGATGCCTCCCGCCAAAGGCCCTGACGGACCGGCATCTCGTTTCCGTAGTCGTTGTCCGTTGGTGGACGCCAGAAGTTCGGCCGCGGGCCCCCGGAAACCAATTCCACCCCCCGAAAGGTGAGTTGTTCGATCTCCCCACCCTCCAGGTCGAAGGTCAGCCGGAAGTCTTCAGCCTCTCCGGCCAGGATCAGGTTAGAGCCCATGACCGTGGGTGTGATCTTGGCGGCCTTCAGGAGGTCGGTCCCGATCCTGGAAGCTGAGACCGGGAGCAGGAACTGCTCCCAGGCGAGGACGTGCCCCGCGCCTAGGAGGCCCCAGGGTTCTTTAAGGAGAAACTCCACCGTCGCGAAGTACTCCATGCCAGGTTCGGGGGCCACCGTCGGTACTTCGATATGGATCTTCGTGGAACCTCCTGGCGGCGTCCGGAGATTCCCGGAGGTCCAGGTTCCCAGGGGATGACCGCCAGAGCTCTCGCCCATTGCTTCGGTCGTGACCCTCATTTCCACCAGGCTCAGGTCGAGGAAATCCAGGTGGTTGTTGATCTCCAACTCCAAGGGTTCCCCAGGCTTCCAAGCGCCTTCTTCCAGGTCGTGGGCCCGGACCTGAATGGGTTGATAGACCTTCTTCACTTCCCAAGCATGGGGGTTCAGCTTCCGGTCCGGAGCCACCAATCCGTTTACGGAAAAGTTCCCGGCCCCGAGGTTCCCGCCGAAGTCGTCCCCGTAACCCCAGAATTGTGCACCGTCTACGTCCAGCGGGAACGCCTGATCGACCCAATCCCAGATGAACCCTCCCTGGAGATGATCGTGTGAATAAATGGTGTTCCAGTAGTCCACCAGGTTCCCGACGGAATTGCCCATGGCATGGGCGTATTCACAGAGAATGAGTGGCCGTTCGGGTTGGGATTGTCCGTAGCTGTCGAGGATGTGGACCCTCGAATACATGGGGAAGAACACATCGGTATGGGCACGCAGATCGGCCATCTCGTAGACGACCGGTCGTGTAGGATCCCTCTCCTTCGTCCACCGATACATCTCCTCGAAGTTCACTCCGTCACCAGCTTCGTTTCCCATGGACCAGAGGATGACGGAGGGGTGGTTTTTGTCCCTTTCCACCATCCGTTCCACGCGGTCCTGGTGGGCGGGGCCCCACTCCGGGCGGCCGGCCAGAGTTGTGTCAGGGTGGTAGCCGGTACCGTGTGATTCGATGAAGGCCTCGTCGACGAGGTAGAGACCGTGTTCGTCAGCCAACTCGTACCACCTGGGGTGGTTGGGATAGTGGCTGGTTCGGACGGCGTTGATGTTCAGCGCCTTCATGGCTTCGATGTCCTGGAGAATGAGCTCTTCGGACATCACACGGCCCGTCCAAGGACTGTGTTCGTGTCGATTCACACCCCGCAACGTGATGGGACGCCCGTTCACCTTCAGGAGGCCATCTGCCACCTCCACCGATCGGAACCCGACCTTTCGGGAGATGACTTGGGTGGGAGAGGACGCCGCACGGTTCTCGAGGACCAACGTGTAGAGGTTGGGGGTTTCGGCAGTCCAAAGGGCAGGGTCCGCCACGGGAAACGTCAAACTGACGGATTCCGACCCCCCGGCTTCCACCTCCTGGACCCGGGTATCCGAGAGAACGGCCCGGCCGTCTTCGTCCAGGAGCTCGATTAGGATCTCGTTCCGGCTTGTCCCCGCACCAAGGTTCCGCAGTTCCATATCTAGCTCGACGGCGGCCTCACCCGACTCGGGGTCGAATGTGCCCCGAAAGAAAAAATCCCAGATATGGAGAGGAGGGTGGGCGATAAGGGACACGTCCCGCTCGATGCCCGAGAGCCGCCAGAAATCCACATCCTCCAGGTAGCTCCCGTCGCTCCACCGCCAAACGCGGACGGCTAGGAGATTCCGCCCCGGTCGTAGGAAGTCGGTCACATCAAACTCGGTAGGGACCTTGCTCCCCTGGCTGTATCCGACCTCTTCCCCGTTGACCCATACGGACACGGCCGATCCGACGCTGCCGAGATGGAGGTAGATCCGAAGTCCGTCCCACTCGGCCGGCACTTCGACCCACCGACGGTAGCTCCCCACTGGGTTGTAGCTCGGATCCACCGTTCCCGGGGGCCCCTGTAGAACTCCCGCTTCCCGGTAGAGAGGCACCCCGTACCCCTGGATCTCCCAGTTGGAGGGCACCTCGATATCTTCCCATTCCCCGTCCTGGAAGCTCGGGTGTTCGAATCCGGCGGGTGCATCGCTCGGGCGACGGGCCCAGTCGAACTTCCAGGTCCCGTTCACGGAGAGAACAAAGGGTGAGAGCGCGGGATCGCCCAGGAGGGCTGAGGATCGATCAGCGAAAGGAAGGAAGGTCGATCGAGGTTCTTCCCGATTCACGTTGAAGATGCTCGGATCCTGCCATCGGTCCTGAGCCCTGAGACCGGCCGGAGCCCAAGGGCATGCAAGTCCAAGCAGGCTCAACAAGGCGACCGGAACAGACTTCTGTCGATACAAGCTCATCTTATTCATGGTCCTTATGCTGCGCGGCGCAATCTGATTTTTCCCCTTCCTGTGTCCTCGGACTCGGGCCGGCAACCTACTCTCTTTCGAAAACCCCGGGGATCCGATTATTATCATAAATTGGATAATCTGGGGTAAGCCAGGAATCCTATGGCCGATGGCCCCTAAGTTTGAGCATGGGAGGATCAATGAGGAGATCCATTGTTGCGCTGACTCTTGCTTTGGTGGCTTTGGGAGTCACCGTGGCCGCTCCCACAGATCTGATCGCCCAGGATCAGGGGACGCAGATCGGGGAGGCCGTACCCGATTTCACCCTTCCCGACACCTACGGTAAGGACCACTCCATCGCGGACTACCGAGGGGAATACGTGGTCCTGGAATGGCTTAACTACAAGTGTCCGTCTGTGGTGAAGCACTACAAAGTCGGTAACATGCAGATGTTGCAGGAGAAATACACTGAAAAAGGTGTGAAATGGTTGGCCGTGGTTTCCTCTGCGCCTGGAAAGCAGGGGTACTACGAGCCGGCGGAAATGAACGAGCTCTCCGCGGAGGAAGGGAGCCATGCGACGGCGGTGCTCCTGGATCCGTCGGGTGAGGTTGGCCGTCTCTATCATGCCCAGGTCACCCCGCACATGATGGTGATCGGCCCAGATGGTAAGCTCATCTATAACGGCGCCATTGACGATAAGCCGAGCACAAGGGAGGGTCCGGAAGGAGCTCATAATTATGTGGCTGCCGCCCTGGACGAATCCATGGCTGGGAAAGAGGTGACCGTACCTCTCACCCGGCCCTATGGCTGAGGCGTCAAATACTAGGACTGAGTTCAGTCCACGCGAGAAGCCCGGGCGATCTGAAGATCGCCCGGGCTCTTTTTTCACCGTAGAACGGGACCCTGGCCGTCCCCCCGGTTCCGGCATTGAGGTCAGGTCGCATCGAGACGTGGATGGCTGACCCTCGTTACCTCCACGGATAGGGACCCGCCATCTGGACTCCTTTCGCCTCCAGTAGGAGTTCCATGAAACGCTCGTACGATGCCCAGCTGGTTGTACGGCCGTAGACACTGTTGGTCTTGTGGGCGACGACCAGGTCCAGCTTGGGGAAAACGGTGATCCACTGGCCCATTGCACCCCGAGCCGTATAGGCACCTTCGAAGGGTCCTACCGCCCTCGGCCCATCCCAAATCCACCACATATACCCGTATCCGAAGTATCCGTCCCGCCGGCTGGTAGGGTTCATCTCCTCCAGGGGAGTCACGACGCTGACGATCCGGTTGGCCCATTCACGGGATATGATCTGCTCCCCGTTCCAGTTTCCTTCGTTCAGCATCAAGTACCCTAGGCGGGCCATGTCCCGGGTGGAGAAGTGCATGTGATAGGCCGGATTCACGGAGATCGAGAGATTGCCGCTTTTCCTGTGTACGGTCCGGTTCCAGTCCTGAAACTGGAGAGGTAGGGCCAGCTGAGCCTGCAACTCGTCGTAGATGTTCCGGCCCGTGAAATATTCGAAGGCGGCCCCGGCAGCGTTAAAATCCCAGTTGCTGTAGAGCATGTAGGTGCCGGGTTCTTGGGATCCTCGCTCCGGTGCTTGGGCAAGGTTGTCCCCGCCATTCGAGGCAGGGTGATAGACGCCTGACCGTGCGGTGATCAGATGGTGGACCGTGGCCTGTCTTTCGATGTCCAAGAGCCCGCCGATATCGTCGAATCCGATGTCCTGCATAGTCAGCTCGAGATCGATGATGCCCCGCTCGACCCAGTCACCATAGAGCATTGCGAGAACGCTTTTTCGGCAAGACGCGATGTAGGAAAGCTCTTCGATATCTCCATACGTGAAGACCACTCTTCCACGGTCCACGACCACGATCCCGGTGGAATTAGCGCTGTCCCGGACGAACTCCGACGCGGCTTGCAGTCCGGCCCTGGACCAGCCGTACCGCTCCAACTGAAGTCGATTGACATACTCCCACTCCTCCCCGGGGAAGACGGGCTCGATCTCATTCTGGCCCGTAGCCAGGGCCGGAAAGAGGAGGAAGAAGAAAAGAAGGCAGTTACTCAGGAAGAAGCTTTGGCGCCGGACCATAATCCCACTCCTGGTTCAGGTGATGGCCACAAATCTAGGCTCCCACCTACATGATCTGCCAGGCGGCCGACTGGTAAGTGGAGCCGAATAAGGTGCCTTTCCCGGCAGATTTTTAATCCATATTATGAGTATCGGAGATATCCCCCACGACATTTTCCGGTCCTCGCCGTCGGAAACCGTGCGGTGCGTTCCCGGGTATGCGTTGGTGGAGTGAAAACGAAGCTCTATCTGGATGGCGATGAGTCTATTCCGCAAATGGCGTGAGTCGCTCAACGGGCTTTTTGGGACAGAAAGTACCGGGACCTCTGATCGGCACCTCAAGGAACTGGCGGCGGAGGCCGAAAAAGCTTCGCCCGGTGCTCGCTGGGCGGTGTTCAACCGTTTGGGAGATGCTTACCTGAAAGCCGATGATCGGCTCCGGGCTCTTCGGTACTTCGGTAAGGCCATCGACGCCCTCTTGGAAGACGACCAACCAGAGCCTGCCAGGGCTGTTGCGAAAAAAGTCATCCGACTGCATCCGGAAGCCATCCGCACGCTTTGCACTCTGACCTGGTTGGACCTGGCCTCCATGAAGGCCGGGGCCGCGGTTGCCAGCCTCCAGGAGTACGTGGCCGTGGCCAAGGAGGGACAACGAGAGCGTCTCGCCTGTGGTCAGATCCTCGAGATGGCCCGCCTCGTTTCCGATGCCACATTCCTCAAGGCGGCGGCAGATGCCCTCGAGACGTTGGGCTGTTTAGAGGACTCTGCTCAAGCCGCCGAGTGGGCTACCTCCGGCGGGTCTCCTTCCGCACCCAGAGACCCAAAACAGCTCTATGTCCTCTGCCTGAAAGCCGCCATCGGCTCCAACAAGAAGATGAAGACCAAGGGGTCTCTGGCCTGACCAGCCTTTTCCTCATCCCTCCGCTCCGCTCCGGTTCCTCCACTACGTCATCTCCACCGCGACTTCAGAACCACCCCGCTTGGGTGTCCCCTGACGGGACCATTCCCTTCGCCGAAAAGGGGTTGCAGATTTAGACATGAGCCTGAAGCACCGGTATACCCGGACCAGGCCCCCTGTGGACGGAAAACGGGGGCCTTCCGGGATGTATGTGAGGGGAAGCGCGTCGCGGGAGCGGCCCGGCGACACGGGGGAGAGGTGCACCTGTTGGGTCATCATGCGGGGAGAGGGAAATCAGACAATGGACCGGCACACGGCCGAGTGCGAACTGGTTCCCGATCCCTCCTGTCCAGTCCACGGCAAGAAGAGATACCCGATTCTCGATGACGAGGATTGGGGAATCTGACGGACTTTTCCACCTGCCCAAAAACCTGAATCACACCTGAATCGGATCTCCCCGGGGCGCCTACGTGCGCGCTGAGCTCCCGGACGGTCTCCAGCGTCGAAGTTCGGTCTTTACCCGGTCGGGGCCGTAGCCGGGTCTGAAGGGGTCCGATCCGAGTTGCTTAACGGGAGAAAATGGCCCAGGATGGACCTTCCCTGGAGTTCGCCGAGTCCTTCGGGAGGGAATCCATGGCCGAGTTGTTGATCGGTGCCTGTGCCGCCACCGGATTTGCCCTGCTCATCCGGTTTGCCCGGCTTCGTGGGCTGACGGTCCAGTGGTGGCAGTGGCTCCTGACGTTTCTAGGGTTCTTGTATGCCGTGTTTGTCCTGGAGGTTGTGGTGGCTTTCATGAAGGAAGGGACACCCAAAGGGGCTGCGGTGATGGGCACGCTGTTGGGCTTCTTTACCGTCGTATGGGCCGTGCTCCTTGGGCGGACGGCCTTCTCTACGAAAGGCAGTCCGGAAGGGGGGACGGTCCAGCCGGACCAAAGAGGTGGTCATGTCTGAGATCGGTATGGATCGGCGAAGGTTTCTCACCGTTCTGGGGTCCGGGTCAGCGGTGGCTGGGGCAGGTGGCCTCGGAGGAACTGCCATGGCGCTTGGGGGACTCTTCGCCACGCCGAGGGTCCTGGGAGCCACTGACCGGGGCGTCCTGGTCGAGTCGAAGGCGGAGTACGGCGGCTTCGTGGTCGAGAAGCTAACGAGCGGCCGCTTCCCCTACGAGGTCGATCCCGGCGTGTTAGCCCCCATGCGGGAGGTCGATAACGTCTTCAGTAGGAACGGGTGGGATCCCGCCCGGCTGGCCGAACTGGCAAGTGCCGAGAACGTAACTGCCCGGAATCTGGTAGAAGGCGAGGGAAGGCTCCCGAACCAAACCCGTCTGGACTACGCCCTCTACGCCGCCGCGTGGAGGCACGCCAGCATGGGGGGGAGCCGGGACTACGAATGGGACGGGATTGGGGGTCAGGTTCGAGGAGCTGGATTGGACCGGATGGGTCCCTGGAATCCGTCGGAGTTGGGGATGAGCTGGGAAGAAGCCACTCTCGCCACACGCCATGCCGCTTTATTCCTCGGAGCCTCCTTGGCCGGCGTGGCGGAGATGAACCCCCTCTGGCTCTATCGAGACATCTACAGTCCGACCAGCGAGAACCGGGAGCGGACCATCACCGTTCACCGAACCGAAGACCGATTCGAACGGACCGACGACGCCTGGTACATCCCCGAATCCATGAACCGGGTCGTTGCCCTCGCTTTCGAAGAGGACTTTTACGGGATTTCCAACTCCCCGGGGCGGTTGGCTTCGGCAGCGACGGGCAATGGGTATTCCCGCATGGCCGTTACATCGAGCCAGGTAGCGGACTTCATCCGGGGTCTCGGGTACCGGGCCCTCCCCGCCGGGAACGGCGTCGGCCTGTCAATCCCAATCGCCATCGATGCCGGCCTGGGACAATTGGGTCGGATGGGCCTTCTGGTGACTCCGAAGTACGGCCCGAGGGTAAGGTTGGCCAAAGTCATTACAGATATGCCTTTGGTACCTGACTCTCCCATCGACTTCGGGGTCACCGAGTTCTGCGAAGCCTGTATGCTCTGCGCGGACGATTGCCCCAGCGAGTCTGTCACCAAGGGGCCTCAGACCTGGGAAGGGAACTCGGTGTCCAACAATCCCGGGACCCTGAAATGGTATACCGAGCCCGAGGGTTGTTATGACTTCAACGGGTTCAGCTGCTCCAACTGCAAAAGGGTTTGCCCGTTCAACAAGCCGAACAACTCCTGGTTACACCGAATGATCCGTGGGATGATTGAGGGGCGCCTGGTCACGGCGGACAAAGCTATGGTGAAGCTGGATCAGGCCAGCGGATACGGAAAACAGACGGATGACACCGAGTTCTGGAGTCTGGATGGATCCCAGAGCATCACGGCTCGAGAGAAGATGTAGCCGAGGAGCTACTTGGAGACCGGCATGAGTGACAATGAATCGAAGAATGATGGATCCGGTGGCCCCGGCGGGGGAAGCGATGTGAATCGCCGGGATTTCCTGAAGCTGGCTGGCCTCGCCAGCGCCGCTGCCGGGGGAGCCGGGTTGGGCGCATTCGGCTACGCCGCGGGGAAGGACCCCAATACGTACCTGGGGTGGCAAAACCAGGAGGGGGCGAGCCTCGTCTTCAACCGGAAGCGGTACGAAGTCGACGAGCCGACCTACCAGGAAGTCGGGCCCACCAGTCGGCCTGACGCTAGAGTGGAGCAGATCTTCGAGCGTCGGGGTCGGTTCATGCGGGAGTACATGCGGCTCAGGGGTGGTCCGGGCCCTATTACCGCCGAGTCTTTTCCCGAACCCCTTCGGAGTTACTATCTGGCCAAACCTCAGGATCTCGATCTGGATATCCTGAACACGGAAGAGCTCCAGCCCCTCAACCGGGCCGACGCCATGGAGTATAGTGACCCGCTCATCCTCTCACAGGCGTGGTCCGCAGCCATGGGTGCCGTGGGCCCGGGGCCCATCAACGGTCCTCCTGAAGTCAACGACTTCCCAAGAGGCAGGGGCGGGACCCGGCCCGAACCCATGAAGATGAAGGACCCGGCTAAAACCGCTGAGCTCATCAAGGTGATATCCATGCAGCTCGGGTCAACCTTGACTGGGATCACCGAGCTCAATCCCGACTGGGTTTATGGGTACCCGATTCGGGGCAGGGGATTCGAAGATCTGGAACAGCCTTTGGAGATCCCGGATTGGTGGACCTACGCCATCGTGGTCGGGACGCCCATGTCGTGGGACCCCATGTACGCCAACCCCAACTACGGGACGTCCAACGACGCCTATTCCCGATCCAGAATCATCGCAGCCAGGGTGGCTGCCTTTGTCAAGGCGTTGGGCTACCCTGCGAGGACCCATACCCCCGGGACCAGCTATGACTTGATCGTCCCCCCCATCTCCATTGATGCGGGTCTGGGGGAACAGGGGAGAAACGGCATCATGATCACCCCCGAGGTAGGCTGCAACTTCAGACCGGCGGTGATCACGACGAATCTTCCCATGGCCAGCGACAAGCCCATCGATATCGGGGTGGACGACTTCTGTCTCCACTGTAAGGTCTGCGCCGAGGAATGTCCCAGCGGCGCGATCCCCATGGGTGACAAGGTAGAAGTCCGCGGGTACCGGCGATGGGCCATCGACACTGCCAAGTGCCAGAACTTCTGGACCTCCACCTTGGGGAATATGGGCTGCCGACTCTGTGTGAGTGTTTGCCCTTATACCAGGAAGGCCAACTGGCTTCATAAAACGGCCATGAAGGTCTCGGCGAACGATCCCACCGGTTTGTCGGAGAAGCTCCTCACGTCCATGCAAAAGAGCTTTTATCCCGGGCCGGACCCTCAGGACTATTACATGCCTTCCCTGGGCGGAGCGAACGCCTCCTATCGCGAGCCACCCTGGTGGCTCAAGACCGAAGATTTCATCGATCTAGGCTAGAAAATGCAGATCTTCAACTCAGGGTTGTTCTGGTTCATCGAGGGAATACTCTTCGTATTTGTCGTTTTGGGCATGGGAGCCTGGGCACGTGACCGAGGGCTCCGGGTGCCGGTATGGAAGTGGGGACTCTTCATGATCTGGCTGCTCCTGGCCGGCTTCACCATCGCCTTTGTAGGGACGTCGTTCGGGGAGGGGGAGTCCGTGGCTGGCACTCGTGGCGGACTCCTCTTCGGGGCGATTACGATCATCGCAGGCGTGGGCCTTTGGAGGGTGCTCCTCGCCGGTGCAGAGCCTGGCGGTGGGGATGTTGTTTCGGAGGCCTAGCCGTCCGACCGCGGGACTCGTGCCTTGAACAGACCTAGCGGCCGGTTCCTCCGGTTCTTCGTGGCCTCGGTGATTCTGGCCGGAGCTCTGGCGTACGGGTGGACCCACAACGCCCCGGACTTCGTTACACCCATCCGCACCATTTTCCCGGAGTCCCAGCGCATTGAGGTCCGACAGGGTGTGCACCACGTATGGGGGTCCGGCGGGACTCTGATCGGTTGGGCGGGTGTGGGAACTGCCGATGGGTACGGTGGGCCGATGCTCCTGGTGGTGGGGATCGACACCTTGGGCTTGGTGGCCGGGGTCCAGGTGGTGGAACAGAGGGAGACTCCGGTTTTCTGGAGGATGGTCCGCTCTCCGGATTACATTCGGGAGATCACCGGTGCCCAGTACAATGCTATCGACTACGACTATGAGAGCGTCGTGGCTGTCACAGGCGCCACTCTCTCGGCCGATGCCATCGTCGAAAGCTTGAGGGTCTCGGTAGCCGAGGTTGCCGGTGTGGCGTTCGATGTCCGCTTACCCCTTCCCCCCCGCCCCCTCGAGTTCGGCATTCTCGAGCTTTCGATCCTGGCCCTGTTTTCCATCGGCATCATCGGCCATCGCCTCAGGGGTCCCATCCGGAGGCGTTTGCGCTGGGCAGGGCAGATCGTCGGATTGCTGGTGTTGGGCTTTTGGGAAAACTCCCCCATCACCATGGCGAAGCTCGCAGGGATTCTCTCCGGCTTCCTCCCCGATCCTAGGACCGCGTTGGCAATCTATCTCCTCATCGCAGGGTTCCTGCTGACATCGATCTTTTTCGGCCGGAACCTCTACTGCCTTTATGCGTGCCCTTTCGGGGCCGCTCAGCGGTTGATCGGTGCCATCGGTGGGTTCAAGCTGAAAGTCCCCCTTTGGGCAGTGCGTTTTATGGAGGGGACTCGAAATCTGGTAGTCTTCGTGGCCCTTTTCCTGGCTTTCCTGACCTTGCAACCAGCGCTGGCGAGTTACGAACCGTTTGCCGCCTTGTTTGCCTTGCATGGATCCACCGTTCAGTGGTTCCTGCTTTTCATAGTCCTCACTGTCTCTCTCCTCATACAAACGCCGTGGTGCAACTTCTTCTGCCCGATGCGGACTATTGAGTTGGTGGTACTGGACGCGAAGCGGTGGGTGAAAGGGAAGAAAGGGGGGGACCGGTGAGGAGGATGACAACAGCCGACTGGGCCGCGTTGGCCCTTGCCCTCGTCACGTTCGGGGTGATCGTTGCTGTCCTCGCGCAGAATTTCTTGGGTATGGGATAGGACAAGGAGATACGAAACATGAAGCGGATGAAACCCTTTTCCTGTTTTGCCGTTCTGCTCTCCCTGACCCCCATGGCAGGTCTGGCAGGCCAGGACGCCGGGGTTCCAGAAGGTCTTCCGGATGCCCTGGAATTCAGGAGTCTGGGGCCGGCCCTGGTTTCAGGGCGGATCAGCGATGTCGCCGTGGACCCCCAGGACCCCAGCATCTGGTATGTGGGGGTTTCGTCCGGGAACGTTTGGAAGACAGTGAACCGGGGCACCACCTGGGAGCCTGTTTTTGATGACTACGGGTCGTATTCTATCGGTGCGGTGACCTTGGATCCGGTGAATCCGGATGTGGTCTGGGTAGGGACGGGAGAAAACGCCTCCCAGAGGAGTGCGGGTTTCGGTGACGGGATCTACAAGAGCGTCGACGGGGGGGGCTCATTTCGACACATGGGTCTGGAGCGGTCCGAACATATCGGGGATATCCTCGTGGACCCCCGTGACCCTGACGTGGTCTATGCAGCTTCTCAGGGACCCCTCTGGGCGTCGGGGGGTGACAGGGGGCTCTTTAAGACCACCGACGGAGGCGACAGCTGGGAGCGGATCCTGCATGTGTCGGACGACACCGGGATCGCCGACATCGTCTTCGACGCCTTCGATCCCGACGTAATCTACGCCGCATCCTATCAACGGCGGCGCCACGTGGGCCTACTCGTAGCCGGCGGCCCGGACGGGAAGATCTTTAAGTCCACCAACGCGGGAGCCACCTGGTCGGAGATCATGGCCGGGATCCCGCAGGTGGACCTGGGGCGAATCGCCCTCGAGGTCTCACCCTTTCAGCCCGGGGTCGTGTACGCATTGGTGGCTGCCCAGGACGAGGAAAGCGGTTTTTTCCGGTCCGAGGATTACGGCCAGACCTGGACGAAGATGAGCGACTACATCGTGGTCGACCCCCAGTACTACGGGGAGCTTTTCGCGGATCCCCACCGTCCGGGCCGTGTCTGTGCCGTGGATGTGAACATCCACTGCACAGAGGATGACGGGGCGACCTTCGAGCGCCTTCAAGCCAGGGGCGTACATGTGGACCACCACGAGATCGTCTTCGATCGGGACGACCCCGGCTACATGATGATTGGGAATGACGGTGGCCTCTACGAGAGTTGGGATGGAGGGCAGACCTGGCGCCACCATGGAAACCTCCCCATCACCCAGTTCTACCGGGTTGGGATCGACCACCGTGAGCCGTTCTACTGGGTGTACGGGGGCACTCAGGACAACGGGACGCCTGGCGGCCCGTCCGGTACCCGGAACTCGGTGGGCGTGAGAAACGCCGATTGGGTCGGCATCGTGGGCGGGGATGGATTCCAGGCCCGGATCGATCCGGAGGATCATACCATCGTCTACGGGATGTCCCAGGGCGCCCGAATCAATCGGGTGGACATGAAGACCGGGGTGTCCACGAGTATCGCCCCTCCACAATCCGATGAGGCTGGCGACACGGTCCTCTGGCATTGGGATATCCCCCTCACCATCAGCCGGTACGACCGAAACAGGATCTATGCCCTCGGTAGCCGTTTGGCCCGGAGTGACAACCGAGGCGACGACTGGGAGTTCATTAGTCCGAACCTGAGTCGTCAGATCGATCGTGACACCCTGGAGGTCATGGGGAGGGTATGGCCAGAGAACGCTGTGTGGAAGAACGTATTCACCAACGATTACGGCATCGGCGTGGCCTTCAGCGAATCTCCCTTCGATCCGGATTACCTCATCGCGGGGACCGACGACGGCCTCATCCAAATCACCGAGGATGGCGGTACGACCTGGAGAAAGATCGACGGCTTCCCAGGGATCCCCGAACTGATCTACGTCTCCTGCGTGGTGGCTTCCCGCCACAATCCCGACCGCATCTATGCGCTCTTCAACAACCACAAGCGTGGCGACTTCACACCCTACGTGTTGCGAAGTGACGATCGTGGGGCCACCTGGACGTCCATCGCAGGTGGCATTCCCTACCGGAACGTGGCCTGGGATCTGGTCGAGGATCCCGAAGACGAGAACCTACTTTTCTTGGGAACGGAGCTGGGGCTTTGGGCGTCAGCGACTGGCGGCCAAGGGTGGATTGATCTTGGCTCCAGGTCGGGCTTACCCACGATCCCGGTGAGGGACATGGAGATCCACGAAGGGATGGGAGACCTGGTCCTGGCGACTTTCGGCCGGGGCTTCTATGTGATGGACGACTATACGCCGCTCCGCTTCGCCGACCCGGTCACCTCTGCCCCGGCAACCCTCAACCCGGTCAGGGATGCATGGGTTTATAACCCCATACGCTACTACTCGGCAGGGTCCGGAGCGGGGGATTTTACTGCCGAGAATCCCCCCTACGGTGCGGTCCTAACCTACTCCCTATCGGAGGCTTTGGAGGGGACCGACGTCCAGGTGGCTCTCTCGGTCAGGGACGAGACGGGGACTCTGGTAGGCGAGGTCTCGGTGCCGAATCGGCCAGGGTGGAATCGGGTAACCTGGGATCTGAGGAATCGTCCGCCTACCGCCGAAACCGAAGCTGGACAACGAGGAGGGCGGAGGCAGGCCCCGCTGGTGGAGGAGGGGGTTTACACGGCCACCCTGGAGGCCAGGGTGAACGGGGAAAGCAGGCGCTTAGCCGAACCCAGGGAATTCAGAGTGCGAGCCCTTCCAGGCTCGACCAGGTGATGCCGAGGGGTTTGTTGGGGCCAGACGACCCTCCCATGAGCGAGGACGGCGGTTCCCTATGGTCAGGGCCGTCCTGAGTCAGGCAAGGAGGTAGACCAGGCCGAAGTAGATGCCGATGAAGACGGCTGCAAAAAGGGCCAGCTTCAGCAGGCGTTTCACCAAAGCGTACCCGAGGAAGGCCAGGAGGAAAGCCGCCATCACGAGTAGGATCTGATTCTCCATGAGGTGGTCGAGTACTTCAGAGAGTTCCGGCATCCTTTTCCTCCCACGGCTTCCCGGGAATGCGGTGATGGCTCGTGCGCAGTTGTCTGCCCATCAATACGCACTTTTCCCACCACGGGGTTTCAGCGCTGGCGGTCAGAATAGCTCCTACCTGGCCCCCGTTCCATGAGCGGCCTCTAGTTCACTTCTCCCTGATACTCCCGAGACGGGTGTCCTCGGCATCCTGTCAGGCTTCAACCGGGAGGTTCATCACGATGGATTGGAGCTTCTTCATCGTGTCGATGTACCGATTGAAATAGGACGTGGAGATGTAACCCTGGAGGGTGTACCCTAGCCTCGGATCCCGATCCATGAGGGATTTCAGGGCTGAGCTCTTCACCCGCAGCAGTCTTGCCTCCCCCGAGCAGTACGCGTTCAGTGCGTATGAATTCCGTCCATAGCCCAGAGGCCCGCCGAAGATGGCTCCCCTCCGGAGTTGGTCGATGACGATGTTTACGCCCGATGCTCCAGGTAATTTGAGGGTGACCTCCCCGTCCAGGACGATGAAGAAGTCATTTGCTGCGTCCCCCTTTTCATAGATGAGGTCCCCAGCCTTCGCGGAGATCTTCTCCGATGCGTCCGAAATGGAGTTGACCTGGTCAGGGAGGAGGAAGCCGAATACTTCCTGGGAGGTGAGTGTCGTATGCACGGTGGACTCCTTCCCTCAGAGAATTATGTGGACAGGTGACGCCGCCGACCCGTGGGCTTCCCCGGCCGCGGGGGGAAGCTGCATTACCGCCGCCTGCATTTTCGCAGATGGACGCTGGGTCGCCGACTCTCGTTTTTTCTGAGGTGGTGGATGAGCACCCGAAGCCGCATCGGGGTCTCAGTAAGAAGATGCAGCCCGCCCCCTGGGAATACCAGCTTCTTCGATGGGCATAAACCGGTCCGTGAGCGGTTTTTGACTTACGCCTTTCTTACGAGACACGAACCTGCTTCAGGCCTCTTTTTGTTGCTGGCACGTCGGATGTTTCCCTAGCTTTGATTCGGTGTGGAAGAACACACCTTTTCGCGACGGCGAACCCAGGTTTTCTCCAACGGATCACATGACGAAGACCTCTCCCCGCGGTAGGCGGCGGATGCCGCTACTTCTGTTCTTCCTCCTGGTCACCCTCGGCCTTTCTCTATGGCTCGGGTTCCAGGCGGTGGGTGCGGCCAGGTCCCACCGCCAGACCGCTGAAGGGGTTCTACGCGACTATGCCGACATTGCCGTATCGGAGTACTCCAGACGGGTGCAGGGGGACCTCGACCGGTTCTTCCGGGTGGTTTTCGGCGATGTGCCCAGGCAAATCGTCAATCGCCCCCCCCCTGGGCCGGAGGCAGTAAGCCGGAACATCGATCGTGCCCTACGACAGGTGAACTGTGAGTGTAGCCGATTCCGGGCTTCGGCAGCCTCGATCATGCAGGACTTCTATACCGGCCAGGTTCGAAGCGAGCCGGACTCCGTCGCCTACGGCGAAAAGAGCCGAGCCGCCGGGTTCGTTCGTACCGCGTGGGAAGCTTCCCCGGCTGTCCGGATCGCACTCCGGACCGTGGGCGACTCCCAGGGCTTGAGGGAGCCGTCGGTCCTCTTCTTCAATGCATCCCTGGACCGCACGGGAACGGAGGGCGTCGGCCGGGCCATCTATGTTCTTCAAGCCGGCTTGGAAGCCACAGCCGAACTGTTTGATTCCTGGTACCGGCGGGGGGCCCTCCTCCCGGAAGCCATCGTGGGTGGCCAGCCCAATGATTCGATCCTTCACTTGGTGGTCAGGACCTGGGACGGGGACCCCATCTTCTCCTCCCCACGGCCGACCCCGGACGTGGTCGTGGTCTCCGATACTCTCTCGGAGGAGTTCGGCGGCATCGTAATCGAGGTGGGCATTCGGCCCGACGCCGCGGCCGCCCTGGTGATCGGTGGCCTCCCGAGGGCTCGTTTGCCCCTGCTCCTGGCGCTGATGGTGATGACGGTGGGAATTGGGATCGCCACTTTCATCCAGATCCGGAAAGAGGAGGAATTGGCGCAGGTCCGGGACGATTTCATTTCGGGGGTTTCCCACGAGTTCCGGACGCCTCTCACTCACATTCGGATGTTCACCGAGCTCCTGGCCGATGGAAAGCTCAGGACCGATGAGGAAAGGCTGAGGTCCACTGAGGTCATCAACCGGGAAGCACGTCGTTTGACCCATCTCGTGGAGAATATTCTCCATTTCTCGAGGATGGGGCGGGCCCCTAGATCTCAGAATGCAAGCGAGCGGATCCTGGTGGAAGAGGCCATAGGCGACTTGGCGGAGGCTTTTGATCCTTTGGTCCAGTCGAAGGGCTGTGAGCTCGAGATCACGGTGAACCCGCCGGACCTCGAAGCTTCGGCCAGCCGTAGCGGCCTCCATCGCATGCTGGCGAACCTACTGGACAATGCCCTGAAGTACGGGCCGGAGGGGCAGCGCATCCGACTGGTGGCGGTGGAGAGGGAAGGGTGGATCCGGATCTCGGTGGAGGACCAGGGCCCAGGGATTCCCGTGGGAGAACGGTCTCGAATCTGGGACCCCTACCACCGGCTGGAGCGGGATTTGGAGGGGCAGGTACGGGGAAGCGGAATCGGCCTGTCGGTGGTGGCGGAGCTTGCCGAGGCCTCGGGTGGCGCGGCCTGGGTGGAGGAAGGCCCTGACGGTAGCGCCAGGTTCGTGATCCGCCTACCCAAACCTGAAGAGCTCGTGACTGGGGCTGTTGCACTAAACCCGCCGGAAGGTGGAAATGAGGTAAGGAGCTGACCCATGTCCCGAATCCTGGTCGTTGAGGACAACGAGGACCTGGCCTTCGGCCTTCGGAAGGTCCTGGAATTCGAGGGATACGAAGTCGAGGTGGCCAACAAGGGTGAGACCGGACTGGCATCGGCGAAGGAGAACACACCGGACCTCCTGATCCTGGATATCATGCTTCCGAAGAAAAGCGGGTTCGATGTTCTTCGGGAGTTAAGAACTACCGGGCACAAGTTCCCCGTCCTGATCCTCACCGCCCGGAGTCAGGAATCCGACGTGGTCCTGGGCTTCGACTTCGGAGCCGACGACTACGTCACCAAGCCCTTTTCCACTGCTGAGCTGTTGGCTCGCGTGAGGGCTCTCCTGCGGCGAGTCCAGACGGGTGTTGGGGGAGATGGGGCAGGGGGGGATGGGAGTGTGGACGCGGTCATGACTTTCGGGGAGGTGGACGTCTCTCCGTCCACACGAACGGTCACCCGAGGGGGCGACCCGGTTGAGCTCACTCCGAAGGAGTTCGATCTCCTCGTTGCTCTTCTCGAACGGAGGGGAGCGGTAATCAGCCGCCAGGAGCTGTTGAAGGAGGTCTGGGGGTACGGCAATGCCGATATCAACACTCGGACGGTGGACGTCCATCTGTCCGAACTTCGGAGGAAGCTCGAGGAGGATCCGGCCAATCCCCGGTACATCCTTACGGTGAGGAAAGCCGGGTATCGTCTAAATCCCTGAGGGGTCTGCTGGTCCGGGCCGGGAATCAAATCGTCCCAACATTTGTTTCCCTCCCTCCCCGCCCATCCATTATATTTCAATCATAGAGTCTCCTCGGTGGAATCGACCCCGTGCTGGCCGTTCTCGGCTTGCGCAGGGTCGAGGTGTCACGTCAAGATGCAGGGCTTCCGGCACCTGCGCCCAAGGTGGAAATGAGCGAAGAGTCGACCAAAGACGACGGGACCCTCGTACGGCGGGTGCCAGTCATCGTGCGCTCCTGGGACGGACCGAACTCACGGGTCGGGCTGGAGATGGATCTCGCCCAGATGCCATGGGGACCGTTCGACGCCTTGGGAAAGCGACTCAGTCTCCTCCTCCCGGCCACGGACGAGATCCCTGAAGGGGTTGGACCAGAATCTCAGGTCGAGCGGGCCCTCCGCCATGTGGAGCATGCCGCCGATCGGTGCGCCGAGTTTGCCCAGGTTGCTAACGGGAACCAGGAACTCTGGCGTCGATCCCACGAGACCTGGGAGTGGATCCGGAGATACCTTACCTCCCTCTGGGTCGACACCGAGGTAGACGGAGTGGCCCCGGCTCCTTCGATAGCCGAGCTCTCTCCGGCGGTCCCTGACCCCGCTCCTGTGGCGGAGGTGACCGAGGAGACGGTCAGCCCGCCGGAAGCGCCGTTCATGCCTGGCGCCGCGGCAACTCTGAATGTTGCGGCCAAGGCACTTCGTTCGATCCCTCTGTCATCGTGGCGTGACTCCGTAGAGTCAGGGAACGTCGACGCCCCCACCAGGGAGGAAGCGGTGCAAACCCTCCTGGGCTTGGCACGGATCCTAGGTGGATTGACGGAACAGGGGGAGGGACCAGCCGAAGAGGCTGCTGAAGCAACTGCTGATGAGGCGGCTCCCCAGGAGGGCCCCACCGATCCGGACCCGCCCATGGAGGAGGACCAGGATCCGGACCAGGTGTCGTTCGAGTATGCCGTCGGCTACGACGAAGGGTACCAGATGGGACGCCGAGTTGGCTTGGCCCTCGGCGCAAAGAAGCGCTCAAAGCCCAAGTCCCGGCGGGGTTGACCCGCGCCTGCCCCCCAAAATCCAAACGCAAAAGCACCCATGGCCCAAGAAACTCTGGCACTCGCCATCATTACAGAGGTGTTCCCCGACAAGGCCGCCTGGGATCGCCTCCCGGACGCCCTGATAGAAGCGAAGGCCATGGGAGCGGAGCTGGCGGTCCTCCCTGAGATCCCCCTGAATCCATGGTCCCCGGCATCGAAGGCCTCGCGGGACGAGGACGCAGAGCCGGTGGATGGCCCTCGCCAAAAGGTGTTGTCCGCGGCTGCAGCCGATACGGGGGTGGCGGTCTTGGGAGGAGCCATCATTCGGGACCCGGATACCGGTGTGAGGCACAACACCGCCCTTCTATACGACCAGTCCGGATCGTGTCTCGCGAGGTACAAGAAGGTTCACCTTCCCTCCGAGGAGGGTTTTTGGGAGACCAGCCATTACGAGCCCGGAGAGGAGCCGCCGACGGTGGTCTCCGGCCTTCCGTTGAAAGTTGGCTTTCAAGTCTGTTCGGATGTGAACCGGACTACAGGGTTCCAACTATTGGGGGCCATGGGTGCGGAGGTGGTTTTGGTGCCCCGCTGCACCCCCCCACAGACGTATGAGAGATGGAAGCTGGTTTTGAGGGCGAACGCGGTTACCAGCGGGTGTTACGTCGTGTCTTCGAACCGTCCGGCCCCGACGCCGAATGGATTGATCGGTGGCCCGTCCATCGCCATCAGCCCCACCTCTGAGGTCCTTCTGGAAACCACCGACCGGATCAGCGTTGTTGTGCTGAGCCGGAAGGTCCTAGAAGAGGCGCGAGAGGATTATCCAGGTTACCTCAAAACCTACCCCGACCTTTATGCCCGAGCCTGGAAGGGGGTCGGGGACCCGGGCTGATCGGGCTGCTTCCGGTTCGCCTAACGACCCAGCCCCATCGCGTGGAGAGCTGACGCCCTGAGTTCCTCCCTCAGCTGTTCAAGCACCGGTGCCATGGTGGGATCATCCACCAGATTCCGGAGTTCGTACGGATCTTCCGTCAGATCGTAGAGCTCCCCCCACTCTGGGAACTGCATCCAATGGATGTACTTGTACCGATCGGTCCGGATCGCTCGATAATCCATGTTTACGAGCCAGGGGAAGGGGTTTTCGTAGGTGAAAAACTCCACGAAGATCGAAGACCTGGGGTGGGTGGCGGCGCCCCGGAGTGATTCGACAAAAGACTGCCCCTGTATGTGGTCCCCGATGGGTGTCCCCGCCATCTCCAGCACCGTCGGCGCGATGTCAACCGAGGCCACCAGGTCTTCCACGATGGTCCCGGGGGTAGCCGCAGGAGGATACCGGACGATGAGTGGGGCCCGGATCGACTCCTCATAGGGCATCCTTCTTTCCAAAGAGAGCCCATGCTCCCCGTAGAAGAACCCGTTGTCGCTGGTGAAGAGGATCAGCGTTTCGTCGAGGATCCCCTCCTGGTCCAACGTCTCCACGATCCTTCCCAGCCCGTCGTCCACCGCCAGAAGCATTTCCGCCCTTCTCCTGATGGTCTCATTGCTGCTCCCCGGGTCCAGCTCTTCTTCCCCGAACTCATCGACGATCTCTGCTGAGTACTTGGCTGCCAAGGCCTGTTGGATGGCTGGCTTACCCTCCAGGTCTCCGAGGGTGGTGATGGCGTTGGGCCTTCGTGAGAACTCCATCTCTTCGTACTGCCCCCGGTGTCGGGGAGCCGGTACGTATCCCCTGGGGACGGAGAGGTCCACCGAGCCGTCGTCGAGTTGGACCGCATCAGGGTGGATCGCCTTGTGCCCGATGTAGAAGAAGAAAGGCCTTTCCCGGTCGGCCAAGATAAAATCCACGGCCCTGTCGGTGAGGACGTCTGTGATGTAGCCCTCCACCTCGTGGATTCGGCCGTCCTCGAACAGCTCGGGGTTCATGGTCCGTCCCTGGCCCGGGATGGCGACCCACCGGTCGAATCCGGGCCTGGGGGTCGGATCGTTCCCCATGTGCCATTTGCCGAAGTAGGCCGTCTCGTACCCGTCTGCTTGGAGAGCTTGGGGGAAGGTGTTGAGCCGGTGGCTCATCCGGTTTCGAGCGACATTGTCGATGATTCCGTGGCGGGAAGGGTACTGCCCCGTAAGGATGCTGGCCCGGTTGGGAGAGCAGAGGGGGACCGAATGAAAAGCGTTGCTGAAGAACGCACCCTCTTCGGCGAGGGCGTCGATGTTCGGCGTTTCCAGGAAAGGGTGCCCGGCAATGGCAAGTTCGTCCCATCGGAGATCGTCCACAACGATGACGATGATGTTGGGGCGGGAATGGGGATCGGCCGTGTAGACCTGTGTGTCTTCCGACTCAGGTTCCGGCTGGGGACCACAAGCGAACACCAGTGCCAGGAGGGTGGCCAAGATCAAAGGACGGTGCATGGGAAAACCCCCTTTCTACTCGGAACAGCTGACGTCGATCTCGCATATTCCCGTGGCCGGGGCGATGTTGATCGTTCCGGCCACCCCCACCCGAGAGGAGTAACCCTTTTTAATGAGCCTTTCCCCGGTCCCACCTTTTCACGTCATGATCAAGCCAAGGGGCCCGATCTGCAACCTGGACTGCTCGTACTGCTACTACTTGTCCAAGGAGGACCTCTATCCGGGATCCGCCTTCCGGATGTCGGAGGAGATCCTGAAGAACTTCACCAGGGATTACATACGCGCCCAGCAGGTACCGGAGGTGGTCTTCTCATGGCAGGGTGGGGAGCCCCTTCTGATGGGGTTGGACTTTTTCCAAAAAGCCGTGGAGTTCCAGCAAGCCTACGCCCGGCCTGGGACACGAATCTCCAACACCCTGCAAACGAATGGGACCTTCATCACCGAGGAGTGGTGCCATTTCTTCCGTGAGAATGCTTTCCTGGTGGGGATCAGCTTGGATGGGCCGGCCGACCTCCACGATGTCTACCGGGTGGATAAAGGGGGAAAGCCTAGCCACGCTGCTGTGATGAAAGGTCTGGATCTCCTGAAGGATCACCGCGTCGAATACAACATTCTGGCTACGGTTCACGCTGCGAACGTCGAGCACCCGTTACCCGTGTACCGGTTTTTCCGTGACGAGGTAGAGACGTCGTTCATTCAGTTTATTCCCATCGTTCAAAGGGACAACCGGACCGGATACCAGGAGGGGACTCAGGTGACCGAACGGTCCGTCACCGGCTCTGGGTACGGACGGTTCCTGAATGCGATCTTCGACGAATGGGTTTGTAACGACGTGGGAAGGGTCTTCGTGCAGCTCTTCGATGTGACGCTGGCCGGCTGGGTAGGTCGCCCGATGGGATTATGCATCTTTGACGAGACCTGCGGCAGGGCCCTCGCTTTGGAGCACAATGGGGACCTCTATGCTTGCGACCACTACGTCGAGCCCAACCATTTCGTGGGGAATGTCAGGCGAGAACCTCTCCCTGTTCTCGTGACTTCAGAGGCCCAGCAGGCGTTCGGGGTGGCAAAGAAGGAATCACTTCCCGGATACTGCCGGTCTTGTGACGTGAAGTTTCTGTGCAACGGAGGGTGCCCCAAGAATCGGATCCTCGAGACGCCTGAGGGGGAGAAGGGATTGAACTGGCTCTGCGAGGGTTATAAGGCGTTCTTCAACCACACATCCGGTGCGATGAACTATATGGCCGACGCGTTGAGGGCCGGACGGCCTCCCATGGGAATCATGGCCGAGTATGCACCGAAACATTACGGGCCGGGCCGCAGCTGAAGCTCGACGGACACCGCCAACGGGGCATGAACTTTCCTTTGATTTTTGGTATTATTCATAACAAGAATAATTCTTGATTACTTAGTTCGGTTAAGAGAAAAGAGATCCGATAGATGGCAAAGCGCCGCGTGGTGAAGCGGGAAAAAAGAGGTGTCCCTGAGTACACCGTTTTGGGCTGTCCCCTCACCAAGAGTCATTCGCTCTGGTGCCATGGTCTTTGCGTGCCCGAGGAGGGGATCGGCATGTGCGGGCGGGTTGCCCCCCACACGGTCACGGGTAGGACGCAGATCGCAATCCTGAAGTACAAGATCAAGCAGCAGGCTGCTCAGCGGGATTCCTCGAAGATCTGACTCGGTTTTTTCGAGGACCGTCTTCCGGCTGGTAGTTCGTAAGCCGCGGGGCCCGATCCAGGGTCTCCGCGGTTTTTGTACTTCACCCCCCTGTACCCAGTTCTCTCTGTCGCCACAGCCATTTTGGGGCGATCTTCTACTGAAGCTCCCCAAAGCCGTTGCCGTATTCTGGATGAGTTGAGGACCAACCACATCGCAGATGTCGAGGTTTCCTAGCGCCAATTTGTGAGGAGGCTGGATGGTTGCCCTTTATGTCTTTTCCTTGATCCTGGGCGGTGGGTTTTTGGCCATGTCGGTCCTGGGGGATCTCCTGGGCGGTCATGGCGATGTGGATATGGACGTAGGAGGTGACCTCGGCGGATTTGACGGGGATCTGGAGCTGGATGCCGGTGGGATCGATTTCGACGCCGGTGGCTTAGAGCTGGACGCCGGAGGGTTGGATCTGGACGCTGGGGGGCTGGACCTGGATGCTGGTGGACTGGAACTGGATGCCGGCCACCTGGACGTGGACGCGGCCCACGCCGAGCTGGACGCGGACGCCGGGAGCTTGGCGGCCAAGGTCTTCTCCATCAGGACCCTCTTCTACTCTCTCTTCGGGTTTGGCTCGGTCGGTACTCTCCTGACTTACGTCTGGAGCGGAAGCCCCCTCGTCACTGCAGGATTCGCCATTTTTTCCGGCGTCACCTCGGGTGCTCTCATCAACGCGGCGTTCGGATACGTAAAGCGCTCAGAATCGGGGATGGTTCAGGCCGAGGCATCGTACGCCGGCATCCAGGGTCGCGTCACTTTGCCGATCCGACCTGAGACCCCTGGGCGTGTGGTGGTGGAACGGGGCGGAAGGCGGGTGGAACTCAGGGCTCTCCCACACCCCTCCGCGGAAGGGGACCCATCAACCTGGAAGTCTGTGTTTGTCGTCGAAATGGAAAAAGGGGTCGCGAGAGTGGCCCCCATTGATGAAGATCTACTGCTCGGTTCGTAATGAAATAGAAGCCGTGCCCGGACGGGTTGGGGCGGCGGAAGTTCCGAAGCTCGGATGTAACCACATACGGAGGCCCAAATGCCAACCGATGATCTGGTGGCTGGCGCTGTAGCGCTTGGCTTCACCCTCCTTGTTGTTGTGGTGGTGGCTGTACTCACCATCAAGTCTCTCATCGTCATTGTGCCCCCGAACATGGCGGCGGTCCTGACGGGCCGTAATCGAAAACTCCCCAGTGGAGAACAGGTTGGCTACAGGTCGGTCATAGGTGGGCGTACCCTCAGGGTTCCCATCATCGAGACCGTCCAATACACGTCCCTCGAAACGTTCCCCATCGAGATCTCCGTTACGAACGCCTTCTCAAAAGGGAACATCCCCTTGAACATCGAAGCCATCGCAAACGTGAAAATCGCCTCGGAGCCGGAGACGGTTTTCAACAACGCGGTGGAGCGGATCCTTGGGAAGACGGAGGATGAGATCGTGGCCATGGCCAAGGACACCCTCATGGGGAACCTCCGGGGCGTGCTGGCCACCCTCACGCCTGAGGCGGTCAATGAGGATCGGCTCGGGTTTGCCGCGGCTCTGGCCGAGGATGCTGGTGAAGACCTGGCTGCTCTTGGCTTCCACCTGGACGTGTTGAAGATCCAGAACGTGAGCGACGAGCGGGGTTACCTCGAGGCCATCGGGCGAAAAAAAGCGGCTGAAGCGGTCCGGGACGCTGAGATCGCCGAGGCCGATGCCGCTGCGGAAACTCGGCAGAGACAGGCCACCGCGCGGCAGGTCGCGGAGGTCAAAGAAGCAGAGGCGGACATCTCCATCGCCGAGGCGCAAAACGAATTGCGGGTGCGGAAAGCCGAGCTGGACCGGGAGGCCCAGATCGTCGAGCGTACCGCCCTTGTGAAAGCCCAGGAATCGGAGGTCGAGGCCCAGAAAGCTTTGGAAAGCAGAAGAGTCGAGAGGGAGAAACTCCGCCTCCAGGCCGACGTGGTTGAGCCGGCGAACGCCGAGAGGGCCGCGGCGAAGGTCAGGGCAGAAGGTGATGCCGCACCCATTTTGGAGCGTGGTCGAGCCAGCGCTGAAGCCCTCCGAATGCTCTACGATCAGGTTAAGCAGGGAGGGAACGAGGCATTTGCCGTCCTCCTGGCAGAGAAGCTACCCGAGCTCCTCGAAACCTCCGTAGCCGCGGTGGAAGGCGTGGACATCGACCGGGTGGTGGTGCTGGACAGCGGAGGCGGCGAGGGAGTGAGCAATGCCGTGAACCAGAGGGTCCATGGGGCCTTGGGTACCGTCGAGGCTATTTCGGCTGCAGTGGGTGTCGACATCCAGGATGTCCTCCAAGGCGCTGCCAAGAAGGTCACGTCGGGAGAATAAACCAGAACTTCAGGATACCCCCGGGTGTATCTCGGGGGGACCGGAAGTGCCAACATGATCGCGGGCTGGAGGAAAAGGCTCCTCCAGCCCGCTGTGATTTTCTAGAAAGAGTGAATTATGCCCCAGGCAAAAAGCGGTGACCACGTACACGTTCACTATACCGGGAAGCTCGATGACGCCTCGATCTTCGATACGTCCGACGGTAGAGACCCTCTCACCTTCCAGCTGGGGAAGGGTCAGGTGGTCCCGGGTTTTGACACCGCGGTCACGGGGATGGAGGTTGGAGAAAAGAAGACCGTGACCATTCCCTCCGACGAGGCCTATGGGCCGCGTTTGGATCAACTGGTGTTCACGGCACCCCGGGAGAACCTGCCGCCTGGATACGATCCGCAGGAAGGGGAGATCCTAAGGCTGGAGACCAAGGATGGGCGACAGATGGACGTGGTTGTAATCTTCTCGGACGCCGAAAGCGTAAGGATGGACGGGAACCACCCTCTGGCCGGAAAAGACCTCACCTTCCACATAGAGTTGGTGAAGATCGACTAAGTTCACCTGTTGCCGGCTCGAACAAGAACCGACCCGGGTCCCCCGGGTCGGTTTTTTACGCCGCGGTTCTCCCCGGCGGCAACCGCTTCACATCCCTGAACCGAACCAGCCGTTCCTCCGATTCGTCCCAAAGGGTGCGGGTCACCAGCTCCAGCGTATCTCCGATCCTGATCCGCGTGGGGTTCTGAAGCTCCGGAACGGCCCACATGGCTTCTTCGAGCTTGTAGTTGGGGATCCGGGCACTCAGGTGGTGAACGTGGTGGATCCCGATATTGGCGGTAAGCCATTGGAGAGGACTGGGAAGGAGAAGGAGAGAACTGCCCTCCAGAGCCGCGTCGTAGTAGTCCCAGTTCTCGTGCCGGTGCCAGTAGGTGTTCTCAAACTGGTGCTGGACATAGAAAAGCCAAACGCCCAGAGAACAGGTCACCACAAGTACCGGGGCATGAACGAGGATGAAGCTCTTGAGTCCGATGGTGAGGGCCAGGGCGGACACCAAAGCCACAAGCGCCAGGTTCGTAAGCCAGACACTGCGCCAAGCTTCAGTCCAGTTCCGTGGGGTGGTCCAGGGGAACCGGTGGACGATCACAAAATGGAGTACAGCGCCGATGCCGAAGAGGATAAGTGGGTGGCGGTAAACTCGATATGCAAACCGCCGGTGCCGGGGAAGGGACAGATACTCCGACACAGTGAGCGTGTCGATATCCCCAAATCCTCTGAGGTCGAGATCCCCTGAGTGGGCGTGATGGTAGGCGTGTGTCTTCCTCCAATAGGCATACGGGGTCAGCGTAAGGACCCCGATCCAGAATCCGACCGTATCCCGGGCCCGCCTGGAATGGAAGAAGGAGCCATGTCCGCAGTCATGCTGGATCATGAACAGTCTCATCAGGAACCCTGCCGTCGGGACCGATAGGACCAAGGTCAACCAATAGCTCACCGCCAGGGCTTGGTAAGAAAGGGTCCAAAGAGCAAAGAAAGGCACAGCGGAGGTAAGGAGCTGCGTCACACTTCGGCGTGTGTCCGGGCCCACGAAAGGGGCCAGGCTCTGGTTCCAAAAGGCCACCTTGGCCCTGTCAGGGGGTTGTACCACCAGTTTTGCCTCCAGGACTTCGAACGGATGAGGGAAACCAACCAAATGCCGGTTGCCGGGAAAAAGATTCCGAGAGAAGATATGGAGAAACCCGGGTGAGACAAACCCGGCTGACAAGGAGCTACATCCAGTCGTGACGCCGGATGGTGCGATGACTCTCCAGCGCTTCCGTCACTCCGGCCAGGAGTGTATCCGGGTCCACGGGTTTGTAAAGGATATGGCAAGCGCCATAATCCTCTGCCAGATCGAGTTGGTCCGCGCTGATCTCCGAGATTGCCACAACGAGTCCGTGTGGATCCCGGGCCTTGAGCTCCTTGATCAGGCGGAGACCGTTCATTTCGGGAAGGTAGAGCTCCGTCAGGACCAGATCGACGTCCTTTTCGCTCCAAACCTCCAATGCGGCCTTACCATCGGCCGCGAAGAGGAGTCGATGCCCGGCGTCCTCCAGGACGGACCACATGTAGACACGTTCGTCCTCTTCCCAGTCCACTACCAAAATCTTGGCCACTGGTACCTCCAGCCTTGGCGACAGTGCCTATATCAAATCTACACACTACTTTTCGGCTATGCGTAGGATTGTTTTTTGGGTCTCGGTGGTGTTCCTCCTGTTCCTGGGCCTCAGCGGAATCCAAAGCTGTCTCAGCGACTGGGAACTGGCGGCAAACCTGGGCCAAAGGGCGTGCACCATTGGGCAGGCCGCGTTCGGGTTGTTCGGAATCTCGGCGGGTGTCGGGGCGATCTTGAAACGGCAATGGGCGGGGCCGGCGGCCCTGGCTTTTGCCGTTTCAGCCGGTTTGACAGCCGGATTGGCTTCTGTTGTCTGGGGTGAATCCGGTTTCGGAACCGGCGTCGCTTCCGGTGGGTTGGGAATGCTCCTGGGAATCCTCCTCTATCTAGGCATTACGTATCGAGGCGCCTCCACCGACAGCTCCTAGGCTAATCCGGCCTCCCAGCTCCCATCCCGGACACGCTTTTGATGGCCTCGAATACGTCGGGTACCCTGGGCTCCACTCGCCCCTTGTGCTCCAGCGGCCGGCTGGACTCCATCAGCAGGTTTTTGATCTCGCCGGGGGTGGCCTCAGGGTCCACGCTCCTTACCAGAGCCACGAAACCTGCGGCTACGGGGGCGACAGAGGAGCGGGAGAGGAATGGTCGCCGCCTCCGGATCACGTCATCGTCCACGTCCATGAAGGCCACGATCTCGTCGGCGATGACGGCCGTGCAGTCATAGCTGAAGATGTTCAGGTCCGGGGCCCGACCGTCCTCGGCCCGGACGGGTCCGAAGCTACCCGGCAGGAGGTTCGAGGGATGGGCGTAGCCGGCGAATACCACCACCACCCCAGCCCGCACAGCCTTTTCAACGGCAGGATCCAGGATCTCCCGGTCCTCTGGGGAGAGGTCTCCGCCACAATAGGTGACCACGTCCAGGCCGTTCTCCACGGCCCAGGCCAGGGCCCGGGCCATGGCCTCCGCGTCACTCCGTCCATCGGGTGCTGGGAGATCCAGGGCATAAATCTCGGCTCCCGGGGCTACCTCATGAAGTGTGAGGGCCGTCCAATACCCCCGATAGGTTTCCCTCGACTCACCAACCACACGGGCCCCGACACGGAACTCCTTCCTTCCGGCATAAAGTTCCGGATGGGAAGCAACCTCAAAGGAGTGATCCAGGATCCCGACCTTCACGCCGGCGCCGAGGGTGACTTCCTGGGCCGGTCGGATGTTATGAATCAAAAACGGAGTGTCTGGTGAGGTAAGGTTGGGTCCGGTGGGATTGTCCTGTCCGGTCAGCGTCGTGCCGCTCCCTACCCCTGAGGTCAAGAGAATGACCAGCGCCACCAGCGTTCGCATCTTTCCTCCATGGAAGGGCTGGTCGGGCGCCTTTTTTTGGCTTGTTTTCCTCCGGAGGTGCATCCGGGTTCCTCAACGGACCCATCGGCCGTCATTCTCTCATACGTTTGAGACGGCATTTTGTTGACAAAAAGTTGTCACGAGACTGTCAGGGTTCTCGAACGACGGGGGGAGGGCCTATGTTCATCTTCGACCCGGAACCCGTCCGCGGTCGGCCTTTCAGGAATCACCTGACAAAGACCGTGATGTTCGCGAAAGGGAAGGAATGAGCGAGATCAGTCTTCGCCCCATGGAAGCCTCGGACTGGCCCCGAGTCAGGGAGATCTATGAAGAGGGTATTGCCACCGGGCACGCAACGTTCGAGACCGAATCACCCGAATGGGCCGACTGGGATGCAAAACACATCCAGGCCTGCAGGGTGGTAGCCGTGGAGGATGGAACAATCCTGGGTTGGGCCGCGCTTTGGCCCGCATCCGATCGGTGTGTTTACGGAGGGGTTGCCGAGGTGAGCGTCTATGTGGGTACCGGGGCACATGGTAGGGGCATCGGGACCGTCCTTCTGGGGGAGCTGGTGAGGGCCTCTGAAGCGGAGGGTTATTGGACCCTCCAGGCGGGGATCTTCCCGGAAAACCAGAGCAGCGTTCGAATCCATGAGAAGTGCGGATTCCGAGTTCTCGGAACCAGGAAAAGGCTGGGGAAGATGGGCGACACCTGGCGTGACGTGCTGCTGATGGAGCGAAGAAGCTCGACGGTAGGTTTGGACTAGAGGCCCCGCTGTATTACGCTCCACCAGACACCAGCCCTACATGGGCAAGGTGGTGCTCCCCGTGCCACGCATAGAGCTGGACAGTGGTCTCCAGGCTGAGCTCCCCCATATCCGGGTGAAGGTAGGTACGCTGGAAGTCCTCGTCCGAAAGAGTGCGCAGGAAAAACACCCACCGTTTATGGAGGGCCTCCAGGATATCCAGAGAAGGTCCGACCGGGCCGGTTCGTGAGTCGGCGGTTTCCCCCCAGGGAGCCTGCTGGTAGGTCCGGATCGTTGGAGTGTCCTCCGTCATCGCCAGCTTGAACCGCACATACCCCTGGAGATGACTGTCGGCGACATGATGGACGACCTGGCGCACGGTCCATCCTCCCTCCCTGTACGGGGTTTCCAATTCCTCTCGGGACAGATCCGACACCGCCTCACGGAGGTTGGTGGGGAAGGCCTCGATTTCGTCGATGAAGGCGGACCTCTCCTGGGAGGTCATGGTCTCATGGGGGCGGAATGGGCCGATGGGAAACCGCAGGGCGTCCAGATCGTTCATTTTTTGTCTCTTCGGGGATAGTCTCTTTGGAGTCAGCCGGGACCACTTTCAGTCTTGAGGCGACCCTGGCACGCCGTCCATGGCTTGGCGGGCGGCGTCAGCCAACTCCACCATGGTGAAGGGCTTCTCCAAGAACACCATGTGTTCCTGGATCCCATGGCGGAGAATGGGATCCTCCCCGGCTCGCCCGGAGATAAAGACCACGGCAAGGGAGGGGTTCTCTTCCTGAAGCCGAAAGGCGAGCTCTCCGCCCCACCCATCTCCGAGAAAGATGTCTGTCACCAGAAGGTCCACGGCCTCAACCTGCCCCGCGGCCTGTTCAGCCTCATCTCTCGAATGAGCGCTCAGGACATCAAAACCCTCCGTACGAAGGCATTGGGAGACCAACCGGAGAACCTGGGGTTCGTCGTCGACGGCGAGAGCAACGGGGCGCATTCCACTCCAACGTCCAGGGCTTGAAGGCCTCGAGCCGGCCGATCCTCCAACTCGGGTATTCTAAACATGCTCCCGGAGATGTGGGTTTGTCGAGCCTCATCTGGCGAAGGAGCATTGAAAGCTTGCTTTCTCCGACTCCACGGTGTGTCTTGGACGTGGATCCGCAATGGAGGCCCCTGTGGGAACGAAGGACATCGATGAACAGGTGAGATGGCTCGTTTATCGACATTTCATCGAGACGGGCTCGCCGCCAAACACTCCAATGCTTGCCCGGGAAGCCGGGTCGGACATCCGAACGGTTGAGGAATCGCTGGGCCGATTGGCGAGGGATCATGCTCTGGTCCTGGCGCCTGGATCCCACTCCATTTGGATGGCCCACCCCTTTTCGGCCGTCCCAACGCCGTATCCGGTCCAGGTGGGGGAGACGAGGTATTGGGCCAACTGTGCCTGGGACGCTTTGGGCATCCCGGCCCTCCTGGGTGAGGACTCGACGACGGTTACCCTCTGCCCCGACTGTGGAGAGTCGCTGATCCTCACGGTGGAAGAAGGGCACGTCTCGCCTCAGGATGCTGTGGTTCATTTCCTGGTTCCGGCTCGACGCTTCTGGGAGGATATCGGGTTCACCTGAGCCAGCATCCACCTCTTCCGGGCGGAAGAACATGCTGTTCGGTGGTGCAATCAACGGGATTTCGAGACGGGGGAGGTCATCCCGTTGGACCAATGTTGGCAGCTGGCGAAACTGTGGTATGCCGGACGGGAGGAGATCGACTGGATCCGTGGGTCCGCAGAGGAGACGCTGGACATCTTCCGGCAGGTTGGCCTTCACGGATCCTTCTGGGATCTGTGACCGGTCGGGAAAGGTCGGATTCGGAACCCTCCCGCCGTCCGATCGGGGCCTTTCCTTTTTCCAAGGAGAGATGCGTTCGTGAGTTCAAATTATCTGTCCGGCCTGGTTCTGGGTGCCTTTGTCACCGTTCTGGTCTTGGGTCTCCTGGTCATGGTGGCCAAGTGGGTAAGGAACCTCTACTTCCCGAAGGAGACACCGGAAAAGGACAGCGCGGCCATGATGGAGATTCTCCAGCTCAAGGCAAAACTGGAGAAGGAAGCGGCGGAAGCCGAGAATGCCGAGAGGGAAGGCCGGAAGAAAACACCCGACCAGGACCCTGAGGAAGGCTCGGAATCGAGTGGGCACCAAGGATGAGGGTGTCGAACCATCACGCACGGTCACTTAGTCGGTCGCCGAAGGAAGTGGGAGCTTGTTTGGATGCCCTGGACAAGGTTACCGCCCACTTGGAGGGCCGGGAGTGGGTCCAAGGGGACCTACCCCTCCTGGTCAGGACACTTCGACGGATGTTGGCCAAAAAGAGACAGGCCCCATCATGAGTCTACCGAGGGTGACTCTGGGTCTGGCGATGTCGTTGGTGCTGTTGGGCTTTTCCGCCTCGGGAGGGTTCGGCCAGTCCTTCCCCGCGGATTGGGAGGTGGAAAGGCTCCTTGCGGACCGGGTGGCTCTGGGCCGAAACCCCGGTATCGTCGTTGGCCTCCTGGACGGGGAGGGCCCTCGAGTGGTCACGTCGGGGGTCTCGGGTCGGGAGGGGGTGGCCCTCGATGGCTCCACGGTCTTCGAAATAGGATCGGTCACGAAGGTATTCACCGCGGCGGTCCTGGAGGACATGGTCGCCAGGGGGGAGGTTCAGTTCGACGATCCAGTGGCCGTTTTTCTCCCCTCCCACGTCACGGTTTCCTCGGTGGGTGACAGGGAAATCACACTCCTGGACCTGGCGACCCACCGGTCCGGGCTACCGAGAATGCCTCTGAACTTCCGGCCGGCCGACCTCAGAAATCCCTACGCAGGCTACACGATTGAGCAGATGTACGAGTTCCTCTCCGGTTTTAGGTTGCCGCGGGAAGCGGGTGAGACCTGGGAGTACTCCAACCTCGGAACGGGTCTTCTGGGGCATGCGCTGGCGGTCAAGACAGGGATGACCTACGAGCAGCTGGTGAGGGAGCGAATCCTGGATGCCCTGGGAATGGAGAACACGGGGGTGGACCTGGCACCTCCATTGGGTGCTCCTACTGCCCAGGGGCACAATGCCTTGGCTGAAACGGCGCCCTTCTGGGATTTCCCGACACTGCCCGGAGCGGGCGCTCTCCGTTCCACGGCCGATGATATGCTCCTCTTCGCTGCCGCGAACCTCGCTTCCGATGGCACGCAGGTCAGTTCGATCCTTCAGCGAACCCACGAGGTCCGGGCTTCCGGGATAGCACGGCATCTCTCCATGGGGTTGGGGTGGCTGGTGAACCAGCGATTCCCGGACCGCCCAATAACCTGGCACAACGGGGGGACGGGGGGTTTCCACTCTTTCATCGGGCTGGACAAGGTGGGGGGACGAGCTGTGGTGATTCTCACCAACGGAACCCAAAGCATCGACGATATCGGGTTCTATCTCTTGGATCGGCGAAACCCACTCCAACCGCCGGACCCGCTGAGGGAGCGGGGGTGATGGGAAAGGAACATGGCGAAGCCATCCGCGAAGTCCGCCGTGCCCCACCTCATCGGGATGTGCTGGGCCATGGAAGGCCGGGACGATCCAACAGTCAGCCTGGCCGTCAGCACGCTGGTAGCCATGATGCCGCGAAGGTCATGGTGGATGAGATCGCCAGCGAAACCCCCCTTGGCCGGGCAGGGGGAGAGTGGGGAATCCTCTACGCCTGCCTGATCCTTCAGCTCTCGTACATCGTGGTGATTCTCTTTCTGACCAAACCGCCTTCGGACTGACAATGCCACAAAAAGACTACATTCTCAGGCAGATCGAGATGCTCGGTGCTGCCCTGATTTTAATCCGGAAGAAGATCTTTGGTGGAGGTGCACCAGAGGGGGAAGTCGAAAACGGACTCCAGGAGGTCTCCCAACAAGCTGGGTTGGCTCTTGATCTGGCTCGAGCCGCCACACCCGAGACTGTCCGCCTTCTCATCGCTCCGACGGGGGAGATCGAACCCGGGAGCTGTTGGCTTCTAGCCGAAACCCTCTACCTCGATGGCCTCCATGCGGAGGCAACCGGTGACGTCGGGAGGGCTTTGGATTCCCTGGGGAAAGCCAGGATGTTGTTCGCCCTCCTGAAGCCCATGGGGGCATTCCTGGTGGGATTCCCGGAAGCAGCGGAGAGGATTGCTGAGATCGACGGGTTGCTCGAAGACGGGGGGAAGAATGGATGACCTTCTTGAGGCTTGGAGGACGAACAACCGCATCAGCCTCTTGCTGTTGGACCAGATCAGTGACGAGGGAATGAGGGCGACGCTCTCGACGAGGGGAGGCCGGGACGTGGCCCGGCAGTTTGCCCACATCCACGACGTGCGAGTTCACCACCTGGAGAAGAGGGCCAAGGATCTTGCTGAGGGCCTGCAGTTCTTCCGCTCTAAAGAACATCCCGATCGCAAGGCGGTCCGGGACGCCTTGATGGTATCGGGTGAAGCCATCGAGGCTTTTCTCGATGGGTTGGCACAGGGTCTGGATGGGAGGAGAGGGTTCAAGAAGGGTGTCATAACAACCCTGGCTTATTTGGTGGCCCACGAAAGCCACCACCGGGGCAGCATCCTCCTTACCCTGAAACAGAGTGGCCACGCGGTGGATAAGAACACGGCCTACGCCATCTGGGACTGGGACCGCCGGTGAAGCCGCCCACCGCCGGTGAAACTGCCGACTGCCGGTGAGCCGGAGACCGCCGCTGAGGCCGCAGACCGCCGCTGAGGCCGTAGACCGCCGCTGAGGCGGCTGCCCCGCGGGAGGGACCGTTTCCGCCCGCCGGCGGGTAGGTTTTCCCATACCGATTCCTCCCTGAAAACAGAGAGAGAACGCTGATGGATCTCGTTGGAGCAGCCGAGATTGTATCCGCCGTGGCGGTCGTCATCGGTTTCGGGTTCGCCATCTTTGAGCTGAGACGATACCGACAGCGGAGAACCAGGGAATCCATGCTCGAGATGGTGAAGTCCTACCAGACCTTGGAGTTCGCCGTGGCGCTCAACCGCCTGGTCGACCTCCCCGACGGGCTCTCAAAACAACAGATCGAGCATCACCTCGGAGAAGACATTCGGTTTATCAGCCTTCTGATGACCACATGGGAAGCCTTAGGAGTCGTGACCTATAAGAGGGAGATCGACCTCGATCTCCTTGAAGACTTCTTCAGCGGGCCGATCCTCCTTTCATGGAAAAAGCTCCGGCGATATGTGGAGGAGATGAGGAGGATTGGGGGCAGGGACACTTACTACGAGTGGTTTCAGTGGCTTGCGGAGCGGATTGAGGAGAGGGAAACCACGGCCAAGCCCATCCCCGCCCACATCGAGCACAAGGGCTGGCTGGTGGGTGGCTGACGGGTATTTACGGCTGGGGTGAAACAAAGAAGGCCCCCCGAATTGGGGGGCCTTCTCACGTTCCGGGCGGTCGGCCGGGGTAGGCTGACCCCGGCGGCCGGATCTCCCCGGTACGAGGCCCTATCTTCCTCCCATGGGGTATTCTTTCGGCGGCTCCGCTCCCAAGAGATGCTCGACGAAGTAGTCCCACCTTCGCCTGACCATATAGGGTTCGCCCAATCCGTGGCCCCTATTCGGGAGGAGGAGCAGGTCGAAGTCCTTGTTCGCTGCGATCAGGGCGTCAACCACGACCATGGTGTTATAAGGTGGGACGTTCGAGTCCATGGAGCCGTGGGCTAGGAACAGCTTCCCTTTCAGATTCTCGGCGACGAGTTGGTTTGCCTGATTGTCGTAGTTGGTCGTGCCGTCGGCATAGGTTTCGAGGAGACCCTGCCACTTTTCACCCCAGTCGTCCTCGTAGTTCCTGTTGTCGTGGTTCCCGGATGTGCTGACGGCGACCTTGTAGAAGTCCGGATACCGGAGGATCCCGGCGGTGGATGCAAATCCTCCTCCTGATCCACCCCAAATCCCTACCCGATCCAGGTCCATCCAGGGGTTCCTCGACGCCAGTTCTTTGATGGTGGCGATCTGATCGGGGAGGCCGTTGTCGCCCATGTTTCCGTAGTAGGCGTCGTGGAAGGACTTCGAACGCCCGGGGGTGCCCATGGCGTCGACGGTCACCACGACGAAGCCCAGCTCGGCCATGGCCTGGTGCTCCCGACGGGCCGCACTGAAACTCCTGCTTCCCACGCTGCCCGACTGGGGACCCGGGTAGAGGTAGTTGACCACCGGGTATTTTTTGCTGGGATCCAGATGGGACGGCTTGAACATGATCCCGTAGAGGTCCGTGGTCCCGTCTCGGGCCTTCACCGAGAAGGGTATCGGAGGTTGCCAGCCGGCCGCTTCCAGCTGCGAGATGTCCCCCGTTTCCAAGCTCACAATTTCACGGCCTGTCATGTCCCGCAGGACGGTGTCCCCGGGATCGAGGGGGGTGGAGTAAGCATCGATGAAGTAGTCGAAATCGGGGGAAAAGCTGATGTCATGGTTGGCGCTGTCGGGGGTGAGGAGACGTACATCCCCCCCGTCCATACTCACCGAGTAGAGGTACTGGAAGTACGGATCGCCCGGTTCTTTCCCCGTGCCGGTGAAGTACAACATGCGGTTCGCGCGGTCAACGTGGCGAACCTGAAGAACCCTCCAGTCCCCCGAGGTGATGGGGTGTTTCAGCTCTCCCGTATCCAGATCGTGCAGATACAGGTGGCCCCAGTTCGTTCGTTCAGAGAACCACACCACCTCATCATACTCGGGGAAGAAATGCCAGTTCACCATGTCTTCCCCTGACTCGAAGTACGTCTCCTCCCGCTCGAAGAGGACGTCTCTGACTGCCCCGGTTCTTGCGTCGGCGACCCTGAGTTGGGCCTCCTTGTGGTCCCGGGAAGAGGATACAAAAGCCAGCTCGGAGCCGTCCGGTGCCCATTCGACATCGGAGAAGGTACCGTTGCAGTAAATATGATCGCAGATGGTGGATCTGTGCTGATCCGGAGGCATGTCAAGCCGGATCACGCGGGGCGATTCGGGACCGTCCACTTCGATCACAACTCGGTGGATCCGGAAGATCACCGAGTCCTCAGGGAGGGGGTACTTCCATGCTTCGAGCTCCGGGTGGCCGACCTTGGTTGTTACCAGATACATCATCCCCACACCTCGACCGTCATGCTGGAAGGTGGCGATCTTCTTGGAATCCGGCGACCAGAGCAGGACGGGTCGGTCGCTTTTCGTCCACCCGGCGTTGTTCGTGCCGTACCCGAAATCCTCTACGCCATCGGTCGTGAGCTGTGTCTCCCGTCCCGACTCCCTGTCCCTCATCCACAGATTGTGATCTCGGATGAAAGCAGCGTTCGTGCCGTCCGGGGAGAGGACCTCTGGAGCCGCTCTCCGGCCCCTGGGGTCCTGGGGGGTGACCTCCGTTCTCCCTACCTGCCGCCGCTCATGGGTGCAATCATAGCTGCGGATATCACACGTGTAGGTTCGGACACCCGAGTCGAAAATGATCGACCGGCCGTCTGCGCCCAGGGTGAAGGTGGAAAACGGGAGATCGAATGGATCGAAGCTCTCTCCGGCGGCTTCGGAGAGGGCGCTGGCCAAGCGTTCGTGGTCGAAAGCTCTCTCGCGATTCCGCCGTTCGGGATCGACCATGATAAATTCCTGGCCCTCGGGAGTGGCGATCCGGTACCAGAATCTCCCGTCATCGAGCCAGGTCGGACGTACTCCGGTGCCGAATACGAGCGGGTTCATGGCGGATCCGAGGAAGCCTTGGGCTCGTGCGTACTCCTCGGCTGTGACAACATCTGGGGAATAGGGTTCCTGGGATTCAGCCGCTTGGGGGGGGTGGGCGACCAGGAAGACAAAGACGGCCAGGGGCAACAGGAGGTTTCGCATTGGGAGCCTCGGGTGCAGATGCCTTTTGGCTGGGTTCGACAGGACTTCCAAACCAACGTGATGGGGGGGGCTCCCGGAGGCAAGGCGTAGCGCGTATTCCTTGCGACCCCCCGATCGGGAGGAAACCTTTGGGATGATCCCGAGTTTCCCAGGACAGGTAAAACAACAGCCGGATTGAAGACATCGGATCCTTGGAGATCGAGGATGACAGACCCGGAGAAATCGTTGGATCTGATGTGGAACTCAAAGACGGAGCTTTTGGTCGAGCGGGCCGACCTGAACGACGCTTTCGAAGCCGAGGCGAAGCGCCATCGAAGCCGAGGGCGAATTGGCTTCGGGCTCTTCGTAATTGGCCTGGTGGCGTTGGCGGTCGGCCTCACCCTGGACACGTCCTGGCTGACCTCCGCGGTGGTGGCCCTCCAAGTACCGGTATTCGGGTTGGGGTTGCACCTTATGGCGGGCCATGAGGTCCGGCGATTCAAGCGGGAAGTAGAGTCGGTCGAGAAGGAAATCCAGGCCCTGGAATCTGGTGAAAAGGAGACCTGAGTGCGGTTGCGAGGAATGACATCCTTGGCGTTGTTGCTGGCCCTTTCGGGGACCCCGGTGTCAGCCCAATCCCAAGCCGCAGAAGGATTCGAACCGGCCGGTGCCGGGCTACCTCTGTATCGGCCGGCGGGTGCTGCAGCAGTGGTTGCGGTGGCTACGCCTCGATGGGCCCCTGTTCCCACAGATTCCCATGACCTCCTCGGGGCTTATCGGTTCTTACCACCGTATGCTACAGATGACACTAGAGGCCAGGTCTTTCGGGTCCTGGAGGCCGAAACGGGCACATCTGTCTCCGACTCCCTGGGGATGTTCGTCGCAGTGCCGTGGACCGTCGGCTGCGGGTGTGCTGAGGAGGGTTGGGATAGACCGGACTGGGTCCCGCCGGGAGACACGGTTGTTTTCCTCCTGACCAAAACCCGAAGCCACGAGCCCCGGACGGGTCCCCCCGTGTTCGATGTCCTCGGCTGGCATCAGCCGTATCCAGTCGGGGATTTTATCCCCTACTGGAGGTGGTCCCGAGAAGAGCCGGAGAGGTGGCTTTCGGTCATGGAGTTTTTCGGACTCCTCGGGGCACTCCCCACGGAGGCCGCATACCGGTTGGATCCAGGGTCCTCTCTTGTTGCGGTTCGAGGCTGGCTGGAAGGGAGCCCGGGCTCGGAGACCTCCTTTCCGGTTCCAACGATCTTGAGGGAATTGAACCGGGTCATCGACGGGCGAATTCCCCATTAGGGTTTGTTCTGAGGGCGACTATGTTTTCCGAATCAACCGAGCTTTACGACCTCATCTACTCCGAGTTTAAGGATTTTGAGGAAGAGGCCCTTCAGGTCGCCTCTCTTTTAAAAGAGAGGTGCCCGACGGCCCGCCGGATTTTGGACGTGGGGTGTGGGACCGGAAGGCACGCCGCTGCCTTGACCGAGATCCACGGGTTCGAGGTGGACGGTATCGACATCGAGTCGGGGTTTCTTGAGATCGCTCGAGACCGATGTCCGAAGGGTCGTTTCTTTCGTGGGGATATGGCGAGTTTCCACCTGGACTCCTCCTACGATGCGGTCCTTTGTCTCTTCTCGTCCATCGGCTATGTCAGAACTTTTGATCGACTCACCCTGACTGCCCGGACCATGCGGAAACATGTGGCTGACGGTGGGGTGGCAATCATCGAGCCGTGGTTCACTCCGGACGCCTTCCTGGGAGGCTCGGCCCACATTCACTCCGTCGATAGAGAGGACCTGAAGATCGCCCGGGTAAGCCGTTCCGAAGTCCGAGATCGTATCTCCTGGCTGGAGTTTCAGTACCTGATAGCGGAGCCCAGCGCCATACGGCATTTGAAGGAAGTCCATGAGCTGGGATTATTCACTGAAGAAGAGATGATGGAAGCTCTCCACGCGGGGGGATTCGACTCCGTGGAGTTCGATCCGGAAGGACTGACTGGCCGCGGGCTTTATGTGGCCAAGACCGCGGCGCCAAAGGAGGAATGACAAGTGAAAATCTTACTGATTATTGTTGTCGTAGTTGCCGTCCTTCTGGTAGGTGCGGTGGTCTGGCTGGGGATGCCGAAGGGGCCCTCCCTGGAAGAGGTGGGCCACCTCAGGACTCCACAGATCCTCGAGATGGCCCCCCAGCAGGTTCTCCAGATTCGGGCGAAGGGCGATCCCAATGTGGTGGGGAAGGCTGCGTTTGGCCTTCTCATGAAGACCTACTTCCGGCTTAAGGGGGTCCCGAAGGGCGGCCCGGACTTCAAGGCTCCCCGGGCCCGGTGGCCGATCCAGGCCCAAATCCCGAAGGAAGACTGGGAAGGGCTTTATGCCATGCCGGTTCCCGAGAGCGTTACCCAACTTCCAGAAAACGCCCAAGACGGGGACCTGGAGGTGGAGTTGACCACGTGGGAGTACGGAGAAGTAGCCCAGATTCTCCATGTGGGACGATGGGATGCGGAGGTCCCAACCGTCGACTCACTACATGGATTCCTCAGGTCCCAGGGGTATCAGATAAGCGGTCTCCATGAGGAAGAGTACCTGAAAGGCCCCGGATTCCTCTTCGCTGGAACCCCCGAAAAATATCTGACCCTCATCCGCTATCCAGTCGAAAAGGTCGTGTCCGGCGGCGGCAGCTGATGGCAAGCTGGCGTCAGGACACGTGAAGGCCTTTTTCGGCAGGGCCAATTGGATCTCCCCGGGAGAGGAGGGCCCAGGGCAAGAAGGTGGCTGCGGAAGCCGGTGGATCAGCCTAGAAAAGCGAGGTGGGCGCCACCGAGGACGAGGCCCCCGGCAACGATCCACACGGCCGGGACCTTGAACCGGACGAGAACGAAGAGGGCCAGGAGGAAAAGGCCGGCGGCCCACCGATCGGGTAACCCGGAAGGAAGGAGGGTTAGGCCCACCCCGAGGATGGCTCCGGCCACCACCGCGTTGACGCCCTTCAATGCGGCCCGAAAACCATCGACGCGACGCCACCGCTCCAGGTGTGGAGCAACGAGCAAAACAGCCGAAAAGCTGGGCAGGTAGATTCCCACGGTTGCCACGACGGCGCCAAGTACACCCGCCACAGAGAACCCGACGAAGGCCACGAGGGTGACGATGGGCCCAGGTACGGCTTGGGTGAGAGCTATTCCGTCCAAAAACTGGTCAGCAGTGAGCCAACCGAAGCTCCCGACCACAAACGGCTCGAGGAGGGCTACCAACATATATCCGCCGCCGAACAGGACCGCCCCGGCCCCCACCATGAACAGGAACAGGTGCCCGATGGACCCCACCGCTGGCAGAATCCCAGCGGTGATGGCAACCGGTGCTGCCAGGGGTGGGAAAAGGCCGGCGCGGGTGGGGGTTCCATCGGAACCGTCCTTCCCCGGCTCGGTCGGGCCTGTCTGGCGGTCCTGATTCTCTCCACCCTCCTCTCCACGCTTCATGCGGAAGAGACCCCAGGCCGCCAGGCCACCGACCACCATGGCTGGGACTTCCAGGCGGTCAAAGAAGAACGAGATGAGGATTCCGCCGATGGCCAGAGCCAACAGAAACCCGTTCAGACTCTCAGGATATCCCAACGCCGCCTTCCCCAGCTTCCAACCGGCGGCCAGGATCACCGCGAGGATCGCGGGCTTCAATCCCCAGAAGACCCCCTCCACCGCCGGGAGAGTCCCAAATCGGAAATAGAGTGCAGAGAGGACCGTGACGATCAGGAGGGTTGGAAGAAGGAACGCGAGCCCTGTGGCCAAAGCTCCGCGCCAACCTCGCTGAGTGTAGCCGATATGAATGGCGACTTCCGAGGAGTTGGGGCCTGGAAGAAGGTTCGTGGCGGCCACCAGATGAAGAAAGTGCTCTCTGGTGATCCACTGCCGTCGATCGACGACCTCGTCCAGCATAAGCGCCAGGTGGGCGTTAGGGCCCCCGAACCCCAGGAGGGAAATCCTGAGGAAGGTCAGAAGGAGGTCCCAAAACCTCGGCGGCTGATTTGGCGTATTATTCACGAAGGGAAACGTATATCCAGGGGAAAGGTTCTTCTAGTGGAGGGTCCCTACTCCGAAGCCGGAGGTCGATGGAGCGTGCTGGTGGGAGCCAGTCCGGTCTATTTCATTCGACGAGAGATGTGGGTGGCCCCCGCCTACTTCGGGATCTACCTGATCTACCTTTTCTGGCGGCGGGAACATGAATTCCTTCACTGGGTGACCCTGGTCGCCATTCCATTCTTTCTGGTGCTCATGCACCGACCCGGGGTGAGGGGGTCGAGAATCCGCTCCGCCCTGGCGAGCCTAGGATTTCGTGCAGGGAATCTCCGTCGCGGGTGGCTGGTCACACTGGGGGTAGGTGTGGCTTTTGGGTTGGTCCAGGTCTCCATGAGTCGGAGCGGCGAGGCTTCCTTGGAAGCATTCAGATCTGGAAGGGCACTCTACCTGTTTCCCCTCGCTTTCACGCTGCTGCTATTCCTGGCGGGTTTTACGGAGGAATTCTTCTTCAGGGGGTTCCTCCAAACGCGCTTAGAAGCCCTATTCAACTCCAAGGCCTGGGCACTCATCGTCACTTCTGTTTGTTTCGGCCTCTACCACCTCCCCTACGCCTATTTCAACCCGAACTGGCCCTCGGCAGGGGATTGGGGTGCGGCATGGGGTGCTTCTCTCGGGCAAGGCATCCCAGCCGGCCTGATCATTGGCGGCCTCTATCTGTACACCGGGAAGAATTTGCCAACCTGTATCGTCCTGCATGCCCTCGTCGATGCCTTTCCCGCCATGGGAATGATCCGTTTTGGTGGCTCCTGAGCCGGAACAGGTACCCGGGGGGAGTGGAACCGTCGGGGTGAAACGACGTACAAGGGTCCTCCAGGGTGGGTAGGGTCCCTGGACCGTCCGTTCCCAAGACATTCAGGAGGCTTGAGCATGGCGAGCAGCAAAGCCAGCACGGTGGGGGAGTATCTGGAGGAGCTTCCCGAGGACCGGAGGGAGGTCATCTCCCAGGTCAGAGATGTGATTCTGAAGAATCTGCCGAAGGGATACGAGGAATCCATGAACTGGGGGATGATCGCTTACGAAATTCCCCTGGATCGTTATCCCGACACCTACAACAAACAGCCTCTTCTGTATATGGCACTGGCAGCTCAGAAGAACTACTACGCCGTCTATTCCTCCGGGGTTTACATGGATCCCCTCAGCCAGAGCTGGCTGAAGTCCGAGTTCGAGAAGGCCGACAAAAAGCTCGACATGGGGAAGTCCTGTATCCGGTTCAAAAAGCTGGAAAACCTCCCGCTCCATGTGATCGGTGAGATCGCCGCCGGCCAACCGGTGGACGAGTTCATCGACAACTTCGAGAAGGCCAGAAAGAAGTAGGGGGAGGGTGGATTCCGATCCTGGAGTTGTCGATATTTAAAGGTGAGAGCAGTTCTTGTTTCGAGTGATCCCTGGCTAAGGGGCCATGCCCAGATACGATTATCGATGCCCCGACTGCGACCATGCGTTTTTGGTCCGCATGTCCATGTCTGAGTACTCCGAAGGGAACAAGCCCCCCTGTCCGGAGTGCGGTTCCGAGAACGCAGAGCGGAGTTTTACTTCAGTGGGGGTTCTGGTCGGATCCCGGAGTAGCTCGAGCGCTCCCCCTGCGGTTGGAAGGGGTTGCGGACATTCGGGCTTCTCCTGAGCGCATTAAACCAGCCGCCCGGTTCGGGCGGGAGAATCGGTCGGAGGGTCGACCGGAAGGGAAGGTGGGGCTGACCAGTGGGTCAGCCCCTCTTTCTTTTCCCCGATAGGATCTCTTCGGCCCTCGCTGGATTGAAGATCGAACAGACACAAAACCGGGCGAGAGTCCGAGCAGCCGCCTTCGGGGTCATCCTTCCGGACCGAACCCGATCCATCATCTTCTCGGCCAACCCGAAGGAGACGGTTCCGTGGCCACACATCGTGGCCAACTCCAGGATCTCCTTCTCGGGAAGCTTCTCGGTTTTTCCCAAGAACCCGAGGGAGTATTCGACGCTGTGCCTGGTGATTCCGCACGCCCGGCAGCAGGTGGCGGCCCGGTCGGCGAGAGCACTGATGTTGATGGAGACGCCCAAATCCAGTTCCCGAAGTTCCTCGACAAAGGCTTCCATGGCCTCGTACCGGTCGAAAACGGCGGCGACGATCCCTGGGGCATCCACCCCATCTATGACCAGTTCGGGTTTTGGTTCGGTGTTTCGTCGCCAGTGGACTCCGGGGCCCAGGTTCTTCTGAGGTTGGAACCAACCTCCCTTTTTTGCATCCCCCAGGTTTACCGGTTGGTGTCTCAGGGATCTCCTCAGAAACTCCTTCTCGGTTCTAATCGCTGATTCCGGGTCGACACCCTGTGCAGGCATGGCGAAGACGATGTAGTCGCCGGCGAGGTCTTCCGGTTGGCCGAATCGGTGGAGGGAATGGGTCATGAGATCACCTCCGCTCTGCCCAGGCCGAGATTGGTTTTTGCTCTCACGATGGGGTATCCCAAGGCAGGCAGCATACTTTCGAGGTCGTTCTGCCCGTCCTCCCCACATCGGGCAGCGACGCCTACTGCCATAACCGTGTCGATCTCTCGAGCCACGCCCTCCAGCACCTGCAGCACAGCGTCCGTCCCCTCGAGAGGTGTTCGGAATTCGATGATCGCCGACATGACCTTCTCGTCGAGGACCTCCGGATCCAAGGCGCCTTCGGAGACATCGGTCATGAGACCGGTGATGGGGTTCTTTTCTTCGAAGATCACCCCGACGGCGGCCAACGCTCTGGACACCTTTTCGATGTCGTAGAACCGGGCCCCAACCGAAGGACGGCCAAGCTCTACCACGAATCCGGCGAACCCAGGGCCGAGTCGTCCCGTCACGTCGTTGGTTTTTACCTCTTCCGTCCCACGCCCCAGGATTCCCGTTCCTTCGTGAGTCATCAGAACATCGCTGAACACCCGGCGGATCGACCGAGGCCACTCCAACTCCTGTGGGACGATAGCTGCGGTAGGGCACCCGTCCGGCTCTGGATCGAACCGAAAACGAAAGAGACCGAGGGTCCGTCTGGCGAGCCGGATGAGCATGGGATTCAGGTTCTCCGAACTCATCCCTCGATAACATGCAAAACACTCGACGCATTCGTCTTCGTCCACCACAGCCCGGCGTATCTCGGGATCAATGTGGATGGCGCTCATGGGGCAAACGGCGACGCAGTTTGCACACTCAACGCACAGTCTCGGATCGATCTTCATGGTAGAAGTCCTTCCATCAGCTCCATGACCGTCACCGGTTTTGCCTCGGTGAAGTGTCGGATCTGCTGGCGGCAAGAGAACCCCGGTGCCACGACCACCGTTTCCTTCCCGGCCCGCCGGATCGTCGGAAGGAGCTTCCGTTCTCCGATGGCCTTCGAGGTCTCGTAGTGTTCTTTCTCGTACCCGAAAGAGCCGGCCATCCCACAACATCCGGCGTCCGCGACCTCCACGGCGCTGTCAGGGATTCGTTCCAGGAGCCTCTGCACGGGAGGGAGTCCTCCCAGTGCCTTCTGATGGCAGTGCGGGTGGAGTAGGATGTGTTCGGGCCCTTTGTCGAGGGTCGGCGGATGCTCGAGATCGGAGGGCCGTGATCCGTCGAACGAAAAGACGGATTCTGCCCACGCCTCGAATGTGGAGCACCGGTGGGAAACCTCCTCCGCCATTTCCCGCTCTTCACCCCTGAGAAGGTGTGGATGGTCGTCTTTGACAGCCGAAAAACACCCCGGCTCGCAGAAGACGATGGGGATTCCGGCACGGGCGAGGGGAGAGAGGGTCTGGACCGTGGCCCGGGCTTGGGCCCTGGCCTCTTCCAGGAACCCCTTGGAGATTTTGGGCCTCCCGCAGCACACCCGCGGCGGGACCTCCACCGATGCCCCCAGGTGTTCAGCGACCCGCACAGCGGCCTTGCCCTGTCCCGGCTCATAGTAGTTCATGAACGTGTCGGCGAAGATGACGATGCGTCCATTCGGTCCACTGGCGGAAGCCGAGCGCCCTACTGCTTCTCTGGATTCCCACCAATCCAGGAATGTGCGACGAACAGCTCGAGGGACCCGCCGGCGCCGGTCGATGCCAAATGCCCGTTCGGTGAACCACCTGGCCGGCGCGCTCCTCCCGATCCAGTTGGACAGGGGGGCCAGGCGGCTCCCCCACACTGCCGCCTCCTCCGCCGAGGAGAGGAGCCGCGACCGAAGGGATGCCCCGTGAGCATGATGGTGGTGGTGGAGGAACTCGCTTTTTAACCTTGCCATGTCCACCCCGGTGGGGCATTCGGCCTTACAGGCTTTGCACTCCAGGCAAAGGTCGAGAACGGGATACAGGTCCGGGTTGGCGAGCCCCCCCGGACCCAGCCGGCCGGAAAGAGCCATCCTCAGAGCGTTCGCCCGGCCGCGGGTGGAGTCGGCCTCCTCGCGGGTCGCCATGTACGATGGGCACATGCTACCCACCACCGTCTTCCGGCAGGCTCCCACCCCTCCGCACTGTTCCACCGCACCGCCGATGCCGTGGAAATCGGAGAAATCGAATACGGTAGGCGGTGGGCTGGTCGTGTACCCGGGCCCGTATCTGAGTGAGCTGGTGAGGGGGGGAGCGTTGACGATCTTTTGGGGGTTGAGGACACCCTCCGGATCGAACGTCTCCTTCACCTTCCGGAAAGCCTGGTAAAGGACCGGACCGAACATTCTCTCCTGGAATGGGGACCGGGCTAGTCCATCGCCGTGCTCTGCAGACAGGGCTCCGCCGAACTCCAACACCAGTTCCGAGACCTCCTCCGCGATGCCCTGAAAGCGTCCAACGCCCTCCGGGGTTTTCATGTTGATGGCGGGCCGGATATGAAGCAGGCCCACCGAGGCGTGGGCGTAAAAGATGGCCTCGGTCTGGTGCCGGTCCAGGATCTCCTGGAACCGATCGATGTAGTCCGAGAGTTGGCCCGGGTCTACGGCCGTGTCTTCCACGAAGGAGATGGCTTTTGTATCGCCTACCTCAGCCAAAGAAAGGCCCAGCCCGGCTTGCCTCAACTTCCAGATTTTGGCTTGGGCTCCGGGCTCGATGGCCCGGTGGACGTGGTTAGCCAGGCCCTCCGCTTCCAGCTCGGTCTGGAGTCTTTTCACTTTCGGGGTGAGTTCCTCCCCGGTTTGCCCCATGAACTCCACGATGAGAATGGCCCCCGGATCCCCCACGATAAAATCTCTCAGGGGTTCGAACTCGGTCTTCCCCCGGGTCATTTCCAGGAGGTTCCGGTCCATCAACTCTACGGCTGAGGGCTGGTGGCCGAGTATCACGGGTGTGGCCACCATGGCATCTCGAAGGTCCCGGAACTGGGCCACCGCCAGGACCTTCGCCCGGGGGGGCTCCACCAACTTCAGGGTGGCCTCCAGAACCAGACCCAGGGTCCCCTCGGAACCTACGAACAGTTGGGTAAGGTCGAAGGCCTCCGAATCGGCCCCGGTGGCTGCGTCGTCCGGCGGAAGGAATCGGTCGAGGTTATAACCTCCCACCCGACGTTTGATTTTAGGGAATCCGGTTCGGATCTCGTCGGCTCTCTCCCGGGCGACGTCTCGAACGGCTCGATAACATGAACCCTCCAGGTCTTGCTGGTCGCACTTCGACTCCAAGGTCCCGGGATCCAGCCTTTGAGTCGTCACCACGGATCCATCGGCCAACAGGACCTTCAACTCCTGGACGTAGTCGATGGTGGTACCGTACACGATGGACCGCGTCCCGGAGGAGTTGTTCGCGATCATTCCTCCGATGGTCGCTCGGTTGGCGGTGGAGAGATCCAAAGGCAGGACCAGACCGTGGGGTTGGAGCTCCTGGTTCAACTCCGCCAGTACGATCCCCGGTTCCACTCTGACGGTTTTGTTCGAGAGGTCCAGCTCCAGGATCTTCCTCATGTACTTCGAGAAATCGATCTGGATTCCGGCCCCGATGGACTGACCACATTGGGAGGTCCCTCCCCCCCTCGCGGTGACCGACACACCGTGTTCGGAGCAGACGGCCAGTGTCCGAATCACATCGGATTGGCTGCGGGGAATGACTACACCCGCCGGCACGACCTGGTACACGCTCGCATCGGTGGAGTACATCCCCCTCGTGACCAGATCGAAGCGGACTTCACCTTCGATGGAGGCTTTCAGAACCTGTTCGAGAGAGCCGGCTGAATCGACCACTAAACCAGCCCCGCCGACCACATAAGCCAGACTACCGCGAAGGATGCCAGTCCCCCTACCAGTGTCACGCCGCCGAAGCCCAAGAGAGCCTCCTTCACCTCCATCTTCGAGAGAGAGGTGCAGACCCAGAAATAGCTCGAGTTCACGTATTTGATGATGACCGAGCCCGACGCTCCGGAAAGCATGGCGGCCTCGGGGGAGAGGTTCAGGTCACCGAGCATCGGTGCGGACAAAGAAGCAGCCGTGATCACTCCGACGGTGGTGGAGCCAGTGAGCAGATTTCCGATAATGCCAATGACAAATGGGAGAAGGATGGCCGGCAAGCCGTAGGATCCAAAGACGTCCGCCACGGCCCCCACCGCCGGAGTCCCTTTCAGGATCTCACTCAACGATCCACCCAAACCAGTGACCACGAGTATCATCGCCGAGGTTTTCAGGCCGTCTTTCACCCAACGGTTCTTTGTCCCCGTCTTGTCCTCGTCTGGTCCGATGTTTCGGAAAGCGAGCCAGAGGCCGACGCTCAGTGCAACCACCGGCCATCCTACGAACCCCAGGACCTCTCTGAGGAAGGTCCCCTCTTCCAGGAAGAGGTTCCCGGCGCTCTGAGCGCTGATCAGGGCCACGGGGACTGCGATGGGCGCGTAAGAACTGAGGGTGGAAGGGAGACCTTCCGTTTGGTCATCCCCCAGAGTACCCGTGTCCTCGAACTCTGCATCCGGCGGGGTTTTGAGCCGGGGGCCAGCGATGAACTGGCCAAAGAACCAACCCGTCAGCGCGCCCCCGAGGCAGGCCACTGAGCCGAAGATGATGGTCTTTCCGATGTCGGCTCCCACCAGGGCGGCTGCTGCAAGGGGCCCAGGGGTGGGAGGTACGATGGCGTGTGTGAGCTGGAGGGCTCCCACCAGGCCGATGGACATGGTCCCGATCCCCACCCCCATAGCGTGAGCTGAGGAGTGAACCAACGGATTGAGAATGACGTAGGCCACGTCCGAGAAGATGGCGATGCCCAGGACGAACCCTGAGAGTGTGAGGGCGAAGGGCATCCGTTTGGTTCCCACCAACCTCACCATGGACCGGGTGATCACCTGCACCCCGCCGGTGTGCCGCAGTGCTTCGGCGATGATGGAGCCCAGCACGATGACGATCCCGATAGATCCCAGGGTTTTTCCGAATCCTGTTTCGAAAGCGTCTATGAAGTTGTTTCGTTGCACGCCCGGGAGGATCCCGAAGAGAAGGATCGGTAGGAGCAAGGCCAAGAAGACGTGCCATTTCCACTTGGCGATGAGGAAGAGCAGGAGGACTATACATCCGGCCAGCCCGATAAGGGCGACGGCCACGTTGGTGGTTACGGCGGTGTTTGGATCCACGCTTGCTCCTGGGTTGAGCTGGGCTTAAGCCTTCTGGTCTTCGGACTCACTCCGACCCAGAGAGGTAATCCAAAGCCGCGGCAATTCCCCCTTTCTGGTGGGGGACCTTCGCCAGAGCGAGCCCCATCTCGACCCCACTCAGGGTGCCGGCCAGCATGAGATCGTTCATGTCGCCCAGGTGCCCGATCCGGAACACCCGGCCCTTCACCTTCCCCAGCCCTGTTCCCAGCGACATGTCGAACCGGTCGAGAATCACCTTTCGGAGCTCGTCCGCGTCGTGTCCATCAGGCATCCAAACCGCGGTCAGGCTATCCGTGAGGCCGTCGGGATCGAGGCAGCAGTTTTCCAGGCCCCACGCGGTGACGGCTGCCCTCGTAGCCTCGGCCAGTCGGCGGTGGCGGGCAAAAACCGCCTCCAACCCCTCGTCCAGGAGCATGTCCAGGGCTTCATCCATCCCGTAGAGGAGGTTTGTCGGGGGGGTGTAAGGGAAGAATCCCTTCCTGTTCATCTTCAGCACGGGTCCCCAGTCCCAGTATGACCTGGGAAGACTCGCCGATTCAGATGCTGCTCGAGCCTTCTCGCTCGCAGCGGTCATTCCCAGACCCGGCGGAAGCATGAGCCCCTTCTGGGAACAACACACCGTCACGTCTACGCCCCATTCGTCGTGGCGGTAGTCCACCGAGGCCAAGGAGGAGATGGTATCCACCATCAGGAGTGCCGGGTGCCCGGTGGCGTCCAGGATCCGGCGAGCACCCTCAATGTCACTGAGGGCCCCGGTGGAAGTTTCCGAGTGGACGATGAGCACCGCCTTCAGGCGCTGGTCGGCGTCCTGGGCGAGTTTGGTCTCCAGCGCTTCCAGATCGACGCCGTGTCGCCAATCCCCCTCCACCCATTCCACCTCCAAGCCCAACCGGATCGCCACTTTTTTCCAGAGGGTGGCGAAGTGTCCGGTTTCGAACGCCAGGACCCGGTCCCCCGGGGAGAGAGTGTTTACCAGCGATGCTTCCCATGCACCGGTTCCGGAAGATGGGAAGAGAAGGACGGGCTCCTCGGTCTGAAACACCCTCCCGAGGTTTTTGAGGACCCGGTGGGTCAGCTGGGCAAACTCGGCACTGCGATGGTCGATGGTGGGCCGGGCCATGGCCCTGAGGACTTGATCTGGAACGTTGGACGGGCCGGGGATTTGAAGGAAGTGCCTGCCCGGGACCCTGGGGTTCTGTTTGGACATTTGTGCCCTCCTTTGAGATGGGCAATCTTGTGTCCGGGAGGAAGCCTGAACAGGGCAGGCTGCCAAACCCCTGGATTCGTCCCCCGGCGTTAGATTCGTCACCGTCTCCTCAAGGCCCGCACTCTTATCCCGAATGCCATGACTGAGCAGAAATTCATCTACCACATGTACCGTCTTTCCAAGATTGTCCCGCCCAAGAGGGAGATCTTGAAGAACATCAGCTTGTCGTTCTTTCCTGGTGCGAAAATTGGCGTAGTGGGCCCGAATGGATCCGGGAAGAGCTCGCTCCTGAAGATCATGGCTGGGTTGGACACCGACATCCTGGGCGAAGCCTGGGCGGCCAAGGGGACCAGGATCGGATACCTGTCCCAGGAGCCGGAGCTGGACTCCTCTCTGGATGTAAGGGGGAATGTCGAACTCGGAGTGAAAGGGATCCGCGACCTCCTGGTGCGGTTCGAAGATGTCAGCATGGCCTTCGCCGAAATCTCCACGGACGAGGAGATGAACGCCCTCATGGAGGAGCAGGCGAAACTCCAGGACCGGATCGAAGCCGCTGACGCCTGGGACTTGGACCGGAAGGTCGAGATTGCCATGGACGCGCTACGGGTCCCACCGGGGGAGGCCGACGTATCGACGCTGTCCGGTGGAGAGCGCCGTCGCGTGGCCCTGTGCAGCGTGCTTCTGGAAGCTCCCGACATGCTCCTTCTGGACGAGCCCACCAACCACCTGGATGCCGAATCGGTAGCCTGGCTCGAACGGTTCCTTGCCGACTACCCCGGAACGGTCGTGGCCATCACGCATGATCGGTATTTCCTGGACAACGTGGCCGAGTGGATTCTCGAGTTGGATCGCGGTCAGGGGATCCCATGGGAGGGGAATTACTCCTCGTGGCTCGAGCAGAAAAGAGAACGGCTCCGGGTGGAGGAGAAGCAGGAGAGTGCCAGGCAAAGAACGCTGGAGAGGGAGTTGGAATGGGTCCGGATGGCCCCACGGGCTCGTCACGCCAAGGGTCGAGCCAGGGTGAACGCGTACGAAGACCTCCTTGCCGCCGACGAGCGCGAGCAGATTCGAACCGCCGAGATCCTGATTCCCAAGGGGCCCCGGTTGGGGAGGCTGGTCATCAAAGCGGACGAGGCGAGGAAGGGGTATGGGGATCGGCTCCTCATGGAAGGGCTCACTTTCGACGTACCGCCCGGGGCCATCGTGGGCATCATCGGTGCCAACGGGGCTGGGAAAACAACCCTGTTCCGGATGATCACGGGCAGGGAGGATCCTGATGGCGGGAAGCTGGAGGTAGGGGAGACGGCGAAACTGGCCTACGTGGATCAATCCCGGGAAGCGCTGGACGGGGACAAGACCGTTTTCGAGGAAGTCTCCGGGGGAGCGGACGTTCTCGAGTTCGGCCGCCTGGAAATAAACCCCAGGGCATATCTCTCCTGGTTCAATTTCAAAGGCCCGGACCAACAGAAGCAGGTCGGAGTGTTGAGCGGTGGCGAGAGGAATCGTCTCCACCTTGCCAAGCTTTTGAAAGAGGGTGGGAATGTCCTTCTGCTGGACGAGCCGACCAATGACCTCGACGTGGATACCTTGAGGGCTTTGGAGGAGGCCATCCTACAGTTCGCCGGGTGCGTGTTGGTGATCTCCCACGATCGGTGGTTTTTGGACCGGATCGCCACCCATATCCTGGCGTTCGAAGGGGATAGCCAGGTGTTCTGGTTCCCCGGGAATTTCCAGGAGTACGAAGAGGACAAAAAGCGGCGGTTGGGTGAGGAGGCTGCCCAGCCTCACCGGATCAAATACAAGAAGCTCTCGGCCTGAGAACCATCTTCTGACCGAAGGGATCATCCTCCTCCGAGGACCCCGATGCCAACCCTTTCTGCTTCTGCCACAGCGTCCAGGGCTCTGGCGATGCGGGATAGGACGGCTGGAGCGGCGCCTCCCACCTGAATGTCCTCAGTGGCCCGAATGGCGTCCAGATACCAGTTGGCCCAGGTCGTGAGGATAAGGCGCTGCTCTTCGAGGTCCCCACCTGCCTCCAAGGCGGCCCGGCCTAGCTGGGCCTCCCTCTCGAGTCTCCGATGGGCCGCGTACTCGATCTCGTCGATGAAATGAGATGCCAACTCGGCGTCGGCGGTGGTGAGGGCCATGGCCGACACTGCTGAGCATACGCTGGAATTCTCCAGGGTCTCGGCCGATACCATCTCCAGCCGGTCGCCGTCGGTGTGGTAAAACTGGTCGGTGAAATGCCAGAGGAGGATCCCAGGAATGTCGGCCCTCAGGAAGGGTACGTGGTCGCTTCCTCCCTCGTAGGGATTGGTCCGGACCACCCACCCGGTTTCGGCCGCCTGATTCTCACAACGGTTCAGGACGAAGTCGTTGAAATAGTGAGGCGTCATCTGGTCCGTGGTCATGGGTCGGCCGCCCCACTCCGTGTGTTGGTCGTCTCCTCGGGTCCATACTGCCGACGGATCCGGCATCTTCTCGATGAGGAAGGTGCCCCCGGTTTTTTCTGTGTCCTCTCCGACCATGTCCAGACTCAGTCCCCAAAGAATGCCCTGTGTCCTTTGCGGGTCGTCCTCCAGGTACCTCCTCGTGGAGCTGATTTCGTCGCCCCAGATCATGGAGATAGAACGGTTGGGATCGAAGGTCCCGGCTCGGACACCCTCTCCGAACACGCGAGCGACCTCCGCCAGAGCAGCCACCCCGGTGGCATTGTCGTTGGCCCCCGATTCCTGGACGTGGGCACTATAGACGAACCTCTCCTCGGGGATTGTGGAACCCAGGACGTCTGCAACCAGGGTCAGCTCTTCAGAGGGGTACATCTCGCTCTCGACCTCAACGCGGACCCGTACCGGTCCTGCGGCGATTGCATCTCGAAGGACATCTCGGACGTTCAGAGAAATGGCCAGGCCCCAGGCTTTTAGTTCCTCGTCGTGGGGAATCGACGACATGGCGGCGATGGTCCTGTTCACCTCGGGACGGTTAAACGAGGAGAGGCGATAGGCCAGGACGCCCAGGGCCCCATGTTCCTGAACCGCCCTCCGGAAGAGTTGGCCAGGGCTCCCATCGCCCAGGACGATCTTTCCGCGGACGTCCTTGCCTTCGAAGTCCTGGGGGGAGCCCCGACCGACATCCACCAGGTCAGCCTCCACCCCACCTCCTGGGATGGAATGGGAGTACGCCGCCATCAGGTTGATGTTGGTGTCCAGCGTCATGAGGGGCCGCTCTTGCCCGACGATACTCAGGGAGGCATGGACCGGATCCCAAGCCGGGCGGGTCATCTCACGGGTTTCGATGCGGTAGGTCAGACGGTCCGCGGCGGCCTCTGACTCTTTCACATAGCCGACCGCCTCCAAAGCCCTTACGACTTCTTGAATGGCCGCGTTGAAGCTGCGGTTTCCCGGGACCCGGTAGGACGGGTCCATAAAATCCACCATGGCCCGGGCTCGATCCCCTGACACGACTTCCTGGGCGTAGGCCTGGTAGGTCTCCAGGGCAGGGGGCAGAGTGGGGGGTGGCTTCCTGGTCTGACCCATCAGCTGAGAGGTCGGAGCGAAGGGTACCGAGGTCAAAAAGATGACGATGGCGGGTAGGTATCTCATAAACGCCTCAGGGCCACGATATCGGGTTAGTCCTGAGGGTACTCTGGGGTGGGAGGCCGAGGGCCGGCAAGTGCACCGGCCCCGGACCTCCGTCTACCGCACCGTTCTGCGGATCCGTTCCGGGCTGTTGGTTCCGTCCGAAAAAAGAATCTCCACCTCGGCCGATTGAATCGGCAGCTCGATCCGTCCGTTTCGGGCGAAACTCAGGACCTCTCCGGTGTTGGGATCCCTGACCAAGGCCATGGGGAAGGCCGCGGCGTCCCAGGTCACCTCGACAGAGGCGGTACCGCGTGGGGTGAACTCCGCTCCAGGTCCTGACACCATTTGGGGCCCTACCCGGCGCTGCATGACGGCTGGGGCCTGTCCACCACCGGTCACCCTGAGCTGGGTGAGCTCCCGCCGGTCGAAGGTGTCGAGGGGGATGGCGAAGGCGAAGTGGCCCTCGGCCCCCTCGGCGTCCGGAACTGGGATGGGTTGGAAAGAAAGGGAAAAAAGGGCGGTGCCGTCTTGGTCCGCACCCTGGAGGACATAGTCCCCAACCTCGGTGGGCAGGGTCGGAACAGCCGTCACCTCGAAGGCCGGTTCCAGTATGATCTGGCCGCCTTCGACCCGTCCCCAAACCAGAAGACTCGGCTCCGGGCCTCCGGAAGCTCCGTGGGCGCCGTGCATCTGTCGGTACTCCAGGACCTTCTTGTAGGTGTAATCGCTGATCCAATCCGGATTACAGTAGGTCATGAAATCATAGCGGGTGGAGGGGGACTTGAGCGCTTCGGGGTTCACGTCAAAACCCCAGACGCCGATCTTCCCGTCGGCGTAGGGATACAGGGGATCGGGGTTCCCCGCTCCACATCCAGGTGAGTGGCGAAGATCCCAGTTGTGCCCCCACTCGTGGGCGGCTACACCCGAACCACTGGGCAGATGATCCCATCCGATGGCTGCCGGCCAACCGAGGTACCCCATCCCGGCGACTCCACTTCCGTAGCTGGTCTTAACCACACCGTAGTAGTACCTGGACGAGCCTTCCAGGACTCTGAGCGAGTTGATCTCGCTCAGGATCGTGCCCCAAGCACCATTGGCGTTGTCGCTCTCCAGCTCCGGGGCGTTGGTGACGTACTCGGCGTGGATATCAACATCGGCCTGGGCGATGGGAAGCATCCGCATGGTCACGTCCATGAAGTCTGACACGTTTCCGGCCGACACGTCCCCAACGAGGTCATTCACGCTCTGCTTAACAGGTACGAAGGTGACCTCGAACTCCGAGGTGGTTCTCACGTCCATGGCTTGAGGGGAACCGCTCACCGGGAAGTAGTTGTCCCCTTCGTTCCCTTCGGCCACGGAGTTTGAAGGATCGACTTCGGCCAGGATTGACAAGCCCGGCTGAATCAGGCTCCCCGAGACCGGTACGTTCCAGGAGGCCGCCAGGGTGGATTCGTCCACCGATGTCGGTACGGAGGTTCCAGGGGCCAGGAGGGTTTCGGTGTGGACCGGAGACCCACCGTGAAAGAACTGGACCCGGACGGAGGGTTGGAGAGTGTTGGATTCGGAGGCCAGGGCGAACACTCTCAGATACCCGTCTTTGTTGGCCACCAGGGGGACGTCTCCGGCCAGGCTCTGGCTACTCTGGGTCAGGTAGAGGTTCCCGATCGTGAGGTTCGGACCGCCTCCCCCGGCGGAAGTGGTGACACTCTCGGTGGTTGATACTGCCTCTCCTGATGCGTTGAATGCGAACACCCGGTAGGAATAGAGAGTATTCGGGGTCAGCCCGGAGTCACTGAAGGAGGTTGAGTTGGCCGGCAAGTTCGACGAGAAGGCGAACGTTCCAGCTCCGGCCTCGTCCCTTTCCACCCGGAACCCCGTCTCGTTCCCCGACGCGTCGGTCCACGCCACCTCCACGGTAGTGGAGCCGGTGACCGTGGGGATCAATCCCGTCGGAGCGTTCGGGATGCTTTCCGAGGTCGTGGCCCCGGCCTGGTTGGAGGGGGCCGAACAACCCCCGGTGTTACAGGCTGATACCCGATAGAAATACGTGGTACCGAAGCCCAGGCCCGCGTCGGAATGGGAGGTGGAGTTGGCAGGGCGGGTCGTGATCTCCCCCCAGGATCCGGCGGCGCCTTGCTTTCTTTCGACCTTGAAGTAGCTCTCGTCGCCGGAGGTGTCCGTCCATCCGAGATCGACGGTGTTGAGGGGGACCAGGGATGCGGTCAGGCCGGTGGGAGCGGAGGGGAGCGCCTGGGTTGTAGTGGCGCTGGCTTCACCCGAGTACGGGGAACAGCCGGATGTGTTGCATGCTCGAACCCGGTAAAAGTATTCGGTAGTCGGTGTCAGGCCGCCGTCGGAGAAGCCGTTGGAGTTGGCTGTCGGCGTTCCCACTTCCGTCCAGCTTCCAGCTGCTCCCTCCCGCCTCTCGACGCGGAACAGGTCCTCGTTCGTGGATTCGTCGGTCCAGCTCAGATCCACATTCGTGGGCCCGGTGGCGTTGGCTGCCAGGTTCGATGGTTCGGTCGGGGGGATATCAGGGGTGGTCGCGGTGGCCTCGTTGGAGTAAGGAGAACAGCCCACGTCGTTACAGGCCCGCAGCCGATAGGCGTAGGTCGTTGCGGGGGTGAGGCCGCCGTCCGCCGCAGAAGTTGTATTGACTCCCGTGGTTCCCACCTCGGTCCAGCTACCGGCGGGGAAAACCTTCCGCTCCAGACGGAATGTGGACTCGTTGCTGGAGGCATCAGTCCAACTCAGGTCCGCCGAGTAAGGGCCCGTGACAGTAGCTGCCAACTCCGCAGGTGCATCCGGCGGGACTTCGTTGGTGACCGCGCTCCCCTCGTTGGAAAAAGCAGAGCACCCTGCCACGTTGCATGCTCGGACTCGATAGGTATACGCCGTGTTCGGTGTCAGACCGGCGTCAGCGAAGACCTGTGCATCGGCGCCCACCTGCCCGACCGGGGCCCATGGGTTCCCGGACCCCTGGGTTCGCTCCACCTCGAACCGGCTTTCGTTGTTCGAGCCGTCCGTCCAACTCACCGATACCGACGCCGATCCGGTGGGGGAGGCCACCAGGCCAGTGGGGGCGTCGGGTGGCACCTTATCGGTGGTTACGTCTTCCTCCCCTGTATAGTCGGAGCAGCCGACTTCGTTGCAGGCCCGGACCCGGTAGACGTAGGCGGTGTTCGGATCCAACCCCGAATCCCCAAAAGCCGTCGCGTCAGGATCTGTGGTGCTGATCTGGGCCCAGGTGCCGGCGCTGGCGTGTTTTCGCTCGATCTCGAAGCTGGACTCGTTGACCGATTCGTCATTCCAGGTGAGGGCGACGGTGAAAGGCCCGGTGGCCGAGGCGTGCAGCCCGGTGGGGGCTTGAGGAGGGACCTCGTCGGTCGTGGCCTCCGCTTCCGTGGCGAACTCCGAGCAACCCACGTCGTTGCATGCTCGGACCCTGTAGAAGTAGGTCGTGTTCGGGCTCAGCCCCAGATCCTCGAAGGCTGTTTGGTCTGGAGCGTTGGCTCCGATTTGGCCCCAGCTTCCGTCCGAACCGAGCTTCCGTTCGATATCGAATCTGGTTTCGTCGTCGGACGCATCGGTCCAACTCAACGCAACGGCCGCAGACCCCACGGCGACGGCCAAGAGGTCTGTCGGTGGGGAAGGGGGTTGAGGAACGAGGGTGCCGGAGAAGGTGAGCTCAGCGGTACTCCCGTCTTGAACGTCTGCCGACTGGCTTTCGGGATTAAAAGCGTAAATGGTGGGATCGTACCCGGATACGGCCACGGAGTAGACGCCTCGGATCAGGCCGCTGATTGAGAAGGATCCCTGGGCGGTGGTTGTGGAAGTCCGGGATTCGGGACCGGTCACGGAAACCCCGATCCCGGCCAACCCGGTCCCTTCGACTGTCACTATGCCCTGGATCCCGGCATCTCGTTTTTTTGCTCCCGTGAAGTCAACCTTTGCGTGCCCGCTTCCTTTTTTGAGGCTTGCGGTTTTGGTAGTAACCGAGAACTCCACGTGCTCGGGGAAGCCGGCTATCTCCACCACGTAATCGCCGACCGGCAGATCCCGGAAGGAGAAACCTCCGGTCGTGGAGGTTTGGCCGGTGAGGAACCTGGCCCCGGTGAGTTTTACGGTGACCCCGGAGAGAACGGATCCCTCCGCTGAAACCACACCTTCAACCCTTCCTTGAAAAGGGGCCTCAACCGGGAGCTTCGGGGCTCCGCCGTCGCAGGAGGAGGTCAAAAAGGCGAGGACCACAGCTGTCAGTACGAGCCTCTTCGTAGCCATTGGTCTGTCCTCGCCGGTGGTGGGGTGGTCGGGAAGGGCGATACAAAACCAGGTAGGCTGCAACGGCCACGCCATCCGTCCCCCGATCCCTGGCGGGGCGGTCGTTAGCTGTAAGACGTTTTAAATCAAGAGGTTACGCAGAAACAGAGGACGGTGTGGAAAAACGGTGAGTTGGAGGGTGGAAAACTCTTCTGGTCGCTCCGGTACCTTCTTTCCGGCCGTGCTAAGAACCGAGAATCCCGTGGTTTTTTCAGATTTCCTCCGGATCGGAGCTTTCAAGGCCCTCGAGGGCGTTCCCTGCTTCCATCCAGGCTCCCATGGCTTGGTCAAGAGCTTCCCTAGCCTCTCGAAGGCTGGCGGTCAAACGGCCTGCCTCCTCGGATTGCTCCGGGCTACCGTCATATAGGGTTGGATCGGCCAGCGCAGCCTCCAGTCCGGCCACCTCTGATTCGGCCTCCTGGACTCTTTCCTCCGCCTCCCGGAGGGTTTTCCGAGCAGATCGAAGGGGGGCTTCTGCCGCCTTTTTCGCCTCAGTCGCCTTTCGGCTCTGTTCCTTCGCCTCGGCTCTCGCAAGGCGCTCGGATTCTGCCTTTGCTGCGGCCCGGACTTCGGTCTCCCGGGCCACTTTCTCCTCCCAATCCACGAAAGGTCCCGGATAGTCGTGAAGGCCTCCGTCGACGAAGGCCCAAACACGAGTGGTCAGCTCTCTGAGCAAAGCTCTGTCGTGACTGACGAGGAGGACCGTTCCGGGGTAGTTCTCCAAAGCGTCCTCCAGCGCTTCGATGGACTCTACATCCAGGTGATTGGTGGGTTCGTCCAGTGCCAGGAGATTGGCCCCCTGGAGGGTGATGAGAGCGAGGGCGACCCGGGCTCTTTCCCCTCCGGAAAGGGAATTGGTGGTGCGCTTGACCGTATCCCCTGAGAAACCAAAACGGCCCAGATGTGCTTGGATGTCCCCACGGTTCCAGGTGGGCCTTGCGTCGCCGATGCAGTCGAAAAGCGTTCGGTCCGGGGGTAGGTGAGCGTGGTCCTGTCGGAACCAAGCTGGGGAGATCCCGACGCCGATCTTCACCTGTCCGGTGGTGGGCGGTCGATCACCCAGGACCGTGGAGAGGAGCGTCGACTTTCCAGAGCCATTGGGGCCTACGACAGCGATCACGTCCCCCCTCCGGGCGACGGCGGAGAACCCGTCGACCAGGTGTTTGTCACCGATTCCAATCCCCAAGTCCTGGATGACCAGGACTTGGTCCCCGCCGCGGTGAGCGGCCTCGAACCGGACAGCCATGGGGTCGTCTTCCGTCGGGGGCGGTGATAAGCGCGGTAACCGGGCCAACATCTTCCGGCGACTCTGGGCTTGGAGGGTTTTCTGTCCGGCGATGTTTTTGCGGACAAACTCTTCCTGCCGCGCCACCTCGCGCCTCTGTTCTTCGGCTTCCCTTTGTTGGGTGAGAAGGGCTTGGGCTCTTTGGGTAGCGAACGCCGAGTATCCGCCCCGATATGGAACGGCCGATCCGCCGGAGAGGTGGAGGACATGGCCCGCGAAATCATCGAGGAAGGCACGGTCATGGCTGATCACCAGCACGGCCCGCCCCGACTCTTCCAGGTGTCGCTTCAGCCACTCGATGGTGTCCAGATCCAGATGATTGGTGGGCTCGTCCAGAAGTACTAGATCGGCGGGAGCCGCAAGCTGGGCTGCCAATCCCACCCGGCCTCTCTCGCCCCCGCTCAACTCCGACAGGGACCGCGTGCGGGAGGCTTCCGCGTCGAATCCGAGTCCCTGTAGCACCGCATCGACTCGCGCGTGGTAGGCGTAGCCTCCTTCGTGGTGGAACCGTTCCTGGAGCCGGTCCAGTCGATCCAGGTCGGCCTGGGTGACCGCCGTGCCGAGGGATCCGAGGCGGTTTGTCTCCCCGGAAACGGAGGTTTCCAATGCAAGAAGGTCTTGGTATCCCCCGGCGGCGGCCTCCCAAACGGTGGTGGCAGCTCCGAATTCACGATGCTGATCCAGCATCGTCATCCGCACACCCGGCTTTCGGTGGATGGTCCCCGACTCCGGGGGTTGAGTGCCTCGGATCAAGTTGAGGAGAGTGGTTTTCCCTGTTCCGTTTCGCCCGACAATTCCCCAGCGCTCCCCAGCGGCAACGGTGAAGCTCACATCGGTCAGGAGGGGTTCCGCGCCGAACTGAACGGACACCGAGGAAAGGGCCAGGAGGGTCATTTTCCGCACCCCCCCGTCCAGTGATCGGCTTGGACCGGTGGGCCAGGGCGAGAGGGCTCGAGCAGACGGTTGGGTGTTTCGGCTTTCAGGGTCACCTCCTTGGGCGAGGAAAGATGACCCTTCTGCCAGGATCAGCCAATGGCCGGCTAAACCTGCAAGGGCTCGGCGCCCTCACCCGAAGACCCGGCGCTACACTCCGAAGAAGTCCCTCAGGTCTGTCAGAGGCGAGGGTTCGAGGCCCCACGAAATCCGGTATCCCAGGCTGGCCCCGACGCCAACCGGGAGGTTCTGACCGGATAAAGGTACCTGACCGGTGACCTCCAACCGGCCTGGTCCCACCTGGGTCCCGATGGTCGGGAGGATTTGGACCAACCGCCTTTTGTCCCCTGGCAGCTCGAACCCCTGAGCCAACGGGACCCCACCCCACAGGGCGTCTGCCGTGATCCCCCAGCTCAGGGTGCCGAGCGTTCCGCCCACCGAGAGGGACGCAAAAAGCTCATCGCCAGGTTCCCTGGCGGCTTCTTTGTTCTCTTCGCGCCACCGGTACCCCACCCATCCCATGAGATACTCGGACCGATCGGGGAGGATGAATCCGGCCTCCAGGCTTGCTTCCCAATCCCGCTGCCCTTCGGTCAGCGGGAGGATGGTGGCGTCCACGGGGAAGTCACTCCCTGGGATCTTCGCTCCGAGGCGAAGGGAGAGGGGAAGGTCCAGACCCAGAAGCTCCGAACCAATGCGGGCCGCCACCCGGATGTCGCCAAGGCCGGAGGTTCGCGAATCCCCTCCCAGACTTTCCACGTCTAAATTGTGCACGGGAACCTGAGCCCAGATCTCGACCCCGGTGGCGAGCCCCACCGCTCCGGTGAGATAAATGGACCGGGTGTCGAATTCCGAATCGGCCAGGAAGGCTTGCCGGTCACCATTCGGATCGAAAAAATCGGTTGCCCTTTGACTGTATGCCGCCACCTGGATCCATCCACCTCCCTTGGGAAGGGTCCTCAGCGACCCGGATTGAGCCAAGGTCGGGGAGGAGTGTGGGGCCGAGCAGATCGCCTGACCCACCAGCGGGAGCGGGACAAAGACACCAATCCAGAGAGCCGCTCGGAGCGTGCCGATCCGGTATCCCGGGGCTGTCCCCGCCGCCGTCTTTCGAGTTGTCATTGGGCGCCCCAGAGCTCGACGGCGGGGTAAAACGTTGGCCAGGCGAACCAAAAAGCGATGAATGCCTCGGCCACGCCTACCAAACGCATGCCAGCGTTCGGCCCCTCCACGGCGGTTCCATCGACCTGCCAGGTCGACCCAGACTGGTCATCGACGATGGCTCCGTTTACCACTGAGAAGGTCAGCTCTTGCCCGTCCAGGCTCGGGTGAAACGCCATGGCCGCTTCCCGGTCCCGATCCCAGAAGACCACATGTGGGGCGCCGGAGAGGCTTCCGTGGACAACCGCCACGGGTCCGACTTCGTCCAAGGCGCCATATGGATAGGTGATCCCGCCGGTCCCCGAGGGTATCCCCAGCACCCTCTCTTTGGGGGGACGCCGAGGGTCGATAGTTCCGGGGAAAAGAAGGGAAGTGTTGTTCAGTTGGGCGTAACCTCCGTACGGATAGGCCCGGTAGTTTCTTTCACCGGTGTCAGCGATCACCCGAGTGTCGGGGTGGAGGGTCTTCCACCCTCCCCAAGTCATCTCGACCACGGGGACCATCTCTAGATCGGTTCCGTCCGCCGACCCGCATCTGGCGCCCCGCAGCATCTGCGGCCACAGGGATTCGACAGAGTTACGGTCGTACATCACCAGGTTGTTCTGGTAGAGCAGGCCCGACACGCCGAATTCCGCGCCATCAGCCGCAGTCCTATCAAATCCCAGAGTCGAACCGGTGAGGGGGCAATGGGTGATGGACCAACGAACGCCCCCCTGTGTGATGTTCACGATTTCATGCCACCAAAAAATGTTGAGGGGAAGCGCCAGAGCCTGGTCGTCCAGGAAGATCCCAACGATCCGGTCGGCGTCCTCGAGATAACCTGCGCCGGCATCACCGGGAGCCACGAAGAGTGGATTGGTCAGGGCTGGAATCCCGTCCTTTCCAGGACCTCCGTTCAAGAGGAGCTCGGGGGGGATGCTGCAGTCCAGCCCCGTCTGGTCCGGGGTGTTAAAGCCGGTATCGTCGGAGCAAGCCAGGCCCAGGAAGGCAACGGCTCCCGCCAGGACGGTCTCTTTAAAAAGGAATCGCCTCGGTCTCATCGGTCCCCATTTGTTGTGGAGGAGTGTCCCTTAGATAATCCGATGGGGCCTCGAACGGTTCCGAGACGGAACGGATCACCGAAAGAATCCATCGGCCGGGATTGCGGGCCCGGACCTGGGAGCCGATGATGCTGGTTCCATTGAACCTTCCATCGGAAAGGTCCGACATGAAGATCTCTCTGGCCCTTTTGAGCGTTCCTCTATTGGTGGGGATATGGGCCTGCCGGGATGCAGATGGAGCCCAGGCACCGGGCCAAGTGCCAGCGGACCCCGACTCTTTCGTATTCGCAGATTCCGTCCGGATTCTGGCGGATCTGAAAACGCTCTCTCATGACTCGCTTGAGGGTAGGAGAACCGGTACCCGGGGCGGTGTCCTGGCTCAGGCCTTCATAAAAGCCGGGTTCGAGGAAGCGGGTTTGACCGCTCCTCCGGCCGGATTCCTGCAGCCTTTTGAGTTCTCGGACCGAAGGGATACCACGCAGGTAACCCAGGGGGCGAACGTTGTTGGATTCGTGGAGGGGGCGGAGCCGTCGCTGGGCGCCATCGTTCTGACCGCCCACTTCGATCATCTTGGGGTGAGGCCTCCCCGTCCCGGGACACCCGCCGAGGCCGCAGGGGACTCGATCTTCAACGGTGCCGACGACAATGCGTCCGGGATCGTGGCTGTGATGTCCCTGGCGCGGTACTTCGTGCAACACCCCCCGAGGCACACCATCGTCTTTGCGGCGGTGGATGCGGAAGAGATGGGGTTGCGCGGAGCCTATGCCTTTGTGGAGGGCGGGTGGCCAGAGTTGATGGCGGTGAACGTAAATCTCGACATGGTGTCTCGTAGCGATTCCCTCCTTTTCATCGCGGGGACCCATCACTACCCGGACCTTAGACCGCTGATGGAGGGGGTGACTCCTCGTCCGCCGGTTGTTTTGCGCTTTGGCCACGACCAGCGGGGGATTGAGGGGATGCAAGATTGGACCGGGTCCTCCGACCACCGGGCCTTCCATGCCCAGGGGATCCCATTTCTCTACTTCGGCGTCGAAGACCATCCGGACTACCATCGTGCATCCGACGAGTTCGAGGCCGTGGACCCTTCGTTTTTCCTGAATGCGGTCCGTACCATCCTTGTCGCCGTAAAGACGCTGGACGAGAGGTTGGATTCTCCTCTGTCGCCAATTCCTTAGAACCTTCTAGACGGTAGGCAGCTATGAGCTTCTTCTATCGCTCTTTTCTGGGTTTGACCTTGTTCCTCGCGGTCCTCGGATCCGCCGTTCCAGTCAGCGGGCAGATCGCGGCAGATCGGTCCGTGGTCCCTGAGGAAATCCGAGCGCCGATCCTCCTGGAGTATTCCGGGGAGCTGGCATACGCCCACGTGCAGATCCTGGCCCTCAATCGCCAGCGTCCCGTGGAAGAGTATGCCCAGACTTACATGGAAACCGAATACATGGAGGAGATGGCGACCCGCTACGGTCTTCAGGATGTCCGGGTCGACTACTTTCCGGCTGGCGACGCTTGGGTGCCCGAGGCAGGGGACTTGTGGATGGTGGAGCCGGTCGAAAAGAAGATCGCGTCTCTGACCATGGTACCGGCTGCCCTAGCTTCCGGAAGCACGAACAGCGATGTGGAGGCCGAGGTGGTTTACGTCGGTGCCGGGACTCCGGCCGACTACGCCGGCAAGGACCTGGCCGGGAAGATTGTCCTCGGGAACACCTCGGTCGGATCGGTTTTCTCGAATGCCGTTGGTAGGCATGGAGCGGCGGGTGCCCTCGGGACGGGGAGCTCCGGGGTGAGCCGGGATCGTCCAGGGTACACGCTTGACCAGATTGGGTGGGCCTCGGTTGGGGCCTCCGCGCAAAACCCCGGATTCGGGTTCAACCTCTCGTTACGGCAATTCACCGAGCTCAGGAATCTTCTGGAAAGAGGTCAGAAGGTGGTCCTTCGCGCCAAGGTCCAAACCCGTCGGGTCCCGGGCCGGATGAATGTGGTGTCGGCGGCCATCCCCGGTACCGATCCGGACGCCGGGGAGCTCATGATTGTCTCCCATCTCTTCGAGCGTCCGCCCACACCCGGCGGAGCCGACAACTGCAGTGGAGTTGCGGTCACCCTCGAGATCGCTCGTACCCTGACCGAGCTGATTCGCAGGCGGGAGCTGGCTCAACCGAAACGAACAATCCGGTTCCTGTGGGTCCCTGAGATCTCCGGATCCAGAGCTTTCATGTATGCCAATCCCGACCTGGAAGATCGGATCATCGCGGCGATGAACTATGACATGCCCGGCGAGGATTTGGAGGAGACCGATAGCTATTTGCGGATGAAGATGACCCCTGACTCGCGACCGAGTTACCTCAACGACCTGATCGGCGACCTCCTTCGATTCGCCGACCAGACGGAGATCCGCACCCAGACCGGAAACAACGCACCGTTCAATTACCGTTTGGTCCCCTTCATCAGCGCTAGTGACCATATCGTCTTCCTGGACGCAGACATTCCCGCCATGCAGTTCAACCACTGGCCCGACAACTTCTACCACTCCAGCGGCGACGTGGCCGAACGAACAGACCCGACGGAGATGAAGCGCACCGGCTTCATCGGCGCCTCTTCGTTCTATTACTTGGCGACGGCCGGTGCCGATGAGGCGATGGACCTAGCATGGGAGGTATCGGCCAACGGGGAGATGTGGATGGCTGAGGTTGGCCGCCAGGCCGTGCGGCTGCTGGACGTCGAGGGGGACCTCCTCTACGAGAAGTACAAGGCAGCCCACAATAAAGTCTACGGTGCCTTCCAAAGGGGGAGGGGGGGCTTGGCGTCGGTTTTGGATCTTTCCGACGAGACCGAGGTTCGGGAACTCGTGGCAGCCCTCACCGAAAACCTGGAGGCGGCACGGGATCTCCAGTACCTGAAGCTGGAGAGGATCTACCGGGACCGGGCGGCGAACTTGGGGATCACGCCCAGGGCGCTGCGGATGACGGAGAGAGAAGAGGAGTTGGACAGTCTCATTCCCCGGAAGAGGTACAATTTCTACACCGAAGAGTACCGGGAGGCGGCCTCTCGGTTGCGACAGTTTCTCCCCGGGGGGATGAACCTGCCCAGACTGGCCTCGACTGAAATCAATTGGTTCGTCGATGGCTCAAGGAGTATTGCCGAGATCTGGCGCCTGGTACGAGCCGAATATGGCAATGTCACGACCTCTTCGGATCCCTGGAAGTTCGCCTACGTTCTCACGCCCGACACGCCTGACGTGGAGTTGGAGGATGTGGCGGCCTATATCGATGCCATGGAACAGGCGGGCTTGGTGGAGATCGTCGGACGGTAGGATCCCAGGGGCAGCCCAGGATGTAAAAAGGCTTTCCATCGCTTCCGGGGAGGAGCTCCCGAGAGGTGTAAAGGCCCTTTCCACACTCTGACCTATCGGCTCGGTCGTGGGACCGATTTAAGGAGGTGTTGCAAATTTGCAACACCTCCGGATTCCCTCTACCCAGAACCATCGTGGGTGCCCCTCATCTCCAACAAACGGGGTGGCCCCTGAGGCTGTATTTCCCCGAATTTCAGATGCTTTCGGGTAATCGGGCCCGCCGACGGCCTCCTGGCTCGGGGTCTCGGGCCCCTTTCAAGAAACCCACCGTTTTTGTCGACCGAAGGTGGAAAGCCCCTTTGTCCCACGGGGCTTTCCGGCGATGGCTTGGTTCTTGCCAACCGTAAACGGATGTATTTCTTCGCGCCTGGCGTCCATCAGCCAGGACGCAGTGCATCTCAAGCAAGCTGAAACAAAGCTTCGACCTCAGGGAGGATCGAATGGGCGAAGGCCGGATTTTCGAGCCCGGCCGCCTCATTGGGCGGCTGTTGAGCCTCTTGCTTCTCGTTGGTACCCTGACCCAAGCAGCCTGTGATGGCGACACGCTTTACGACGCAATTCCAGCGGATGTCGATCCGCCGGAAGTGTCGATCGTGTTCCCTGCTAGTGGGGGAGAGGTACAGGCCGGCCAACGGGTTCCCGTCCAGGTTTCGGCCACGGATCAGGAGGGGATCTCATCGATCACCATCCGTATCACCGGGGCTGTGAGCGAACTCATCACTATCCAGTTTGCTCCGCCTGATACCGCGGTGCAGGCCGACACGGCCTTTACCGTTCCGGCTGAAGCCACCGGGAACATTCAGATCAGCGTGACCGGTGTTAATACGCAAGGCGTTCAGTCCAGCGCAGCAGACGTTGTGCTGTCCGTGACGAACGTTGACCGCCTGCCCCCATGGGTCAGCCTCATGGTCGAAGCCCCACCGAGGATGGAGTTGACCGACCTTATCAAGGTCACGGTGAGGGCGTTCGACAACGCTGGAGGCGACGGGATCGCCACCACGGGTCTGACGGCTATCGTCACAAACACAAGCCGATCGGACACCTTAGTGCTGAACCCCACTGAAACCTTCACGGGATCAGCTGCCGATACAGCCGTGAGCGAGTTCACGTTCTCCCCGCCCTTCATCGACCCGACCCAACTTCCCGACACCCTCCGGATCGTGTTCTTCGGGGTGGCTTATGACCGGGAGGGCAACTGTGCCGGAGCTGTCGATGAAGAGTTCACGAATCAGGTGGCGTGTTCTTCGGTTCCGATCAACGGGACTGATTATGACATAGCCAACGCGGTGACCGAATCCAGGCAGGTGATCGCCGTGACCGGACGGACCTCCCTGACTCCAGGAGGCGGGGTCCTCTCCGACCTCCTCGTGGATCCGATCAGGTCCAGAGTCTACGTGTCGAACCTGTCACGGAATCGGATTCAGATCCTCGAAGCCGATCCAGGGACCTGGGGCCAAGAGGTTTGGGTGGGCGCTGAGCCGTGGGGCCTGGCATTCAGCTCCGGCGGGGACAGCCTATTCGTAGCAAATTCCGGTGGCACAAGCATCTCCTTCGTTTCTTTGGCCGGCGCACCGAGGGAGGACCTGGAACGGCGGTTCGTTACGCAGAACAACGCCCTGTGGGAAGTGGTCAAGAGCATCGGGTCCACGACCGGTGATTCCACCGCCGTGGCGGACACCACTCTCAGCTCCCTGTTCTACGATTTCAGCGATAGGCCCCAGTTCGTGGCTCAGGACGCCGCCGGCCGCCTCCTATTCTCAACACGTCCGACGTCCGCGGCCTCCACCGGGACAGTACGGGAGGTCCGGAACATGATGGGCTGGGCCGCCCCCGACACTCGAATCGTGGTCCACCCCGATGACGTCGTGCGGGACGATCTCTCAACGGCCATTGTCCATGTGGACAGCGTCTACGCAGCTGTGGACGGGTCCTGTGTACAGATGTGGGATCACAAACCGGGCTTCCCGAGCATTGTGGTCACCAGCGGGTGCCTCCCGCTGGAGGATGCCCTGGCAGCCATGGTGGTTCACCGTGACGCTGGGAATTCCGACATCTGGTTCGTGGAAAAAGGCCAATGGGAATTCGAACGCCTCGCTCTTCGTGACACGACCTTCGTCGTGGCCTCAGGGGACCGGGAATGGGTGGCCTTCGGGGAGGGTGGTACGGACGATGACGAAGCCGGCCGGATCACCCTATGGAATTCCGATTGGGCAGGAATCCATAGTCGTCTGCTGGTGAGTGACCTGGTAAACAACGCATCTGAGCGTGTGACGGGGCTGGATCTCAACTATGACGGGAGCCTTGGATCAGCCAGTGGGGACGGGGCCTCGTACTTCTGGTCCACCGATCTCAGACTCCAGGGATCGGTCACCAAGACCGTTCCGGGTGGCGCGGGCGCGGTGCTCCACCCGAACATGCCGAGCTTTACTCCAGGCATGGTGTCCTCCGACCTGACCCTGGCGTTCGTGGGCCAGGCGGACAAGACGATCAGGATCCTGGACACCACCCACTTTACCGAGCGGGGCCAGCTCCATATTCGAGATCTGATCGTTGGGCCCCTCAAGGCGGGCCCGCCCCTGCCCACCGACAATGATGGCCTTGGCGCCGCGTGTGTCGGTGACGATTGCATCGTATTGAAGCTGTACGGTATTACCGACGCCGGTGGCGTGGTCGTGGTTGACGTCCGGGCCCGCGACATCGCGGACCTCATGTAACCGTGCCTTTTTCGAGAGATGAGAAACCAGGGGATTGAAATGCGACGTTATCTCATTGCCGCTCTACTTTTAGCGAGTCTCGGGTTGGCAACGGCCTCTCCGGCCACTGCTCAGGGGTACACCTCTTCGGCCGGCTGGAGTGCAGGCGTTTTTGTCAACACGGCCTTGAACGACGGTGCGGCCACGGGTGACGGGCTGGTGGAGCTCAAGCCTGATCCGACATGGATGGTGGGTGCCCATTACGACCGGTGGTTCGGAGCGGGGAACGTGGGCGTCCGGGTCCGGGGCGGATTCACCAAGCCGGTTCTCCCGTGGGTTCAAGGTGATAGGAGCATCCGGGTTTACATGGGGGACATAGGGTTGATGCTTCGGCCGATCGCTTCGGGGCCGGATAAGTCGGTCTTGCCTTTTATCAGCGGCGGCGTCGGCTTGATCAACTGGGGACTGGGTGATGGGCCCCTCACCACGTACGAGCCGGCTGGAGCTGTCTACGCCGGACAGGGAGGGTTCGATTTCGTGGCCACAGCAAGCCTGGGCTTCGACATCATGACTCCTTGGCAGTGGGGTGAAGGCCCCGTGATCGTTCGCGTGGAGGGACGGGACCATATTCAGTTCTCCTCGCCCTTCGATCCGGTGAATCCGGAGGATCCGGAGTTCGGGATGATTCACAATGCTGGCGTGGTCATCGGTTTCCACACCGGCATCGGACTCACGCACGGGGGTCGTTGACTTTACGGCGGTCGAGCCTCGTTCGACGAAGCCCTCTCCACGGCCTCTCCCGGCGACCCGGGAGAGGCCGCTGTTTTTTTTCTCAGCCAGATCCTCCGGAACTTGACGGCTCTGGCTTGGTACTCAGGGCTGTTCCCTTTCGATCGACTCCAAGACAGGATGTACGAAAATGCGGCGTCTGATCATGTCTTCCCTTTTGGGCGTAGGCCTTTTTCTAGGAGGTCCCCAGATGGTATTTGGGCAGGACGTTCCCGAGTTTCTCCCGGTGGGGGAGATGGCCCCTGATATCGAGTTTGCCGGAGCCACCCGGCACGGAGTCCTCTCCGAGCCGGTGAGCCTCAGTGATCTCCGGGGGGAAACGGTTGTCCTGGCCTTCTTCTTCAGAGCAAGGACCGGTGGCTGAACGGTTCAGATGCAAGCGTACCGTGATCAGTACGCAAGTCTGTTCCGAAGCGGCCAGAACGTGGTGCTCGTGGGAATCTCCAGTGATCCTGCCTCGGAGCTAGCCGCCTGGGCAAAAGATGAGGACTTCCAGTTCCTGTTTGGGAGTGACCCTGGTAGTTCGGCCTACTCCGCGTTCGGGGGCGATCCCCGGGATAACGGCATGGTCGGAAGTAGGGCGGTGGTGGTGGTGGATCCGGAAGGCCGGATCGCGGAGGTGATCCCTCGATTCAACCAGGTCGATCCCGGGGCCTACGCCCAGTTGAAGGAAGCCATCGATCGGGTTACGCCGGAGGTGGACAAGGGACTCTGAGCCGGGGGGGATACCGGCACATTTGGATCGGCAATGGAAAGGCCCGGCGAGGTCTCCTCTGCCGGGCCTTTCTTCAGCGTGGGTCCCCGGAGCGGCCAGCTAGAAGCTCACCGCCGGGTGATTCCCGGCCAACCAGCCTCTGAATCTCGCCCACCAGATCTTGATTTCGGCCGGAGCCGGTGTAAGCCACGTTCCCTTCGCCATCGAGAATAACAACAATCGACGTCCCGGGGATCTCGTAGGCCTTTACCGCCTCTCCTTCGCCATCCCAGAGGAAGGGGTATCCGACTCCGTGATCCTCGACATGCCGTTTCACCCTCCGCTGCGACTGTGATACCGCCACGGCCACGGCCACGATGTTCACCTGACTGCCCCAGTCCTTGTGGATTTGGTCCAGCTGTGGTTGGAGGGCTTCGCAGTTCTCGCACCACGATGCCCAGAATTCGATCAATGTCGGTTTCCCTGCTTCCGCGTACTCCAACAGTTGAACCGGGTTTCCGTCCAAATCCTCCAGGACAGCCGGAGGGGCCTGGGTCCCCAATGGGAGGGAGATCTCCTGCCCCTCGATCCCGGTAGGGGCAAAAGTAGCAACGGCAAAGAACAAAACCCCTGCCCGCACCAGACGACCCACCATTCCTCCCGTCATAGGTTGTACCCTGCCTTTATGAAGTAATACTGGGCCACGGCGATCATCAGGATTCCGGCCCCTTTCTTGATCCAGGACATCCATTTCCCCGACTTCGGTAACAGGGCCAGGGTCCCTGTGAAAAGCCCCACTGCCACCAGGATGGCGGTCATTCCGAGAGAGAAGACAAAAAGGTAAACGAACCCCATGAGCCCTGCTTGGGTGGCCGCCACCCATGTCAGCACCACGGCAAAAGCTGGAGCCCCACATGGGGCCGCCACCACCCCTGAGCTCGCTCCCAGAAGGAATACCGCCCCGTAGGAACCGCCGCCCTGGGTCCCGGCCCATCCCATCAGTCTCCTCGGGACCGGGACGGGAAAGACCTCCAACATGAAAAGCGAGAAGAGAAGCAGAAGGTTCCCGATTCCCAGAAGTGCCCACGGACTTGCGCTCACCGCGCCAAAGAGATTTCCGGATAAACCGGCCAGGAGTCCCAGAGATGCATATAGCGTGGCCATCCCCACGACATAAGTGAGGGTGAGACCCAGGGTCCGGCCCTTCGACTGCCCCTCCCTGGCGGTACCCGAGATCACCGATGCCGTGATTGGGATCATGGGATAGATGCAGGGCGTGAGGCTTGTCAGAACACCTGCGACGAAAAGGGTCCCCACGGCCAAGAGCGGGCTTTCGGACAGAGTCACGGAGAGCCCGGAGGCCTGTTCGGCTTGTTGGACGAGAAGGGAAAACATGGTGTCCATGAAACCCGTTTGTTGCTACCGGGGTTCCGTGTCCGGACCGTTGTATGCATGAGCCTGGGCGGAGCCTCCGGGAAACCGAAAGCCCACTCCCAACCCCAGCACAGCTAGTCCGGTCATTACGAGGTAGATGGATCCCAACCCTCCGTCCAGGGCCGAGACCAGATTGGCGAGGACGTCTTCGGGGACCCCGCCCCTCAGGGCTGGATTGAGAGCCACGTTCGGATCCACGTCCGCCGTGAGGTTTCTCGCCAGATGGATGTTGAGGACCGCTCCCAAAGCCGCCACCGCGATGGATCCACCGATACTGCGAAAAAACTGAACCGAGCTCGTGGCGACCCCACGCTGATGCTGGGGGACCGCGTTCTGGACAGCCAGGAGGTAAGGGGTCGACAAGAAGCCCAGCCCCGACCCGAGTAGGAACATGGCCAGCATGACCGGCCCCCTACCGGATTCGGGACCAACGGTAGCCAGCAGGCCGCACCCGAGGATTCCAAGGACGCCCCCCATGATTATGAACGGTCGATACCCACGTTTCGCCAACAACCACCCTGAAGTGGTGCTTGCGATGGGCCACCCGATGGACATAGGGGCCAAAGTCATCCCGGCATCGATGGCGGTCCCGCCGAGAACACCCTGCGTGAACATGGGGACAAACGCCGCCGCGCAGAAAAGGACGGTCCCCATGAGAAACCCCCCTCCGCTGGCTACGGCGATAACGCGATTCTCGAAGAGCTCCAGGGGGAGCATGGGCTCCGGAGCTCTTTTTTCCTGCCAGAGGAAGAAGAAGAGGCCCATGGCGGCGCACCCGACCATCCCGAGGTTCCGGAGGTCCATCCAACCCCAGCGTTCCGTGCCTTCCAGGAGTGCCATGAGAAGGATGGCGATGGATGCCGTCAGGGTGATCGTTCCGAGAAGGTCCAGACGCCTTTCCCTGGTCCTCTCCTCTTCCCGGAGGAACAGGTGCATCATGACCACGGAGATGACGCCGAACGGGAGATTGATCAGGAATACCCAGCGCCATGAAAGGAAATCGGTTATCAGGCCCCCGGCTGCGGGGCCCACCAGGGAGGAAATCGCCCAGACACCGGAGAAAACCCCCTGAATCCGACCCCTTTCCTCCAGACTATAAATGTCGCCCACCACGGTTATGGCCACCGGGATTACGCCCCCTGCGCCGATCCCCTGGATCGCTCGGAACAGAATCAGCTGGGGGAAGGACTGGGCCAATCCGCAGAGCCCCGCTCCCAAAAGGAACAGGAACACCGCAATGGTGAAAATCCGAAGCCGGCCGAATAGGTCAGCCAGCTTTCCGTACATTGGGACGGTTGTGGTGGAAGCGAGGAGATAGGCGCTGAAAACCCAGCTGTAGCGAGAGACCCCCCCCAGGTCGGCGACAACGGTGGGCATGGCGGTACCCACCGCGGTGGCTTCCAGAGCAGCGAGGAACATAGCCAGGGCAAGGGCCCCGGTTACCAGCTTCCTTGAGCGTCCGGGCTCCAAAATCAGTCCTGGTTCGGGAAGGCGCCTGTCATCTCGGCGGCGGCCCGGATTGGCCACATCGGGAGGAGTGATCTTGACGAGTGCGGTCTGAAGGGGCAAGGAAGCGGAGGGTTTGCCCTGGCCGCCGGGTCACTGTATTTCACCTCCTATTCTCGACGGAAAACATCAGGAGGACCTTGTTGGCAGATCCGGGAAGAGGAAGCGGGCGTCAGGCCGGGCCCATAGCTGCAAAGGAGCATGAAGGTGCCGGTGCAGAAAAGGGCACCAGGTGGATCGGTCTGCTGATCCCACTGGTTTTAGCTGTCGCACTTTGGTTCCTCCCCGCGCCGTCGGGCGTGGACCCAGCGGGAATGCACCTACTGGCCATCTTCGTGGCTACCATCGTCGGAATCATTTTGAAGCCCCTTCCCATGGGGGCCGTGGCCATGGTGGGCATCGCCGCCACCGCCATGACCAACACCCTCACTATTACCCAATCCTTGTCCGGCTTCGGGAACCGGGTGATTTGGTTGATCGTGCTCGCGTTTTTTATCTCTCGGGGTTTCATCAAGACCGGACTGGGCGCACGGATCGCCTACCTCTTCATGGCACTGTTGGGCCGGCGAAGCCTGGGTCTGGGCTACGGCTTGGTGGCCACGGACCTTGTCCTGGCACCGGCGATCCCGTCGAACACCGCGAGGGCCGGGGGGGTGGTCTTCCCCATCCTCCGATCCATCGCGGAGGCCTACGGGAGTAGGCCCGGCGACGGCACGTCCGGGAGGATGGGAGCTTTCCTGACGGTTACCGCATTCCAGGGAACCGTGGTGACCAGCGCCATGTTCCTCACGGCCATGGCAGCAAATCCTCTGGCGGCGGAGTTGGCTTCTGCCCAGGGAGTGGAGGTCACGTGGGTGGGGTGGGCTGTCGCGGCCCTGGTTCCCGGCGTAGTGAGCCTGGTGGTGGTGCCGTGGATGCTCTATCGGATGTTCCCACCTGAGATTCGGGCGACCCCAGAGGCTCGGACCCTCGCCTCGGACCGTCTCCGGGAGATGGGGCCGGTCAAAAGATCCGAGTGGATCATGCTGGGGTGCTTTGGCCTCCTTCTCACGCTCTGGATCCTGGCCGGACCACTGGGCATTCACACCACGGCCACAGCTCTTCTCGGCCTGGTGGTGTTGCTCATCACCGGGGTCCTTTCGTGGGACGACGTCCTGAGAGAAAAGGGGGCATGGGATACGCTGGTGTGGTTCTCGGCCCTGGTGATGATGGCGTCCTTCATGACCGAGCTCGGCCTCATCCCATGGTTCAGTGAGGCCATGGGTGGCGTGTTCGGGGGCTTCGGTTGGGTGACGGCGTTCCTCGGCCTGAGCCTGGTCTACTTCTACTCCCACTACTTCTTCGCCTCCAACACCGCCCATGTCAGCGCCATGTATGCTCCATTCCTCGGCGTAGCGCTGGTGGTTGGGACTCCCCCTGTGCTGGCGGCGTTGGTGCTGGGGTTTTTCAGCAACCTCTTCAGCTCCATGACCCACTACGGCACCGGCCCGGCCCCGGTCCTGTTCGGAGCAGGGTATGTGGAGGTGTCCGACTGGTGGCGCCTCGGCTTTGTCGTGAGCCTGGCCAACCTGGTGATCTGGTTAGGAATCGGGAGCCTCTGGTGGAGATTCCTGGGCCTCTGGTGATCTTCAGCCCAGGGCGGTCTCCAAGTCCTCCACGAGGTCCTCTACGTCCTCCAGCCCTACCGAGAAACGGATCAAGCTATCGCTAATCCCGCTCCTGGCCCTTTCCTCCGGGGGCACGCCTCCGTGGGTAGCTGCCGCTGGCCTCACGATAAGTGACTCGGCCCCTCCCAGGCTGGCAGCGTGAGCGGGTAGGGTGAGTTTCCCCAGGAACTCCTCAGCCTCTTCTACGCCCCCGACCAACTCGAACGACAGCATCCCTCCGAAGCCGTCAAAGAGACGGGTAGCCCTATGGTGCTGTTCGTGGTTAGCAAGCCCCGGATAGTTCACCTTCGCCACCCTTGGGTGGGCTTCCAGGAACTCAGCAATGCGGAGGGCTGCGGCGTTTTGGCCGGAAACCCGGATGGGAAGGGTCTTGAGACCCCGTTCCAGAAGGAAGCAGGCATGAGAGTCCAGGACACCCCCGATATGGTCCAACGTGATCTTGATCTGGGAAACGTGGTCTGCCGACCCCGCTACGACTCCCGCGCAGATATCGGTGTGGCCGTTCAGGTACTTCGTTGCACTCTCCATTACGAGGTCGATCCCTAGCTCGGCCGGCCGGAAGTTCACGGGGCTCGCAAAGGTATTGTCGATGACTGTCACAAACCCGTGTTCCTTCGCGAAGCTGACCACAGCTTCCAGGTCCGCCACCTGGACAAGGGGATTGGTCAGGCTCTCCACGTAAACCACACGGGTGGTGGGGCGAACGGCCTCGGCCCAGGTGGCCGGGGCCTGGGGATCGATTGGAGTATAGGAGATGCCAAGGCGAGCCATCTCGTGGTTCAACAGGGAAGTGGTTCCCCCATAAAGACAATCCTGGACCAAGATGTGGTCGCCGGTGGAGAGGAGTGCCAGGAAGGTGGCAGAGATCGCCGCCATCCCGGAACCGGTGGCCAGAGCCGCCTCGGTGCCCTCCAGGGCCGCCAGCCTCTCACCCAGAACCAGGTGGTTCGGGCTGTTGCTCAGCCGCAGGTATCCCACGTTGTGGTAGTCTTCCCCGTGGTATTCGTAGGTGCTCGACTGGAAGATGGGGGTGGTGATTGCCCCTTCTGGTCTGGGCTCGAGACGGCCTGCATGGATCGACTTGGTGGATTTTCCAGGTTTTCCGGTCATGAAGCTCGGATCCGTTTCTGAGGTTGCGTTTGCCCCATAATCTGTCGTAGGAGGGGGACTCTGGCTACGGGACTTTGCCGACCGGGCTCCGCCTGCGGCAGAGTAAAACACTTTGGGTATTTTTCTCGTAGTCCTGTTTGAAGGGGAGGTGTGTCCCCCGGAATTGCCCCACCTGACATGAGGTAGGAGGAGGTTTCATGTACGACGAATTCGAGAGAGCTGTCACCGGAAAAAGCGGAGAAAAGCTTTCTTTTCTCGGATGGTTTTCGATTGCCGTGGGCACTCTGTTCGTGATCGGCATGATCGGCGTGGGCCTCATGGCCGTCCGAGTCAAACATCAGGTGGTCGAGATCGCCCACGTGGTCCAGCACGAGTTGAAGGCGAACCCCACCTTGGCGGCTGAAGAGATGGTGGAAAGAATGGAGTCCCATGCTTCACTCCTTTCCGTGCCGCCTGAAGAGGGCGTCACCCTCCTGCAGGACTTGGGGTCCGATGCACCGGAAGAGGCCTTCATGCGGGAGTTCTTCGGTGGGACCATGGAGTTGTTCCCTGAAGGCAAGGAGTTCGTAGAGGGCCTCAAGGAGCAAGCACGAGAAGGGCTCATGGAGGTAAAATCCTCCGAAGGCAATGTCCGAATGGACCTGATCCGGGGGGATGACGGCGGGGCCCTGGTGATCGATACGGAAGAGGGCCAAGTACGGTTCGACCTCAGAAAAACGGAAGACGGGGGGTTTCTCTCCATCGACTCCGGTGAAGGCCAGGTACGGTTCGATCTGATCAAAGGGGAGGACGGAGGTTCTCTGGTCATCCAGTCCGACGAGGGCCAGGTACGCTTTGACGTGGCAGGGGGTGAAAACGGAGGAACCATGGTCGTTCGCACCGACGACGCAACCCTCCGCTTTGGTGCCGGGGACGAGGCTGACGCCATGCCCGGTTGGGTGGAGCGGATCGACGGGATGCCCCGGGATCCGCAGCGGGTCTACTCCCTCTCGTCAGACGATGGGTTCATGGGGGCGGTTGCCTGGCAGGGTGACGGATCGGCCCGTGACATCCTTTCCTTCTACCGAAGCTGGCTGGAGGGAGAAGGTTATGAGCTTCGGGCTCAACATCGCAGCCATGCCGACGGAGAAGAAGTGAGCTACCTGTGGGCCAGGAATGAGGATGCTGGTCGTGTGGTCTTCCTCGTGGCGGGTCAGGATGACGGCATCACGAAGCTCCTCCTTGGTTACGGAGAGGCCGACGGGTAAGGCGGATCGTCGGATAATCCAAAGAAAGAACCTCGGCCCCACTGGATCAACATCCGGTGGGGCCGAGGTCTGTCTGGGCAGGTCGTCGAAAGGTGTACCTGACTCTTATCGAGGGTCCCGAACGACTCCCACGAAGAGGACGGTGCCGCTCAGGCGTTCTCGAATGGCCAGGAGGTACGGCCGGTCCACCACTATGCCCGGGGGCGCCGAGGTGACGCCCACGGTCACACTCGTGGCCGCGGCTGCCTCCGTACCCTCCTCATCCACTCTCATATACGTCTTCTGCTTGACCGCGCTGATGTGAGCGTCGGGAGCCGGCGTCATACGGGAGAAATTGGCTTCCAGGGCACTGAAGGCCTTTTGCATGCCCAAGCTTTTCAGGGCGTCGTTCAAGAGGCTCTCCCACTCCAGCTCGAACTTCGGCATCCGCACCATGACCTTGGCCGGGTGCAAAGAATCCATCCAGGCGTTCCAGGCTCCCTCGTCCAGGTCTCCGACCAGGTCGTCCACCGTTTCGCCGGGGGCGGGCAAGGCCACCACCAGCCCGAACGCCTGACCACCGTAGGGGAGTTCCGCGATGGTCCGCCCGGCACCCAAATGGGCGAATCCCACGTCTTCGATATCCCCGGACATCATGGGGACCGAGACGGTTGACCCGTTCTCCAGGAAAAAGGATCCCGGTTGAGTTGCGGATTTTTTGAACTGAGTCGTCCAATCACCTTTGAAATAGACAGTGTTTATGAGGAAGAGGATATCCAACGGGCTGATGGCGTCGATGATGGAGTCGATACGGCCGTTGGTCTGGTCGTTGACCCATTGGTTAATCACGTCCTTTGCCCCCGGATCAGAGAAGTCCAGCTCCCGAACAAGGGCGAAAAACGACTGCGTGAGGGCGTCGAAGTACCCGGACGTGAACGGGAAACCCTGCCGCGACCAAGCCGAGTTCGCGACCTCCACCTCCACGGCGGGGTCCAGGTTCAAAAGAAGGTCCATGAGCCCCCCGTAGGAGGCTGTGATTTCCGCCCTGTCCACCCCTTGGAAGCCGAGGACGGTCTGCATCTCCGCGAATGTCTCGCCGTCTGCGCCCTCCATGGCCATCCCCAGGGCCATGGAGGCCGAGAGGGGAGAAAGGATCGTGTTGGGTTCTTCCGATTCCCTGGCTTCGTCCACCGCTTCCAGGAGGTCGAATCCGAAGCTGTTCGACCTGGCGATGACGGTTTGCTCTGTAGCCGTCAGGGCCCGCGGGAGCTCGGTGATGGGATCCGGCTTGCTTGGACCCACCGGATCATCGCAGGCGGTATTCAAAACCATCAGGACCAGGCCTCCAACGAGGAGTCGGGTGTTTGGCGCCATGAGAATAACCCTCCAGAAGTACGACAGACCTACCCTCCTATCCTGTTAACGTCTCATGACCCCGAAAGCATACATCACGTTCAAGATGTTGTCGTTGGAGAAGGTGAGTTCCCAGTCTCCGGTGCGTTGGGCTCCGGGAAAGAAGGAGCCGTTGTAGACCGATGCCTCGGACTTGAGTTTGAGGACCATGGTGTACGGTTTGGTCATGGTGAATGGCTCGAAATCGGCCCGGCTCCTCACGGCGTCCGCCACTCCAGCCCTGATCTCCTTCTGGGCGACCTCCGGGTGGAGGCCCAGAGAAGAGGCGCCAATCCCCTGTTTTGTGGCGAAGGTACCAACCGACCCGAACAGGTCTTCCACCTGGTCGACAATTCCCTGGTCCCCGGCGACGTAGACCACCGGCACCCCGAAGTGACCCGCGATCAGCGCGTTCGCCCCAGCTTCGGGAAGGGATTGGCCGTTGATGGACAGGTCCATGACGTTCCCGGACATGGTGTGATCGATGATCGCGTCGGCGGTTCCGGCTCTTGCGTGGTAGCCGACAAACACAACGGCATCGAACGACTCGTCGATCCCCTCCATCATCCCCTTGGGCCCTCCGGACCAATCACGGAGAAGCTTGGCTCTCGGGTCGATGAGGTCCGGGAGGATGTTTCGAGCCGATCCGTGGGAGTCCCTCACAACGACCTCGGTGGCTCCCGCGTCGAACGCTCCCAGCACAGCCGCGTTGGCTTCATGGGACATGATCCGCCGGAAGTACCCATAATCCGGTCCGCTGGAAGAACATTCCTCAGAGACTACGACTCCGGCGATTCCCTCCATGTCCACAGAGATGAACACTTTGAGCTCTTCCTGGGCCGTCGCCGAATACGGGAACAGAAACAGGGAGAGAAAGACGACAATCCACGCGCGGCCGTTCATGGTGACCTCCGGTATTGGGAAAACTCCGCCGACAAATGGGGGGTGCTTCAGGGCGTCAACCCACTGCCGGCATGTGTCTGCGGGTGAAGATCCACGTTCCCACTGCAAAGAAGGCCACGGTCAGGATCACCATGGCCGTGATTTCATAGGTGATGTCCCCCAACCCGGCATCGTAGCTCAGGACCCGGTTCAGCGCAGCGATGGCATGGGTGGTTGGAAGGACCTCGTTCAGGGAGATGACTCGCTCCCCCCAGCTGAAGAGCGAGACTCCGGGAAGCGGGAACATCCCACCTGAGAAGAACATCAGGATGAAAAATGGGAAACATCCCACCGTGACCAGGTCAAAAACGGTTCTCAGGAACGAGGCTACAAGAACGCTGATTGCCATGATGGAAAGACTCGCCAAGGCTCCAACCAGGAAGAGGATCAGCAAGGATCCATTGGCTCGATAGCCCACGGCCATGGCGGTGAGGTAGGTCAAGCCGAGAGCCAGGATTCCAACGATCAGCTGGGTCGAGCTCACTGCGGTCAGCCACTCCACGGCTGTGAGCTTGGACAGGCGTAACCGTATCAGCGTCCCCTTGTCCTTTTCCCGAATGAGGGCTCCCGCCGCAGTGAACATCAGCATCATGAGGGCAAGGATGAGAAGGCTCGGGACATAGAGCTCGAACTCGTTCAGAGATGTGGCGCCCGAGACGGTTTCGGGGGCCAAGAGAGCCGGGCTCCTCAGGCCGGAAGCAATCTCGACGAAGGCCATGGTGGTCATGTCTGCCCAGACCGCCGCCATGATGTAATCAGGGTTCCCGGGGTCACCCCGACTTCGGATTGGAACTGGAAGGGGGCTCCCGCCTTCTCTGGCGCCAATGACCGCCTCGGAGAACCCTGGCGGGACGAGGATGGCCAGATCGGCCCTCCGACTTTCCAACAGACCCTCCAACTCTTCCTCGCCCACGAGCCGGACCCTCAGGACCGTATCCCCTTCCGGTGAGCGGACCCCGCGGAGCATCTCCACCAAGTCATCTCCGAGGTGTTCGGATCCCCCCGCCCCGGTTGATCCACCCAGGTCTTGATTCACGACTGCGATCTGGAATACCGGCGTGGTGTGGCCCAGGTAGCCGTACATGAGGAGGACGAAGAAGGGCGCGAATGTCAGGACGAGACTCAGCATCTTCCAGTCCCGGAAGGTCTCGAGCATCTCCTTCCGGAACAAGGAACGAAAGCGGGGAAGGGCAGGCAGAGTCATTCCCTCAGCCCCCTTCCGGTCAGGGAAATGAACACGTCCTCGAGTGTCGGCTTCCTGAGCGTCATATCGCGTACGTCCATCCCCGCAGCACGGAGCTTTCCGAATAAGGGTGGAATCTGATCGTGCAGGGCTTGGCCAGTGAGACGAACGGTACCGGGAAGGCTCTCCAGCGCGGTCAGGCCAGGCGGCAACTCACCCAGGAAACCGTCTAGATTGGGTGGTCGTTCCGCGGCCGGATCCGCCTCCCCGCGGTCTCCGCCGACGGTCAGCTCCAGGATCTCGCCGCCGGCATGGGCTGCCTTCATGCGATCTGGTGTGTCCAGCACCAGGAGTTGTCCGCGATCGATGATTCCGATCCTTCCGGCTAGCCGTTCGGCCTCGTCCATCTCGTGGGTCGTGAGAAGCACGGTCTTCTCCCGTGCCAGAGAGAGGATGTACTCCCTCACCATAATCCGGCTTTGGGGATCCAACCCCGCCTGGGGTTCGTCGAGAACCAAGAGGTCGGGATCGTGGACCAAGCCCAAGGCAAGATTGAGGCGCCGCTTCATCCCGCCCGAGAGGGTCTTTGCGAGGCGATTGGCTTTTTCGGTGAGCCCCAACGCGTCCAGAAGCTCGAAGGCCCTGCGACGGGCCGCCTTCCAGGGGAGATCGTATTGAGTCCCGACGAAGACCATCTGTTCGACGCAGGTGAGCGTCTCCCATATCACCAGGTCCTGTGGACACAACCCGATTCTGCTCCGGCAAAGGCCGACGTGCTTTTTGAACTCACGACCGTTGATGCGGATCTCCCCGGAGTCGGCCCGGAGAAGCCCGCAGATCATTCGGATGGTGGTGGTTTTGCCGGCGCCGTTTGGCCCCAAAAACCCAAAAACCTCCCCCCGGAACACATCCAGGGAGAGGTCTCGCACCGCTGTGAGGCTTCCGAACGATTTTCGGAGGCCGGTGACTTGGAGGATCGGGTCCGGGTCGGCCGAAGGCATGGTCGGAATCACGATTGGAATCGGGCTGAGCTGTCCTCTCACCCTCCCCTTGGCTGACAGTGAGTTCCACCGAGAAAACTGGGACTCAAAAAGGGCCTCCGCCAGTGCCGTGGGCCGTCCCGGATCCGTCGGCCTGGTGGCCGAAGACAACTCAGCTCCCGTTGACGAGTAATCAATTATTTCCAGAAAAATCCGACGGATTCAACACGATCCTTGCGAAAAAAACAATAAAACGTAGATTCGCATGTGAGTATCCCATTATCTCCAGAAGTGAGCGGACCTTTGGTCAGCAAGACGGCACTTCATGCCATCAGAGCTCTTTGTGCTCTAGCGAAGGTACCGGCTGGGCAACGGGCTGGGGCCGCATCCATCGCAGAAGCCATCGGGGCTCCCCCGAACTACTTGGGGAAGCTCCTGCAGGGCCTATCCCGCCAAGGATTGGTTGAATCCCGAAAAGGCCTGGGCGGAGGGTTCAGTCTCGCGGTCCCCCCCGGCTCAATCACGCTCATGGACGTCGTGGAACCCATCGATCAGGTGGATCGGTGGTCCGAGTGTTTGTTGGGGATGGCTCAGTGCTCTCCGGAAAACGGATGCGTTGTCCACGACCGTTGGGGCCCTCTGAGGGACGGATACCTGGCCCTGCTTCAGGAGGTCACGATCGCCGACCTGGTCGGAACCGATGTCGACCTGAGTGGGAACCGGCTGGAGGACATGGTAGGAAACGCGTCCAAACCATCTCCGGGAGATGAGGAGTTGGAAGCGTCCTGAAACGGTAGACTTGGAGGAAAGAGGGAGTATGTCAGAAGAATCGGCCCCAGGGAAATTCCCGGCACGGTTTAACGACATAAGTTGGTACCGCACCAACGTTCCCTGCATGGAAGCTTGTCCGGTCCACACCGACTCGGGCCGTTATGTGCAACTGATCGGCGAAGGCCGATACGAAGAAGCCTTCCTGGTTGCCCGGTCTCCCAACCCCCTGGCGTCGATCTGCGGTCGCATCTGTGCAGCTCCCTGTGAAGACGCTTGCCGTCGCACAAAAATCGACGAAGCGGTGTCCATCCGGGCCCTGAAACGTTTCGTATGCGAGCAGTATGGAGCGGAGTCTCCCCGTCCAGACGCCTATCAGGCCCTGTTCGCCGATTCCAACGGATCCGCGGGGGACGCCCTGGATCCGGGTTGCCAGCTACCGTGGCACCTTCCGGTCCTCTCCCGAGGCCGGCCAGCAACGCCGCCAGAACACACGCGAGAGGGGAGGAAGGTAGCGGTCATCGGCTGCGGGCCGGCGGGGCTGGCCTGCGCCCACGACCTCTCGGTGCTGGGCTACGCCGTGACCCTCTTCGATGCGCTGGATCATGCCGGAGGGATGCTCCGCTACGGGGTGCCGGAATACCGCCTCCCCAGGGGAGTCATCGAACGGGAGGTGGCCCTGATCCGGGACCTGGGTGCCGAGTTCCGGATGGGTACCCCGCTCACGGAGGAGTATGGCATCGGCGACCTGAAAGCGGAGGGCTTCGAAGCGTTCTTCCTCTCCGTCGGTGCCATGCAGGGCAGGGACCTGGACCTTCCGGGTTCCGACAGGGACGGCGTGGTGAAAGCGGTCGATTACCTCCTGAATATCAACCGCGGTTACAGGGTGGACCTCGGCGAGAGGGTCATCGTCATCGGGGGTGGCTCCGTCGCCCTCGATGCGGCCCGCAGCGCCGTCAGGGACTTCTACTCCCCCATGGAAGAGATCGAGATGACCGCAAGGGCCGTTGTGGGCCAGCCGGCCATGGACGCGGCTCGTGGGGCGCTGCGAGGGGGAGCGAGCGAGGTCCACGTGGTTTCTCTGGAGGCAGGGGAGGAAATGCCGGCGGCCCTTACCGTCCAGGGGCGAGAGGAACTCCGGGAGGCCCGAGAAGAGGGAATCCAAATCCATCCAGCCTGGGGCCCCGACGAGATCCTGGGAGGGAAGGAAGTGGAGGGCGTGAGGTTCAAGAAATGCCTCAGCGTGTTCGATGACGAGGGCCGTTTCAGCCCTCGGTATGACGTGTCGGAACAGATGACCCTGGAAGCCAACTCGGTGATCCTGGCCATTGGCCAGCGTTCGGACTTCGGCTTCTTGTCCGACGCGGATGGGGTCCGGATCACGCCGGCGGGAACGATCCAGATCGAGCCTGAAACCCTGGCCACCACCGCTCCGGACATCTTCGCGGGAGGGGACGCCGCCTTCGGCCCCCGGATAGCCATCGAAGCCGTGGCTAACGGAAAAACCGCCGCCCGTTCCATTCACGAATACCTGGGCGGCTCCCGCGGGCCCGCCAAGCTGACGGTCCAGGTTACCCGTGTGCCGCCGGATGAGTACACCATGCCCGCCGGCTACGAGAAAAGGGAACGTCGCTCCCCGGAGTTCGTGGACCTGGGGCGCCGAACCGGGATCACGGAGGTGGAGGGCGTCCTGACGGAAGGGGAAGCCAAGAGCCAGGCGGAACGGTGTTTGGCATGCCACATCGACACGATCTACGACCCACATCTCTGTGTCCTATGTGGTCGGTGTGCGGACGTGTGTCCTGAAAAGTGCCTGAAGTTCGTGCCGATGGACCAGGTCGAGATGCCCCGGGATCAGAGGGAAAGGGCCATGGAGCAGTACGGCCACGACCGGACTGATCCGATGACCGTCCTTCTGAAGGACGACACGGCTTGTATTCGCTGCGGCCTCTGCGCCATTCGGTGTCCGACCGAGGCCATGACGATGGAAAGATTCCACTTCATTGAGGTAGCGGAATGAAGAACAACGAAACTGAAAGCAGAGGGGCCCCCAGCCGGCGGACCTTCCTCCAGCGCCTTACCAGTGGAGTCATCGGATTGGGCGCGGTTTTGGGTTCTTGGCCCATGTTCCGGGCACTGGTTCCGAACGTCCTCTACGAACCCCCAAAAAGGGTTCGTTTGGGGTCACCGGGCACGTTCCAGAATGGCATGACGTACCTCGAGGAACATCGCGTCTTTTTGCTCAGGGACGGGAACAGCTACAGCGCTGTTTCTGGGGTTTGTAGCCACCTGGGTTGCACGGTGAAATTCGCGCCGTTCGAGCAGTCGCGACAATTGACGGTTCGGGACCATGAGTTTGAGGCTCTGGGCGAGTTCCACTGCCCCTGTCACGGCTCGAAGTTCCACGGCGACGGGACCAACTATTCCGGGCCAGCCCCTCGGCCCCTGCAGTGGCATCACCTCGAGGTCTCTCCGAAAGACGGTTCTCTGGTCGTCGATCTGGCTCTGGGGGTCGAACGTGATTTCAAACTGGTGGTCTAAATGAACCTGCCATCGATCTCAGGGATCTGGGGGAGGCTGGTTTGGTCCTGGCGTCCTACCTCTAACCGCGAAGCAGGAAGTGGAATCGTGTCCAACTTCCTGCTCCACTGGTTCCCGAACCGGGTCTCGTTGAAAGGCATGGCCTGGGGCTACTCTTTTTATCTCGGGACCATTTCGGCTGTCTTATTCCTGATCCTCACGGTGACGGGGATTATCCTCATGTTCCTCTATGTGCCCTCGGTGGAGAGGGCCTATTGGGGAATCAAGGACCTGGACTTCGCCATAAGCTTTGGCTGGCTTCTCCGCCGGGTGCATAGGGTTGCGGCCCATCTCATGGTGGCTGTGGTCTTCCTCCATATGTTCCGGGTGTTCCTCACCGGGGCCTACAAAGCCGGGGAGGTGGTGAAGTCCGCCAGGCCCTTCAACTGGGTCCTGGGAGTCATTCTCCTGGTTCTGACCCTTCTGTTGAGCTTCACGGGTTATCTGCTTCCATGGGATCAGTTGGCTTTCTGGGCCATCACTGTAGGGACCAGCATAGCCGCGGCTATTCCGCTGGTTGGTGAAGAAATCCGGCAGTTCCTCCTTGGTGGAACCGTCATCGGGCAACCGACCCTCATACGGTTCTACGTCCTCCACTGCGTCTTTTTGCCGGTCCTTCTTACTGGGATCGCCGTTTGGCATATGTGGCGAATCCGAAAGGACGGAGGCCTGGCCATAACCGAAGAACTCAGGGTCGAAGCGAGGTCCCGGGAACCGGCGCCGCCCAGGTCTTCGAAGACTTACAGCGTGCTCGGGATTGCCACCGGGACCACTGTCCAGGTCTCTGATCCCACCACACTGGACGACACCAACTCGGCCCCATCCACTCCATTCATGACCGTGAGGCTTCTGTTGGTGACGCTGGCCACCGTGGCCTTCTGTGTGATCCTCTCCCTCATCTTCTCCGCTCCTTTGGAGGAGGCGGCAAACCCCGAGGTGACCCCGAACCCGGCCAAGGCGCCGTGGTATTTCCTCGGCCTCCAGGAACTTGTGGGCTATTCGGCGTTGGTCGGTGGGGTGGTGGTTCCGGGCGTCGTGATTTTGGGCCTTGGTTTGATTCCGTTCCTGGACACGGAGCAGGATGGCATCGGTCGGTGGTTCACAAACGCCAGCGGGAAGAACTGGGGAATCATCGGGGCGGTCTTTGGCGTGGCCTCTTCTTCGTTGTGCGTGGCATCGGCCGTTCTCTTTCCCCTGCGGGACATCTTGAGCGGCATCGAGAGTCAACTCTTCTTCGACGTCTTTAACCCGGCCACGCTGCTCCTTCTTCTTTTTGTCGGATTCTACTTCCTCGTGTTGAGGGTCTCGGGATCGAAGCGAGTTGCGGCCATAGCCACCTTCTGCGGTTTCATCACGGCTTTTGTCCTCATGACGTACATAGGGACCGCCTTGAGAGGACCCAACTGGGACTTCTATTGGCCGTGGCAAGCGTGGCCCGAACACCCAATCACGTTCTGAGGCGGGGGGAGATCAGGCCATGATTCAACGGATCGGCGTGAAAGAACTCACCATTCTACTGGTGGTCTCTGCTCTCACCCTGGTTGCCGGGGTCGCAGCTGTCGTCGTGGATTCCTCGCCGGAATGGAAGTATTACCAGTCCGAATTCGAGTTCATCGTGGCACAGGAGATCGGTGATGTGGACCCCGGCCAACTCCCGAAAGGGATTCAACAAATCTGGGTGGAAGACCTGAACCTGGTCGACCGGTGCACAACCTGCCATCTCGGGGTCGATTGGGCGGGGCTGGAGGACGTTGAGCAACCGTGGGCAACGCATCCGAACCAAGAGATCTTCTCGGCACATCCGATCGAGGAATTCGGATGTACGCCCTGCCACGGGGGCCAAGGGTTGGCTCTCACCTACTCCGACGGACACGGATATGTAGAACACTGGGACGTCCCGATTCTCGGGGAGGCCGTCGGAAGTGAGTACGATCCTCGTTCTCCCATACCCCTGTATGAGATCACCTGCAATTTCTGCCACAGGTACGAACGCAGCACGGCCGGCATGCCCTTCATCAACCACGGGAAGCAGTTGGTAAGGGAAAAAGGGTGCAAGATCTGTCATGTGATCAACGGTGTCGGGGGCAGCCTCGGGCCGGACCTGACGTTCGAAGGGGACAAGCACGCGGAAGGGTACGACTTCTCGAATCTGGTTTCCCCACAGCAGACCATCTTCAACTGGCACATCAAACACTTCCAATCCCCTGAAACCGTCGTGCCGGGCACCATCATGCCCGAAATGAACCTGCAATCTCGGGATCAATACGCTCTAGCCATGCTGGCCATGAGCTGGAGGGACAACAGCGACCTGCCTTGGTCCTACTTCCCGGGGATTGAGCTGAGAGACGAGATGACGGAAGAGGAGATCGAGCGGGAGCGGAGGATGCTCGAAGGCGAAGGGGCTTTCTTCGCTGAGAAGAGCTGCTTCGTCTGCCACAGCATCGAGGCCTACGACATCCAGTCTCCCACCGAGAAAGGGCCGGATCTCTCCTGGGCTCCCGACGATGTCCGGACGCGATTCAATAAGACGGTGGAGGAGTTCCTTTTCGATCCGACCGGGACAATGGAGATCATCCTCGGGAGTCAGATCATCCTCACCGACGAGGAGAAGTGGGAGGCTATCGAGAAGATCATGCGGGCCTACGACATCGTGACGAACAGAGCCGACAGTATCCCGCCGGATACCGCTGGGGCCTCGGACCTAGGCGGATCTGAGACCAGATAGAACGGAATCGGAGTGCGACCAGTTTTTCCACAGAGGAGGCGAAATATGAGTACGAAGACCAATTACCGGCTGGTGACTCTGCCGATGGTCGCCCTGTTTCTCGGAGGGGTGATCGGCTGCGGAGATGGCCCGCCACGGAGAGGGGAGGGAAGGGGCGGAGCTGCGGCCGGAGGATCAGAGCTAACCAACGCTGCTCTGGCCACGTACGTGGCACCGGGAGACCTGGATGAGTACTACCTCTTCTACTCCGGTGGCCACAGCGGGCAGATCTTCGTGTCTGGCGTCCCTTCCATGCGACACATCGCCACCATTCCCGTGTTCACGCCGTATCCCGGCACCGGGTATGGATTTGACGATGAGTCGAAGGAAATGCTGGGCGGCTACACCTGGGGAGACTCCCACCACCCAGGCCCGTCCGAGACCGATGGGGAGTACGATGGCCGCTGGCTGTTCATCAATGACAACGCCAACGGACGTATCGCACGCATCGATCTCCGGGACTTCAAGGTCAAGCAGATTCTGAAGATCCCGAATATCTCAGCGAACCACGGAAGCTCTTTTGTGAGCCCCAACACCGAGTACGTCACGATGGCTACGCGGATGTCCATCCCATTCCCGGAAGGCACATACGCCGACGTAACAGAGTACGCCACCCGGTATAAAGGCGTGGTCGCTGGAATCAAGGTGGATCCAAACTCCGGGGACATGACGCTCGGGTGGGAGATCCTGGTACCGCCATTCAACTACGATCTCGGAGATTCTGGGAAGGGGCCCAGCGACGGGTACTTCTTCTGGACGTGTTATAACTCTGAGCGTGAGTTCATCGAGGGTGGGAAGCTGGAGGTCACCGCCTCTCAGAAGGATAAAGACTACATCCTTATGGTGGACTGGCGGGCCGCCCAAGCAGCAGTGGATGCCGGGAACTTTGAGACCCATGCCGGGGCGCCCGTCATCATGCCTGAGGACGTTTCAGACATTGCTTGGTTCATCCCACTGGCCAAGTCTCCCCACGGTGTTGACGTAAGCCCCGACGGCCGTTGGATCATCGGATCTGGCAAACTCTCCCCCACCACCACCGTCTATGACATCGAAAAGATCCGGACCGCCATCGCGGCCGAAGATTTTGAAGAGATCATCGACGGGATCCCGGTGCTCACCTACGAATCGGTCAGGGAGGCCGAAATCCCGGTAGGCCTGGGCCCCCTGCATACCCAGTTCGATGACAAAGGGAACGCGTATACCTCCCTCTTTGTAGAGAGCGCCGTGGCGAAATGGAAGCTCCCTCCGTATGAGGACGGTGCAGACATGAACCAGTACGTGCTGGACAAGATTCCGGTTGCGTACAACATCGGACACCTGGTGGCGGCCGAAGGGGACAGCCGGTCTCCGGACGGGAATTACCTGGTGGCCCTGAACAAGCTCTCCAAAGGGCGTCACGTCAGCGTGGGTCCGTCAATCCCCGAATCGGCTCAGCTCATAGACATCCAGGGGGAACGGATGTCCCTCCTTTACGATGCTTTCACCGAGCCTGAGCCCCACTACGCCGTGATGGTGCACGCGGACAAGCTCAACCCAATTGAGGTCTACGAGCGGGATGACCCACAGTGGCCCTCCCATCCCGAAGCCGTCTGGGAAGTGGAGGATACGAGGATCGAGCGGAATGGCCGGATGGTCGAGGTATGGATGTTGTCGGTTCGGTCGTTCTTCGCTCCGGACGTTATCCGAGTGAACCAGGGAGACACGGTCCGGATTCATGTCACGAACATTGAGCAGACCAGGGACGAGCTCCACGGCATGGCTGTGGACGAGTACAACGTGAACCTGGTGATCGACCCTGGAGAGACGAAGACCGTGACCTTCGTCGCTGACAAGGCGGGAGTATACCCCTTCTACTGCACGAATTTCTGTAGCGCTCTCCACCAGGAGATGCAGGGGTACCTCCTCGTCAGGTAGGAGACACTTGTGACCGGTCGGGGCCGAAAACGGCTCCGGCCGGAAGAAACCGAACGAGGCGCTGATGGTCGCCTGGCTAAAACGACTCTCGAACAGTCTGGATCGGCCCCTCACAGGGCGAAGCCGGTTGTTAGTGGCGGTCGCTGTCTTGGTCTTGATCCCGACGTTCTTCGCGCCCCTTTGGCGGATGAATTTCTGGGCGCAGCAGTACCCCGAGGGTCTCGACCTCCACATCTATAGCCACGCGCTGGTGGGGGGCGACGGGGGGAATGACCTCACCGAGATCAATGTTCTCAACCACTACATCGGGATGGAGGAACTCCGGGAGGAGGATTTCACCGAACTGAAGTGGATACCGCTCGTGATCGGGTTGATCGGCGTCCTGACACTCAGGTCTGCAGCCATCGGGAACCTACGCTCTCTCCTGGATTTGCTCGTGATTGCGGTGTATTTCGGTGGATTCTCCCTCTGGAGTTTCTGGTACAAGCTTGATTTTTATGGAAAAAATCTGGATCCACGGGCCGCGGTGACGGTCGATCCGTTCACGCCCCCTGTATTCGGGCACAAAATGGTGGGCCAGTTCGAGGTGTGGTCTTACCCGGCTTTCGGGGCCTACCTCTTTTTGGCTTTCGGACTGCTACTGACGGGGGCCTTCTACCTGACATTGCGGAGACCCGCACCGGACGGCGAATCGCGCCCGGAGACAAGTACTGGAGGTTAGAGATGCGAAACCTACTGATTGGATTTTTGACAGCCGGGCTGGTTTCGGCCTGCGGAGGGACCGATGGGTCCCCGGCGAGCGAGCCCGACGCGGAAGCCCCCCTCCTGACGGTGGAGGCTCCAGAACCCTTGGTGGTCCCCGACCCGATGGAGGTGAGTTCGGATGAGGATTGGGAGGCCAGGGTGCATAACAAGGACATCGAGATCATCGGTGTCCTCAACGTCATCAACCCGGTCGCGGCGTACATCACCGAAGGGTTCAACCAACACGGGTCCGACTTCAGTCCAACGCTCCAGGAGGAGTGGGTGGACACGCAGCACCAGCTCACCGCTGCCCTCGGCCTATACGAGGACTGCAATGCCCGCCGGGAGGCCGGTGCTTTTGATAAACAGCTCTTCCTCGACATGGAGGAAGTCTGGCAGCTCCTGGTGAAAACCGGAGTGGCGGGGGTCCGGACTCAAACCATGGTCAACGACGAGATCCGTCGGATGACCAGATAGAAAGGGACTCGGATCGACGGGCTTCTCCTCATGAAGCCTGGGTCCTCCTTATGAGTTCTGCTGCGATCCTCCTGGCGCTGGTGACCCTCCAGGCGGCTCCCCAAGAGGGGGGCGTGGCTACGCACACCCTCTTGTCGGGGGAGTCCATCGGAGCCGTCCTCGAAAGAGCGGGTCCAGGTGATACGATCCGCCTCTCTCCAGGGGAGTACCGTGAGAACCTGGTCATTCGTGTCCCCGTGGTCTTGACCGGGACTGGCGAAGGTGTACCCACCATTCGTGGGGGCTATGTGGGAAACGTGGTCCAGATCCTGGCGCCTGGAACGGTCCTGGATGAGATCCATGTGAGCGAAGCCGGTCCCCACCTGACCAAAGACATGGCCTGTATCCTCGTGGAGGCCGACTCGGTAACGGTTCGCAACTCCAGGGTGTCGGAATCCCTACACGGGATCTATGTGAAGGCCGGGAACTACGCTCACCTCGAAGGGAATCTCATCGAGGGTAGGGAGGACCTGATCGAATCGGACCGGGGAAACGGGATCCACCTCTGGAACTCCAGGGGGAACCTCGTTCTCGGGAACGAGATCGTGAATGCCCGGGATGGGATCTATTTCTCGTTCTCCGACTCAACCGAGGTCGTCGATAACCACATCCATCATGTCCGGTACGGCCTCCACTACATGTATTCCAACCACAACAACTTCCGGGGGAATCTCTTCGAACGAAACGTTGCTGGGGCAGCTCTGATGTATTCGGAAGACATCTCCCTCACGGGGAACACGTTTGCCCAGTGCCGGGGATTCAGGGCTTACGGGATTCTCTACCAGTCGATGGACAACGTCTTCGCCGATTCCAACCTCATCATCGACAACAGCCGGGGCATCTTCCTGAACAATAGCAGTAACAACGTGATTGCACGGAACGACGTCGTGGACAATGACCTGGCCGTCCAGCTGAACGGGGGAAGCGATCACAACTCCTTTATCCGGAACAACTTCATCAACAACCTCAGCGAGCTTCTCCAGGATGTGAGCGAGATGGATATCGCCTGGGCCGACGAAGGAGGAGGGAACCACTGGACTGACTACCGAGGTTACGACTTGGATGGCGATGGCTGGGGAGACCACCCCTTCAGTATACAAAACGTGTTCCAGGTCATGGAATCTTCCACTCCGGAGGTCCGGTTCTACCTTCTGAGTCCCGCAGCTCGGATCCTGGAACTGGCGGAGAACGCTCTCCCCATCCTCGACCTGGGAGAGGCACAGGATCCCGCGCCTCTCATGGAGCCGTCACCGAACGGCGACGTTCCGTGGCACCTGTTCGGGCCTCGGAGCCTGAACCGGGCTCCTGCCTGGGCGTTTTTCTACCTCCTTCTCACTCTAGGTCCGATGGCAGGCACGGCCATTGGGAGTTCCTGGCTACGGACTCGGAGGCGCCGGCAATGATATCGAAAGAGTCCATCCTGAAGTTGGAGGAGTTCCAGAAAAGTTTCGGGCAGGTTAAAGCCGTGCGGGGGATCGACCTCGAGGTAGGGGAAGGTGAGACCCTCGCCCTCCTTGGACCAAACGGGGGCGGGAAAACCACCGTCCTGAGAGCAATCGCCGGACTGCATTCCCCTTCGGCTGGAAGGGTGCTGATCAACGGATCCGACGTCTCAGCGGAGCCCGACAAAGCGAAGGCCGTGGTGTCTTACCTGCCGCAGAAGACTACGATGCCGGGGCTTCTGACTGCCCGGGAGATTCTGGCTTTTTTTGCACGACTTCGAGGGGAGCCGAAGGCCAAGGTCGACGGGATGTTGGACCTATTTGCCCTCGAGGAAGATGCCGATCGATTCACGAGGGAATTCTCCGGTGGGATGTTGCAGCGCCTTAGCCTAGCGGTGGCATTCCTGAAAGAGGTTCCGCTCTATGTCTTGGACGAGCCGACCTTGAACCTGGATTCCCTGGGGAACCGAAGGCTCCGGAATCACCTCAAGACCCTGAGGGCCAAGGGCATGACCGTCATCTTTTCATCTCACAACTTGCACGAGACCATGCGGACGGCGGATCGGGTCGCGGTATTGGTCGGAGGGCGACTCGTGGTTGTGGAAGACGCCTCGGTCTTCAGGACCACCGTCACCAGGGAAACGAAGGTTCGAGTGGTGCTGACCGCCACTTCCGAGTCGATCCTGGCGGCGGCGAGGGCTGCCGGAGCGGAGATCACTGATCGGAATGGACGGCACGTGCACTTTCGGGCTCTCCCGAACCGGCGGCTGGACGTGGTCAAGGCCATCGAGGAGGCTGGTGGAGCGGTGGAAGAATTCCACACCGAGCCACCGGATTGGGATGCATTGGTGCGACCCCACTTTGAGGCGACGGAACGCCGGGAGGGATCCTCATGAGGCTTCGATTATTTCTTCGTACGGTTTTGAGCCTCGTGATCTTGGCTGGCTGCGCCCAGGAGCCGAAAATCGAGTTGGTAGAAGGGATCGACGTCTGTCGGGAATGCAACATGGTCATCGACCAGGTGAACCAATCCGCTGGCTTCGTGAGCGGATCCGAGTTCATCACCTTCGACTCCCCGGCGTGTCTGCTCCGGTACCTCGAAGGGCTACCGAAGGACGAACGCCCCCGGGCCTCGGACATCTACTTCGCAGACTACCGGACTGGGTTTTTCCAGAGTGCCGAGCTGTCGACCTTCCTCCTTACCGACCATATCCCCACGGTGATGAATGGCAGGGTGGTGACTTTTAGTGATGCCAGTGGCGCCAAGGAGGCCAAACAGCATCCTGACGAAAAAGTGGTGGACTGGTACGGGTACCGCGCCGAGCGGGGGACCCCGGACCAGATCTTGGAGGTCACCATCGAAGGGGACCGGATGGTCCCGGACGTTGTGGAGGTAGAGAAAGACGATCTCGTGATCTTGAGGGCGGTGGGCCGAGAACTGGAGGCTGACCTCACCCTGACCGTCACCGGTTATCCAGAAGCCGGCGCTATCACTGTCCCAGCGGCGGGGGACACCGTGGAGGTGCGGTTCCTGGCCCTCAAGCCAGGCTCGGGCTTCCCCATCGGTCCGTCTAAGGATCGCCCCTTTGGCATGTTGAAGGTCGCGGGAGCCCACACATCCGATGAAGAGGCCCAAAGATGAGCTCGGTTTGGTGGATTGGGCGCCAGGAGTTCACGCTCAACAGGAGAAACCGCTGGGTCCTCCTTTTCTCGGGTTTGTTTACGATCCTCACCATTCTGACTGCCTATTTCGGAATGGTCACATCGGGATACGCAGGTTTCCAGGACTTTACCCGGACGGCAGCCAGCATCGTGAACCTGGCGGGATTTCTGATACCCCTTTTCGCATTGCTCCTCGGCGTGTTCAGCTTTACCTCCAACACGGAATACCTGGAGCTCCTCGCCACCCAGCCTCTCCCCCGATCCCGCGTCCTTCTGGGAAAGTACCTTGGCCTGGTCATGACGGTACTTGGAGCTTCCATCGTCGGGTTTGGAGCACCGGGCATCATCATCGCTTTGGTCATAGGTCCGATAGGAGCTCTCAGCTACCTCATCGTCATCGGGTATAGTCTCCTTCTGGCTCTGGTCTTCACCGGGGTGTCGATGTTGGTATCGCTGTTATCGGGGCGGACCCAGCTCTCAATCGGGATAGCCTTGGGAGTGTGGATCTTCTTTGAAGTGGTGTACGGCGTGATCATGCTTGGCACCACGCTCTATCTGACCCCCGGTGCCCTCAGGATCGTCCTCATCGGGGGGCTTTTGGGCAACCCCATCGACACAGTCCGGGTTTTATCCCTGCTCCAGGTTGGAGGGATCCACCTATTCGGGCCTGGGGGGGCCACCCTTATCAAACTCACCGGTTCGGTGGCAGTGGCGTCTGCGATTGGGTTCCTTGGGCTTTTGGTCTGGACCGTCGTTCCCGTCGGGCTCTCCGTCAGGTTGTTCAAACGACAGGATCTCTAGGTTCCTCCCCGGGTACCTTCTCGGGCTCTAGGACCACTCGACAAGAAGTCCAGGGTGGGACTCCTCCCAACCGAACCAGAAAAAAGGGTTTCGATGAGCAAGCTTCCAGAGGATCATATTCTGGCCACGGCCGCGGCGGTGGCCGATCTGATCACAGTCCAGGCCGGATCGGTGGTTAGCAGGGAGGTTCTGAAGAAGAAGACCGGTACTGTGACGCTTTTCGCCTTCTCGGAAGGCCAGGGGCTCAGCGAGCACTCGACTCCCCACGATGCGCTGGTCCATGTCCTCGAGGGCTGTGTAGAGATTTCGATTGGAGGGGCTACGCAGCAGATGGGGGAAGGGGAAGGCCTTCTCCTTCCAGCGAACATCCCTCACGCACTCTCCGCAGTGTCGGATTTTAAGATGCTTCTCATCATGATCCGGGAGCCGGCGGGCTGATACCGCTGGAGAGGAGCGCCAAAGAAAAGGCCCCGTCGAACGGGGCCTCTTCTTTTTAATCTTCAGTCGGAGCCTACTTCCTACCGCCACTCCAACAGTCTGCGTTGGCCTTCGAGAGCCCGGATCTCTGTCACGTCCTGGGTCACCTCCAGGCAACCCAGGTACTCTCTCTCAAGACTCCTAACGGCGAAGTACCGGATGTGGATGAATTTCCCCTGCATCTCGATCCAGAATTCGGCCACCTCTCTCTCCCCGGCGGCGAACTTCTCGAGGATCTCCCTGACCATGTGGATGCTTTTCGGCGGGTGACAGTTCTCCACGTGTCGGCCTATGGCCCCTGGGGTCCGGGGGAAGAGTCGTTCCTCGGTCTCGGAGTAGTATCGGACGAATCCGTCGGCGTCTACGAACGAGATCTCGATGGGGAGGTTCCGCAGCATCATATCCAACTGTTCGACGCTCAATCGACCGGTTCCCAGGTCCACGTATGCCTGATCGGTCCCTTCCGGCAGGGGGGCGGTGGGCGCGGCGTTGACGATAGGGAGCTGAACCCCCGAGCCAGCGTCGGCTTCCTCGGGCCGGGCCGGGCCGATTCGTGAGGGCTCCGTTGGGAACGGAGCTTCCGGCGCTTGGAAGGCGTACCCGAGCTCGTCCTCACCCTTCCTTACAGCAGCCCATTCCTCGTGTGTAAGGTTTTCGTGGGCTAACGGAAGAAGGATCCGGTTTTCCTTGTACACCATCTCCACCACGGCTCGGGCCAGGGAGGTACCGGCTCTGGCCGCACCCTCCCACGACCCGTTCTCCAGGTACTCCCTCGCTTCCCGGGCCTGGCCACGGATCTCGTCGTGCACGCCCCACATCACTTGGGAAGGACCGGTAATCCCATGCTTCTCCAGGGCTGGGAAGAGTTCGTTCTCTTTACGGAGGTAGTGGTTGTCGATTCCGGAGAGCTCATTCAGGACTTCGAGATACTCGGCCGACCACCCCGGGCCGGAGAATCCATCCCGCCGCTCGTCTCTGCACAGGTCGCCTAGACGGTTGGCGAGATCCGTGATGATCTCGTTGGCGACCTTGTAGGTATGAATCGGGTGTCCCGGCTCGGCTTGGACCTCCTCGTGTGCATCGAGGGCGTCTTGAACGACCGAAACGTGGAGGTCGCAGAGCCGCTGAATCTCTTCGACCGGCATTCCGTCCCGGATGAGTTGTTCCTCCATGGCCCCGATCTCTTCCGGCGAGACGTCTTTCACGACCGCGTTGAAACGGGCCTTTGCCGCCTCGGGCTCCTCGCCCTCGTGGAGGTCGAGGATCAGACTTTTCAGCTCCGCGACCTTGTCGACCTTCTCGTCGTCGCTCGCGGCCCCTTGGGCTGTTCCGGCCGATCCTGACTGCCGGTCCACCTCCAGGTGGATGTCTTCGAGGAACTTGTCCAACTCCACCCCGCCCATTTCCGAGGCTTTCCTCAACGTGGCGATCCGCCCCATGGTGGCCCGCATCGCAGGGTTCTTGAGGCGGCTGAAGTTGGGGTTGTACTCCACCAGAAAGTCCAGGAGAAAAGGGAATTCCTCCAGGAGATCGTGGATTGTCGTGTCCGGGGATATCTGCGCCATGGTCAACCTCTCCATAGGGTGTTCTCTGTTGTGTTTTAACCTTACGGCCTGGACGGAATTGGAGATGTGATACCCGTCACAACCAGGCATCCTCTCCCACTTCCAATCCGTCGCTAAATAGGGCATCTTCCCGGGCGTGAGCGGGTTTGGGCCAAGGGCCCTGGGCAGAGTCACAGTGAGGACCGAGTTGGAAACCAACAGCTTGGCGGAAAAACTTAAAAACGTCTCCTTTTTCCGGGATCTTTCGGAGGAGTCCCTGGCCCTCGTTCGTGAGCGCATGGTCCGGAGAACGGTCCCGTCGGGGAGCATCCTTTTCCGTAAAGGCGAGCAGGCACGGGGCGTTTACGTCCTGGTGAGTGGCCGGGTGGAGATCTTCCGATCTACGGCCGACGGCCGGGAACAGGTGCTCCACACGGAGAACCCGGTCCAGAGCATCGCCGAGCTCCCGGTTTTTGACGGTGGGCCTTACCCGGCTTCTGGGAGAACCGCGGAAGATTGTGAGCTGCTTTTCCTTTCTGTTGACGACTTCCAACGGCTCTATCGGGAACATCCGGAAATCGCTGACGCCGTGATCCGGAACCTGGGCCAGCGCCTTCGGGCCCTGGTGGGCGTTGTGGAGAAAGTGTCGCTGAGGAGTGTCCCAGGGCGGGTGGCGAAGGCCATCCTGGAACAGGCTGAACGCTCGGGGGCTGCACGGAAGGGGGGCACGTTTGTCCTAGGCGGCACCCAGTCCGATCTGGCCCATCAGCTGGCCACGAGCCGGGAGAGTGTTGCCCGAGCATTGGGTGATCTCCGCCGCAATGAGGTGATCTCCACCGAGGGGCGACGTGTGACCATCCTCTCCCTGGCCCGGTTGGTCGATATCGCCCAGGGGGAGATCCCTCCCCAGCCTCTCCCAAGGGCCTAGAGACTGCCCGTGCGACGAGGGATCCGAACCCCGTGCCGCCAGGCCAGGCGGCCTTGAACCTGAACCAAAGGATGTGCCGCCGATCCAGGCGGTCCCAAAAAACCGGAATCTACCCCGCCGATATCGGCGGCTTCGAAAAACGAGGGGGTTATTGTGGGACAGACCATCATCGAAAAAATCATCTCCGAACATTCGGATGAAGAAGTCTCCCCGGGTGAGATTGTCGATATCCGCATCGATGTCCGAGCAGCCAGGGACTTCGGCGGCGCTAACGTTGTGAAGAACATCAGAGACCACGCGCTGCCAGTAGCCGATCCCTCAAAGACCCTCTTCACCTTCGACTGCAATCCCGGTGGGTCCGATCAGAAATACGCTACGAATCAGCAGGTGTGCAGAGATTTCGCCCGGCAACAGGGCATCGGCGTGTATGATATCGATGCTGGAATCGGGACTCACCTCGCCATCGACGGTGGGCACGCCGTTCCCGGCTCCACCTTTGTTTCGACCGATTCCCACGCAAATATCCTGGGGGCCATCGGGGCTTTTGGGCAGGGCATGGGCGATGTGGACATTGCCCAGGCTTTTGCCTTCGGGAAGGTGTGGTTCAAGGTCCCCCCAACGGTGAAAATCGTCCTCAACGGCACCCCATCCGCCAGCGCGTCAGCCAAGGACATCACGCTGGCCATGCTCAGGCAGCTCGGTGCGAACGGGCTCCTGGGGTACGCCGCTGAGATCTATGGCGAGATCGTCGATGAACTGGACCTGGCATCAAGGATCACCATCGCGTCCATGGCGACTGAGATGGGCGGGATCGTCGCTCTCTTCCCCCCCAACCAGGCAGTTTTGGACTTCTGCAGCGCCGCTTCAGGCCGCCCGGTAGAGGGGGTGTTCGCCGATGCGGACGCGGAGTACCACTCGGTGATCGAGGTCGATATCGAAGGCCTGACGCCCAAGATGTCTCGCCCGGGGCACCCTGAGGACGTCGTCGACGTGAGCAGCCTGGATGGAACCAAGATCGGCTCCGCCTTTATCGGATCTTGCACCAACGGTCGCTTCGAAGATCTGGAGATTGCCGCAGAGATCCTGAGGGGCCGAAAGGTGGCCCCCGGGGTCGTTCTCAAGATTGTGCCCAGCACCGATCGTGTATGGCGCCAGTGTCTGGAAGCCGGCCTCATGGACGTGTTCAAGGAGGCACGGGCCCTGGTTTCCAACGCAGGGTGTGCCGGATGCGCGGCCGGCCAGGTAGGGCAAAACGGGCCCGGTGAGGTGACCGTGAGCACGGGGAACCGTAACTTCGCAGGGAAGCAGGGCAAGGGGGAGGTCTACCTCGCGTCCCCCGCCGTGGTGGCCGCCTCCGCCGTCGCCGGAGCCATCTGCCTCCCCGACCAGATCCCCGAGGAGCCGGCGATCTTTGCCGCCGACGCCCCCACCACCGCCCCTTCAGAGGAACAGGGAACCCAAACCGGAACCGAGGGAAAGCCCCCGAAGCTGAAGGGCCGAGTATGGGTGGTGGAGCAGGACAATATCGATACGGATATGATCTTCCATAACCGGTATCTGACCGTCACCGATATCGCCGAGATGGGACAGTACACGTTCGATAACCTGGAGGGTTGGGAGGACTTCTCTTCGAAGGCTCAAACTGGGGATATCGTCGTTACAGGCAAGAACTTCGGCGCTGGATCCTCCCGGCAGCAGGCTGTCGACTGTTTCGAAAGCCTCGGTGTGTCAGCCGTAATCGCCGAATCGTTCGGCTCGATCTATGAACGAAACGCCATCAACAAGGGGTTCCCTATCGTTGTGGCAGATCTGATTTCCCGGGGATTGACGGATGGGCAGGTCATCGAGGTGGACCTGGAGTCCGGGTCCATCACACTTCCGTCCGGGGAGACCACACCCGGTCAGTTCTCCAAGGTCCAGAAGGAGATCTACGAACGGGGAGGCTTGCTCAGCCGCTGACCGATTTCGACCCGCTCCGGGTCCGGACCCCCGGCGGGGTTTGGGCCCGGGTCGTCGGGCTTTCCAGCAAAAGCGTGGGTTTTTATCTCCTCTGGTGTCTTAATCAATAGGGACTTGAGGCGTTACGCCCTCACTGGAGAGCCCATGGAGGAGACAAAACTCATCAGCACCTACAGGGAATGTGTGACTCCCCTGTATTCGTTCGTCTCCCATCGGTGTGGCGGCGACCGGGTGTTGGCTGAGGACGTGACTCAGGAGGCTTGGCTCCGTGCGGTCGAGTCTTGGAAAAGGAAAGGCTTCCCCGACAACCCCCTTGCCTGGCTGAAAACCGTGGCCAGGAACCTTCTCCTGAACTACTTCCGAAAAACTCCCCACATCTCATTGAACAGCCTTCCGCCGGATTGGGAACGAAGGTTCCTGGAGGCCGGCGATGGAAAGGACGACGGCGAGTGCGCCGCCGCCGTGTCCTGGGGCCTCGCTCGCCTTCGCCCCAGACAATCAAAGCTGATTGAAGCCTTCCATCTCGACGGAAAAAGCGTCGGGGAAATCGCGGCGGACTTGGGGGTGTCGGAGAGGGCGGTTGAAGGTCGACTCAGGCGGGCCCGTCTCAAGCTTAGGGCAAAGTTGGAACCGATGGTCGGTTCTGAAGGAGGAGCACCATGAACGAATTCCAAGAACCGGCTCACGAGCCTACGGATGAGTTTGTCTCCAGCCTCGAATGGCAGGTTAGGACGTCCCTGCGGAGACAGAACCGATTCTCTGAGCCGGTCCGGCAAAAGACGGGAGGAAAGATGAACTTGGTCGTGTTGGTACTGGCGTCTGCGCTTTTGGGGGCAGGTGGGGTTGTGGTGAAAGACGAGGTTCAGGAGGCGCGGGCTCAGCAGGTCCTGCTCGCAAAAGCCTCTTCGGACCTGAGGCTGGCTACGCTGGAATTGGACTTCGCGGTCAGGCGTTTTCAGGAGACGGAAACCCGCTACGGGAGCGGAGTGTTGGGAGAGGAGGCCCTTCTTTCGGCCAGAGTCGCCATGCTGGATGCGGAGAACCGGCTGGCGAGGCTTCGCCTCGATATGGAGGAAATCCAAGCCAGCAGGAAAGAACCGCTGAACACGGTATCGGCGCCGCTGGTCGGCGGGCGGGACTTCGTTTCCGAACGGTTGGCCCTGGATGAGTCAGCTGCCGGGGAGAGGTATCAGCATGCCCAGGTCCGCTTCCAGAAAGTACAGGATCTCGAGGAGGTGGGGGCCTTAGGTTCCTCTGCACTCGTCCAGGGAATGATGGCCCTCCAGGAGGCCGGATCGGTTCTGAGCAACATTCGCGAAAAGTTGGAGCTTCGGGAGAGATTCCTGGCTGGGGAGGTCTCAGGAGAGGAAGCAGAGCGGGGAATCGAGCTGGCCGAGATCGAAGCTGAAGTCGAGCTTTTGAGAACGGCCCATCAGGAAGCGGCGACCCGGTATCAGGAGGTGTCCGAGAGGGTCGAGTTGGGCCTTGCCCCCGAATCGGAGCTGGAGAGAGCCACGCTGGACCTGGTACAGGCTGAAACCCGCCTGGAGTTCCTGGAGGTGAGGCTCGTGGCCCTCCGGGGGGGAGAGGGTTCTCCTTAGGGTTCTGAGAAAAGACCTGAGTGTCCTGAGTCAGAGGCGGCGATCAGCCCGGGTCAGAGCCCGAGCGCCCTGCCTCAGGACACTAGCGACCCTCCACGACCTTTCGGTTGTTCTCCCTGGTGGATTCGAACAGGGCGAGGTCGGGATCCAGAATGGCGGCTTCCGGCTTGTTTTCTGTCGAAACCTCAACGGTCTGAACTGCCTCTCTGGATTCCAGCTTCACCCTCGTCGACCCGACCTGAACCTCCAGGGGCATCCAAGCCTCTCCGTTCCGGGCGATGGTAACCTGGGTGATCCAGCTCCCGTCGTCCTGCTGCCGCGCTACCGCCGATCTCAACTCGTAGTCGAGTCGGTGGGTGGTGTGGAGCCACTGTTGGAAGAACCAGGACAGGTCCTCACCATAGACGGCCTCTGCCGCCACCCTGAAATCGTACTCGTTCACGTGCTCGAACTTGTTGTCTTCGAAGTAGAGCCGAGTCACCCGCCGGAAGTCCTCCCAGCCCATGAGTTCCCTGAGCATATAGAAGAAGATCGACCCCTTCGAATAGGAGTAGGTGCTGTAGGCCCGGGGATCGAAGAAATCAGCCGACGGGATCCCGACGGGCTGCGGGGTCACCCGGTCTTCGAATGCCGCCACCCTTCTGAGAGCCCCCTCCCATAGGCCTGTCGCTCCGTCGGCTTCTTCGGAGAACCAGGACGTCACGAAGGAGATGAGCCCTTCATCCAGCCAGGCGTCTTTCCACTCGTTGTTAGCCAAAATCCCGTGGGCGTAGATGTGGCCCACCTCGTGGGTGATGAGCCCTTGGGAAGCCGATCCGTCCATAACCATCATTGGGAATTCGGTTCCCCCGCCTTCGATCCTGTGGACGTTGGTGACCTGAGGATAGGGATACGGCCCAAAAACGGTTTCCAACCAGTCCACTGCCCTTACCGTTCGCTCCACAGCGATCCCACCCCCCCAAGAGTCTTCGTCGCCCGGCTGGTAGAGGACGTGAATGGCGATCTCGCCGTGATTCCCACCTTCATAGGTGTATTCCGGACTGGTGCTCCACGCGAAATGGTGGACGTCCTGGGCATGCCATCGCACCCTTTTCCGGCCGACTGCAGGCTGACCGTCCAGGAACCCGAGAGATTCTTCATCTGCGGCTCCATAGAACTCGGCCCGGAGTAAGGGGCCCTGGGAGCCCTCCGAAGCTGCACCGGATGCCGCGTTCGCCCAGCCGGGATCTCCCTCCACGGGGACCCCCGTGGCGCCCATGACCTGATCGTCAGCGACGTCCAGAGTGACATCGTAGGTGGCAAACTCCCCGTAGAACTCACCCTGGGGCATGAGAGGTTGAACTTGCCATCCACCCTCGTCGTAGACGGCGATCCGCGGGTACCACTGTGCAAAATCGTAGTGCCTTCCACGTCTCCCCTGCCGACGGGGAAGGGTGGAGGGCCTGGCCCCCCAGTCGAGGATTACGGTGATGGTCTCCCCCTGCTCGAGGGGGCTTGCCAGGGGCACGGCCACAACCGTTGAATCTGGGGCGCCGGGGTAGAGCGCTTCGGCCTGCGTTCCGCCGACGGACACGGAGAGAAGCTTTTCGAAAGCGTGTTCTTCAGGACCCAGATCCGTGAAACGTCGATTATCGAATTCCAGGTCCCGCTTCGCCCAGTCGCTGTTGGGGCGGAAAGCGTTCAGGTGCTGATGAAAATAGAGGGTATCGATCGTCCCGTGCCCGTTGTGGGTGTACCGGACCCGGGCCCGGGCCCGGAGGGTTTCCTCGTCCTCGTCCAGCACAGCCTCGATCCGATAGTCCACTCCCTGATGGAACTTCTCCCGTTCCTGGGGCTGGATCTCAGCCGCTGCGGTGTACGAGGAGAGGGCCAGGAAGCCCAGGATGCCGACCGAGTTGGTCCAAACGCCGGTTCTGATTGAGTCCGATTTCATTGTTTCCCTCCCTCGGATGGCGTCCCGCGTAATACCCCAACGGGTATTCCTCCATTTCGGTTTCCCACTCCAGTATAACGGACTCCATCGCTATGAGCTTTTCCTTGGCCAGGAAGGGAACGCAGAATACTCGTGGTCCGACGATCTTCCGAACGGACTATATGAGCTCCAGTTTCTTGCCCGTGCCTGGGCGAATGGAGGGTAGGTCCTTTCCCGGTCGCTTGTCTCTTTCTGGCGGACGTCCTAACGTCTGGAACGGCACATCTCGGAAGCCGGTGTGAATCCGGCGCGGTCCCGCCACTGTGTTGGGCTCGGAACCACCGAAACGATCCCTCAAAACGCCACTGGGAAGGGTTTCCCGGGAAGGCGAGCGGATCGGCCCTGAGCCAGGAGACCTGTGTCGTTGGGGACGAGCATCGATCCTCCGGTCGAGAGGTGGCTTTCATGAAATGGGTTTTCAGGCGTGGCATGGTTCCCCGGGTGTCCTGGGTATTTCGTCGCGCTTTTTTAGTGCTCCTTCCTTTTCAATTACCAGGGTGTGCCCCAGCGGCCGACTCTCAACCCGGCATCCCGGAAGAGGTCCGGTCTGTGAGCCTCGTGCCGTCCCTGGGCGAATTGATCGTGGCTCTGGGGGAGACTCAACGCCTGGTGGCCAAAACCGATTTCGACACCCACGAGAGCTTGGCCGCCCTTCCAAGCATTGGCGGTGGTCTGGATCCGAATCTGGAGCGGATGATCGACCTGGGGATCAACGTGGTGTTCATGCCAACGGGGAGAGACGCGCCGGCTATGGCGGAGCGTATCGAATCCCTGGGTATCTCTGTCGTCTCCCTCCCAACCAATTCGGTCCCGGACCTCTTTCGTGCCATCGATGCCCTTGGAGAGTTCTTCGGAGTCCCCACGAAGGCCGATTCCCTGGCGGATACCCTGGAAGAGATGATTGCCAGGGTGGAGGAGCGGATAGAAGGATTTCCCCCCGTTCCCGTGATGTACGTTGTGGCCCCTAGTCCGCCAGTGACGACGGGGCCCGGGACCTTCATCGACGATCTGGTACGGCTGGCCGGGGGCGCAAATGTCTTCGCGGATGCCGACCTCCCGTGGCCCGCGGTTGGTTTCGAAGCCATCGTGGCCCGTGATCCTGAGGCCCTGATATGGCCCCAGGGGGAATATTCGATCCAGGACCTTCGAACGCTCCAATCAACCCCTGGATGGAGGACCATACCGGCGGTTCAGGAAGGTCGAGTGCTTTTTGTGGACGGTGATTTGTTCAGCCGCCCGGGGCCGGGGTTCCCTGCCGCCGTCGAGGCCCTGGCACGGGCCCTTCACTCCAGCGCCTTCAACGCCCCCGGGGGGGGCCGACCATGATAGTGCGGCTTCTATTTTTCGGACTGGCCCTGATTGTGGCTGCCGTGGTCGCTCTCATGGTGGGGGACGTGGAGTTCCCGGTACGAGAGTTCCTCCTGGCGTTCAGGGGAGAAGCCGACCCTGCCACCCAGACCATCGTGATCGGGCTCCGTCTGCCGCGAGTACTCCTGGCAACCTTGGTGGGTGGAGGGTTGGCGGTATCAGGGGCGGTTTTCCAGGCCCTTCTCCGGAATCCGTTGGCCGAGCCATACGTCCTCGGGGTGTCTAGCGGCGCAGCCCTGGGCGCCGTCATCGCCATCGTTTTTGGCCTGACCATCGGTTCGGTGATCGCCCTGCCGCTCTTTGCCTTCGGAGGGGCGCTTCTCGCCATGTTCCTGGTCCTTTTTATGGCTGGGGGCCGGGGGCGGGGGATGGACACCAGGGTCCTGCTCCTGTCCGGGGTGGTCATAGCGGCTTTTTTTAACGCCTTCCTCCTCTTGGTCATCAACTTCGCGAACGTCGAAACTTTCCGTGAGGCTGTACTTTGGATCATGGGGTCGTTTGTTGGGGCGTCCTGGGAAGGGGTCATCACTCTCTCGGTCTACCTAATCCCTGCCTTCCTGGGCCTGGTCCTTCTGGCCCGGCCGCTGAACCTCCTGGCCGTGGGTGAAAAGAGCGCGTTCCACCTCGGCGTGGACGTCAGGCGATTCAAACTCATCCTTTACGTGGTCACCTCGTTGGTGGTGGGCATCTGCGTAGCCGGGGCCGGCGCCATAGGGTTCGTGGGTCTGGTGGTCCCCCACGCCCTGAGGTTGATAGGTGGAAGCGATCATCGGTGGCTTTTGCCAGCCAGTGCGATCGCCGGCGCCCTCCTTTTGGTGGTTGCCGACACTATCGCCCGCACGATTCTGGCACCAGCCGAGCTCCCGGTCGGAGTGGTGACAGCTATCATCGGGGTCCCCCTTTTCCTCTGGCTCCTTCTTAAGAGCGAGGAAACCCGATGACTTCCGTTTTCAGCGTGGATCGGGTTTCGTTCCAGTATCCCACCGGGCGGAGGGCGGCCCTTTCCGATATCTCCCTCGAGGTCCCGTCGGGAGAGCTGTTCGCGATCCTGGGGCCGAATGGATCTGGGAAGTCCACTCTCCTCCAGGTGATGTTGGGGGAGTTGTCCGGTGCCAAAGGAGCTGTCGAGTTCATGGGGCAGCCCATTCAGCGATGGTCCCGCCGAGCCATCGCGGCACAGGTGGCGTTTGTCCCTCAGGGAGAGCCCATGGCGTTCCCCCTCACCGTCAGGCAACTGGTGGAAATGGGGCGGTTCCCCCACGTCGGTATACTTGGTCGGACGGGACCGGAGGATCGGGCCGCGGTGGACCGGGCAATGGAAAGGGCAGGGGTCCAGGAGCTGGCGGACCGAGTTATCAGCACCCTCTCCGGTGGCGAGCGACAGAGGGCCAGAATCGCTCGGGCTCTCGCTCAGGAGCCGTCTACGATGGTTTTGGACGAACCCACGGCGGCCCTGGATCTCCACTATGAGATGGAGACGTTCGAGCTCATGAGGGGGCTTGCGGCGGACTCGGGCTTCACGGTCGTGTTGGCCACGCACAATCTGAACCTGGCCGCACGCTACTCCTCCAAGTTGGTCCTGCTGGCCGATGGGAGAATCCAGGCGACGGGGAGGCCCGAATCAGTCCTCACCGATGAAACCCTCGAGAAGGTCTACCGATGGCCGGTGGTGGTGGCCCCCCACCCTGGTCCCGGGCCGGATGCCGGGTCCCCCCAGGTCCTCCCGCTTCGAAAACAGACCTGAGGAGACCAACTCGCGGCGGCTTTCCTGAAACGCCTTTCCTCCCCGACATACCCTCTCACGGCTGGAGCCCCTGGGCCGCACTCCCGAAGAATGTCTGGAAAAGCCCTCCGTCGGAGGCGGTGAACGAGCTGGATGCACCCCGGCAACCCCCTGCGGACAGGGGAGCGCAAACTGGATTGTCCGGCCCTCGGACGAAGACTCGGCTTCTGGAGTCCCAGACCACTGTCCCGAAAAAGAAACCGGATACGTAGACGAGCCCTTCGCTATCGACGTGGACGTCACCGGAACCGGCAGGGAACGCTTCGATCAGGTCGATCCGCGTCATGGTTGTCGGATCGATTACGGCAACGGAGCTTGGATCGAAGTAGTTGCCTGTGTTCGCCACATATAGATTGCCATCGGGTCCCAAGGCTCCGAACTGGGGGTTGGTGCCTGGGTGGCAAGTGTGTGAAGAAAGATCGATCCAACGTCCAGGCTATCCGCCTGGGCGGCCCCGTCCTGGCCCAGCCTCGCCTTGGCCTCGGCCCACCCGCACCGAGGGCAGGCTCCCGTGGGATGCGATTCGGGTTGTTGGCGAGAACCAGGGGTTGGTGGCTGGCCTCCCGGTCGACCCGGCCCCTATCCGCAGGCTACGTCTTGTTGGGTGGCGTCCCAACACGCTTTGACACCACCATTGTAGTTCGGAGCAATCAGGTAGCCGCTTCCATCGCTGGCATTCCAGTAGATCTCCATGGAGGTCTGCTCCGAGGCATCGAAGTAGGTGATCATCCGAGCGTCACCGTCGACGCTGGCGGTGAACACGTCACCGACCGCTGTGCCTGAAAGGGCGGTGGCTTCCCATCCGTGCTCGGTGGCTGACGCATGTGTCCAGTCGATCCTCAGCACCGCCGTGGGCGTTGAAGGTGTGGAAGGGTCGTAGAACGTCCACGTACCGGAGGTGCGGTCTCGGTGGCCCTCACCCCCATACCACACGAATTCGTCGAGCGGTGGTGTGTGCGTGGGCGACGTGATGCGCATATCCCAGCTGACCATGGCACCCTGCACCGCGCCGCTGAGGTGGGCCGTGTAGGTATGGCCGCCTTGGACAGTGGTGAACCGCCAGTGCCACCGATCGTCGTCCTCGAACGTCGGGGTGCTGTTGGCGGCCGCGGCAAACGTCGCTACGGGCACGGCCAGTGTCACCACCGTCGCGACCTGGGCTGCCAGCACCCGGATTGCGGCGTTGGTGAAGTTCAGGGACGTCAGGTTTGCTTCCGCCGACGGCTGCGATTGGCCGGGTCCCGGAGTGCCGAACAAGCTGAAGTCAACTGACATGGAGGTCAGGGGAGGAAGCTCCGGAGGCGACCCCGGGTCCGACGGGGAAGTGGAATCGCCATCGCAGGCCGTGAGGCCGGCCAGCAATACCAGGGTAAGGGCTCGCCTGAGGGCTGAGCTGCGGATCTGGATCATGTTCGGTTCCTCCTCTGAGGGCACGAATCGAATACCCCGACGTTGTCGGTTCTGTTTCTGAGTGACCTGAGGGGGGCACTTATATGACAGGGACCCTCTGCAACACCCTTCTAATCCCCTACCTGAAGCGCTCCATGAGTTTGTTCAGGGCCGGGAAGGCTTCCAGGACCTGCCCTCGATTCACCTGGACAGGGGGTGGGCTCCTGAAGATGCGGTTCCGATAGGCGGCGAGAACCAGGAGTTGGTGCCGCTCTTCCTCCGTCAGGGTGACGCCAAGGGCCTCTCCGGCGGTAACGCGGGAGCGTCGGCAGGAGAAGCGCCTATCCTCCCAGCCCCGGTGCAGTCCAGGAGCCACACAGTCCATCTCCTCACCACTCAGAAGGTCCAAGATGGCGATGAAGGGGAGGGAATTGGGGACGTTGATGGCGTCCCTCTCCGGGTCCACCTCAGGTGACGGGGTTTCGAGCTGGATGCCGATGGTTGCCGGGAACTGGTCCTTGAGGGGCTGGAGCTTGTGGGTAACGAGGATCTCCGCGGCTCTCAGGCCCAGATCCAACGCCTCGCACAGCGCCACAAAATCGTCACTGGCCGATCCTTGAGCTCTTAAAGCGCCCTGCCAAAGGCGCTCCGCTTCTTCCTCTGCTCCCAGGAGTATGACCTCCGGCTTCTCGCTCATGGACCCTCCGGCGTGGTGGTGGGCGTCACGGTGTAGCTGAGGATACCCTCTCTTGTGTCCACGGGCACGTGGCACTGCCGGCACCTGACCCGCTCCGGGTGGGTGGTGAGGATCTCCACCCTCGCCCCGGGCCCCGCATGGCAGGCCACGCAGTTCTCTCGCATGAGGACCTGGTGAGGGATGGTGGGGGGCGCGCCGGGATATAGACGGCCCCCGAGCCTCAGATCCTGTTCCAGTCCCTGGTAGCCATTAGCTACGAAGAGATCGCCAGAAAGGACGTGGACGTGACACTGTCGGCACCGTCCGGTGGCTCCTTCGTGATCGGTGTCGTCGTGGGGCGAAGCCGGTGCGAATCCTACCCCTTCCACGCCTACTCCGAACTCGTCATGGCAGGAGGCGCAGGAGGCCCCGAACGGGTCGTGAGGGATGATGGGAGGCGCCCCGTCATACAGCCGTCGCTCGGCCCGGACGGCCCCGCTGGACTTCATTGCTCCGCCCGAATCCGCTACGGGCACCCAATCGCCCTGGCCGCAGGCTCCTGACACGAGGCCGGCCACTGCTGTCAAAGCCAGGAGCCAGATACTCCGTTTACCCCGCTGAGCCCGCATCAAGCTCTTTCGATTCGAACCGCGCATTTCTTGAAGTCCGGTTCTTTGCTGATGTTGCACATGGCGTCGACGGTCAGGAGGTTCGCAAGCCGGTCTTCGTCGAAGAAGGGGATAAACAGGGTACCCCTGGGTGGTTGACCCCGACCATCAACCTTTGCTCTCAACTCGAGGTCTCCACGTCGGCTCACGACCCTCACGAGGTCTCCGGAGTTGATGCTCAACTCCGTGGCGTCGACCCGGTTGATCTCCACGTAGGCCTCCGGGGCCGCCTGATGAAGCTGTTTCACCCGACGAGTCATGGACCCGGTGTGCCAGTGCTCGAGGATCCGTCCCGTCGAGAGCCAGAATGGGTATTCGTCATCCGGTGCCTCGGCTGGGGGATGGTACGGTCGAAGCCAGAAGGCTGCCCTTTCCCCGAACCCCGTGGCCTTGTAGAAATGCACCCCTCTGTCTTTCTGGACGTAGGGATCAAACCCGGCAGCGTATCGGTACCGGGTTTCCTTGCCATCCACGACGGGCCAGAGGAGGCCACGGGTCTCCCGTAGCTGTTGATAGGAGGCCAGGTCCTTGCCGATTCCCAGGCCGAACCGGCGGTATTCCTCGTACATGGCTTCGTGCCAGTCCTCCTCCGGCCAGGGGAACAAGTGTCCCATGCCCATGCGCTTGGCCACTTCCATGACCTGCCAGGCGTCCTCTTTCGCCTCTCCCGGCGGTTCCACGGCTTTTTCCCAGTGCTGGGTCCTGCGTTCCGAGTTCCCGAACGTGCCTTCCCGCTCCACCCATCCTGCAGAGGGGAGGATGAGGTCCGCGGCTTCCGTCGTGGGCGTGGGGTAGATGTCGCTGACGACCAGGAAACGCCCGTCGTTCGGCTCCCGCTGGATCCTACGGACGTTGGGAATGCTGACCCAGGGGTTAGTGGTCTGAACCCACATAACCCGGACGTCGCCCCGCATGAAGGCCCGGAACATGTCCATGGTGTGGTAGCCGGGTCGTTCCGGGATCGTGCCCGGTTCCAGGTCCCAGATCTCTTCGGCCTTGGCCCTGTGGGCCGGGTTCATGACCACGAGATCGGCAGGAAGCCGATTGGAAAGTGTCCCGACCTCCCTTGCCGTACCGCAGGCTGAGGGTTGGCCGGTGAGGCTGAAGGGGTTAGCGCCGGGCCGGCTGATCTTCCCCGTGATCAGGTGAAGGTCGTTGATGAGGTTGTTCATCCACGTGCCGCGGACGTGCTGATTCACGCCCATGCACCAGAGGCTCACCGTCCCGCGCCCCTGATCCCCGTACATCTCGGCCAGTGCGTGGATTTGCCCCACAGGCACGCCAGTGATCTCGCTGACCCGGGCCGGCGCATAATCGGCCAAAAACTCCTCGAGCTCGTCGAAGGAGGAGGGTCGGGCCTGGTCGGCAAACCGATAGTGTTCTGCCGGGCCGTCGTCCGGGCTCAGCCCCAGGCCATCGGGTCCCCAGGAGCCGTATCCGATCTGTTCCAGCTCCTCGGTCCCCCGCCGGAACACCACGTTTTCTTGAACGAAGGCCTGGTCCACCTGGTTGTTGGCCACCAGGAGATGGAGGATCCCATTGGCCAGAGCCAGATCGGTGTTCGGCTTGAACTCGACGTACATGTCGGCGTAATCGCTGGTGGGTGTCCGCCGGGTGGCGAGGTCCACGATGCGAACGCTAGGGTTTTCCCGTTTGTTGGCGAGGATCCGGGAGAAGAGGACGGGGTGCATCTCCGCCATGTTGTTGCCCCAGAGGATGAAGTCGTCACCGGCTTCGAGGTCCTCGTAACAACCCATGGGTTCGTCGCTCTGGAACTGGGTCATGAAGCCCATTACTGCCGAGGCCATACATAGCCGGGCGTTGGGCTCCACGTTGTTACTTCTCAACCCACCCCTGAACCACTTCGTCACCGCGTAGCCGTCGTGGATTCCCCACTGCCCGGAGCCGTAGAAAGCCACGGACGTTGGGCCCGCCTCATCCAGAGCTTCCTGATACTTCTGGGCGATGAGGTTCAGGGCTTCATCCCAGGAGATTTCCGAAAAGCCCTGGCCGTTCGAATTCCGGAGCAGGGGCGTCGTGAGTCGATCCTCCCCATACAGCATGGCGGGGAGGTGGTAACCCTTGACGCATAGCAGGCCGCGGTTCACCGGGTTGGCCTCGTCCCCCCGGACCGCCATGATCCGACCGTTCTTCACGCCGACTTCGACGCCACACCCGGTGCCACAATATCGGCACGGGGCTTTGGTCCAGGTCAGGTCAGCATCCTGCACCGAACCCTGTTCGGCCGCGATTCGGCGGGCCGCTTCCTGATCACTGCATGAGAAGGCGGCGATCCCGGCAGTGCCGGCTCCCAGGGTCCTGAGGAACCTCCGTCGCTTCATTGCCATGGTGCTTAACCCCCTGTCCGTCCGTATCGCCGTTCCATCTCCTGGCGAATCCTCTCGGAGGCCGCCTCGGCGCCTTGCTCGAACCAGACGTGCTCCGGACGGGACAGTATCTCTTCGATAACTGCGTTCACGGCCCGCCCAGCCGCCCCGTGTCCCGTTGAAGCAGCGTGGCCGGTGATCTCCCTGGCTTGGGGGATCAGCTCCATATAGAACCGCTCGGCCACCTCGTACATCCCATGCCAGTGGGTGTAGTCTGGTGCCATCATGGAGGCTCCGTGGCGGGCCCGTCGTCCCTCGTGGTGCCAGAGGTAGAACCAGGTCCATTCGATCTCTTCGTCGAACTGCGTCGGGGTCCTGAGTTCGTTGTCAGCCAGGGCTGTCATGATGGCGAGGCCAGGCTTCGCGAATTTTTCATTGTAGAGGACCACGAGGTCGTCGTATTGGGTGTAGAAGGAGTTCACGTACGTGTCGGTGTGGCAGGTGGTACAGACCGCCTTCATACGGTCCCGCTTCTGGTTCCAGGTGTCGTGGATCAACTCCCGGCGGAGCTCGGGATCCGTCTCGGTCACGATGTTGTGGTTGATGTCCGTGTCCATGGCCAGGCTCACCGCCGGGCGGTTGGTCCAGGAGATCCGCTCCCCTGGATCGTGGGTGATCCGGCCTCCATTCCGGATGTTCCCCGACATATGACAAGTGGCGCAGGTGGGGGCTGCGGCGTAGTCCTCGCCGAGGACCCATTCCACGGCGTCCAGGTTCAGGTCGTCCTTCAGATCCCGGTAAGCGATGCCGTGTTTGGACTCCTCGTAGATCTCCTTCTGGGGGTGGTCTGGTCCCAGGTGGCATTTACCGCAGTTTTCCGGCTGCCTTGCCCGTCGCGGTGAGAAATCGTGCCTGCTATGACAAGCCGTGCATGAGCCGTTGGAGCCGTCGAGATTCAGGCGGCCAATGCCGGTGTTAGGCCAGGTCGACGCCACCAGCATGGGCTGACCGTTCTCGTCCAGAGCGATCCGGGCTACCGCATCCTGGTTGGTGGGAATCCCGTTCTCATCGGGCTGAAGATCGTCCACTGTGATGGATCCGCCGTCCGTGGCTTCCAGGGCCACCTTCGCCCCGTGGCACTGCTGACACCCGGAATTGGCGCTGGCGAACCCGTTAGCGGTCTCGAAGTCCCTTCCGGGGGTGGGTGAATGGGGGTTGAACTCCATCCGGGCACCCTCTACGGTCTCGGCCAGGAAGTTGTCCAGAGAGGCCAAGATGTTCCCGCCGGCGGCATGGTGACTCTGGGCGAACTCGGCTGCTTCGGCGTCATGGCAGCGAGCGCAGTCCATGGGTGTCACAACCGTCGCAATGAACGCCCCGTTGTGGAGATAGCCGTCCGGATCGCCTTCTACCGCCTGGTGACAGTCCCAGCAACCGACACCGGTTTCGGCGTGGGTTGATCCTGTCCAGTGCGTGACGATCCCAGGGTTCTCTTCGGCGTGGCAGTCGACGCACTCCTCGGATTGGGCCGGGACGGCCACATGGGCTTCCCGGAGGCCCGCCTCCTCGGCTTTTCGAGCAGTCTCCATCCACTGGACGAACACCAAGGAAAGCAGGAACAGCCCCCCCAGGGAGGCGATGACGATGCGTTTGGTCTCGAGAGTCATTTACGTGCCTCAGTGCTTGGCGATTGCTTCCCAAACGGTCAGGCCGATAATGGCCAGAACACCCAGGATGCCGATCCAGACGGAGGCCTCCTGGAACCTGGTCTTCTTTCGTATCAATGCGTCGATGAAGGGCCAGGCGAACATCACGAAGAGCACGAATCCCATGCTCAGAATGGCCGCGGTGCCGGTAAAGAGCTTCAGCCATCGGAATGCGACGTAGAAGAACCACTCCGGTTTGATGATCTCAGGCGTCTGGAGGGGATTCGCGGCGGGTCCGAGAGTGGCCGGGAAGATGGTCGCCAGAGCGCTCAGGAGGATCATCAACACAAGGCCGATCATCAGCTCGGTGTATAGGTGGTCCGGGAAGAAGTTGAAGGTCTTTGGGGCCCCGGTCTCTTCGTCTTTGAACCGGAACTCAGTCACGCCCTGTAGCCGAATGATGGTGATGTGAACGGCGATCAAAAGGACAATGGTCACCGGGAGGATGGCGGCGTGCAGGACAAAGAACCGGGAGAGCGTTGCTTGGTTATAGCTTTCCCCCCCCAGCATCATGTTCTTGAGGAAGCCTCCAACGAACGGGGTCGCGTCTGCGATGTTCGCTCCCACCGTCGCACCCCAGAAGCTCAACTGTTCGAAAACCAGGCTGTATCCGGTGAACCCGGTCATGAGCGTACAAAGGAGCAGGCACATCCCCACGAACCAGTTGATCTCCCGAGGACGCCTATATGCCCCGGTGAAGAACACCCGGATCTGGTGGAGGATCACGGCCGCGATCATCAGGGTTGCAGCCCATTTGTGGAGGCTCCTGATAAACCAACCGAAGGCCACCTCGTTGGTGATATGCTCCACGGATTGGTAGGCCGTCGCGGGGGAGGCTTCGTAATAAAAGGCCAGGAGTATCCCGGTGAAGATCTGGACGATGAACAGGTAGGCCGGTGTCCCTCCAAGGGCGAACCACCAGCGTTTGAGGTGGTACGGAACCGGCTCGTTGGTGAGCTCTCGAAACTGCCTGCCTGAGACCGGGAGCCGCTCGCCCACCCAATTCAGGACCGTGCTCACAGGCTAAGCCCTCCTGACCGTGTTGGCGGGAGGCTTGGAGCCCAAGCAGGGATCGTGACCGGGCCCCACAGGATCGGTGCCGGAAGCCAAAACCCTTCCCTCGGCCTCGGTTCCGTCGGCCAGGCGCGCGGCGGGTACCGCGATGTGGAGGAGCCCTCCCTCCACTTTCAGCGGGTATTCGGCCAGGCTCTGACCGGCATCGCCTGGAGGGCCTTCTATGCCCTTTCCTGAAGGGTCAAAAACCCCGTTGTGGCAGGGGCAGAAAAACCGGTTGTTTTGGGCTTCCCACCGGACCTGGCACCCCAGGTGAGGACAGGTGCTGGATAGGGCCACAAAATCCCCGTCCCCACCGTCCCGGGCTTGTCGGGCGATATTGATGGTCTCGCCAGACGGACCCTCATAGAGGAGTGACTCCCCGACCCTGATGGTGTTCACCTCGGCTACGAATTGCCAGGAAAGCTCGTCGGGGCGAGCCGGATAAAGGTACCGTAGGGCGATGGCTCCCAGACCTCCGTACCCGCCCACCAAGCCAGCGGCCATGGCCCCTTTCGACGCCTTACCCAGGAAGGACCTCCTGTCGGCACCCTCCTGGCCCTTTGTCTTCTTTTCGTCTGCCATACTGGGTTTTCGTCCGGGTTCTCTGTGTTTTCGGGATTCACCCCATAATAGGTCGTGTTGAGAATTCCGAAAGTGACTCTCGTCACGATACGCTGCTCTCGGGCCGATCTTCGGCTGGGCCCGTCCGAAGGGTTGCGCGTTAGAAGACCGCGTTCAGCATCAGGAAGAGCCACTGGGCGTTTTCCGACAGCCTCCCCAGCTCCTTGATCCCATCCTTGGCTTGGACATAGGAGTATCCAGTGACCATCGTCAGCCCACCGGAGATCCGATGGTTCAGGGTCAGATCCAACTCGTTCGCCAGGGATTGGGTGGACAAATCTCCCTCCTGGGCCGACCGGAAATTGTGGAGGTCGGCCCGGAGGCTGGTGGTGGGGGAGAGGGTAAACGCGAATTTTATGGCGGCGTCCTTCAACCCCAGGCCCCCGGTATGGGCCGGGATGTTCAGGAAGAGATCGTAGAAGCCGTAAAACGCGTGGTTGGTGGCGAAGAGCGTGTTAAAAACCCCGACCTCGTCGTCCGAAGGATCGTCGTCGCCAGACAGGTAATCGTACCAGAGGGTGGCTGTCACCTTTTCGTGTAGATTCCCGCCCGCCCGAACGCCCATCATATAGGCCGATACGTCCTCCCCTCCCCGTTCCCCCGTCTGGAGACTCCCCTCGGCTCGGAGGCTCAACGGACCTGCTGTTCCCCTCCAGAGCCCCCCGAACGTGAGCTCGCTCCCGTTTTCATCTCGAGAGTCGGTGGTCATCAGGCCATAGAGATCGAGCGAGCCTCCGTCCCCTACGGGGATGGCGCCGTAAGCACCCAAGAAGGACTGATCCCAGTCGTGGGTCCCGGCGGTCTCCTCCCGGAGCTTCATGGCGAAGAAGTCGACTTTTAATCCGTCTTTCTGCGGAGTGGTATACCGAATCCCGTCGAAGCTTCGACCCTGTTGGGCCCAGTTCACTGATCCAACCAGCCGCTGTTCTCCCAACGCCAGCTCTTGACGTCCGATCCGAAGAGCTCCCCCGAGGGAGGGCACATCCGTCAGTTCCAGGTAGCCCTGGTGAAGATCGATATTGTCCGCGCTGTAGTCCCCGAGGGTGTTGCCTTCTTCACCGAAGAAGCGGACGTCCTGGAATTGCATGAAGATCCGGACGCTCCCTTCTAGGCGGGCTTCCAAGGCGGCCCTCACCCTCATGGACGTGAATCCGTTCCATTCTCCGTCTACCGGGGTCCGCCGCTCGAACCTGGGCCTGACCTGACCGGAGAAGGTCACCTGAGTGGTTCCTTGTGCGTGGGTGATGAGAGGAAAAACCAAGAGGAAGAGGAGGGCAAAGCCTGCCTGGATACTCCGTTTCTTACACATCCCGAAGCGCTCCGATTGGGAGGGGTGCACATTGGGCCGGACGTTTGGGAGACCGCTTCCCTGGAACTCACAGAGCCCAAACAGGCGAGTCCAGCCGGCTTTCCAATGGGACAATCTGTCTTTTCTCGCTCAGGAAGTCTGTGGCGAATGTCACACACCGGGGGGGGGGGCGGTAACACCTGCCCGTTTCCTACCCTTGCGCCTGAATCCACATCGAGCACTTTTCCAGCCTTCGTCTACACCCTAGTCAACTGAGTTCGATCGGTGAAACCCGATCCTTCGGAAGGAGCATGGGCAATGAGATTCACATCCCCCAGGATTCTCGGAATCGGATGCCTTTTTTTGGGCCTGGCTCTCTTGGGGAGTCCCGCCCCGGCCGTTGGCCAAGAGGTTGAAACGACAGCCGGACCTCGCCCCATCGGGTTACAGGACGTTTTCGACTGGAAGCGGATCGTGGGCCCGACCCTCTCGGACGATGGCGCGTGGTTCGCCTATCGTCTCTCACCGGGGGAAGGAAACTCCGAGCTGGTAGTCCGAAGCACGTCCGATGACACTGAGCACCGGTTTTCCGTGGGAGAAGGGGGTGGTTCGGTTCAGTTTTCGGAAGATTCCCAGTGGTTGGCGTTCATCATCGCCCCGGACCAGGAGGAGTCAGACCGGCCACGGGGCCAAGGCCCTCCAGCTCGAAACAAGGTGGGGATCCTGGAGCTCTCCACCGGTGAGATGACCGAGGTGGAAGAGGTTCAATCCTTCTCCTTTGCAGGGGAACGAGGCGGGTGGATCGCTCTGCGGAAATACGGAGCTGCAGGGGGAGGGGGATCGGCTGCACGAGGGGGTGGAAGCGGAGGCCCTGGGGGCGGACAAAGTGAAGGAAGCGGTGACCAGGCGCGGGGAGTGGACGTGGTCCTCCAGGAGCTCGCAACCGGGGCCCGGTTGAACATCGGGAACGTGGTGCAATACGGCTTTGATGAGACGGGGCGGTGGCTCGCCTGGACCGTGGACGCCCAAGGAAAAGTTGGGAACGGCATCCAGATGCGGGATATGGAGACCGGTGTGAGCCGGCCACTGGAGAGTGACGAAGCACGTTACAGCCGGCTGGCTTGGACTGACGACGGTGAAGGGCTGATCGTCCTGAAAGCCATGGACCACGACGACTTCGTGGACCCCCTCCATTCCATTCTCGGGTGGACCGGGTTCGGGGATCGGGATGGGCCGTCGAAGGTCGTGTTCGATCCGGCCGAGACCGACGGGTTCCCGGAGGGAATGACCGTCTCACCGAACCGGGCCCCCAGTTGGTCCGAAAACATGGACGCGTTCTTCTTCGGCATCCATGAGGTGGAAAGGAAGGACGGGGCAGGGGACGAGGAGGAGGGAGAAGAGGCTGCCGGCGAGGGAGAGGGTGAGGAAGAAGAAGCCCCCTCCCGCTCCCGGCCGGATGAGGTGGACGACGACGAGAAACCGAATCTCGTCTTGTGGCACTGGAAGGACCCTCGGCTTCAACGGGCTCAGGAACTCCAGGCCAGTAGAGACCGAAACTTCTCGTTCGGTTCTGTTTACTGGATCGAGTCGGGAAAGTTCGTCCAACTGGCCGACGATGAAGTGGAGACGGTGGGGCCGGCCCGGGTGGGGCCGTGGGCCATCGGCCGGGACGACCGGGCCTACGAGCTCATGGGAAGCCTGGACGGCCGGGGGTTCGTGGATGTCTACGCTGTGGACACGCGGACGGGCGATCGGGAGATGATCCTGGAGCGGGCTGAGTATCCCAACACCACCTCTCCCAGCGGTGAGCATTTCCTCTATTTCCAGGGCGGGCACTACCACACGTATGAGTTCGCCACGGGCCGGCATCGGAACATCACCGAGAACATCCCTACCTCCTTCATCAACACGGAAGACGATCGGAACCGTGTCGATCCCCCCATCGGTTCCAGGGGATGGACCGAAGACGGTCGGCACGTCCTCCTTTATGACAACTGGGACATCTGGCAGGTCCCGTTGGACGGCGGCGAGGCTACCAACCTGACCGTGAACGGGAAGACCGATCAGATCCGGTATCAAAGCGTCACGCAGTTCGATCCGGACAACGAGCCGGGGATCGATCTGTCCGAACCTGTTTACTTCAGGACTTACGGTGAGTGGACGAAGAAGGCCGGCTACAGCCTCATGAGCCGGGGTCGGCCCGGGCCTGAAGTGTTGGCTTGGGAGGATCGCCAATATGGGGCTTTCATGAAGGCCGAGGACGCCGACACCTATGTGGTATCATGGTCCACTAATGAGGACTATCCCAACTATCACCTCACTGATTCTCGCCTCCGGGACCCCCGGCAGATCACCGACGGATTTCCCGAACAGGCGGACTTCTTGTGGACCGATGGCGCGGTCCTGGTGGACTACGAAAGCGACAAGGGGGACCGGCTCCAGGGTGCTCTCTACCTCCCTGCGAACTATGAGGAGGGGAAAAGCTACCCGACCATCGTGTACTTCTACGAGAAACTCTCCCAGAGCCTGAACAGCTACACCTTCCCGTCGGCCAACGGCTTCAACAAAAGCGTCTACACGAGCAACGGGTACGCTGTGTTCATGCCCGATATCGTCTACCGGATCAACGATCCGGGGATGTCTGCGGTATGGTGCGTACTCCCCGGCCTGCAAGCGGCCATCGAGACCGGCGTGGTCGATCCCGACAAGGTCGGCGTGCACGGCCATTCTTGGGGCGGGTACCAAAGCTCCTTCCTTGTAACCCAGACCGACGCCTTTGCGGCGGTGGCCACCGGCGCGCCTCTCACGAACATGATCTCCATGTACGGCTCGATCTATTGGAACTCGGGAAGCGCCGATGGCGCCATCTTCGAGAGCGGCCAAGGCCGGTTTTATGGGGGACCGTGGGATCATGAAGAGGCCTATGAGCGGAACTCGCCGGTCTATTTTGCGCCGAACATCAACACTCCGATCCTCCTCCTCCACAACGATCAGGACGGCGCCGTGGACTGGAATCAGGGTATCGAGTTCTACAACACGGTTCGGCGACTCCAAAAACCAATCGTGATGCTTCAGTACGTGGGTGAGAACCACGGGCTCCGGGAAGACGCGAACCGAAAGGACTACACGGTCCGCATGAGGGAGTTCTTCAACCATTACTTGAAGGGCGAGCCGGCTCCCGAGTGGTGGACAGTCGGTGTTCCCCACCTGGAGATGGACGACCACATCAAGGACCGGATTCACCTGGTTCGGCCCCCTGACGAGAAGAAGGAGAAAAAAAAGGTAGGAGGCACCGGGGGTATCTAGCCCTTTGAGGCGGGCGGCTCGAAAAGGGGGTCGGTCTGAATCAAAAACCAAGAGGGCGACACCGGAAGGCGTCGCCCTCTTCCTTTTGCCGGGAAGGCCGGCGTCTGTCCCGGGAGCCCGACACCCGCCACCCAAACCGGCCCCAATGGTCGGGTTTGCCCGACTACTGCTTCCCGGTCAAAAACCTGTAAGCTCGCTTGATGCCTTCCAGAGCCCGTCGGGCCATGGTGGCCTCGGTCTCCAACATCTCCGAAGAGTCGATCCCGTCTGTCCGCCACCGGTCCAGGGCTTCCTCGGACGCGGAGATGATGCTGTCTTCCAGGGGCAGCATGGTCTTCCAGATGCCGTCTCCGTTTTCGTCCAGGAGTTCCCGGGTGTTGATGAAGAGGGGTCGAACGCGGAGGGCCGTGGGGTCCGCGTCTTCGAATTCCTCGTAAAGCTCCTCCTTGATGCGGTTGGCGCCATCGGCCAGCGGAGCCGTGTTGGGCCCGTTCGCTTCTGCCGGGGTTTCACCGACCGGCCAATACGGAACCGTGATACCGGTGGAAGGCTGCCCCAGGATGGTCCACATGGTGCTGAGCCGAGGATCTTCCCCGGGGTTCACGCCCTGGATAACGGCAAAGGACACGGACGAGTTCCGATTGATGCTTGAGTTGTTGGGGTAATACCCTCGAGGGTGCCCGTCGATGGACCCAGTGAACGGGAGCTCTACGAGGGTGCCTTCGGGTGTGCCGAAGCTCCGGACCTGGATCTTGATGATCTCCTTGAAGTCGATTTTCCCCGTTCGGTAGAAATCGATCATCAGGCGTTCGGTCTGGAGGAACCGGTCCATGCTGGACGGGGGGTCACCCCGGGATCCGTCTCCGTTGATCGCGAAGTTCGTCCGAAGGATATACCCCTTTTCCCTGTCGGCGGCGTCGTATCGCCAATACCGGTCTCCGGCCGTTTCGAAGAATGCGGCGGCCCCGGTGGCATCGATTACACCGAAATTGGTGTTCGTCATCCGGCCGGTATTGTTTGTCTCTTTCAGGAGCTCCTCGAACTCGGCTACGGTGGCGCACTCACGGAGGGCGTGGGCCATGAACGTCCCGTTGTGAAGGCCCGTTCTGCCGGCAGGTAAATCCAAGGAAAGGGTGTTTATGATGGCGAACCCTTCCTCGTTCACACCCATCCAGGACGACGACTCGTCTCCGGCTGAGATGACCGAGACGAAGGGATACCGGCCTGAGGTGTTCCAGATGACCTCGTTGTTCGTCGCACCCGCGTCCCGGGTCTTCCAGAGAAGCGGTCGTCCGTCGGCAGTCGCCTTTCCGCTTGCCACGCCGGCTGTGCACTCCTCCAGAAATCCCAGGTTCTCATCAACAAGCTCGGGGGCCGTACCTGAGTTTTGGGGCAGAACCTGGGCTTCGGCTCCGGAGAGGACGGGCAGGAGGAAAAGGGACGAGAAGAGAACCACCGAAGTCACTCGCATCATCAACCCCCTGATCCGCTGGGAAAGTGAGTATTCGAGCATGAAAAAAACGGAGACGAGCAGATTTTATTCTGCTCGTCCCCGTCTCCCTCCGTCAAGGAGGTCTAAAGACCTAAAGCTTCGGGATCCACCTCCCAAAACCCTTCAGCAGGAACACCAACCCAGCCGCCAAGAGTCCAGCCAGGAGTATGGGCGCCAGTTCGGCGAAGTCCAGATCGTCATCGGCCGCTGCCTCTCCCCCGTCAGCAGCTGCCGGTCCATGCATATAGCAAAACTTGGAGTCTGGCTGAGCCTCCCGCTTGCACTGGTCACCGTCCCGTTTGGTTCCTTCACACCGTGCCATGGTCTTTCACCTCCTGAAGAAGTCCTGTCTAATACTACGCATTCTGCGCTGGGAGGGTTCAAAAACATGGCTCTTGCCGGTGGGAAGCGGGTATTCAGTGACGGTCCAAAACCCGGAGGGAGTAGATGAAAGGCCAGGTCTCGGTTGTTACCGGTGCGAACTCGGGAATCGGGTTCGAGACGTCCCACCTTCTGGCCGCCGAGGGCGGGAAAGTGGTGATGGTTTGCCGGGATCGGCGAAAAGGCGAGGCCGCCATGGCTCGGATCCGTCGGCGGCTGCCGGACGCCGACCTCAGGCTGGAAGTAAAGGATCTCTCTGTCCTGGACGAGGTTCGGGTCCTCGGTTCTACCCTCTCATCGGAGTACACCGCCATCCACCTCCTGATCAACAATGCCGGCGTGTACCGGGCCGGATCGGAAAAAACCGTAGACGGCTATGAGAGAACCCTGGCTGTCAATCATCTCTCCCACTTCCTCCTGACGCATCTCCTCGTTCCACAACTCCGGGCCGCCAAAGGGCGCGTGATCAACGTGAGCTCCGACGCCCACCGCCGAGGGAGCCTCGTGGCCGACAAGCTTGAGGACGCTTTGCTGGGTCGGTCTCGGTACAGCGGTTGGGGGGCCTACTCGGACTCAAAGTTGGCCAACATCCTCTTCACCTCGGAGCTTGCCAAACGTTATCGGCCGGAAGAGATGGCCGCCTGCGCATTCCACCCGGGGGTTCTGGCCACGAGGATCTGGAACCAGAATCTGAACCCCATCAGCCTCCTTATGGTCCTGTTCAAGCCCATCATGGGGAAGCCAGCTGTCGGTGGAGAAGCGGCCCTGTTTCTTTCGAAGGAGCCCGCCGAAGCAATCCACGGGAAGTACTTCGACAAAACGCGGGAGCGGGAACCGTCACGCCGTGCCCAGGACGCACGCCTGGCCGAGGAACTCTGGGAGATCAGTGTACGCCTCACCGGCTTGACTGAGCTCTCCGACGAGATCGTCTAAAGCGGCGGCCACCGGAAACCTCGTTTGCCAACCTCTCGTAGGGCTGACCAGCTCTTTCTTGCAACCAACTGGCTTCCCTGAGGAGGTTTCTCATGGTCAGCATCCTGAAGCGCGTAGCGAAGCTACTCCTTAGCTGGATCCAAGACCGGCTTTAACGAGAAAACCGGGGATCGCACCGTCTCCGGTTCGTTGCGTTTAGTCCAGGTAGTATGAGTCAGCCAGCTCGGAGAACTCCCGTATCTGCGCTTTGACCCAACTCCTTTTCCGCCCGAGCTCGGAGGCCATGAGCTTGGCCACTACGGGAGCGGCCTCGACCGCGGCTCTGGCATCCAGTACCAGGGACCGCGTCCTTCGGGCCAGGACATCGTCCACCGTCCGAGCCATTTCTTCCCTCACAGCCCAGATAACCTCACCTGCCTTCGGCCGCAGACGGGGGTGTATGGGCTCCGCATAGGCCGGGTCGGACCGAATCAACGCCTCCACAGCCGGCGCGTCGGATCCGTAGCAGGCCAGCTCCCCGAATCGTTCTGGATGTGTGTGAAAACCGTGAATGTTCAGGTCCCGGGTCACGCAGTCCTCAGGCTCCAGCTCGCCCAGAACGATCCCATGGTCGACTGCGTCTTCGGCCATCTTACGGTAGGTGGTCCACTTCCCTCCGGTGAGGGTCAGGAGGCCGGACTTGGAAACGTGCAGGGTGTGATCCCGGGAAATGGAGGATGTGTCCCCGTCTTCTCCTTGGCTCACCAGCGGCCTCAGACCGGCGAAACAGGAAAGGACGTCCGACCGGCTCGGATCTTTGGTCAGGTACCTGGCCGCGTGGGTGAGAAGGAATTCTACTTCCTCCTCGAACGGAACGGGTTCGAGGGGGATGTCGGATATGGGCGTATCCGTCGTTCCCACGATGACAACGGTATGCCAGGGGATGGCAAAAAGGACCCTGCCATCGTCTGTATGGGGAACCATGATGGCGGAATCCCCGCCCAAGAACTCCCTCGGTAGCACGATGTGCACGCCTTGGCTGGGTCTGATCATGGAAGCAACCTCCGGATCATCCAACCGGCGGACTTCGTCGGTGAAGACACCGGTGGCGTTCACCACGACCCGGGCCTCCACCAGGAGGTTGGTCCACGTTTCCTGGTCAACGACCGAAACACCCCTTACGAACCCGTTTTTGTCCTTCTCCAGGCCCACCGCGGCGCAGTAGTTCAGGAGGGTAGCCCCTTGTCCGGCAGCCGTATTGGCCAGGTCCAGGAGCAACCGAGCATCGTCGAACTGACCGTCATGATAAACCACGCCTCCCCGAAGACCCTCGGTCTCGATCGTCGGGAGCCGTTGAACCGTTTCCTCCCTGGAAAGGTTGGCCGACTTGCCGAAGCCGTATTTCCCCGCCAAGGCGTCGTAAACCTTCATTCCGATTCCGTAGAAGGGCGCCTCCCACCAGACATAATTCGGGACCACGAACTCGAGGTCCTGGACCAGATGCGGGGCGTTCCTTCTCAACCGGCCCCTTTCCCGCAGGGCTTCCAAGACCAGAGGAATGTTCCCTTGCTGGAGGTAACGGACGCCCCCGTGGACAAGCTTCGTGCTGCGGCTCGAGGTTCCTTTTCCGAAATCACTTTGCTCCACAAGGACGACGCTGTAACCCCGGGAAGCGGCATCTACGGCAACCCCGATCCCGCTGGCACCCCCTCCGATGACGGCAAAGTCCCAAGGCTCCGATCGTTCGGTTACACGCCTCAGCATCGCATCCCTGTCCATGCCGTTCCTTTCGAAAAAGGATGAGGTCCGTCAGAGAGTTTCCCGGACGGTCCCGTTCACCTAGGTTCCCCCGACCTGAAAGGGGCCTTTGGTTGGGGGCCCCATTCGAAGGAGCTTTCCAAAAGGAATAGTGCTCGGGAATGGATCACGAGGAAACCAGGACCTCACCGGCGTTCGTCACGGCTCCTTCGGCCGTGATCTGGCTGATGGTGAGTTTGATGTTCGAAGTTGCGCAACGAAAACGGGCGACTAGACTCGAAAGAGTTCAAACGCAATAACGACGAGGAGGGGGTTTCGATGGCAAGTCGAAGGGAGTTTCTGACCGGATCGGCCCTGGCCGGTCTGGGGCTGGGTTTGGGCGCATTCTCGACCCTCGGGTGCAGCGGAAGAGAGGGGGGAACAGCTGAAGAGGGCGGGATCGCCCGGGCTGAGAAACCTCTCCGGATCCTGATCTTGGGGGGCACGGCATTCCTCGGCCCGGCTCAGGTGGAGTATGCCTTGGCCCGTGGCCATTCAGTCACGCTCTTCAACCGGGGTCGAACCAATCCCCACCTCTTCCCTGATGTCGAGAAGCTGGTTGGGGACCGAGCGGCTCCCGACTACTCGGCGCTGGAAGGGCGAGAGTGGGATGCGGTAATCGACGACTCGGCCAACGTGGCCTCGTGGCTCGACGATGCCACTCAGGCGCTGAAGGACCGGGTAGGGCGCTACTTGTTCGTTTCGAGCATCTCGGCCCATTCGGACAACAGCATCATCGGGATGACTGAAGATGGCCCGGTGTTCTCCGAAGAGGAGTACAACGAGGTCATTGCTTCCGGAGCCGGATTCGGGGCCGCCTTTGGGCCCAACAAAGCCCAGGCAGAGCGACTGACCTTCCGAGCCTTTGGTGACCGGGGGATCGTAGTCCGTCCAGGCCTTATCGTCGGCCCCATGGACGGCAGCGGCCGCTTCACGTACTGGCCGGTCCGCATCGATCGTGGCGGTGAGGTGCTTGCGCCCGGTGACGGGAATGACCTGACCCAAATCGTGGACGTCAGGGATTTGAGCCAGTTTATGGTTCACCTGTTGGAGCAGGAGCAGTCCGGCACCTTCAACGCCACGGGTCCCGAATCCCCCCTGACCATGGCGGAGATGTTGTCCGGCATCCGGTCCGTCACTACTACGCCTGTGACCATCACCTGGGTGGCGGCGGACTTCCTGCGGGAGCATGAGGTCGGGGCTTGGATGGAGATGCCGTGTTGGATGTACCCGGATCCGGAGATGGCCGGCTTCAGCGCCTATGACTGTACCAAGGCCATCAATGCGGGCTTGACCTTCCGGCCGTTGGCAGAAACTGCCCGGGACACTTTGGCCTGGTGGAAGGGACTGCCTCCCGAGCAGCAGACCATGCGCACCGGGATCGATCCTGAGAAGGAGGCGAACGTCCTTCGGGCCTGGCATGCCAGGGGTGCCTGACGCCGGGACTGCCCACTGGAATCGAGTCCTTTAAGGGGACTCGCAACTGGCCGCGGCTCCTTGGAGGAGCAAGGGAGGTAGCGGGCCCCCGCAGGGTGATTCCCAATTACCCTGCGGGGGCCTATACTATCCCGATCTACTTTCTGACCAGCAGGAGTTTTACGAAGAATGGGCCTGGAAGACATTCAGGCGGTTATCGAGAGCGCAAAGGCACGGGGAGTCGAACACCTCGAGGGCTATATCCGGCAGAGGGCTCCGGACATGCCCGAGCCAAAGGTAAAAGAGACTGCCGAGGTCGCCATCGAGATCATAGAGTCCATCCCCATCTTTTTGGCCAGGGCTTCTCAAGAAGCCAGGGCCAGGCAGATGGTACGTACGGTCCAGCCGGTTCTGGATCATGCCGAGCAATATTTCCTTCGACCCATGGACCTCATTCCGGAGATGACCATGGGGCTGGCTGGCCTTCTGGACGATACCTATTTGGTTTTGCGGATCCTCCAGAACCTCGATCGGGGCCCGGAGCCTTTCTTGGACTGGGACTTGGAGTTCCCATTGGCGTTCTTGCGTGGGCTGGTGGGTAGGGAGATCGGCACCAAACTGGATACCCTCTCCGTGGCTGCGATGGAGGAGGTGTCCCAGCAGCTGACTCTGGTCTGGGAACAGGTCGCTCACGACGCCTGACGGGCTACCCTACCAGGTTCCTCCTCGCCTCCTCAAGTAGTCTGAGACAACCTGGACAAACTCGGCGTTGGAGAGGTCTTCACCGGGCCGCCACGGGCTGGAACCGATCCAGCAGTGGCGCCGTTTCCGGCCATACTCAAAAGTTGCTTCCGGATCGGGGTTTGAGAGGTCCGTCAGAGCCTGCTCCATGAGCTCGACGGCGTTGTTCAAGTAGTACGAATCCATGTCCCCAGTGGCGATATGGAGCTTTCCGGCCAGACTCCTGCCGACCTGCGCCCAGTTCTCCGTCAGGTAGTGTGTGAGATCCCAGTTCTCCCGCCAGTACTCGGCCACCTCGGGATCGATCTCTCCGGTCACCCGATCCCAAATCGGTGCCGCGTACCCGTCCGGACCCACCGGGCTGAAGAGTGCTTCCCAGATGGCCCATTGGCCCCCCGACCGCCCGTTGGGCCCGACGGCCCTCTCGTAGCTGTTCTCCTGGAGAATAGTGGAGGTGACATTCCCATCGGGCTGTCGGGCGTTGGGGCGTTCGACCTTGACCCACTCCGTTCCGGACCAATAGGCGTTCTCGTCTTCGTAGACGTTCACGATCTGGTAGTAGTGGAAGTCCACCGGGTCCGGGCACCAGCCCCAAGCTCCACCGAAGGTGTCGGGATTAAAGATCTGGATTGCCAGAGCCTCCCAACCGCCGGTGGATCCACCCGCCAGGGTCCGTGCCCACCCCTCCGGGATCATCCGGAACTGGGTTTCGAGATAAGGAATCAGTTCCTGAGTGAAGGCGTCTCCGTAGGGACCGACGTTGGCGGAATTCACAGAGTGGCCGGTGTCGTAGTACGGGTTGGCATCCCGTACAGAAACCAGGATGACCTTCGGACTCTCAGGGGACCTCCAGAATTCGGAGAACCCGGCGCTCCTACCTCGACCTTCTTGAGACTCGTCCGAGTACCCGAACGGGGTCCTGCCCCCGGGAAAGTGCCCTGTGAGATAAACGACGGGATAGTGACGATCAGGGCTGGTCAGGTAGTCGGAAGGCAGAAGGATGTTCGCTCCGATATACATGTCCTGACCCCAGAAATCGGAAAGGACTTGGCTTCGGATCTTCACGAACTTCACGAATTCCCCTTGGTCCTGGGGATTCCCTTGTTGGAGGGTGCCCCCTTCCGGCACAGGGTCGATCGGAGGTAGAACCTGGTCGATAACAAACCGGAAAGTGCCCCCCTGGGCCGGGTCGATTCGGATCTGTTGTGGCTCGCTGAAGGCATTCCCCGGAGCCCTCCACGGGCTCTGCCCAGCGCCTGAGTTCAGGTGCATGTTCACCACATGGCCGTCGGCTCGATGGAAAGTGGTGAAGACGTTCAGGAACACCTGAGCCGAATACTCCCCGGCCGGAAGGTCGTGAAGTGAAGCGAGCGGGTATCCGATGGCCTCCGCAGCCGTGGGCGCCAGCGTGATGGTCTCGCCGCCTGACCAGCTCTCAACCTCCCAGCCCCAGAACGGGACCCCTCGAAGACCGGTCTGCCGCCTTGGCTCGGCTTCTCCCTCTACACCGAAGATGACGTAGGCACGACCTTGCAGCGGAACCTGAAGGCCCAGGGCTTCGATCTCCTCGGCGGCCGATGCGGAGAGCTCGATCTCGAAAGAGGGGTACAAAGCAGCCGATTCTTGATCACCGCAGCCGGCTAGCAGAAGCGCTGCGGGAAACAGAAAGCCGGTGGTTGGAATTGCGAAGTTGCGGAAGGCTCTCATGACTGTCGGGTCCTTTCCCCGATAAAGGGGCTGAAGGAGAAGATCTTTAAGCCACCTTTGCCCCTGGAAGGCTAGGGCCTAAGCTTGATGGTCTTGCACGCCTTAGCAAGAACCGACCCGCAATGGAGGAGTCAGGTGTATCCGACAACCGGTTTTCCCCTCGCTTCCCCTGATCCAGTCAAAGTCATTCTGGCGCTACTCCTGGCTCTGGTGGCCGGATGTGGGGAGTCCGGGTGTTCATGATCCAGGAGGGAGACCTCGGCTCTTTCGAGACCTTCATGGTGTACGCTTGAGATTACGGAATTTAATACGAAAACTTCAGACGGAGACTGGCCTCATGGGTCCTGTTCGCCTTCCACGCCTACTGGCTACTCTTTCAACCTTCTTGCTGCTGGCCTGGCCTGCACTGGCCTCGGCTCAGGAGGGAACCCGCCTCTTGCGGTTCCCGCACATCCACGGAAACTCGGTGGTCTTCACCTTTGCGGGGGACCTGTATACCGCGTCCCTGAACGGTGGGGAAGCGAAGAGGCTGACGTCTCATGAAGGACTGGAGCTCTTTGCTCGATTCAGTCCCGACGGTCGATGGATTGCCTTCTCCGGGGAATACGCTGGAACCCGACAGGTCTATGTGATTCCGTCGACGGGGGGAACCCCTCGTCAGCTGACTTTCTACCCCGATGTCGGGCCCATGCCACCCAGGGGAGGTTACGATCACCTGGTCCTGGATTGGACCCCCGATGGCTCGAAGATCCTGGTTCGGGCGAACCGGACCCCCTTTGGGCAAAGGGTGGGCCGGTATTTCCTGGTGGACCCGGTGAATGGAGGCTTGGAAGTGCCCCTCGAGATTCCCGAAGGCGCCTCCGGGGCCACCTTTGACGCGACCGGAAACAAGCTGGCCTACAACATCAAAAGCCGTGAATGGCGGCATTGGAAGCGGTATCGGGCCGGGCGCCAGCAGGACGTCTGGACCTACGACCTGGCCAATCACACGGCCGAGCGAATCACAACGGAAGCCAGTACGGACAACTTCCCGATGTGGATTGGCGATGAGATCTACTTCGTCAGTGATCGTGACGAGAACGAAAGGTTGAACCTCTGGGTCTACGATTCCGGGTCGGGAGACAAGGTTCCGGTAACCCGGCATACCGAGTTCGACGTGATGTGGCCCAGCCGGGGTGTGGGAGGCGTCGTCTATGAGAACGGGGGATTCATATATCACCTCGATCCCGAGACCAAAGAGGCCCGACGACTCTCAATCACTGTGACCGGCGATCGACCCTACACGGCACCCTATTTCAAGAACGTTTCGGACGACGTTGAGTCCTTCGACATCTCCCCGAGCGGAAAAAGGGTGGTTTTCGGAGCCAGGGGCGAGATCTTCACCGTACCGGCGGAGCACGGAAACATCCGGAACATTTCGCAAACTCCGGCCCACAGAGAACGGGGCGTCAGTTGGTCCCCGGACGGGAAGTGGATCTCCTACTTCTCGGACGTTTCCGGCGACTACGATCTCTACATAATGCCCTCTGACCGATCCGCTGCTCCCGTCCGCCTTGTTTCCGGAGACGCGGTCTGGGTTGACGGCGTCCGGTGGTCCCCCGATTCCAAGTGGCTGGCTTGGGCCGACAACATGAACCGGCTCCGGGCCATGGAGGTGGAGTCCAGGCGGTTGGTCGAGATCGACCAAACCGGCGCAGGGTCACTGAACGATTTCAGTTGGTCAGGTGATTCCAAATGGATCGCCTATGCCAAGAACAGCCCGAATACAGTGTCCGCCGTCTGGCTCTATTCTTTCGACTCCGGGCAGCGAAGCCAGGTCACCGACGACCTGACGGACGAATCCAGCCCGGCCTTCGATCCACAGGGACGGTTCCTCTACTTCGTGTCGGCCCGGGATTTTTCTTACGACGGCGCTGGCAGCAACTTCGAATCCCGCATCTTCGCGGCCACTCTGGAAGCCGGTTATGGCCACCCGTTCCCGCCGAAGAGTGACGAGGAACCGGCCGTCGTCGGAGAGAATGAAGGCGAGGGCGAAACCGAAGGATCCGAGGAAGAAGGCGTTCTTCGTGTGGACCTGGAGGGGCTGGGTGACCGCATCATGGCCCTCCCGGGCGTTCAGCCTGGGGGCTATCAGGGCATCATCCCCACGGACGACGGCCTTCTCTATTTCTCGGGCGGCTCTCTCCACAAGTACTCCCTGGAGTCCCGTGAATCTTCCGAGATCATCGGGCGGGTCTCGGGCCTGGCCATCACACCGGACAGAAGCAAGCTGGTATACCGATCGGGGCAGGGAGCCTTCGGCATCGTTGATGTCCGCCCCGGACAATCCACCGATTCGGGGCGCCTGGATCTGGACGGGATGGAGCTCCGAATCGATCCCAAGGTGGAGTGGGCCCAGGTGTACCATGACGCTTGGGTCATCATGCGGGATTGGTTCTACGATCCGGACATGCACGGAGTGGATTGGGAAGCCATCCGGGATCGCTACGCTCCCCTGGTGGACCACGTGGCCCACCGGGCGGATCTGGATTACGTCATCACCGAGCTGATCGGCGAGATGAATGTTGGCCATGCCTACGCGAACTCCTCCCCGGAAATGCCGCGCCCGGACCGTGTAGATGTCGGGCTTCTGGGCGCTGAGTTCGAGGCGTCAGGCGACCGTTATCGAATTGCCAACATCTTCCCAGGGGAAAACTGGCACGGAGAGTACCGGTCTCCGCTGACCGAGCCTGGGATCGGCGTGGAGGAAGGGGACTACCTCATAGCCATCGACGGTGAGGACGTGACTACCTCCGACAATCCCTACTCGTTCCTGGTGGGGAAGGCGGATCGGATCGTGGAAGTGACGGTGAATGACCTGCCATCGCCTCAAGGGGCAAGGTCCTTTCAGGTTCGTCCGGTAACCAGTGAGTTGGGGCTCAGATACCAGGAGTGGGTCCGGGACAACGCCTCCCTCGTGGACTCCCTTTCCGATGGCCGGATCGGGTATATCCACCTTCCCAATACGGGCGTTCCGGGCCATAGGGAGCTCTTCGAAGGGTACCGGCCCCTGCATCTGAAGGAAGCCCTGATCCTCGACGACCGTTACAACGGCGGCGGGTTTATTCCTGAGGAGATGGCCTTCATGGTTGGGGCACCGCTCCTGAACTACTGGGCACGCCGCCACCTCGACATCTATTCTCAACCGGCGGTGGTTCACACCGGGCCCAAGGCTCTCCTTATCAATGGCCAGGCATCTTCCGGAGGAGACGCATTCCCGTACTACTTCCGGCGCCTGGGCCTCGGGGTCCTGATCGGGGAAAAGACATGGGGTGGTTTGGTGGGGATCAGCGGGAATCCCGTGTTCGTGGACGGTGGTAGCCTCGCTGTGCCGCGGTTCGCCTTCATCGATGCAGAGGGGAACTGGGCGGTGGAAGCCGAAGGCGTGGCGCCTGACCCTGGGTTCGAGATCCTTGACCGGCCCGAGGATATTGCGGCCGGGAGGGAGTTGATGATCGAGAGGGCTGTCCAACACCTCTTGGAGGAGCTCGAGAAACCCCAGTACCAGAGACCCCTGAAACCGGCCGGCCCCATACGCCGAGCGGGTGGTGGAGGGCGCTAAAGGAAGACATTGGCGTGAGCCTGGGAGGCCCGAATTCCTATCGTGCCTTCCAGGCCGCCAAGATCTCTGCTTCCCGTTCGGGAGACAGGGGGAACTGGGGGTTGTTTCGCCTTTCGTCGGGTACTGCCTCGGAGTACCACCAATCCCGGGTGTCGAGATGGGTTTGGGCCAGAGGCCTCATCTTCAGCCCGTGCTTTAGTGCCTTGTCGATGTTGATGCTTGTGTACCCCAGCTCCGGCCCGTCCAGGAGAATCCAGGGAACGGCGAAGTAAAGGTTGTGTTCCTTCAGGAAGTCGTAGTCGTCCACCCAGCTCCACTGGACGTCGGCTCCGGTACAGAAACGAAGTCCGTGGAGGAACTCTTCCTGTGTCAGGGATGAGGCCGGTCCAGCGATATTGAAGATCCCACCGGCTTCCGTTTCCACCAAGTGGACACAGAATTCAGCCAAATCCCTCACGTCCATCAACATCACGGGATCTTCCCGCCTGCCCATGGCCAAGATCTCTCCGCCCCGCTCCATACGGTCGACCCAATAGGGGTGCCGGTCCTGGCTTTCTCCGGGCCCCGTGAAGTGCTGAGGCCGGGCGATGATAGCTCTGTCTCCGAAGGCCTTCTGAGCTTCCATCTCCCCGAGGGTTTTCATCACCCCGTAGGCCGCACTTCCGTTCTGGCCGCCGGATTCGTCCACGGTCAGAGGTTGGACGGTTTCGTCGATATCCGTGGTGAGGTAGGGGTAGTACACGCCCGTGGAAGAGATGAAAAGGTAGCGGTCCACCGAGTCCTTGAGGAGCTGGGCCGAGTCCCGGGTCCATTCCCATTTCCGAGTGGAGTTGTCGAACACGACGTCCCACTCCCGACCCCCCAGGGCGACGAGGTCGTCTTCCCGGTCCCCGATCAAGTGCTCTACCCGCTGGAAATACTCGACGTTCACGGTGGGTTGGGTCTGGCCCCGAGTAAAAATCGAAACCTCGTGGCCCCGCTGGAGAGCGTACCTGACCTGGTGCGGTCCCAGGAAATTGGTTCCGCCCAGGATGAGGATTTTGAGGGATCGCGACGCAGCCCCGGCCCCGGCGAATCCTCCCTCCGGGGCCAGTTGGGTGACGTTCCCGGCGCCAAGGTGAGATGGACGGCTGGCTCCCAAAGCGAGGGCCCCACCTGCGACGACGGAGTTTTTCAGGAAGTCCCTTCGTGTGCTGGACATGGTATCCCTCTCTTTGGTTTTGTGACTGACGGTCGGTCTGGTCGAAGGAGCTTCGCTGGCTCCGGTCAGGGGTAGAGCCTGGCTCGGGCCCAGCCATCCCCCTCCCGTAAGAACTTTATTCGATCGTGGAGCCTGTCGGCTCGCCCCTGCCAGAACTCAATCGAGTGGGGAACCAAGCGGTACCCGCCCCAGAAATCAGGGAGTGGCACCTCGGTTCCTTTGAACTTGGCTTCGAATTCCTTCACCCGCTTTTCAAGCTCCCCCCGGGCAGCAAGAGGCTCACTCTGTGCGGAAGCCCATGCCCCGATCTGGCTTCCCCTGGGACGGGAGTGGAAGTACGCCTCCGACTCCTCTGAAGTGATCCGATGGACCGGGCCTTCCAGCCGGACCTGTCGCTGAAGAATTGCCCAGTGGAAGATCAGCGTGGCCTCCGGGTTGGCCTCGAGCTCCGCGGCCTTCCGACTGCCGTAATTGGTGTAGAAGACAAATCCCCGGCCGTCGTATTCCTTCAGCAAAACGAACCGAACCGACGGTTTTCCGTCCGGGGTGGCCGTACCCAAGGCCATAGACTCCGGAAGGTAGAGCCCGGACCGGTTGGCGTCCTGGTACCACCGATGAAAAAGGGCTAGTGGATCGTTCCCGGCCGCCTTTTCCGACAATCCTCCAAGAACGCCCTTCCCGGCGGTGAAAAAAGCTCGAACCGTGGACCAAAGGGCCATCCGTGGTGCGTCTCCGAGAGTTGGGTGAAACGGTCTTCTACCAAACTCTCCAAGATCCAGTCTCGCCGTAACCCCGGCAAGGTGGGCTGGATTTCCCCTCCGGTGTTGCGCAGGCGAGCCCCCAGGCCGACGTTCAACCCCGTTTACCATTTTGGGTGAGCCCCGGCGACACTTCCGGGGCCGTTTCGAAAACCGCGGAGGCCACGATGAACCGATCTCTTTTCAGCCTAGCAATGGTCCTAATGGCACTGGTTGTGCCTTTGACAGCGTGCGGCTCCGGTGAGGACACCCTCTCAGAAGAGGAGATCCTGGCCAAGGCCGAGGCTATACATCATGCCGCCATCGTGATGGACACTCACATCGACATCGGTGGGAACTACGGCACGCCGGAAGTCGATCCCTGTGTCGGGACCAGCTCCAGGGTTGATCTTCCGAAGATGGAAGCCGGCGATATGGATGTGGCCTTTTTGGCAGTCTACGTCGGACAGGGCCCCAGGACCGATGAGGGACATGCGGCTGCCAAAGCCTCCGCCATGAACAAGTTCAATGCGATTCACAGGGTGGCGGAAGAGATGTGCCCCGAGAAGGTCGAGATCGCCTATACTCCGGACGATGTGGAGCGTATTCACGCGTCCGGAAAGAGGATGTTCGCAATCGGGATCGAGAACGGCTATCCCGTGGGCCACGATTTGTCGCTGGTGGAGGAGTACTACAATCTGGGGGCGAGGTATATCACGCTGACCCACAACGGGCACAACGACATTGCCGACTCCACCAACCCGCGGGGGGGCCAACCGGAGGAGGAGCACGGCGGGCTGTCCGAGTTTGGGCGTGAGGTGGTCAAAGAGATGAACCGCCTGGGCATCTTCGTGGACGTTTCTCATGCATCGTACAACACGATGATGCAGGCCATCGAGTTGTCGAAGGCACCCATCATGGCTTCCCACTCCGGAGTCAGCGGGATCGCTGACGTGTCCCGGAACCTGAACGACGCCCAACTCCTCGCGCTGAAGGAAAACGGAGGAGTGATCCAGATCGTGGCCCTGGGCGGGTTCCTTCAGGTGGATCCCCCGGAGCGACGTGAAGCCATGGCGGCGGTTCGCCAGGAGCTCGGCATGGCCGACCGGAGCACCCTGAGGGGCATGAGTGAGCAGGAGAGGGCCGCATACCAGGCCCGGATGCAAGAGGTCATGCCTCAGTACGAGTCTCGGATGGCGGAGTTGGATGAGGAATACCCGCGCCCTACGGTTCAGACCATGGTGGACCATATCGATTACGCCGTGAACCTCATTGGCATCGACCACGTGGGGATCGGTACGGACTTCGACGGGGGAGGAGGAGTCCCGGGGTTCAACGACGCCAGCGAGGCAATGAACGTCACAGTGGAGTTGGTCCGCCGGGGTTACTCCGAAGAGGAGATCATGAAGATATGGGGTGGGAACCTCCTCCGAGCCTGGCGAGAGGTGGAGAGAGTGGCTGCCGAGATTCAGGGGTAGGTCCCGGCTGAAAGGGTCAACAGCTTCCTGGCTGCTCGGCTTTCCAAGAAGTAGGGAAACAAAAGGAGGAGGGTCCTAAGACCCTCCTCCTTACTCCTTTCTCTCCTGGCCGGGCCCGCTTTTCAGGGGACCATGTAGAACCGCACGTGGTTCCGTTTTTTTACGATCATGGTTTGGTTCGCCATATCAGCGAGAACATCCACCAAGACCGGCCGGAATCGCCTTTGCGGGCGGACGCGGAGCTCTGCCGACTCCACCCCCCAGGGAGATGCTCTGGGTCGGAGGCGAACCCATCGATAGTCGGCAAGGTCCGTCCTGAAGGTGAATCCGTCCGGCAAGTAAGGCCGCAGGTCACCGGGTACCCGCCCCCACCCTGCGTTTCGGGTCCGTTCGCCGCCATCAACTATGTAATGGGAGTAGGCGATTTGGATCGCTCGGACATCACCGAGGATATCGGTGGCTTGAGCCTTATGCACGGCACTCCGGAAATGGGGGAGTACGATGGCCGCCAGGATCCCGATCAGGACGACGACGGTGAGAAGCTCGACAAGCGTGAACCCGAGGGTCCCATCACTCCGGCGTGTCTTCATTTGCCCTCCTCGTATGGAGGGAGAAGGGCCTCGAACGCCTGCCTGAACGGCTCCAAGTTCTCCCCGGATTCATAGGCCACGGTGACCTCGCCCTCGGAAGCTACGAGGGTATATCCCTCCGCCACCCGGCTATAAGCCAAGCCCTCCTCGTCCATCCCTATCGTCTCCAGATCAGGCGGATACGCACCGGTGTCGGTGAATTCCGCGTCCAGGGCAAGGGCCGTGACGTAGATCGTTTCCTGGAGGTATGTCACGATCGGGTATGGTGATCCTTCCGTCCCACCATCCCGGTTCGACCAGAGCAGGAGACCAAGCACCAGAAAAAGTCCCACCACGAGCCCGGGGTGGATTTGCCCGCTCCGGTCCGATGTGACCAGGTTCTTCGTTCTTTTTTTATTCTGCACGCTGGGGTTCTCCCCGCTTCGGGTCGGCATGGGGGGGCACACCAAACCTCCTTTCCCACCTTAGCAGGGACCGTCGTTGAAAACAAATGTTTTCATTCCGGAGGTAAGCCTTTAAAGCGGGGAAGTGTGCTGCTTTAGGGGATGTTTCGTGGATCGAGACGCCGGAGGCCGGCGGTTTCCGCCGCCCTCAGGGCGGAACGGTGTTCCTCCCTCCCCAACGGCTTGTTCAGCTCCGGCCAGACCTTTGGGCCCACCTTCCCTCCGGGCCGGTACTGGCCCATCACGTTCACGTATGTGTCGGGTCCCAGTTCCCGTGCAATCCAGCGGAAGATCGACTCGGACTCATGGGGCAACCCCGGCATCACCAGATGGCGGATGAGGACGCCGCGTCGGGCCAACCCTGAAGCGTCGATGTGCAGGAATCCCACCTGGCGGTGCATCTCTCGCAAGGCCGCCTTCGCCACGGGAGGGTAGTCTTCGGCTTTCAGGTACCGCTTGGAAAGGGAGGGACTGAACAGCTTCAGGTCGGGCATGTATATGTCCACGATTCCGTCCAACAGGGCCAGGCTCTCGAGTGAATCGTAGGCGCTCGTGTTGTAGACGATTGGGAGTCGGAGACCCTGATCTGCCGCAATGACGAGAGCCTCCAGGACCTGCGGTACCACGTGTTCCGGCGTAACGAAGTTGATGTTGTGGCACCCATGCCGCTGAAGAGAAAGCATCAGACCGGCCAGCACGGTGGGTTGGGTCCCCTCGGTGCGCGGGCGAAGGCCCTGGCTGATATCGAAGTTTTGGCAGAACACACACCGGAGGTTGCAGTGCCCGAAGAAGATTGTACCTGAGCCGTTCCACCCCCTGAGGCAGTCTTCCTCGCCCATATGAGGAAATGCGCTGGTCACAACCGCAAAACGGCCGGTCTTGCAGGCGGACCACCGGTCTTCCAGCCGGTCCACGGCACAGTCCCTGGGACAAACCCTGCAGCTCGCCAGGCTTTCAATCGCGCGCTCGGCCCTGGAGGCCAGTTCTCCGGATGGTAACCGGAGGTAGGCCGGGGTGAAGTCTGCGGGTCCGGCGAAAGGCGTCATGGGAGGGAGATCGGGCTCATGGTTCAGGCCTGCGTTCAGCGGTAGTCTCGCAGCCGGACAGGTTCCCTCCGGGGCCCCCAGGTCCCGGGCTGGGCTTCGAAGACTCCTGGGATCTGAGCGCCACAGCCTCTACAGAGGCCTTCTGCCGTCAGGTTCCATTCCGACAAAACGTACCAGTCCCGTCCCACGAGGATCTCCCCACATTCGTGGCAGAAAGTGCTGCCCCCGGACTTATCATGAACGTTTCCCGTATAGGCAAAACGGACCCCGCATTCCCGTGCGATCTCCCTTGCCCTCGTCAGGGTCCCGGCGGGGGTGGCCGGGACCTCCCGCAGTTTCCAATCGGGATGGAAGGCCGTGAAGTGCATCGGCACATCGGTACCCAGATCCGTCACCACCCACTCGGCCATCTCCCGGAGTTCGCTCTCGGAGTCGTTCCAGCCGGGTATGATCAAGGTCGTCAACTCAACCCACACCTCCGTTTCGTTGCACACGTACTGGAGAGTGTCTTTGACCGGATCGAGGTGTCCGGCGGCCAGCTTCCTGTAGAACCGTTCCGAGAACGCTTTCAAGTCGATGTTCGCCGCATCCATGTGCCGATAGAACTCTACCCTGGGTTCCGGGCAGACGTAGCCCGCGGTGACTGCCACCGTTTTGATCCCCTTGTCTCTGCAGGCCTGGGCCACATCGACTGCGTACTCATGGAAGATGACCGGATCGTTGTAAGTGAATGCCACGCTCCGGCATTCCAGGCTTTCGGCAGCTCTCGCGATGGTCTCGGGCGACGCTCGGTCCATGAGCCGATCCATCTCCCTGGATTTTGAGATGTCCCAATTCTGACAGAACTTGCACGCCAGGTTGCATCCGGCAGTCCCGAAGGAAAGGACCGGGGTTCCGGGAAGGAAATGGTTCAGGGGTTTTTTTTCGATGGGATCGATGCAGAAACCCGAGGACCGCCCGTATGTGGTCAACACCATCCCGCCGTTCTGGTTCGCCCGCACGAAACACATCCCTCGCTGGCCATCCCGGAGCTTACAGAAGCGAGGGCACAGGTCGCACTGGACCCGGCCGTCTTCCAGGACGTGCCAGAATCGGCCCGCTCGGCTCATTTTTCCACCACGTAGCGGGGGAGTGCCGGGTTCACATGCATCAGAAGGTCGTAGACGGACACGCCCAGTCTTTCAGCCATGTTGTTGGGCTCGAGGCTCGGTCGGTCAGGGCCCATGAGGGTGACGGTATCCCCCACCTGGACCGTAGGGTGGTCGCCGACCTCGACGATGCAGTGGCTTGCGCTTACGGCACCGATCACCGGATAGAGGTTTTCGCGGATCAAAACCTCGGCCCCGTTCACGGCCTCCCTTGGGAAACCGTCGGCGTGGCCGACAGGGAGAGTGGCCACCCAGGTCGGTCGGTCGGCTTTCCAGGGGCGCCCGTATCCGACACCGTCTCCTTCCTCGAGATGAGAGACGCGGACCACCCGGGTCCGGAAACGGAGCGCCGATTGGAGGGTCGCCATCTGCCGTTCCGTGGCCGGGTTGCTTGGGTAGGAGCCGAAAAGGGCTATCCCCGGCCGAACGATGTCGAGGTGGCCTTCCGGGAGGTAGAAGACTCCGTTTGAGGCCGCCGCATGGAGACGTCCGGTTTCCACGCCGGCGGCCTTCGCTTCCTGGACGACGGTCATAAACCGGCTGAGCTGCTCGGGATCAAAAACCCGGTCTTCACCCAACTCGGTGAAGGTACCGTGGACCTTAACCTCCGGATGTCGAGCGAACTCTGTCATCCAAGGCACCGCGTTTCGGTGCGACATCCCCATTCGTCCCATGCCAGTGTCCAGGTAGAAGTGAACCGCCACCGGGTGCCCAAGGGACCTGGCGAGGGGGACGATCCGTTCGGCTGCGTCGGGAGTGAAGACGGCGAATTCCACGTTGGCCCTGGCCAGCTCGGGCCCCTCCTCGGGGGCGAACATGCCCATGAGGAGGATCGGTTTCCGTATCCCTGCTGACCGCAGTTCCAGGGCCTTTTCCCCTTTTACCACCGCAAACCCGGAGATTCCGGGATCGTCCTCGAGGAGGCTTCCAACCGTTCTGGTTCCCAGCCCGTACCCGTTGTTCTTCACAACGGCCAGTATGGGACGGTTGTCGGAAAGACGACGGACCTCGGCCGTGGCTGCTCTGAGGTTTTTCGGAATGATCTCAACCCACGGATCGAATCGGTCCAGGTGGGGAAGGGAACCGGCCCTCGGCTTTTCCGCCTGTGCGCCCGGGGGGTCGGCGATCTGGTCTTCAGGCAGGCCGATACCCTTGAGGATTCCCGGGCTGGTTCCCAGGGCGGCGGCGCCCAGGAAGGTACGACGAGAGATGTTCATTGAGGCATCTCCTGGGAGGGGTCCAAAGAGGAATAATAGCCGCGCCCCGGCAGCTGATGCTACCGGGGCCTTTTACCATCCTGCCGGGTGGACCGGATCGGAACCTTCGGCTTTTTTCTACTCCGGCTGTTCCCCCTCTGTCGCAGCTGCTTCGGCCGGCGGGTCTTCCTCGGGTTTCTTCTTCAGATCCTCCATCTCCTGACACGCCCGATCGAGGGCGTCGGCCATCTTTCTCAGGATATCGGGGCCCGTCTCCCAAGCGAAGGCGCCCTCGAAGGTGGATTGAGCAAGACGAGAGAATGACGCGGAGAGGTCCCGGGTGTCCTTCCCCCAGAAACGGTCCGCGAAGGCGCTGATACGTTCGAAGATCTCGTCGACAATGTCGCCGTGCTCTTCGAGGTACGTTCGCCCCTCGTCGGTGATCTCGTAGGTCTTCTTCCCGTCCTCTTCCCGAGACTTCACGTAACCCTCGTCCTCCAACATCTGGAGGGTCGGGTAGACCGAGCCCGGGCTGGCCTTGTAGCAGCCGCAGGACTCTTCCTCCAAGGCCTGCATGACTTCGTAGCCATGCATCGGTTTCTCCGACACCAAACGGAGGATCACGAACTTAAGGTCACCCCTCTCGAAGATCCGCCATCGGAACCGGCGCCCTCGTTGGTTTGCCCAAGCCCCAAACCCGAAGTCGAAGCCGTCGTCGCGCCCGGAATCCGCTTTTTCGCCCATGGTATTCCCTCGCTTTTCTGATATATCGACCGATATATCTAACGATATATCGTTACACGAACGAACGCAAGGTTCCCGAGTTCTGCACGGCCCCTGGCCATTGGTTCTCTCCGGACGGGCAGCGGGAACATCATTCCAACTTTTGGGTCTATCCGAGCATCCAATCCGACATACGTGTGAGTGAATCTTTGGTGAGGTTCCCTACGTAGGTCTGGTTGACCTCAACCTCCCGCCAGGAGTTGGACATGAAAGCCGTCATCGCTCTCTCCGGAATGGCCGGTCTCCTCATCTTCGGCCCCCCCTTCATCAAAGCCAGAAGCCACCACAACGTTTCCGTCATCGTTCATGAAGCAGCCCACGTCCACAAGGTGGACCATGCTCAGGTGACCTGGGACCACCAGAGCGACTGTAAATTCGAAGCGGATCGCTCCCTTTCAGCACCAGCCGGGTCGATGCGTGCCCTCGACCTCAAAGCCGGGGCCGGGTCCCTGGAAGTTGTGGGGGTGGAGGGGTTGGGCGAGGTCCGGGCAACGGGCCGGGCCTGTGCGTCTCATGAGGAGTTCCTGGACGACCTCCAGATAACGTCGGAGATGGTTGGTTCCACCATGGTGATGGAAACCCATCATCCTGACTGGAGTGGTTGGCGTGGCGGTAACCGATATGCGCGGCTGGACCTGAGGATCGAGGTGCCGGCTGGAATGGCTGCGGAGATCCTCGACGGCTCGGGCGAGATTGCCGTCTCGGATCTTGGATCCCTTTTGATCCAAGATGGGTCCGGGGAAATCGTTGCCACGGGCATCCGGGGCGATCTGGCGATCCAGGATGGGTCGGGTGAGGTGGAGGTCTACGGCGTATCCGGCTCCGTAAAGGTGGAGGACGGGTCGGGAGAAATTTTGGTGGAGGGCGTTGGAGCTGACCTCGAGATCCACGATTCGTCCGGGGACCTCGAGGTACGGGGCGTCAACGGGTCGGTTACCCTGGCGGACAGCTCAGGGGAGATCGAGGTCGAGGACGTTGGAGCCTCGGTTATCGTCCTCGGTGATAGCTCGGGTGATATTTCGGTGGACGGTGTGGGTGGGGACTTCATCGTAAGGGGGGATGGAAGTGGCGGAATTCGATACGAGAACGTCAGCGGAACAGTGGACATTCCAAAGAAGAAGGGCAGGTAGTCCGACCTAGTCGCCGGCAATCAAGCCGAGCCCCTGGCGCAAACGGGGCGGCCCTGGGGAAATTGCCTCGGGGCCGCCTTTTTTGTGGCCCGCTACCTATTCGACCTGAATTCCATCCGGAGCTTCCTCATGAGAGCGCCGCTACTCCGATACCTCTCCAGGGATGATGTCGAGTCTCTGGAAATCCCAATGGAAGACATCATCGAGGCGGTGGAATCCGCTCTACGCGAGAAAGGGGAAGGCAGCGCCGAGATGCCGCCGAAGCCCGGGGTCCACCCTCGGGCGGATGCTTTTATTCATGCCATGCCGGCCTATTTGGCCGGCATGCAGGCTGCGGGCCTTAAATGGGTGTCCGGGTTTCCGCAGAACCTGCCGAAGGGGCTGCCCTACATAAGCGGTCTTTTTGTCCTGAACGACGTGGAGACCGGCCTGCCCCTCTCGGTAATGGACTGCACCTGGATTACCGGAGCCCGCACCGGTGCGGCCTCTGCCGTTGCCGCGAAGTACCTGGCTCGTCCCGATTCCCGAACCATGGGGGTGGTGGCGTGTGGCCTCCAGGGGCGTACAAACCTCGAAGCGATGGCCTGCCTGTTCCCGCTGGAAGAGGTCTACGCATTCGATATCGACCGGGCCGTGGCCGAGGAATACTCTGAGGAGATGAGCGACCGGCTTGGCTTGGAAGTAAAGCCGGTGGATCGGGTCAGGGACGCGGTCCAGGGACTGGACCTGGTGGTCACCAGCGGACCAATCCTGAAAGAGCCCACACCGAACATCCCTCCCGACTGGCTCTCACCGGGGAGTTTCGCGTGTCCCCTGGACTTCGACAGCTACTGGACCGGGGACGCCTTCCGCCAAGCCGATAAGCTCGCAACGGACGATCGGGGGCAACTCTCCTACTACCGGAGCGTGGGTTATTTCTCCGACACGCCGGAGCCATATGCCGATCTGGGCGAAATCGTCACAGGTCGGGTACCGGGAAGGGAAGGCAGCGAGGAACGAACGATGAGCTTGAACCTGGGACTGGCCATTGAGGACGTCGCTTCGGCAAGGATCATTTTTGAGAAAGCCCTGGAAGTCGGGGTCGGAACTGAACTTCCACTCTGAAGAGCCCACTTGCGGATTCCCGGGGTCCATGATAATTTAGGCTAGCCTAAATTCCGTTCCTCGTCTGCGCATCAACAGGGAAAACCTGGTCACATGGTCGATCCTGCTCTGGCCCTGACGGTCTTCGGCATCCTTTGTTTGGTTGCCGTTTTCTTATTCTGGCCAAAACGCGGCTTGGGCTCCCGGCTTATAAGGTTGGCGGGGATGTCCGAAAGGGTGCGTCTTGAAGACACCCTGAAGCACCTCTACAAAGGGGAGTACTCGGGGCGAGCTTCCTCGGTGGACTCTGTGGCCGGTTCGGTGGGGGTTTCCCGAGCAAGGGCCATCCACCTGCTGACACGACTGGAGGAGTTGGGATACGCCCGGGCCGTGGGGGAGGGTTTCGAACTCTCAGAACAAGGTAGAGACTACGCTCTCCACATCGTCCGGACACACCGGCTGCTTGAGAGGTACCTGGCCGACCGGACCGGTGTCCTCCCGGAGGACTGGCACGGGGAGGCTGAACTAAGGGAGCACCGCCTCTCCCCGGAAGATCGGGAGTCCCTGGCGGCCAGGCTCGGTCACCCTGTCTACGATCCGCACGGGGATCCCATCCCCACAGCTTCAGGCGAGCTCCCGCCCCTCACCGGTGTGCCGATTACCGCGTTGGATCCCGGAGAAGTGGCGTCCATCGTCCACCTAGGGGACGAGCCGAAAGAAGTCTACGAAACCCTCACCAGGGCAGGTCTCTCCCCGTTGATGGCCGTGAAGGTCCTTCAGGGCGAGCCAGGGATGGTTCGCTTCGAGGTCGGTGGGGAAGAGCATCAGCTACCCGCCGTAATCGCCAGGAATATCACGGTGGAGCGGCTGCCCGGGGCGGAACTGGACGCCTCCGTCCTGGAGACGTTGGCGAGCGTCGAACCCGGGGACACGGTCAGGGTGCTGGGAATCAACTCCTCTCTCCAGGGGCCTCAACGTCGTAGACTTCTGGATCTGGGCCTCGTTCCAGGCACGCTCGTAGAGGCGGAGCTGGACAGCGCAGGTGGAGATCCGGTGGCTTACCGCATCCGTGGTGCCTTGATTGCCCTTCGAAGGGACCAATCACGGTGGATCCAGGTTGACCGGCGGGTGGAGGCCTGACCATGTCGGTCACCGAGTCCGCTCCCACCAGGACCCGCATAAACAGGGACGAAGAGCTTATCCCCCTGGGCCTTCAGCCTGACCGCTGGGACGTTCTGGTGGCGTTAGCAGGGAATCCGAACACAGGGAAGAGCACGGTCTTCAACGCCCTGACGGGCCTTCGACAGCATACGGGGAACTGGCCCGGCAAGACCGTGGTGCGGGCTGAAGGCGTCTTTGCCAACGAAGGAAAACGGGTCAAACTTGTGGACCTTCCAGGGACCTACTCTCTGCAGGCAGGAAGCGCGGACGAAGAGGTCGCGCGGGACTTCATTCTTTTTGGGCGGCCCGATGTCACGGTGGTGGTGGTCGACGCCACCAGGCTCGAGCGTAACCTGAACCTTGTCCTTCAGATCCTTGAGATCACCCCTCGCGTGGTGGTTTGCCTCAATCTCATGGACGAGGCGAAGCGGCACGGGATCGCTATCGATGTGGGGGCGTTGGAGGCCCGCCTCGGTGTCCCAGTCGTCCCAACGGTCGCCAGGGAGAAACGTGGAATCCAGGACCTCCTGAAGGCGGTCCACGAGGTGGCGACCGGAGCAAGAGAAACCAAACCCTACCGGTTGGAGCGCCTACCGAACGACGTCGAGACAGCCATCGACCAGCTCAAACCCGCCGTGGAGCGTGCGATTCCCGGGGTGCCCAACGCCCGGTGGCTCGCATTGAGGCTACTCAATGCCGATGAGAGCGTTGAGGAGGCTCTACAGTCGGGGGAGTTCGGCGCTGAGGTCGACTCGGAGCCCGTTCTCGAGTTGGCCACGTCCCTTCGGTGGACCCTCAGCCCTGAATTCCACGATCGTTTGACAGAGAGTTTGTTTGGAGCTGCAGAGGAGATTGCTGGCGAATCAATGGCGGCGGGGGTAAAGAAGGCACGGTTCGAATTGGACCGAAAACTGGATGGCCTTCTGACCAGTAAGTGGTTCGGATTCCCCCTGATGCTCCTGGTCCTGGCTGTTGTTTTTTGGATCACCGTCGAGGGTGCAAACGTCCCGTCAGCATTCCTCGCGTCCGTCCTCATCGACGGCTTCCATCCCGTACTCGTGGGCGCGGGGGAAAGCCTCGGATTCCCATGGTGGCTGAACGGCTTGTTGTTCGACGGTATGTATTTGGCAACAGCGTGGGTGATTTCGGTCATGCTTCCACCCATGGCCATCTTCTTCCCGCTCTTCACGCTCTTGGAAGATTTCGGTTACCTCCCGAGGGTGGCCTTCAACCTGGACTCCCTTTTCCGAAGAGCGGGGGCCCACGGGAAGCAAGCCCTCACCATGTGCATGGGATTCGGGTGTAATGCGGCCGGTGTCGTTGCGACCCGAGTTATCGACAGTCCCCGTGAACGCCTGATCGCCATCATCACCAACAACTTCTCCCTCTGTAACGGTCGGTGGCCGACTCAGATCCTGATCGCGTCCATCTTCCTGGGTACCCTCGCCCCGGCCCATTTGGCGGGTGTGCTCTCGGCAGCTTCGGTTGTTTTTGTGGCGGTCCTGGGGATCGGCTTCATGTTCCTCACTTCATGGTTCTTGTCCAGGACCGTACTGATAGGTGAGGCGACCACATTCAGCCTCGAGCTGCCCCCGTACCGCCCGCCGAGGGTCCTTCAGACACTCTACACCTCCCTTATCGACCGGACCCTCATCGTGCTCTGGAGGGCGGTTGTCTTTGCCCTCCCTGCCGGGGCAGCCATTTGGCTCGTGGCAAATATCCCCGCCGGAGAAGGTAGCCTCGCCGGCGCAGTTGCTGGTGCCCTGGACCCTTTCGGCCTTCTCCTCGGTTTGAACGGGGTCATTCTGCTGGCCTACGTAGTGGCGATTCCGGCGAACGAGATTGTCATCCCCACCGTGCTCATGCTGACCACGCTGCTCCTGCCGGAGGCCGGGATCGGGGAGGGGGCGGGTGTCATGTTCGAGCGGGGATCGGCGGTGACGGGGGAGATCCTCACCCTTGCCGGTTGGTCCACGCTCACCGGAGTGAACCTGATGCTCTTCAGTCTACTCCATAACCCTTGCTCCACGACCCTCTACACGATTTACCAGGAGACGAAGAGTTGGCGGTGGACCGCACTCTCCGGAGGACTGCCCCTGGCCCTCGGGTTCATAGTTACTTTTCTGGTAGCCCAGGTTTGGAGGTTGATGGCCTGACCTGGACCTCTAGACTCCCTTTTTGAGGGAACCCTCGGATCCCGGAGCCATGTCACCGATCGAGAGGGAGACCAAGCTGGTCGTTTCGGAGCGGGACTTTCAACGAGTCCTGGCTGACGGACAGCTGCTGGAAAGTACGGACCAGCTGAACATCTACTTTCAAGACCCGGGCCTGATCGGGAAGCGATCGGGGTATTTCAGGGTGCGGCTGGAGGCCGGGGGGGGAGGGATGGCCACCCTCAAAATCCCGGTGGGGTGGAAAGGTGTGATGAGGGAGATGCTGGAGTTGGAGCACCCCCTCTCCGAAGCCGGACCGAGTTTATCCCCCCGGCCAAAGCGGTGGATTCCAGTGGGTGACAACCTGCCGGAGGTCATCGCGGAGCACCTGCGGGCCCTGGGGGCCAGCCGTCTGAGGCGCCTCGGATGGATGAGGAATCACAGATCGGTTGTCCATTGGCAGGGACTGGGATCCGTGGAGCTCGACCGCACTGTTCTCCCTGACGGGGCCGTCCTCTACGAGGTGGAGATCGAAGGCCCTTCCGAAGAACAGCATCATGCCCTGGTGGCCAAGGTCAAGAGCATCGCCCCGTCGGCAACCATCTCGATGATAGGGAAGTATTCTCGGTTCAAGGAGGCGGCCGGGTTGGCCTGATCCAGGGCCGGGAGTGGCACCCGGCCGGCCGCCCCCACCTAACCCTTCGTGAAATACCCACTCCCGTCCTCCAGCCAGTCGCCGATCTCGTACCAGAGCGCTTCGTAGGCGAGAGCGGGTTTTGATCTCCTGGCGAACGTGTGGAGGGGAGCCCGCCTCAGACCCATCTGCTCCACCAGGCTGGAATAGGGGATCTCCGTACCGAGGAACGGGACCGGGATCTGCTCCGCCAGATCGGCCGTACCCCGGTGTAGTGTTCGGCGACGGTCCACCATGCAAAAGAACGGGAATATCCCCAGTCCTTTCAGGCCGGCTTTTCGGACGGTTTTTAACAGTTGAAGCAGCGTCCGGAGAGAAAGGGGCGTTGGAACAGTGGGTACGAGTAGGACGTCGGACGCTCGGAATACACTCTCGGACACGAGGGATATGCTGGGCGCGCAGTCGATAAAAAGGAGGTCGTATTCTTTTCTCAGAGGCTTGAGAATCCTGGAGATCTGCTTCTCGGGCTTTTTGGCCTTGTCCAGGTCGAGGTCGAGGTGGCGGTATGAAAAATCGGCAGGGAGTAAATCGAGGCTCTCGAAGTCGGTGGCTTTGATCCTCCCGCCCAGGTTCAGATCACCCTTCGCGAGTTTCCTCGCCCCTCCCTTTACCCTTGGCTTTACCCGGAAATAAAATGACGCGGCGCCCTGAGGGTCGAGGTCCCAGACGAGGGTTTTGGCCCCGTCCATGGCCGCCAGGTAGGCCAGGTTCACGGCGGTAGCCGTCTTCCCTACGCCACCCTTGAAGTTATAGGTGGCCAGGATCCTCACCGTTTTTTCCTTTTGGATGGGGTTTGGGCATCCGTGTCCGGCTCTGGACCGAAAAGTCGGCGGAAACGCCTGACGTTTCGCTCTCGAGAGAATCTCGAGAAGTGGTCATGGAAGAGATCCCGCTCCTTATGCTGTTTCCCTTCCAGCTGTCCCATGAGCTGCCCCATGGCCAGGAGGGTGGCAGGGGGAGCTGCTTTGGATTCCATGATCTCCTCGGCGAAACCTCTCAGGGCATCCCGCTGAACCTGAAGATCGTTGTAGTCCCCTAGATGATCCTGGAGGTTCTTGATCTCCCTGATCACTGGGTCCAGGGCATCTGCCGGGTAAAGGCTCTGGAAGAACCTCAGGAGGTATCGGAGCTTCTTACAGTCCAACCGGAGCTTGTGCAGGTCTTCAGCCGGAGAAAACTGACCAATCCGGCTCCCCTTTTTCTGGACCTTCCTGAAGGCGGCCCAAATCCGCGAAGACGCCACCTCTTTGATGGGCGTGTTGGCCCGGAGAGGTGCCGGGGCCTCCGTTTCCGAGCCCCCGGTCTCCGAACCCACGGCCTCCGCCCCCTCCGAGTCCTCCAGGAAAACCCGCCAATCCCCCAGCAGTTTCTTGAACCGTCTGGAGTGGATGCACCGACGTAAGCGGCTGAGCTCGGCTTTTTTCTTCTCCTTGAGGAGCCGAACAAGCGGCTCCAAATCCTTCCTGGCCGAGGGGTAAAGGGCGGCCCGATAGGCCGGGATTTTCAGGAGGTATACGTCGATGTCCCTTGCTGGTCCGGTTTTTGACCCCAGCCACCGAAACTCCTTCATGAAGTGATCGGCCACATCAGGCGGGAATACGTCGCGAATCTGACTGAGGGCTGACCTCGTCCTCCTGACGGCGGTGCGGAAGTCGTGCAGGAACTCGGCATCCCAGTCCCTGGTCAGCCCCTCTCGGTTCGCCTCGATGATCCGCAGAAGCCCCAAATGGATCTGTTTGGCCGCTCCGGCGGCGGGGGCCTCAGGGTCGAGTTTCAGTCGGAGTGAGGACGTATAGTCCCCGGGTGACAAGCCGACGGCATCGTAAATCGCCGCCTGTTCGGACCGCTTCACGCGCTTTACCCGGAATCGCTCCTTCAGGAAAGCCGTGACTCGCTTTTCTTCGGCGTTGTAGCCTTTGAGGGCGAAGAACTCGATCCGGGGTGCCAAGTCGATCTCCCCCTCGCCGTTCGAAGGGGTGGCGGTCCCAATCCGTATCCGCAGGCGACCGACGGCTTTTCCGTCCGGATTCACTATCGAGATGAAGATCCCCGTCCACTCCCCCCGGGCTCTCGGTAATAGCCGTCGGTGTTTGGCGACGGGCTCCACGATCCCCGGGAGAGGGGCCGGTGCGAGGTCGGACGCAAATTCTGGGGTATTTTGGGCGATGGAGTCCAGGACCCGGCCGTCGGTGGTCGTGAGGGCCACCCGGACCTGCCTTCCGATGCGCGTCGTCGCAAGGGTGAGGCCGGCTCGGTCCAAACTCCAATCGAAGGTATCATGGTAGGTTACGCGCTCTTTGGGTTCTTTCCGGACCTCGATGGGAAAGACCTCACCCAGCTCTTTCACCAACTCGTCTGGTGGGGTTTTTTCCCGCAGAACGAAAAGAGACACCGGCCCTCACCTCCCTTTTGCGGTACCGGGGGGTCAAAATCCTGTGCACGGATCATGAGTAAACAGTAGTTTATAATATGGGGAAAAACCGGGCGGCTCGCCCAGTTTGTTTTTTTGGCTCCTTTCACCTGTGGAAGGGGAGGGGACCAAAATGCCAGCTCAATGCAGGGTAGGAGAGCATCGGCCGACGCGGGATGCATGAATGTTCGAAACAGCGGAACTAGGCCAGAAGGTCACGAAAACGACCTATAAGGAGAGGGTGGTCGGTCTGCGGAAGGAGCTCCTCGACGCCCAGTTCCGCCTGAAAAAGGCGGGGTTCCCGGTCATCGTCCTTTTCCATGGCGTCGATGGCGCCGGTAAGGGCGAAACGGTCAATACTCTTCATGAGTGGATGGACACGCGGCTCATCACCACCCAAGCCTATGACAGACCCACCACGGAGGAGGCTGAGCGGCCGACCTTCTGGCGCTATTGGCGGGATCTCCCTGCCGCCGGGCGAACAGGGATCTTCCTCAAGGCCTGGTATTCGGACCCGTTCTTGAAGCGGGTGTATGGTGAGATCAGTCAGGACAGCTTCGACCAGGCGTTGTCCCGCAACCTGGCATTCGAGCGGACGCTGGCCGTGGACGGGGCGGTCATCCTCAAGTTCTGGCTCCACCTCGGAAAGAGACAGCAGAAAAAGGCTTTCCAAACGCTGGAATCGGATTCGGCTCAGGCCTGGAGGGTGACGAAGAAGGACTGGGAGCACTGGAAACGATACGATGAGTTCGTGCCGGTGGCGGAGCACCTGATCATGCGGACCAGCACGGGGTCCGCGCCCTGGCATATCATCGAGGGGTTCGACTCCCGATTCCGAAACCTGGAGGTGGGAACGGCCCTCCTTCACGCCATCCGTCGAGGGCTGACGGCAGAGAAGAACTCGTACCAGGCGGGGCCAGAGGCCAACATCGTCGGTCCGTCCCTCGAGGGGCGTAGTGGATACGAAGAGGGGGATAACCCAGAACCCGCGGCCGCCGGGGAAGAGTCCCCTCGGCTCCCCACGACCACTGTTCTCTCAACCCTCGATATGGGAAAACGGCTCTGGAAAGCCGAGTATAAGAAGGCTTTGGGGAAGCTCCACAGCCGGCTTTTTGATTTGCAGCGGGCGGCCAGGAAGGAGGGGGTCTCAATGATCCTCGTCTTCGAAGGGTGGGACGCGGCAGGAAAGGGTGGCGCCATCCGACGGTTGGTCCGGGAGCTCGACGCCCGCTTTTATCAGGTAATCGCCGTGGCCGCGCCTACCGAAGAGGAGCGTGCTCATCACTACCTCTGGCGTTTCTGGCGGAATGTTCCCAGGGCTGGTCGGGTGACCATCTTCGATCGCAGTTGGTATGGGCGGGTCCTGGTGGAGCGTATTGAGGGTTTCGCCCATGAGGAGGAGTGGCGACGGGCCTATGCCGAGATCAACGATTTCGAATCGGAACTCGCCGGACACGGGATCGTGCTGAAGAAGTTCTGGATACACGTCACCCCGAAGGAGCAGGAGAAGAGATTCGAGGCCCGGGCGAAAGACCCCCTCAAGAGCTGGAAGCTGACCGAGGAGGACTGGCGGAATCGGGATCGGTGGGAAGCCTACGAACAAGCCGTGAATGATATGGTCGAGCGGACCAGCACCCAGACTTCCCCCTGGGTCTTGATCGAGGGGAATGACAAGAAACACGCTCGGGTACGCGTCCTCGACGAGGTTTGCGCGGCCCTGGAAAAGGCACTCTGAGGTCATAATGGGAAAAGAAGGAAAAGCCATCGAGAACGGTGAGGGGCTCCTCCGAATCGTCCCGGATGGGGAACCGGCCTCCGAACAGGTGTCGACCCCTGAAACCCCCGGGAAGGTCATTTCCCCCGGCGTACGGTCGGAGTCCAGGTCGGATCCCGAGGGTGGGCGGGGAAGGACCCCGGCCGACGGAACCCCGCGACCCGAACCCGATGCCGGAGGGGACTTCGACCTCATGGCCCCCGAATGTTATCTGAATCGGGAGCTTACCTGGCTGAACTTCAACTACCGGGTTCTCCACGAAGCCCGGGATTCCCGTACACCCCTCCTGGAACGGGTGAAGTTCGTTTCAATCGTCGGATCAAACCTCGACGAGTTTTTCATGAAACGAATCGGCGGCCTGAAACAACAGCTCGGCGCAGGTATGAGCCGGCTCACGGTCGATGGCCGAACGCCCCGGGAGCAGATCGATGACAGCTACGAGATCGTTCGGGATCTGGAAGAGCTCCAGAACCAAACGCTTCTCGAGGTGCTCGAACTCCTTCGGCGCCATGGCGTGCTGGTCGGGACCTACGACGATCTGACCGAGGAGGAGAAGGAAGAGCTACGGGAGGAGTACCTGGAGAACATCTACCCCTTGGTGACGCCCCAGGGAACCGATCCGGCCCATCCCTTCCCGTTCATTTCGAACCTCTCGTTGAACCTTCTTGTCCGGATCCAACAAAACGGATCTCTGACCTCGGCACTGGCCCGGGTGAAGGTGCCCGTGGGTGCGGGTACGTCCAGGTTTGTGTGGCTGCGTGACCGGCGGGTGGCCGTTCCCCTCGAGCTGGTCATGATGGAGAATCTGGATCTCTTATTCCCTGGCCTCGAGATCGAAAGTTGTGATCTCTTCAGGGTGACGAGGAATGCCAACGCCGAGTTGGATGAAGAGACGGCCGACGATCTGCTTTCGGTGATCCAGTCTGAGCTGAGGGAACGGCGCTTCGCCCCCATCGTCAGGCTGGAAACTCAACCGGGCATGGACCCGGCCCTCCGGGGGATGCTTGCAGCGGAGTTGGGCCTGAACGAGGACGCTGACGTCTTCGAGAAGGACGGCCTCCTTTCACTCCGAGACCTGATGGAGATCGCGGAGCTGGATATCCCGGAGCTTCGGGACCCGCCACATGCGCCGGCGGACAATTCCGAACTCTCGGTGGCCTCGGACCGCTCCATCTTCCATGTCATTCGTGACTGCGGCGGAATCCTGGTTCACCACCCATACGAGTCCTTCAAAACATCAGTGGAGCGGTTGTTGATGGAATCGGCCCGGGATCCAAAAGTCCGGGCCATCAAGATGACGTTCTACCGGACGTCAGAGGATACCAAGGCCCTGGACTACCTCGTCGAAGCAGCAAAAAACGGGAAACAGGTGGCCGTCGTCATGGAGTTGAAGGCCCGCTTCGATGAGGAAGCGAACATTCGGTGGGCCAACCGGCTCAGTGAGGCCGGCGTCCATGTGACCTACGGAGTGGTGGGGCTCAAGACCCACTGCAAAGTTATTTTGGTGGTTCGGAAAGACTACGACGGGATCCAGCGGTACGCCCATATCGGAACCGGAAACTACCACGCCGTAACCGCCCGCCTTTACTCCGACCTCGGGCTCTTTACCAGTGATGCCGATATCGGTCACGACCTGACCGAGCTCTTCAACTATCTCACGACCGGATTCAAACCGAAACGGAACTTCAGGAAGATCATCAAGGCCCCGAAGACCATGAGGAAGGCCCTCCTGGACCGGATCGAGTCGGCCGTCGGGTCCCATTCACCCGATACTCCGAGCCTCCTGCAGTTCAAGATGAACGCCCTTGAAGAGCCCCGTGTGGTCCGGGCGTTGTACGAAGCTTCGCAGGCCGGAGTAAAGGTCGACCTCATCATCCGGGACAGCTGCAGGCTCCGTCCTGGGATTCCGGTCTTATCGGAGAATGTCAGGGTCGTTTCCATCGTCGGGCGGTTCCTGGAACATTCCCGGGTGTTTTACTTCCGCATAGGAGGACATGAGGAGTATCTTATCGGGTCTGCCGACATCATGCGGCGGAATCTTTCAAATAGGGTCGAGATCCTCACTCCCGTGGTGAACCCGAAATCCAGGGAGTTGTTAAGGTTCTTGTTGGACACACAGCTGGGTGATCGGCGGTCGGCCTGGGAGATGAGGCCCGACGGCAGCTATGAGCAGCTGAGGCCGGCTTCGGAAGACGAGGAGATTGGGTCTCAGGAACGCCTCCTCCAGTGGACCGAAAAACGCCACCGGAAGGCCGCGAAGGTTCTAAAACGGAAACCCATGGTCGTCGGTCCCCGTGACGGGTCCCAAAAAGTCTAATCCTCACCCCCGGAGGACCGTTTGGCCGACGGGTCTGACCTTCAACTTTTCCATCTTCTGATGGGTCTTTTCGGGGGCCTGGCTCTGTTCCTCTTTGGGATGGACCAGCTCTCCAGCTCCCTCAAATCCGTCGCCGGCGGACGGATGAAAGCCCTCCTCTCCCGTCTCACCACCAACCGGCTCACAGCGGCGTTTTCAGGGGCTCTGGTGACCGCCGTGATCCAGTCCTCCTCCGTCACCACGGTGCTGGTGGTGGGATTCATCTCTGCTGGCCTGATGACCATGGTGCAGTCCGTGGGCGTCATCATGGGGGCGAACATCGGGACCACGATCACGGCCCAGATCATCGCCTTCAAGGTCACTGAGTATGCACTGCTCCTGATCGCCGTCGGCTTTGCCGTCCGGTTTTTCGCACGTGGGAGGCGGGTCCGAGATCAGGGCATGATCCTCATGGGGTTGGGGCTGATTTTCTTCGGCATGGGCGTCATGGGCGACGCCATGGATCCGCTCCGTTCGTCGCCGTTGTTCACCGACCTGATGAAGGGAATGGAAACCCCCACCTGGGGGATCCTCATCGGCGCCACGTTCACGGCTCTGGTCCAGTCGTCCTCGGCTACCACTGGTGTGGTCATCGTTCTGGCCACCCAGGGGTTTATCACTCTCCCAGCCGGGATCGCCCTGGCCTTTGGTGCAAACATCGGGACATGCGTCACAGCCGTTTTGGCGGCCTTGGGGAAGCCGCGAGAGGCCCTCAGGGCTGCCGCTGTCCATGTCCTCTTCAACGTCCTGGGTGTGGTCGTTTGGATAGCGTTCGTCGACCAATTGGCCGAGGTGGTGGTATCGGTATCACCCTCGTCGCCTGGTTTGACCGGTCTGGATCGGCTTGCCGCGGAAACACCTCGCCAGATCGCCAATGCTCACACGTTTTTCAACGTTGTGAACACGCTTCTGTTCTTACCTCTGGCGGGCTTGTTTGTGAGGATCGTTGAGAGAGTGATCCCCGAGCTTCCGCCCAGCGAATTGGACGTGGTTCGCCCCCGCTATCTGGACATGGAGCTTATCAGAACTCCCTCCCTGGCAGCGGACCGGGCTCGGTTGGAGGTCCTCCATATGGGTGATCGGGTCCGAGGGATGCTCACCCGGATCATGCCTGCTCTCTTCGATGGAGCCCACGAGGATCTCATCGAGGTCAAAGCTCTGGACGAAGGTGTGGACCTCCTCCACGGGCGGATCGTGACCTACCTGCGCCATCTGAACCAGGAGAACCTGTCGGAGGGTGTGTCGCAGGAACTGATGAGCATCATGGAGGCGGCCAACGACCTCGAAGCGGTTGGGGATATCATCGAGACCAACCTGGTCGTGCAGGGTTTGGGACGGCTCAAGGAGGGTTTGGTTGTTAGCCAGGTCACCCAGGAGGTCATCTTGGAGTTCCACAAGGTCATCCTCCGGGCATTCGATCTCTCCCTTCAAGCAGTGAGCCAACGGAGCCGGGAAGCCGCGCAGGCGGTGGTCGATATGAAGGGGGAGATCAACCAACTGGCAGATATGGCGTCTCTCCACGAGGTGCAGCGCCTCGTTGCCGACGAACCGAGGCGGCTGGAGATGTACACCTTGGAGGTAGATGTTCTGAAGAACCTGAAGCGGGTCTATTACTTCTCGAAGCGGATGTCCCGGGGAGTATTGGTGGCCACCGGACAGGGTGGTTAGCGGTACTTTCGTCGTCGGGGCTCGTCTCCCCCTCTCACAGCTTGTTCTATCTGCCCGATGAGGGTATCAGATCCGGCCTTGCTCCCGCCAAAGAGCCCGTCACCCGTACCCTCTCCCTTCGACAGAGCCCCGTGGAGGTTCAGCCAGAGGTCGATGCGTTCGCCCAACCTCATGACCTTGTAGAAGAGACGTTTCCGCCGACCCCCGAAGAACATGTCCACCACGAATGCTATCGGAGAGAGCCAAATCATGATGAGGTCTTTGGTTCCGTCCATCCACAACTTCAGCCAGAAGATCAAGAAGTCGCGGACTAATACTGGTCGAGTGGCCTGCATGCTTCCATTCCCGTTTTGCAGTTGAGTCTACCGCCGGCTGATCCTCACCTTCACCAAGGGACTCGGGGGCGGTCACACTTGCTTACGAATCAGGGGGGGGCGTTGATTCAAGGGTAGCCCTGATCTCTGGAAAAGCCCAGGGGAACTTGATACGGGCTCAGCCACACCCTATCTAGGGGCGACCGGTTCTGGTTCCCCGGTGAAGGTCCTGACCTAGTGAAGACACCAACCTGGAGATATGGTGACATTATCCCCCACTGAATCCCGGGTCCTCTCCAAACTCGATATCTCGGGGCTGCTCGACTTCATCTCCGACCTGGTACGGATTCCCTCGGTAGGGGGCAACGAGACCGCGGCTCAAGAGTGGGTGGCGGAATGGATGGAGGGGGCCGGCTTCGAAGTGGATAAGTGGGCCTTGGATTTGCCGGCGCTGAGGACTCACCCGGCCTACTCCGCCGAAATCAACCGTGAGGAGGGCCTGGGGGTGGTTGGAACCATCGGCCAAGCGGTCGGGGGCCGGACCCTCATTCTCAACGGCCACGTGGACGTGGTTCCAACCGGAGACCCTTCCTCTTGGACAACCCCACCATGGGAAGGAAGGGTGGACGGTGGCCGGGTTTACGGGCGAGGTGCCCTGGACATGAAAGGGGGTTTGGCCTCGGCCCTGTTCGCCGCGAAGGCCATACGTGATGCCGGCGTCAAACTGACGGGCCAACTCCAGCTCCATAGCGTCATCGGAGAAGAAGACGGGGGTGTGGGGACTCTGGCTGCGATCCTACGGGGGTATCGAGGGGATGGGGCTGTGATCATGGAACCGACCGGGTTGGCCATCTGCCCCGCTCAGGCCGGCGCCCTGAACTTTCGGGTCACGATCCGGGGCAGGGCCGCCCACGGCTGTGTGAGGGAAGAAGGCGTCAGCGCCTTGGAGAAGTACCACTTGGTTCACCAAGAGTTGTTGGCATTGGAGAAGCGCCGGAACCATAATTGTCGGGACCCGCTGTTCCGGGACTACCGGATCCCATTCCCCGTTTCCGTCGGGAAGATCGAAGGGGGGGATTGGGCTTCTTCGGTCCCGGACCGGGTCCAGGTGGAAGGCCGCTACGGGTTGTCCCCCGACGAAGGGATGAACGAGGCCCAGGTGGCGTTCCAGGAAGCCCTGGACAGGATCGGACGCATCGATCCGTGGCTCCGGGACCATCCCCCGGAGTTGGTATGGTGGGGAGGGCGTTTCGAGCCTGCCCGAATACCCGTGGATGATCCGATCATTGCCGAAATCCAGGGAGCCCTGAAGTCTATCGGAACCGGTGAGGCTTGCCTGAGGGGTGTTACCTTCGGATCAGACATGCGGCTTTTGGTTCAGGAAGCATCGATCCCAACGGTCCTTTTTGGCCCAGGCGACATCCGGATGGCCCATGCCGCCGATGAATCCGTGCCGGTCGATGATTTGGAAAAGACGGCAAAAACCCTTGCGCTTACTGCGCTTCGCTTTTGCGGATACCAGGAATGAGTGATCAAACCAACCAACAACCTCCTGAATCCATAAGTGAGCTGGATCCAGGCTCTTGGAACCCCAGGGAGATTCTGGGAGACGTGGAGCTGGTTCGCCACATCCCCCTCCGTGCCCTCTGGCTCTCCTTCGCCGCTCTTTCCATCCCTGTCTCAGCGGCCATGTTTTTTCCCGCGTGGGCCAGTGAAGACACTGGGCTTCTCATGTGGCTCACGGCCCTTGTGCCGGCCTTCCTCCTCACATACTACCGGGGGTGGCAAGGGGCGTCCCTGGCGCTGGCCATGGGGATGGCGGCTCTGGTCCTGACTCAGGTCGCTCTGGTGCTGGGTGGAATCAAGGTCCACAACTGGGCGTTGCTGACCGGAGTCGTATTTGTCTACCTAGCCACCAGCCTGGGGATCGGCTGGGTCACTGAGCTCCTCCACGTCGAAAGGCGCCGGGCGGAGCGGTTAGCCCTCATGGATCCCCTCACGGGGATGCCGAACCGGCGTCACTCAGTCGTTTTTATCGAGGCGGCTTTTGCGGCGGCAAAACGCGGGATTCCGTTCGCTGTGGTGCTTTTCGACGTCGACCGGTTCAAAGCGTTCAACGACACCCGAGGCCATCTGGCCGGTGACGAGGCCCTGAAGACCATCGCTGAGGTCCTGGTGGGTTCGACGCGGAAGATGAACCTGACCGCCCGGTGGGGAGGGGAGGAGTTTCTGAGCATGCTCTCCGACACACCGGTGGAAGGGGCTAAAATCTTCGCGGAGAGGGTGCTCTCCGAAATCCATCAGGCTTTTCCGGACGGATCGTTAACCTTGAGCGCTGGGGTGGCCCGATTCACCGAAAAGATGGACACGCCCACCCGCCTCCTGGCCGCGGCCGACCAGGCGATGTACGAGGCGAAAGCCGCCGGGGGGGATTGTGTTCGGGTGGCTGGTGAACGGGCCTGAGGTCCTCGCCGGGAGGAGGACGCCGTCCCTACCTTCCCCCCAAGGACCGGCACTGATTGATCATCCGGACTCGAATCTGTCTCGGGTCGTCGAGGATTTTGTAGAAATCGTCCAGGTAATCCAGGGTCCGGTTAAGGCGGCCCTCTTCCAGCCCCTCCTGGTTCCTCCACAGAGCGTATAGCTCTCCTTTTTTCTGCCGGAACTCCTCGTAAACAGCTTCGTATTCTTCCTCTGATCGGTTCATGTCATCGGGACAAAGACCTCTGAACTGCCGTTCCCGGACCGAGCGGAGGTCCAGCTCTTCGGCCGGGTTGGCATAGCGGGCATCGATGATTCCAGAGAAATCGAAGTCGTAAGGGATGGTGTGGAAGTTCCACTCGGGGACCTGGATGAGTTCGACGTTGTGCATCTGCACGCCGGACCAATCCGTGTTCCCGATCATGTATTGAAAAACGTCCACGAGAATGGCCTGACGTTTATCGAGGCGTCTGGGGTCGAACTGGTACTGGCTATCCCAATCGATTTTCCAGCCGCCCTTCCGGGTAGCAAGAGCATCGTCGTCCTCGATCAGGAAGCCCATCCTGGTGAACTCATCGTCCTCCCCGGAGGTGTCGGTGAAGGTGACCTGGATCGGACGGACTCGGAAGCTCGCGTCACCGAAAAGATTAAACATCCGGTAAACGAGGTATTCGGCGATCACGTACTGCTGCCAGTAATCCTGCCCGAGCTTACAGGGCGACACCATTTTCAGCTTGTCCTGACCTTCGAACAGTGTACCTTTGACCTGGCCTTTCTTCACATTGAGGCGAAGTGGGGGGAAGTCACAATTCCGTCTCGCGAGTCGGAAAATCCCCCTGGTTTGGACCTGGATCTCCTGGGTCTCGACCGTTCCATCGGCGTTCGTCCAGGACATGACCGCGGGGCGTTCCTCAGAGTCCTCATCGCTTCGGTCTTCCCGCCGGATGGTGTGAAAATCCGCTTCGAGAGTGAGTTGAAGGACCTCATGGGAGGCGAAGAGGGGCGCAGAGTCGGCTGCTTGGATCTCTTCCGGAGTAGGTGGTTCCTGCGTCTCTTGTGCGCATGCCGGCCCAAAAGCACCAACCAAGGTGTAACAAAGAAAGGCCGTCACATACGGGGATTTCAGCCGAATCATCGGAAGTCTCCGCAAGGTTGGTCGGTTGGCGCGATGTGAGAATTGAAGAAAAAGCTATGCCTGGGGTTTAACCAGGTCCATCCTTTTCTACCGGAAAACGGGCGATCAGGTCCAGTGGCAGGGCGAGAATGAAAAAGGGATCAAAAAGGGCGTTGGCGCCGGGGGCGGGGGTCTCCGCCGTACTCCTGGTCCTGCTTGCGGGTGCGACGGCCGCTGGGACCCCACAGCCGTCCGCTGGCTCCCTGGATCCCCAAACCGAGGAGGGTCCGACCCTCATCGTTTTCCTGATTGTGGACCAGCTCAGGGGGGATATGCTCGATCGCTATTCCTCCCTGTTCACCGGGGGATTCAAAAGAATCCTGGAAGAGGGCCTGAACTATACCAACGCCCTCCACGCACATGCCCAGACTGAGACGTCACCCGGGCATGCGACCATCTCCACTGGAGTATACCCGACTCGGGCAGGGATTCCCTCCAACGCCTGGAGGGAGAACAACGGGTCAGAAATGACTCCGATCTACAATGTTGTGGATCCCGGTGAAGGCCTGGTTGGCGTTCCGGACCTTCCTGGATCCTCACCGGCGGTTCTCAGGCGGACCGGTTTGGCAGACTGGGTCCAGGCGGCCAACGACGAAGCCCGGGTGGTCTCGGTTTCAGCAAAGGACCGGGCAGCGGTCCTCATGGCCGGAAAAAGTAAAGGGGAGGTGTACTGGTTCGAGTCCCGAGCAGGGAGGTTCGTTACCTCCACCTTCTACCGATCGAGGAATCCCGGCTGGCTGCGGGACTACAATGAGAAAGGCTTGAAGGATTTCGCGAAGGATTCGGTGTGGACCAGTACGGTTCCGCCGGAGGCCGTTGGGTTGAGCGCGCCCGACACCGCGAGCTTCGAAGGGAATGGCGTCCATACCTTCTTTCCCCATCGCTTCGACCAGGAGGTCAGGATCCCGTTCCCAGGGGACTTTTTCGTCTGGTTCGAAGGTACGCCCATGCTGGACCGGGCCACCCTGGAAGTCGCTCTCAGGGCCATGGATGCGGAGGACCTGGGCAAAAAGGCCGGCCGCACGGACTTCCTCTCCATCTCCTTTTCGCAAACGGACCGCATCGGTCACGCCTATGGGCCCCTGAGCCGGGAGCAGTTTGACAACCTCCTCAGGCTGGATCGGGTCCTCGAAGACCTCCTTACTGCGCTGGACCGGGAAGTTGGCCGAGAGAACTACATCCTTGGATTCACCAGTGACCACGGGGTGATGAACAACCCGGAAAGGATCCCCGAAAGTGGTCTCCGCCTCACTGAAGAGCATCAAGAGAAGTTGGGTAAAGCGCTTGGGGCCGCCGCTAGGAAAGCGGGCCTCAGGCCGGATTTGAGCACGGCCGACGCTATGGTGGAGGCCATGAAGCCTCTCGATTTTGTGGGGCCGGCCTACACCCACGACCAGCTGGCAGGGGGACTGGATTCGGACTCCGTGGCTGCCCTCTACCGCCACTCGTACACCCCGGGAAGGTTTGGGGGGCTGTTGAGCACCTACGGGATCGAGATGTGGTGGGAGGAGAATATCCTGTCTTGGGGCATGCCGGTGGGAACCACGCATGGCTCGCCGTACCATTACGATCGTTGGGTTCCGATGGCGTTGCTGGGTCCCGGAATCGAGGCTGGGAAAGTGGAGAAGGCCGTTCGTCCAATGGACTTGGCGCCGACGCTCGCTGCACTGGCCGGTATTCCTTTTCCCTCCGACCTGGACGGGAAGCCTCTACTGGACCGAAACGACTAGGAGTCTCGGCCCCCGTCCTCACTGGTGATCAGGGCCTTGGGCGTGACGGTGTCACACGATCCGTCCTGCACCGCTTCTACCACACCGACGTCCTGATTCACGGAGACGGCCTTGGCCGGCGGCCCTCCAACCTGAATCAGATAAAAAAGGACGCCCGTGGTGGCGAACGTGATGATGGCGAGAATATCCTTCTTCACTACGGCCTTCACTACGACATCCCTTCCTGAAGTGAGGGGACTTCTCGTAACCCCCTCCGTCCTCACTCCTCCCTACCAAAGCCTACGGTCCCACCTGCTTTTTTGTTTCCTCATGCATTGGAGGAGAGGCAGGGTTTCGGCATTGAAAGGTGATGCAAAAAGGGGGCTCGATCCTTTTTGCGGCACCCTCCTTAAAGAGAACGTGGTTTCACGAAGGATCGTAACGAGCCGGCGCCGGCCCCCAGTTCCTCCCAATCGATAATCGGAAAGTCGATTACGGCCAGGGCACCCGTCGGGTACTTGAAGGCCATTTCTCTCAAGCCATCCTGGTCTCCCTTTCCGGAAAGAGTCAGGGCCAGGTCCTCAAAGGTCGGGTTATGGCCAACGAGAAGGACGGAGTCGACAGATTGGGGAAGGTCCCGGATCAGACCGATCAAGCTGCCCGGGGAAGCATGGTAGAGGTCGTCTCTGATCACCGCCTCTACCGTCTGGTCGATCTGCTCGGAGGCCAGCTCCCAGGTCTCCCTGGCACGATGGGCTGAGGAGCAGAGCACGAGATCGGGGACCAGCCCCGTGCGCGCCATGTAGGCGCCCATCCGAGGGGCGGCTTTTTGGCCCCGGCGAGCCAGAGGGCGGGAATGGTCTGGAAGGCCTGGGTGGTCCCAACTTGATTTGGCGTGGCGAAGGAGAAGTACGGTCTTCAGGAAGATACCCTCCCCCCGGGTGTGGCTTGTGATCGTGCGAGACTGGGAAAATCTGCCGTTGGGAGAATGCCCGTACAAGGGTTTCCTTTTGCCAGGTCGGAACCACACCTGGCCGAGCCCGGTTCTTCCTCGGGGAGAGGCGACGTTGCGAATACCCGAAGGAATCCCCAGGCTTCTCCACCATGTTCGACCGACCTTCAGGGAGTTTTTGATGCACAAGCGTTCCTCTGCTCCGACCCTGGTTTGTATCCTTTTTGCCATTGCCTGTAACCCCACCTCAGGCGAGGGCAGCCCCGGTGATCCAGGCCGGGACCATGCGCCCCAAACGGCCGAAAGCCTGGAGGGCGACTATCTATACCACGTTGTTATGCTCAGGGCCGCGCCGGGGCGTTTGCTGGACCTGATCGAGCTCCTCAAAGAAGAACGGGATCTTCTGAGGGACGTGGACGAGCCTGTCCCGTACTGGATGAGGCACACCCAAGGGGATCAGTGGGATCTCCTCCTTTTGTATCCCATAGGCAGTTTCCATGAGTACTACGAACCTGAGCGGACCGCTCGGCGTCTCGGGTCAGGGACCCAGAAGGGCCTCTCGGAAGAGGATCTGAAACGGGAAGTGGATCGCATCACCTCCTGGCGGGACGAGATGTTCGTCAGGGGGCCGGATCCGTCGGTGGTTGGGCAGGGATTCTCTCAAAACGACTTCTTCCATATCGAGATGTTTGTGGCCCTGGCAGGAAGGCACGGGGACCTCTTGGATGAACGTCGCATGGAAAACCGCTATCTGGAGGGAATCGGACGCCCTCAGAACCTGATCTTCGTTCGAGAAGCCGGAGGGCCCTGGGACTCGTTTACCCTCGGCTTCTACCGGGACCTGAAACACTATTCTGAGAGCGCTGACATTCCGGCGGACCTGGAAGACCGGGCCGCGAAAGCGGCCGGCTTCGAGGGGGCCGACAAGATCGGGAGTTTTCTGCGGCGCTTCATTCTTTATCACCGGGACACGCTCTGTGTCTCCATAAGGTGAGGGTATTCCAATGATCACCAACCTGAACAGAACTCCCCTCGCCCTCCTCGTCTTCCTTGTTCTCAGCCCTCTCGTGGTCCAGGCACAGGGGACCTCTCCGGAGTGGCAGGAGGCCATCTCGGAGTTCGCCGAGCAGCTCGCGAGGGACGTTGAGACAGACGGAATCGGTGGGATTTCGGCCGGGATCGTGGTGGGCCGGGATCTGGTATGGGGTCAGGGATTCGGATGGGCCGATACCGATCGTGAGATTCCCGCGGGGGTGAACACGATCTACAGGGTGGGCTCCATATCCAAGTCATTCACCGGCATCGCCCTGCTCCAGCTGTGGGAAAGGGGGTTCCTGGACCTGGACGATCCGGTGGCCGGCGTCCTCCCTGAACTTTCTGGATTGGCGGAACGCCCGGAAGGGGCGGGCTCCATCACGTTCAGGCACCTGGCGAGCCACACGGCCGGTCTGATTCGAGAGCCGCTGCTGGAGGGGTCCACAGACGGACCGTTGGAGTATTGGGAGGACAAGATCCTGGCATCAATCCCCACCACGTCTTTTTATGCCCTGCCCGGTGAGTCATACCAGTACTCCAACATCGGCTTCGGGATCCTGGGTTATTCCCTCTCACGGGTAACCGGCATCCCGTTCATGGAACTAGTGGATGCCAGCATCATACGACCCCTCGGCATGCACTCGTCCGGTTTTGTGGTGACGCCGGCTGTGGCCGAGCAGCTGGCAACCGGGTATGTGGTTCGTCGGGACGGGTCCGTCGACTCCGAGATCCCCTACCGAGAACATGTCGGGCGGGGCTACAAGGTCCCCAACGGCGGTATCTACTCCACGGTGGGAGACCTGGCTCGGTTTGTTGCCGGCCTGACCGGAGCGGCTACGGTGCCCGCCCTCGGGCCGGAGGGTCGGCGGTTGATCCGAACCTCCCAGACGCCTGAAGGGAATAGCCGATACAGCTTCGGATTCTCCATCTCTCGGCGTGAGGGGGCTCCCGACCTGGTGGGACACGGAGGTTCGGTGGCGGGCTACAACGCCCATCTGAAGTTCGAACCCGAGAGCGGGATCGGAGTTGTGCTTCTTCGGAATTACGGTGGGGGAGAAACCAATCTTGGCCGGGCGGCCCAGGAACTCCTTTGGCGACTCCTGGAGACTAGATAACAGCTCCAATCAGGGAGAGAACGCATGCCACCGTGAGGGGGACGATAAGGTTGTCGTCCAGGTCGACCGGCGCAGCCTCCAAAACCGCCGTCACCATTGCGGCGGGAATGGCCATCCACCAGGGAACAAAAAAGAGCATGGCGACCACGGCCACCACCGCGAAGGTGGTGGTGCCCCGGACTGTTCCCGCGAGGAACGGTCTTTTCCCCCACTTTTGCCCCACCACGCTTGCCGCCGGATCGGCCCACGCCAGCGTGAGGATCCCGGCGAGGGCATACGGCGTCGGGAAGATCCACAGCACGAGAAGCAGGGACACGGCGTACCAGGTGGAAGACGCGATCCTTTTTGCCTCCCGCGGGGACGCCAGTGAAGAGAATGCTCGGAAGAACAGGACATTCATCTTTGGGTCGAAGAGCCGGATGATGTCCATGATCACCGAGAGGCCGAGGATTACCCCGAGGATCGTGACCGTGGTCTCGACTCCCAAACCCAAGAAGGCCACTGCCACCACGATCAAAGTACCGTTGGTGGCATGGAATACCCGCCGCCAGGGCTGAAGGCCCTCGGTTTCTCGGATCGCTTCAGAGAGGGATTCTCTGTCGTTTCCGTCTTTGGAAATGGCCATGGTTCCGGGTTCTAAAGAGCCGCTGAAGGTTAGGCAAAGGTAGGAACTCCCGAACTCCACCCTCAACAAAAAGATGTCCCGTGGGCGGCTGGGTCAATGAGGGTTCTGAACCTTTCGGGACGGCCAGGACCCTTGCCGCACTTCGATGCCCACCCGTACCGTGGTTGTTACAAAGCCGCCGTTAAGGTGTATCTGTTGCGGGCCGACATTTGGACACGAAAGGATGAAACGCCGTCGGCCGCTGGCCGTAGGGACCCAGGAAGGACCTGATTTCGAGGAACTCCATGCCCAGTTGGATTCTACGCCTAGGCAAATACGACGAGAGGCTGCTCCATGCCGTCGTCACCCGGAGGTTGGGATGGCTGGACACTCTCGTCCGGTTCCTGACCCGGTTGGGGGATCCCCCGGTAGCCATCGCTTTGGCCGGTGGCCTCGCTCTCGGTGCGGCCGGGGACCTGGGTGGGCTGCAGTACGTTCCGGCCGTTTCTTTGTCCTTTTCCTTCCTTCTGGCTCAGGTCCTCAAGAGGTTCTTCTCCCGGACCCGTCCTGATCTTCCGGTGGGGATAACCTCCCTGATCCAAGCGCCCGACCGGTTCAGTTTCCCTTCGGGCCACGCGACGGCCGCCCTCTCCATCGCCGTTCCTCTGGCGTTGGCTCTCCCCCTCTTCCTGGGTCTCCCGGTCTTGATCCTGGGGATGTCCGTCGGCCTCACACGGTGTTATCTGGGAGTCCACTATCCAGGTGACGTAATGGCGGGTTGGGGACTTGCCGCCCTTTCGGTGCTGTTGGCACCGGCACTGTTGGGCCTCTTCGGCTGAACCTGCCGGTGGGCCGAGACTTGCCTGCCAATTTCGTTTGGATCTTCTCGGTTTCGAACCTTCCTCCCTGACATCCGTAGATTCCCGTTCATGGTACGAGTCCGACCTCTGTCGGCCCGGTTCCTGGTCCTTTGGGGCGGCGTGACGGAGCGGATACGCTGGACAAACTCGATCCGTGTGAGGTCGCTCGGTGCGTGGCAGCCATGGCGGTCATGGCCTACGTTGTGGCTGATATGCCGGAGCCCCGTCCACGGGGATAGCACTCCAGTGTAACTGATGCGGTCTCCCAAGGGGATCCGGGTCCAGGGTCGCTGGGGCTCCCCTCTGATGCAGGCCTGGCCTGGAGCAACCTTGAACTCAGACGAGACCGCCAATGATCACCAGACGCCATTTCCTCGGGGTTTCCTCCCTGGCCGCGGCCGGGGCTGCCACCTCCTGCCAGGCACCTGGAGGGGGGGTGGATGGGTCCCCCACCGCCGACGGGAGTGAGATTCCGGCGTCTATCGCAGCTCTTTCCTCCAGGGCCAACGAACCCGTTCCCATCTCCGTCGCTGAGCGACAAGCCAGGATCGAAAAAGCCCGGCGCCTCATGGTCAATCAAGGCGTCGACGCGTTGATGCTGACTGGCGGCACCTCTCTCGTCTATTTCACCTACATCCGGTGGGGCCTCTCCGAGAGGCTTTTCTCCATCGTGATCCCGGTGAGCGGTCAACCGTTCCTGGTCTGCCCCGCCTTCGAGGAAGACAGGGCCAGGGAACAGCTCCACGGGGGTCCCCTGGAAGACACCCAGGTTCTGACCTGGCATGAGCATGAGAGTCCCTACGCACTGGTTGGAGGCGGCCTCAGGGAAAGGGGCCTAGCCGCAGGGAGGTTGGGGATCGAGGAGACCGTCCGGTTTGTGTTCAGCGACGGTGTGGCCAAAGCGGCGCCGGCCCTGACCCTCACCAGCGGTACCCCGGTGACCGCCGGCTGCCGCGGCGTGAAGGACGAGCATGAGTTGGCCCTCATGCAGCTGGCAAGTGAGGTGACCCTCGCCGCCTACAAGGCGGCCTACGAAGCGCTGGAACCCGGGATGACACAGGGTGACTTCCGGAACCTGGTCTCCTTAGGCCACAGCCAACAGGGCTTCTCGGGTGGGGCCGGTGTCCAGGTCGGCCAGTACTCTGCCCTTCCTCATGGTTCGGTCACGCCGCAAGTCATCGAGGAGGGATCGATCCTCCTCATTGATGGCGGATGCGGTGTTGAAGGGTACCGGTCCGATATCAGCAGAACCTTCCTCCTGGGTGAGCCGACGGACAAGATGCGCCAAGTGTTCGACATCGAACTCCAGGCCCAATCAGCGGCGTTGGCTGCCGCCGGCCCAGGGGTGGAGGCCCAGGCGGTCGACGCCGCGGCCCGAAGGGTCATCGAAGAGGCTGGATATGGGCCGGAGTATACGTTTTTCACTCACCGGGTGGGTCACGGCATCGGGATGGACGGGCACGAATGGCCGTATCTGGTGAAGGGGAACACTCTCCTGCTGGAGCCGGGCATGACCTTCAGTGATGAACCCGGGATTTACATCCCCGGCGAGTTCGGGGTACGGTTGGAAGACGACATGTACATCACCGAGGACGGCGCAGCGCTCTTCACGCCCCAGAGTCCTTCCATCGACGATCCCTTCGGGAACTGGCCGTAGGGTAGGAGGGGCACGAAACGTCAAGCACATCGTCGGCCCCCAGGCGGCCGTTCGCGTTGAGTAGTGAACCTTCGGAAGGAGCCCGTAACATGAAACGATCGTGGGCGGTTCCCATCTTCCTCCTCTCTCCGTTCCTTGCCTCTTCCTGTACCGCAGCCGACGACCTGAACGAGTACGGTGCGCCCGATTCCGACCTCAAGTTCTCCATTTCGTTCTCCGATGCCCTCACAGACGAGGCCCAGGACGGTAGGCTGATCCTGGTGGTCTCGAAGCAAACCGAGGGGGAACCCCGCTTTCAGACGGGTGGAGGCCCCACAGGACAGCAGGTCTTTGGTATCGACGTGGATGGGTGGGCCCCAGGGGCCGAGGCGGTCATCGATGACGACGTTTTCGGGTTCCCCTTGGAGGGCCTGGGTCTGATCCCGGCAGGGGATTACACGGTCCAGGCCATCCTGAACCGGTACGAGACGTTCGCCCGATCCGATGGCCATACCGTGAAGCTTCCTCCCGACCGGGGAGAGGGCCAACAGTGGGCGAGGAAGCCGGGCAACTTCTACTCCGCCCCTCAGAGGGTGTCCATCGATCCTGCCGGGGGAGGTACGGTGGAAATGGTTCTGGACCAGGAGATCCCGGAGATCACCCCACCCGAGGATACCGAGTGGGTGAAGCACGTCAGGATCCGATCCGAGCTCCTCTCGGAGTTCTGGGGCACCGATATGTACCTGGGAGCACATGTGCTGCTCCCTGCAGGGTTCGACGACCACCCCGAGGCCCGGTACCCCCTGGCCATCTTCCATGGCCACTTCCCGGCGGACTTCGGGGGATGGCGGACGGAGCCTCCCGACCCTGACCTGGAGTGTACCTATAGCGCCCGATTCGATTGGGAATGTTACAACAGGACCCAACAGGAACTGGCATACCAGCTATACCAGGACTGGACCAGCCCTGACTTCCCAAGGATGCTGGTGATCGAAGTCCAACACCCGACCCCCTATTATGACGACTCCTATGCCGTGAACTCGGAGAACAACGGGCCATACGGCGACGCCATTACGTATGAGCTGATTCCATATATCGAGGAGCAGTTTCGGGGGATCGGGGAAGGCTGGGCCCGGTTTACGTACGGTGGCTCCACCGGTGGGTGGGAAGCTCTGGCGGTCCAGATCATGTACCCCGACGAGTACAATGGGGCCTACGGCGCCTGTCCAGATCCCATCGATTTCCGGGCGTACGAGCTGGTGAACATCTACGAAGACCAGAACGCCTATAAAATCGACCGGGATTGGGGAACCACCTACCGGCCCGCCCATCGTGATTGGCTCGGCCATATCACCTCGACGATCGAACAGGAGAACCATCTCGAGTCGGTGCTGGCTTCCAGGGGCCGCTCTGGAGGTCAGTGGGATATCTGGCAGGCGGTCTACAGCCCCGTTGCTGAGGACGGATACCCGGCTCCCATTTGGGATCGGATGACGGGGGAGATCGACAAGGATGTGGCCGAGTACTGGAAGGAGAACTATGACCTCCGGTACATCATGGAGCGGGACTGGGATACAATCGGTCCGAAGCTTCGTGGGAAGATCCATATCTACGTCGGAGATATGGACAACTACTATCTCAACAACGCCGTGTATCTGGCGGAGGAGTTCCTGGAGAACACCACCGATCCGTACTATGCCGGGGAGATCGACTACGGAGATCGGTTCGAACACTGCTGGAATGGGGACCACGATGTGTCCAACGCAATCTCCCGCCTCAGGTATGTTCAAATGTTCGGGCTGGATTGGGCCGAAGAGGTCTGGGGACGGGCTCCGGCCGGAGCCGATCTGACGAGCTGGAGGTACTGAAGACCGGCTGCCCGGAACGGCCGCTCCGGCCCGGATGGCCCAGGGTTGAAAAGCCGTCTCCGGCTGGCCGTCTGACCGTCCTCCTGGGAGCGCGGGTAGGAATCAGGAGGTGTCCTTTTCGGAGGACACCTCCTTTTTCTGTCTCTGTGTTCCGGTGCCGTACTTGGCCGGGGCCAAACCCCCAGCCAGTGATGGCACCGATTCCATAAGTGACACAAAGAATAGAAGTTACGAAGTCAGAACGAATGGCCTCGGGCGTCGAGTAGCCGGCCTGAGGGCCCGGGCGGGAAACGGGTATCCCCTTTGCACTTCCGGTTGGGAGAAGGGCCCGTCGGGTCTATGAACTGTTTGCATGGGAGGAAAGAATGTTAGCCCGGGGTGTCGTTGGTGCGATGCTGGCTCTGGTTTTCCTATCACCGGACCTGGAAGGGCAGGAGGACTGGTTTGGCCCTCCCCGAGCCGGGGTGGGAGTGAACTTCATTCTCAGTGATCCGGTGGGTGAGTTCGACCATTTCGTCGGAACCGGGGCGGGGGCTGATCTCTTCGGCCGGCTTCCCATGGATCCCATGGGTTTCCTCAGCCTGAGGGCTGACCTTGGATTCCTCATCTACGGGTATGAGTCGAAGCGGGTCTGTTTCGAGGGTGTGGGATGCCGTGTTCAGGCCCGACTTCAAACCAGTAATAACATCTTCTTTGGTGGGATCGGTCCGGAGTTGGCCATACCGCTGAAACGGGCCCGGCCTTATGTCCACGCCTTTGTGGGATTCTCCTACTTCAACACCACCTCGAGCCTCGAGGACCTCTGGGGCCATGACTCGGAATTCGACACCGAGAACTACGGGGACGGGACGATGTCGTGGGGTGTGGGTGGTGGTCTGGAGATGAACCTGAGCCAGGGAAGGGTTCCCATCGATCTCAACCTCGGGTTCCGGTACCACGACAATGGCCGGGTGGAGTACCTGACCAAGGGGGACATCGTGGATAACCCCGACGGGAGCTTGACTCTGTATCCGGTCTCGAGCGAAGCGAACCTCATGTCCTATCACATAGGGATCTCCATAGGGATCCCGAGGGGCGGAGGCGACCACGACCATCGATAAGTGAACCGAAGGAGCCCCGTGGGTTCTCTCGCGAGGGTAGGCCTCCTGGCCTGGAGTCTGGCCTTGGCGGCCGGAAACGGGAATCTGCGTGGTCAAGAGGAGTCCACCCATCCGACTCGGGGCTAGGTGGGCGTCTCCCTTATGGCGAACCAGTCCATGGGGGAGCTGTCCGAGTCCAACGCTCTAGGCGTAGGGCTTGAGATGGTGGGGAGACTTTTCTGGGGCTCGGCCCGGAGCTTTCCTGGCCAAAAGGGCGCCTACGGCCCTTTCTGAACCTCTCAATCGGCATCGCGGCCATCAGTACCAGTGAGAGGATCAGGGAGGCTTTTTCCGATTACGTCATCGAAACCGGACTCAGGCCTCATGACAACACCTCCTGGGGGATGGGTGGTGGGGTGGATCTGAAGATCGGGGAATGGCAGAATCCCTTCGTTGTTTCAGTGGGGGTCCAATATCACCGGTTCGGATGGGTCAGGCACATTCCCAGCGAAGCTGTGGTCGAGAACCCGGATGGGACATTCTCAATCTCTCCTATTGCTACCCGAGCTAGTTTCATAACCTACCGTATCGGCGCAGCCGTTCGCGTACCCCGTTGACCTCGCCGACAGAATGAGAGAGAGAGGTTGGGATGGAAGTTCAGATATTTGGGGTCCAGAAGAGCGCCGATACACGGAAGGCCCTTCGCTTCTTCAAGGAGCGGAGGGTCAAAGTCCACTTTGTCGACCTGAAGACCCGCGCCGCGTCCAAGGGCGAACTGACCCGTTTCATTCAGAAGTTCGGGGTGGACGCTGTCCTCGATCGGGAGTCAAAACGGTTTTCCAACTTAGGCCTCGGATCAGCCCACTATTCAGAACAGAAGTGGCTGGAGATAATGGCCGAAGAACCTCTCCTTCTGCGGATGCCTCTTGTACGAACTAAGAACCTCCTCAGCGTCGGGCTTGCCGAGGAGGTCTGGAAGGAGTGGATGGGGTAGGTCAGCGGCCGTCTGAAGCCCGGGCTTCCTCAACCGCCCTTTCTTGGCATGGGGGGCTTTTGATCGGCAGGAACCGGCGATACATAAGGCTTCCCTTCGGTTTCCTCGTCGAAGTAGGCCTTTGCTGCCCTCAGCAGCTCCGGATTGATGAGAAGATCTACCCCGGTCAGGGCCAGAACTTTGGCAGCCACCACCGCACCCTCCACCGATCCCTCAGTGCCGTGGGAAGCGGACGCAGCCCAGCTGTGCCAAGGAATTCCCGCGGCGGCGGTGGTAACCCGGAGTGAAACCACCGGCGTGATCCAGCTCACCTCCGCCACGTCGGTCGAGCCGCCTCCGGGTGGCTCAGGTTCGGATTTGAGGGGCTTCGGCTCCACATCCAAACCCTTCTCTTCCACCCCCAGGAACCTTTGAAGTTCTTTTGCGAACTCCTGGTCTTCCTCGGTGAATTCAGGACCGCCCACGGCCTCCAGGTTCTCCTGCATCGCTTCCTGCAGAGGTCGGTTCAGGAGCATGGCGTGGACACCGGTGAGGAGGGTGACTTTGTGTTCTGTCGCGGTGGCCAGAGCAGCTCCTTCGGCGATCTTCAGCAGCCGATCGTAATAGCCTTCGACTCGGACCCGGGCCGTATCCCGGACGTAGTACCAAACCCGGGCATACTCCGGTACAACGTTCGGAGCTTCCCCTGCGCTCGGAATCACGTAGTGGATTCGCGTGGTGGGTCGAACATGCTCGCGGAGCATGTTGGCCCCGTAGTTCATCATCTCCACGGCATCCAGGGCCGACCGGCCGTTCCAGGGATCCGCAGCCGAATGGGCCGCCTGGCCAAAAAACTCCACCTCGAAGTTGTTCATGGCCTGGCCGGCCTGGTTCCTCACACCGGTCTCAAGGCCGGGGTGCCAGTCCAGGACCGCATCGGCGTCGTCGAATACCCCGGCCTTCGCCATGTAGACTTTGCCAACGACGGTCTCCTCCGCCGGCGTACCGTACAGCTTCACCGTGCCCGATAGGCCGTGGGCTTCAATGGTCCGCTTGATGGCCACGGCCGCGCCCACGGAACCAGCGCCGAAGAGGTTGTGTCCGCATCCTTGTCCGTGGGGGTGACCGTCTTCTCTGGGCTCCCTCCTGGGGACCTTGGCATTCCCGATGGAGGGGAGGGCGTCGAACTCAGCAAGGACCCCGATTACCGGCTCTCCTGCCCCGAAAGTCGCCACAAAAGCCGTGGGCATGTCAGCCACCCCCCGCTCCACACTGAAGCCTTCGGCCTCGAGGAAGGCGGCCAGGTATTCGGCGGACTGGGTTTCCAGGAGAGCGAGTTCGGAGAAATCCCAGAGAGCCATGGACATGTGCAGGATGTCACCCTTCAGGCCCTCCACTACCGAGAGGGTGGTGGCTTTTTCCTCCGCCAATTCCTGGGCGGCTCCTGCCGTAACGGATCCTGCCGCCATGAGGCCAAGGCCCAGGATCATGCCCAACGCCCTGGCTTTTCTCACCTTCCCAACGACCTGCGTCGCCTCAAAACACCTCATCCGTTTTGCTCCTTCGTCCACTAGTTCGGTCCTGTCTCGGAAGGCAAAAAGATTGGGGGCAAAGAGGGGAGGGGTCAAATGGGAGCAGGCGACAGCCGGCGAGTCGTCCGTGCCGATGGGCCCCCGGCGCAAGAGATGCCGGGGGGTGCGACGCTAGCGGCCCAGGACCAGATCGACGATACCCTGTGAGAGAAAAGGTACGTATGTCACCAATAGGACCCAGATCGCGAAGATGGCCAGGAATGGTAGGGCCGCTCTCCACACCTTCAGCACTGGCTTGTCGAAGGTGAGTGAGGACAGGAATAGGTTCATCCCGACCGGAGGGGTCAAGTATCCGAGTTCGAGGTTCGCCAGGAAAACAATGCCCAGATGAGCCGGACCTATCCCGTATTCCGGGGCCACGGCGGCGAGGATAGGGACGATGAGGACGATCGCCGAGAAGATGTCGATCAGGGCCCCCACCACCAGAAGAAGGACGTTCAAGACAAGGAGGAACACCAGCTTCGATTCAATCGTGCTTGTTAGCCAGGTTGCAACGGTTTCCGGCACCTGGTGATCCATAAGGAAGGAAAAGAGCCCGAACGCCATCCCGATTACAGCGACCAATGCTCCCACCACCAGGCAACTCTCAAAGAAAGTGGCTAGGAGGTCCTTCCTTAGCCGGAGGGTCCTGTGGACCACGAACTCCAAGAGAAAGGCCCAGACCGCGACCAGCGCCGCAGTCTCAACGAGGGTCATCAGCCCACCGAAGAACGCCACGACAACGAGGACCGGTAAGAGGAGGTCTCCCCAGGCGATCCGGGCGGCGCCCATGGCCTCCCGGAGTGTGAAAGAGGGGCGGGTGGCCCAACTGCTCCTGACCTGGAACATGCTGTAGGCAGCGAGAATCAAAAGGAGCAGCATGCCAGGGATAAGCCCCGCCAGGAAGAGTTCTTTGACGCCCAGAGGAGCCACCATCGAACTACCTCTCACGGCGTACAAGATCACCGGGATACTCGGGAAAAAGAGGAGGCCGACCGAACCCGAAGCGGTCACCAAACCGAGGCTGAAGCGTTCCGTATGTTTGGCGGCAATGAGCACAGGGAGGAGGAGGCCGCCGAGGGCCAAGATGGTCACCCCGGAAGCTCCGGTGACAGCTGTGAAAAAGGCGCAAGCCAGGATGGTTGCCACCGAGGCCCCTCCCGGGACCCATCCGGTCCATGTCCGTGCAACCTTTATGAGACGAGTTGCGGCTTCCCCTCGCGCCAGAATCACACCGGCCAGCACGAATAAGGGGATGCAGGGAAGGAGGCCTTCGGACGTGATTCGGTAGGTCTGATCCAAAGGCCAGGTCACACTCCCAGCTGGATCGAGGAAGAAAAGCAGGAGGGCGGTGCCGCCGAGGGCGGCAAAAAGCGGCATGCCGACCCCGGCCAACATACAGATGGCGAGGATGCCGACGGCCCTCAGGAAGGCCCCGTCCCCGAGCGGGATGAGCACGAGGACCGGCCCTACCAAGAGTGCCAGCAGGAGAATCCAAAAGCGGGAAGACCAGGCTTCTCCGGGGCGCCAGTAGGTAGCCACCGTCATGGCCCCGAAAGCCAGGGGCATCGGTGCCATGGCGACCCACAGAGGGAGCCAGCCGCCTATCTGGCCGAAGTCCCCCATTCCTGCGTAGGCCAATCCGAGTTGGGTGGAAGAAACTGTGAGGCAGACCAGGATGCCAACGGCTCCCCCGCGGCTGAGAGCTGAAAATCGAGCTTTCCAAGCGGAAGACCGGACGGCTTCACCCACTGCTATGGCGAGGTGTCGGTCCTTCCAAGAAGCAAAGAGGGCTCCCAGGAGGCCAGTCCAAAGTGTCAGATGCCTGACCCACTCAACGGTATTGGGAACGGGGACCGACAGGAGTCTTCGGTTGACTACTCTGGACCCTGCCTGGAGTAGGGGAAGGACTACCATGGCTCCCAGGGCCAGGAGGGCCACGGCTCCGGCCAGCTTAAACGCCCAGTGAGAGCCCCCCCCGTTCAAACCGTCAGATGAGGTGTTCTCCCAGGTGTCCTTCATGGATCATCCACCCCTCCCTTCCTCGACGGCCTGTACTGCCTCCGCATACCAATCTTCTGGAACCATCGGGCCAATCAGGAGAGGCATGGTCCTTTGAAAGAGTGCCTCCCACTGGTCCAATGACGCCTGATCAGGGACTATGACCTCCAGGCCATGGGACTTCATGCTCTCGATGGCTGCCCCTTCCCATTCGGCGAGCTGTGCTCGGACCGTCGCCCCTGTTTCCTTGGCGATTTGCATGAGTTCAGTCCTCAAATCCGCAGGGATTCTATCCCATGTCCTCTTGTCCACGAGAGTTGCGCCGGTAAGGGGAGCCCACCGCAGGTCGATCATATAGTCCAGATATGGGAACCACTGATATCCAGCCACAACAAGGGGAGCAGTGTTGATGGCGTTCACCATTCCGGTCTGAAGCCCGGAGGATACCTGGTCGATTGGGAGCCGGGTCCCCGGGGAGAACCCGGCGTCCCTCCAGATATCACCCATGGAATCCTCTCCCCACTGGACGTAGACGTAACTGCTGACCGCGTCAGGGGAAGCGGACGGTCCGGGTGTGAAAAACCTCATCCACCCCAGGTCCGCCCAGTGGAGCAGCACAAACCCCTGCCTTTCAAATACCGCCTCCAGCTTCGGCCCGATCACCTCTCTTACTCTGCGGAGGTCCTCCTGATCTTCCATGAGCATAGGGATGGCCAAGGAGACGACGGCATTCGTCAGGTTTTGGAGGCCGGCCACGGTGAAACCGCCGGCCTGGAACTGCCCGAGCTTGATCCTTCGTATGACGTCCTTTTCCTCCCCCCCCTGCCCACCTCCGTAAATTCGGAGCTCGACCATTCCGTTGCTGGCGGCCTCCCATTTCTCCGCCATGTCCTTCAGGGCGAAATCCCAATCCGAATTGATGGGTGCGAGGGAGGCCATCTTGATGACGATCTTATCGCGCTGACTCAGGCCCGGGGTGGCGGTCAGGCAGAGGAGTAGCAGAGCCAATACCGGAATGGAAAAGCCTCGGAAAAGCTTCTGATGAAGTTGGAGGGTCATTGGGTCCTCGATCTCCTTGTATTGTAGGACGGCCTGACTACTCCGAGTCCATCCAGAAGAGTTCGTCGATTCTTGAGAGCAGCCAGGCGGCGTGTTCCTGCGCTAATGTGTTTGCCAGCCGGTTCTCCGGGTGTTCGTCGAGGTCAAAGGCCAAGACCTCGTTGAGGATCCGGGTGAAGTTCGCCCGATCCTGTCGCTTGAGGTATACCGATTCCGCCAGGGAGACCATGGGGCCAACCGACGAGCCGCCATTCAGCTCCATCGCCCTTTGGTAGTGTTCCTCGGCCTTTTCGGGACTTCCCCCGAGCTGCTTTGGAAGGGCCATAAAGAGCTCATGAAAAGCGCCTCGGTTCCAGGTCTCGTCGAGCTCGATTGCTCTTTCGAGCAAAGCCAGAACCGTGTTGCCTTTCACCATCAGCTCGGCATCACTCAGGTCGCTGGTTATCGCACGACCATGGGCCGCCGCAAACCAGTACATCGCAGGAAGGTCGTCCGCGGTAAGCTCTACAACCGCAGAATCCGGAGTCATGAGCAATCTGGGCTCGATCCCCGGGTATTTCACTTCCAATGCGCGGCCTGCATATCCTCTGGCTCTCAGGAAGAGGGCCTTGGCCCGCATCCTTTGGGCTCGCGCCGCGTGGACGTCGGTTTCCTCCTGGTACCTCGATGGCCTCAACACCCACATCTCGGCGTAAGAGGTGAAGCCTGCGGCTGTAGCCACGAGGAGGTCTTCATGCTCCGGTGTCTCCTGGAGGATGGTCTCCATGAGTTTCAGGCTGAAGGGGAGAGCTTGGCCTACCAGGATTGGATCGTCGTCCGTCAAATAGACGTTGCTTCCCCCGTTACCTCCTGCGCCGGAGAGGGCGTCAGCCACGCTGTTGACGGCCATGCCCTTAATCGAGCAGCCGGAAATCGCCAGGGAGAAGAGGGGGAGCAAAAGGAGAGGCGCCGACCTCCTCCGGACCTGGGATGGATGAGGGCGATGACTCGATGGATGCATGCTGCGCCACCTCCAATCGAAGTGCTCGAAGATTTCAGGTATTGCCTGACAATCTCATTCGGCTTCGGTGGATAATGCAACTATGCTGTTTTGTCCTTTATACGAATGCTTACGTAGGCGTGTTGCGTTGTTTACGTAGGTACGGATTGGCCTGTGGTCTTTCGAAGACGCTCGGGGAAAAAGTGACCCGCCCCCCTTTCGGGAGGCGGGCCGGCTCGGCCCGGTAGGCTCGGTTCGCCTCAGTCCAATGGAGGCAGTTTGGAGAGAGCTTCCTCGATCTTCCGCTCCGGATACTCGTAGTTCACGAGGTCTCCGGCGAAGTATTTCTCGTAGGCGCCCATGTCGAAATGGCCGTGACCACTGGCATTGAAGGCTACAACCTTCGCCTCTCCGCTCTCCTTGCAGGCAAGGGCTTCGTCCATCGCGGCCTTCACGGCGTGGGACGTTTCTGGGGCTACCAGATGCCCTTCGGCCCGAGCGAAACCCAGGGCGGCGTCGAAGCACTCTTTCTGGTGGTAGGCTTGGGCGCCGATGTAGCCCTTCTCATAGAGATGACTGACGGACGGGGCCATACCGTGATACCGGAGGCCACCGGCGTGAAGTGGAGCAGGTACAAAATCGTGCCCCAAGGTGTGCATCCGAATTAGCGGAGTTGTGCAAGCGGTATCCCCGAAGTCGTACTTGTAGAGTCCCCTCGTGAGCGTGGGGCATGCCTTTGGCTCAACCGCGATCACCTTGGTCTTCTTCTCATCGACGAGCATATCCCGCACAAACGGGAAGGCGAATCCCGCGAAGTTCGATCCACCCCCCGCGCAGCCGATCACCACGTCCGGATAGTCTCCGGCCATCTCGAACTGCATGATGCTTTCTAGTCCGATGATGGTCTGGTGGAGCATGACATGGTTCAGAACACTCCCCAGGGAATACTTCGTATCCTCCCTCATGGCGGCCTCCTCGACCGCCTCGCTGATGGCGATACCCAAGGAGCCGGGGGTGTCAGGATCCATCTCGAGGATCTTCCGTCCAGCGTTGGTTTGGTCGCTGGGGCTGGGGATGCAGGTGGCTCCCCAGCTCTGCATCATGAGCCGGCGGTAGGGCTTCTGGTCAAAGGAAACACGTACCATGTAAACCTTGCACTCGATGCCGAAGAAGTTGCAGGCCAGGGAGAGTGCGCTGCCCCATTGCCCCGCACCGGTCTCCGTCGTGATCCGCTGGACACCCTCTTCCTTGTTGTACCACGCCTGAGCGATGGAGGTGTTGGGCTTGTGGCTCCCCGCTGGGCTCACACCCTCCCATTTGTAGTAGATCTTCGCGGGAGTCCCTAGCGCCTTTTCCCAATTCCGGGCTCTCACTAGGGGGGAAGGCCGCCAAATCTTGTAGATGTCCAGGATTTCGTCCGGAATCTCGATATACCGCTCCTGACTCACCTCCTGAGCGATCAGGCCCATTGGGAAGAGGGGTGCGAGGTCGTCCGGCCCGATGGGCTCGTGAGTACCGGGATGGATCACCGGGGGCATGGGTTCGGGTAAGTCGGCCTGGATGTTATACCAGTGCCGGGGCATATCCTCCTCGGCTAGGAAGATCTTCACGGAGTCCATGGTTTCTCCTTGGGTGTGCCCTTCGTGGGCGTGCATGGAGCGGAAAGAATCTGATTCACGTATGTCTTATTCGTCGAAGAAGAAGGTGGGCTCGCGGTAGAAACGGATCGATTTGTCCCCGACCTTCTCCAGGATCGTCTGTTGCAGCCAGGTCTCCTTTTCCTCCACCGAGAGGCCGGCACGTAGCATCTCCAGTTGGAGGTTGAACCGTAGGGCTCTCTTCGGAAGGAGGATTCGAGTCACCCCGCTGGGGACCCGGCGGTCCCAATGGGTCAGCTCCTGAAGGTCCTCCAGAGAAAAGGGACGGAACGTGAGGAGAGCCGTGAAGTTCCGATAGTTACGGACCAGATCGTCCATATTTGCGTAGCTGACCCGATCGAAGAAGGCGAATCGGTGATAGACCTTGGTGAGGCTGTGTAATTGGATGACTCTCTCATCCAGCCCGTCGGCCCCTACTAGAGAGACTGCTTGCCCGCTGGGGAGATGGAATCTGGCCAGTTTTGGTACCGAGTCTATGTCGACTTCCCCCTCCTCTTCCAGAGTCACCCCAGAAATCGATCCCGCGTGGTCCAGGAGTTCCGCGGCGGTCAGGCGTTCGATTGCGTGGTGCCAGGTTCCCAGCGACAGGCCCGGATCGAACAGGTCTAGTTCCTGAACCAATACATCCGTGTACCCGAGTTTCCTGAGGGCTGTAATTCGATTGGCGCCATCCAGTACTATCCGTCGATGACCCTTGGAGCGGCCCACTATCGGAGGGTTCTTCAGGATCCCATCCGCGCTGAAACGGTCCACGAGGCGGGCCACCCTCTCCATGTCTGGATCCTCATGGAGGACCACATCGTTCAACGATACGATATGAAGTTCGGGTAACTCGCCGACCTTCAACTCTCCGTTTTTCTCCAGATATTTTCTCCCGGACATTTTCCGGTTCCTCTCAAAAAAAAACCGCTGCAGTCAGCTGCAGCGGGAAGACCTTGTTCGAAGTGTGGTGAGTTCCTAGTCGAAGAAGTCCACACCCCTCCCGCCGCTCGGGTGCGAGCGCCACCACCACCAGGTATGAATCCCCTTGGACTTCATGTTCTTCGGCCCTCACCTTCGACGATCGGGAGGGGTGGATTCCCCTCATGGAGGTTTCTCAATACTCTCCGGGACTTCTCCCGTCAAGGAGTAGCGGCCGTTCGTTCCCGGGCCTGGCATGCTTCCGGTTCCTTGACAGGGAATCTGCCCCGGTCGATCCTCAGGCCTGATCCCGTTCGATCTCCACCCCCCAAGGAGCGGAAAAGATGATTCCGAAGATTGGATCTTCCGGCTCGAGGAGGCTTCTATTGCCGGCCTCTCTGGTGACCATGGCCCTTTTGATCCCACTCCAGGCTTCTGCCCAGGAGCGAACTCGCCCTCTTCCGGTGATTACTGATACGGCGAGAGCTCATCGGCTCTTCGTAAGCAACCGTTGGGAGGACCACCCGGACTCCAACTACGACCGGGCCATTATCGGTAAGATGATCACGGACAGCATCTATGCATCCGTAACGGAGGGAGTCGTCGACTACCAAAAAATCACCTATCGGAGCCGGATCGGAGACATGGATATCCCGGCCTATGTCTACCAACCCCTGGAAAAAAGAGGCCCCGGAGGCCACCCGGCCATGGTATGGGTCCACGGAGGGGTCCACGGCAACTGGGGCACCAGCATGTGGCCCTTTGTGAAAGAGGCGGTAGCCCGGGGGTACGTCATCATCGCGCCTGAATACCGGGGGAGCACCGGGTACGGGGTGGAGCACCACGAGGCCATCGACTACGGCGGGTACGAGGTGGACGACGTAATGACGGCTTACGACTGGATGATCGATAACCTTCCGCACGTGGATCCGGACCGAGTGGGTATCATGGGGTGGAGCCACGGTGGGTTCATCACCATTCACGCCATCACCCGCGACGATCATCCCTTCCAGGTGGGGGTGGCGAATGTCCCCGTAACCAACCTGATCTTCCGATTGTCGTACAAAGGCCCCGGGTATCAGCGGAACTTCTCCACCCAACAGAGGATCCAGGGTCTTCCGTTCGAGAGACGGGACATCTACGTCGAGCGGTCCCCCTACTATCGGGTGGACAATCTCACGACCCCACTCCAGGTGGACCTGGCGACCAATGACACGGACGTGAACTTCGTTGAAGCGTCCCAACTCGTGTACAAGCTCCGGGATCTGCATCCGACCATCACCGACACCAAGGTCTATATCGATCCTCCTGGTGGTCATGGATTCAGCCGTCTGGTGGACCGTACGACGCTGGAGAGGGACGACACGCCGGAACAGATCGACGTTTGGAATCGGACGTGGACCTTCACTGATTGGTATCTCCGTCCGTATCAGACCGAGCCCACGCCTGTGACCCACAAACGGCGGTAGAAGACTGAACAAAGGGCGGGGCCAACCCAGGCCCCGCCCCAGTTAATCCCTCCCCGACCGAGTCCGCCCGGCCCGGTCAGTCTTTCTCAAAAACGACGGTCCCGCCCACTACCGTTGCCAGGATTTCCCCATCCAGGAGATCCCCAGGATTGTTGGACCCGACCACGAACGGATCGATATTCATCACCGTTAAATCTCCCCTCATGCCGACCCGTAGAATCCCCGTCACCTCCTCCAGGAATTCGGCCCACGCCCCCCAAGTCGTGTAGCCCCTGATCGCCTCCTCAGGGGTGAAGGATTGCTCCGGATACCATCCGTCGGGCGGCTGGGCCTCCTTGTCACGTCGGGTGATGGCTGCGTGCAAGCCGTAGAAGACGTCCCAGTCGGAACCGGGAAGGTCGGAATTGAGGAGAAGCCGGATCCCGGTTTTCCTCATTGTACGCCATGCATATGCCCCTTTGATCCTCTCCGGCCCGACCCTTTCCTCCGCCCACGCCTTATCCTCTGCCACGTGGGGAGGTTGCATGGACGCCGCGAGGCCCAGGTCCGCGAACCGCTGGAAATCGTCGGGGTGGACGACCTGGGCGTGGACGATCTTGTGCCTCAGGGCCTTTCCTTCCGGGTAACTCGAGAGGACGTCCTCGAAGAAGTCCAGCGTTTCACGGTTTCCCGCGTCACCGATGGCGTGGACCTCGGCTTGGAACCCAGCTCGGATCATCCTCGCCACCAGCTCCTGATCGAAGCCGTAGTCGGCTCCGCTTGTCCCCCTATGCCCCGGCATGTCCGAATAATCGTCGATCATTCGGGCTCCCCGGGATCCCAACGCTGCGTCGTAAAAGGCCTTCACAGACATGGTCCGGAGCATGGACTCGGTATCGGTGTCGGGGCCCTTCGGGATCCATTCCTCGCATAGCTCCGCGTCTCTGGCCGCCAGCATGGAATAGACCCTCAACTTCAGCCGATCTTCCGCCTCCAGGCGCTCGAAAGCCTCCTGATAGCGCCGACTCGATCCGGCCTCATGGACGGAGGTGTAGCCATACTGGGCCATGACCTCCAACCCGGCCTCCACATGCCCCATCGTTTCTTCCACTGAGGGCACGGGGATATGGTCCTCCAGGAGGAGAATGGCTCGGTTGAGGAGGACACCTGAAGGCCGTCCCTGTCCGTCCCGGACCAGTTGGCCGCCATTGGGATCTGGCGTATCGGGGGCGATCCCTGCGATCTCGAAAGCCATCTGGTTCCCCCACCCGGCGAAACCGTGGAGCCCCCTCAGGTAGACTGGGTGGTCCGGTACGGCTTCCGAGAGAAGCTCCATGGTAGGATACCGGTGTGCCCATGCTCCCTCGTCCCATCCGAAGCCCAGGATCCAGGTGCCAGGAGGCGCGTCGGACGCTGCCTCTTGGGCCAGGCGCACGGCCTCCTCTTCCGTGTCGACATCCACGAGGTCGACCTGGGTCAGAAACTCTCCGAGCTGCACCACGTGTACGTGAGATTCGATGAGGCCCGGGATGAGCGTGGCTCCCTCGAGGTCGAGAACCCTGGTTTCAGGGCCTGCGATTCCCTCAGCCTCAGCCACCGATCCCACGAACATGATGGTCCCGTCCTTGACCCCGACTGCTTCTGCGTCCGGATGCCATCCGGTCTCGGCGTCGAACGGTGCGTCAGGCGCTGGGTTCCCCTGGGAATCGGGCTCGGACCAGTCCAAGGTGTAGACACGCCCGTTGGTGAGAAGGAGATCCGCGAAGCCGGTTCCAGACTCTGGGGATGCGCAGGAAAGTGAGGTGAAGAGACCGAGAGCAGCCGTTCCAAGCGGCCTCAGGGCAGTCATAGGGACCCTCCAACGGGTGGTCGGCCAAGGGTGTGTGCCCTCTCGTCTCACCGGGCTGAGCCTTGGCCCAAGAGTATAAGAACTTTTCGACAAAGTGCCCCTGTCGCTGGTCCACCACCAGTCTGGCGGCTCTGGCGCCCGCCAGATCCCCCTCTTAAGGTGCGGAGCTCTGGAATTCCCCTTTTTTGGAGGGCACCCATGGCCCGCTCGTGTCGGCGACCTCAGATCACCTCGCGTTCTCAATCGAGGCTCCTACCCGGGACCTTCGGCCTTCTCCTTGTGGCTCTTTCCCCTGGCTTCCTGTCAGCGCAGGAGAAACCGTCCATCACCGTGGACGATTACGGACAATGGAAACGCATCACGTCTGCGTCCCTTTCCCCTGATGGGTCGTGGATGAGCTATGCGTATGATCGATTGGAGGGCGAGGACACTTTACACGTCGCGGGCTTGGACGGCGGAGCTTCGTTTGTCGTACCGAGGGGATCTGCCCCGGCTTTTTCCCAGGATTCCCGGTGGGTGGCGTATCAGCTCTCTCCGCCTGAGCGGGAGGGTGGGGGCGAAGCGGACGGTTCCCGGCCTGGCCAGAGACCCGGCCAGGGGGGTGGTGGGAGGCCGGGGCGGACGATGGTGTTGAAGAATCTGGCCAGCGGCGACTCAGTAACGTTTCCGGATGTGGCGTCGTTCTCATTTCCAGACAACACGCAGGTTCTGTTGATCCGCAAGCGGGGCGGGGGGGATGAAGCGGACTTCGACGGTTCGGATCTGGTCGTTCACCACCCGAACCGAGGGACATCGTTGAATATCGGGAACGTGTCCGACTACGCCGTCAACGAACCGGGGTCGCACCTGGCCTACCTGGTGGATGCTGCGGACGACGCAGGGAATGGGCTTTACCTGTTTGAGTTCGGCACGAACCGGAGCCACCGCCTGCACACGGACGAGGCGACCTATTCCGAACTCACCTGGAACGAAGGAGGGGATGCGCTGGCTGCCTTTGGAGGGAGCGTGCCGGAGGACAAAGTCCAGCGAGAGAATTCACTGCTGGTCCTTCGGGACCTGGACCGTCCCGACCAGCTCTCGGTCCTGGACCCGGGGGAGGCCCCAGGCTTCCCGGAAGGATTTGTTCTGAGCGAGTTGACCGGTTTGAACTGGTCGGATGATTCTGAGCGCATCTTCCTGGGGATCAAGGAGCAGGCCGACGAGAGGGAAGAGTTGGAGGGCCGGGCCAACGTGGACGTGTACCATTGGGCCGATGTCCAGCCCCAGTCGGTCCAACGGGTAAGGGCAAACCGGGAAAAGAACCGGACCTGGGCTTCGGTGGTGAACCTGGATGGAGCCAGGCTTTCCTTTGTCCGCCTGGCCGACGACTCCATGGAGTCCGTCACCCCAGCGGGAGCGTCCGATTGGGGCATCGGCCGGGATCCCACGCCCTACCAGTACGAGGTTTCCTGGGGCGGGAGCAAAGCGGACTACTTCCGGGTCGATCTTGATACCGGTGAGCGGCAACCCCTAGCAGAGGGGGTCGGCAGGCAGATGGGGGCCTCCGATGACGGCGCCTGGTGGCTTTTCCTGAGGGACGAGCAGGTGATCGCCAGGGACCTGGCCTCCGGAGAGGAAGTGAACCTGACGGAGAGCTCCGGCGTGGATTTCGTGAACCGCCAGGACGACCATCCATATGAGCTTCCCACTTACGGGGTAGCCGGCTGGACCACGGATGGAGAAAGCGCGGTCCTCTATGATCGGTACGACATTTGGCAGGTGCCGCTCGACGGGGGGGAGGCTGTGAACCTCACCCGGGGAATGGGGGCCGCCGACCGGATCCGCTTTCGGGTGACACGAATGGGCGGGGGACGTGGAGGTGGATTTGGTGGGGGTAACGACGAAGGGATCGACCTGGACGAACCCCTATTCCTTTCGGCCTACGGTGACCGGACCAAGAAGAGCGGGTACTTCGAGGTTAAAAAGGGCCGGGAGCCCCAGCCCCTCATCTGGCTGGACAAGTCGGTCGGCCGCCCGACAAAAGCAGAGGACGCCGACCGGATCATCTTCACTCAACAGACGTTCGTGGAGTTCCCTGACTACTGGGTCAGCGATACCCGTTTCAGAAGCCCCAGGAAGGTTACCGATGCGAACCCTCAACAGGCCGATTTCGCCTGGAGCCCGGGTCGCGTCCTGATCGACTATGTGGATGAGCGCGGCAACGAGCTTCAAGCCACGTTGGGGCTGCCCGCCGGCTACGAAGAGGGTAACCGGTATCCCATGCTCGTGTACTTCTACGAGACCATGAGTCAGCGGCACCATTCCTACCAGGGCCCCGCCTACGACGACCGGCCCCACATGGCCACGTACGCCTCCAACGGATACCTGGTCCTGCAGCCGGATATCGTCTACACCATTGGAAAACCTGGCTCGTCGGCCTTGGACGACCTGACCTCCTCCATCGACAAGGTCATCGAATTGGGATATGCCGATCCGGAACGCATCGGCCTCCAGGGGCATTCCTGGAGCGGCTACCAGTCGTCGTTCGTGGTGACGCAGACCGACATGTTTGCTGCGGTGGTGACGGGTGCTCCCCCCACCAACCTCATCTCCTTCTACAACACCCTGTATCGGAGCAGCGGAAACATCCAGCAGGGTATCACCGAGGTCGGGCAGGTCCGGATGGGGACCACTCCGTTCGAGGACTTCGATCTCTACGTGAGTCAGTCGCCCATTCACCACGCCGACAAGATCACGACGCCCTTCATGATCCTCCATGGGACGGCGGACGGTGCCGTGGACTATGGCCAGGGACTGGAATACTACGCCATGGCCCGGCGGTTGGGGAAAGAAGTCATCCTCCTCTCCTACCCCGATCAGGGTCATCACCTCGAGACCAAGGAGAACCGGATCGACTTTCAGATCCGGATGATGCAGTACTTCGACCACTACCTGAAGGGAACCCAGAAGGCCAAGTGGATGGTGGAGGGGGTACCCTTCCTGGAGAAGGAGTTTGCTAACCCAAGGGAGATGATGGACGGGACCTTCTGGGGTAAGGCGAAGGACGAAGAGGAGAAAGAAAAAGGCGATGTGGGGATTAAGCCATCGGGTTGACCGGGAAACAAATCCCGTGCCGACTGAAGCGGAGGTGGCTCCTTCAGGGGCCACCTCCACTTCATGCAATCAGGTCGTGGCCCCGGCAGATATGGGAACCCCCGTTTCGTCGCGATAATACTCCCTGAGCCGTCTCAGTTCCGTCTTCAGCTCCTCCACCACGTTCTGGTAATCAGGGTGGTCATAGACGCTGGTGAGCTCTTGGGGATCGGTCTGGAGGTCGAAGCACTCCCATTCCCTTGTCTCGTAGTAGTGGATGAGCTTGTACCTCTCTGTCCGGACACCGTAGTGTTTCGCCACCATGTGGACGGCAGGGAACTCGTAGTAGTGGTAGTAGATGCTGTCCCGCCACCCATCAATGCGCCGGCCTTCCATGAGGGGTAGCAGGCTCTCACCCTGGATGTCTTCAGGGATGGACACACCGGCCGCCTCGAGGAACGTCGGCGCGTAATCGATGTTCTGGATCATGTGGTCGACTCGGGTCCCCGGATCGATCCGCCCGGGCCATCTGGCCACAAACGGCATCCTGAGGGATTCCTCATACATCCATCGCTTGTCATACCATCCGTGCTCCCCGAGGTAAAAACCTTGGTCGGAGGAATAGATGATGAGGGTGTTTTCCGCCAAGCCGGTTCGGTCCAGGTAGTCGAGGATCCTCCCCACGTTGTCGTCGATCGAGGCGATGCACCGTAGGTAGTCCTTGATGTACCTCTGGTAGTAGGCCCTCACGAGGTCCTCCCCTTCGAGATCGGCCTCCCGGAAAGCCGCGTTCCTGGGCTCATACACCGAATCCCAGAGAGCCTGCTGTGCTGGCGTCATGCGGTCGTATGTGGCGGCCCACAAATTCTGATCCGACTCGGCGTCGGCTTCGGGAGGCGTGATTTTTAAATCATAGGCCGGGAAGAAATGATCCCGGATAGACATCTCCTGGTTTGATGCGGGGGAAGCCCGTCCCTGATAATCGTCCAGGAGCGTTTCCGGTTCAGGAATCTCGTCACCCTCGAACATCCGCAGGTGGTTCGGCCCCGGCATCCAGCTCCGGTGCGGTGCCTTGTGTTGGCTCATGAGAAGGAAAGGTTTCTCCGGATCACGGCCGTTTTCGAGCCACTCGAGAGAAAGATCGGTGACGATGTCGGTCACGTACCCCTCGATCCTTTCGGTGCCCGAGGGCGTCCGGAAATCAGGGTTATAGTAGTGGCCCTGCCCCGGCAACACTCTCCAGTAGTCGAAACCTTCGGGATCGTTTCGCAGATGCCACTTCCCGATCATGGCGGTCTGATACCCCGCGGCCTGCAGAGCTTTGTTGAAGGTGGGTTGGGCTGTGTCAAATGGGTCCGCCCGGTTGTCGATCTTCCCATTCAGGTGACTGAACTTCCCGGTGAGAACCACGGCCCGGCTCGGGGCACAAATCGAGTTCGAGCAAAAGGAGTTCTGAAAGATCGCGCCTTCACGGGCGATCCGGTCAATGTTGGGGGTCCGGTTGATCCGGGATCCGTATGCCGAAATGGCCTGGCAAGCGTGATCGTCGGAGAAGATGAAGAGAATGTTGGGCGGACCTTTTGGTCCCCACTGGCACCCCTCCAGGAGGGGAACTCCCAGGAGTGGGGTCATGGCCCCGAAGGCAGCCGCTCCGGCTCCGATTCGGACTACCTCTCGTCGGTTCATGTTCCGTCTTTTGGACATGGTTCCCTCCTGTGCGAACTGGTCTTCCCAGACGGTGGGAGGGTAGAGGTCGGACCTCGAAGGGGGCAACCCTCACCTTTTGCTGGCGTGCCCTGGCCCACCGTATCTTCCCCACCCAGTTTCTTCGGCCTCTTCCGCACCGGACCACGAATGGACCCTTTTCACGAGCTCATGGCCCATCACCCCAACCGGAGGGAGTTCCTAAGGAGGATGGGACTCGCCGGGTTGGCTCTATCAGCTGGGGGGTTGCCCCAGACCTGTTCGCCGGGTGACCGGGAGGTCCGGCCGCCGAACGTCGTCCTGATCTTCATTGACGACCTCGGCTACGCGGACATCGGAGCCTACGGGGCAGAAGGCTTCCGGACCCCGAACTTGGACCGAATGGCCGCCGAGGGCATGATATTCACCGATTTTTACGCTTCTCAAGCCGTATGCTCGGCGTCCAGGGCATCCCTTCTCACTGGCTGCTATGCCGAGCGGGTGTCAATCCGAGGCGCTCTCTCTCCCTCTTCCGAGGTGGGTCTCCACCCCGATGAGGTTACCATCGGTGAGATGCTCAAGGAGGAGGGCTACGCCACCGCGATCTTCGGGAAATGGCACCTGGGGCATCATCGGGAGTTCCTGCCGCTGCAACACGGATTCGACGAGTACCTTGGGGTCCCCTACTCAAACGACATGTGGCCGGTGGAATATGACGGCACCCCTGCCGTTGAAGGGGCAAAAGCGGCCCACCCCCCCCTTCCGCTGATCGATGGAAACGAGACCGTACAAACCATCGGTGACCAGGCTGGGCAGGATCAGCTGACGACTTTGTTCACACAGCGATCGGTGGACTTCATCGGCCGGAACTCGAACAGGCCGTTTTTCCTCTACCTGGCCCACTCGATGGTTCATGTGCCTCTGGGGGTGTCGGCACGGTTCAGAGGAACGACGGCCCAAGGCCTCTTCGGGGATGTCATGGAGGAGATCGACTGGTCGGTGGGTCAGGTCATGGAGACCCTGGAACGGGAGGGTGTGTCGGAGAATACTCTGGTGATTTTCACCAGTGACAACGGCCCGTGGCTGAACTTCGGGGATCACGCCGGATCGGCGGGGCCCCTTCGGGAAGGGAAGGGGACGGCCTTCGAGGGAGGCCCGAGGGTGCCGGCCATTTGGTGGTGGCCAGGAAAAATCGAAGCCGGGTCGGTCAATCCGAGTATGGCATCCACTTTGGATGTGATGCCTACCATTGCGGCTGTCACAGGGGCCGCGCTGCCGGAAGTCCCTATCGACGGTGTGGACATCGGGCCCCTCCTCCTCGGGGAGGAGGGCGCCAAACCCAGGAACCAGTTCCTGTTCTACTACGATGGCCAACTCAGGGGGATCCGGGAGGGCCGGTGGAAAAGGGTCTACGAGCATAGGACCCGCTCCTACCAGGGTGTCGAGCCGGGGATGGAAGGGCTCCCAGGCCCGCACGCTTTTCCCACTGTGCCGGACGCCCTCTACGACCTGGAGAACGACATCGGGGAGACCCGGGACGTCTCGGGGGAGCACCCGGAGGTGGTGGCCCGCCTGGACGCTCTGGCCGAAAAGGCCCGAGAGGCCCTGGGAGATCGGCTGACGGGTCGAAGTGGAGTCGAGGTCAGGCCGCCGGGCCGGTCGAGCTTTGATCGGCCTGCCGACTTGGATCACCTGGCTGTAGGTGCTCAGATCTCCCTCACAACCCCACCGGACTCGTCTTATCCAGGCACCGGCGCCGACGGCCTTTGCGACGGAAAGATGGGAAGTCGAGACCACCACGATGAACGATGGATGGGGTGGAGCGGAGTAGATCTGGACGCCACCATCGACCTTGGGCAACCGAGGCCGGTGAGGAAGGTCGGAGTGGACTGTCTCAGGGCACAGGGCCCTTGGATCTTCCTTCCCCGATGGGTCGAGGTGTCCGTCTCTGTCGACGGGGACCAGTGGACTCGAGCGGATCGAACGGAAGTCCGTCTGGAGAATAAGCTGGAGAAGGAAGCGGTCAGGATCGAAGTAGGAGTTCCCTCGATGCCCCGGGCAGATTGGCCCCGGTTCGTTCGAGTCCGGGCCCGGAATCGGGGTCCACTTCCGGAGTGGCACCCCGGAGTCCCGGAGAATGCCTGGCTCTTCGTGGACGAGATCGTCGTCGAGGGGGAGTCCCAGCCTTGAGCCGTCCGGATCGCTGGGCTTACCTCCGGGTACCGACCCCTGGATCCGCCCGGAAAAGGGCGTGGATGGGTCCCCCGCCTCTTGGTGGAAGAGTTGCGGGGCCTATATTTCCATGCTTTCCGGGACTTTGGACCGCGATCACCTGACATGCGATGGAGGTGACAAAGCCAGGATGCCGAAGGCAAAGGCGGTGACGGATCCGACTCCGGTCGAAAAACGACTGGTGTCCCTCTCTGTGCCCCTGGAGGACGTGGACCCGGCGATCCTCCTCCGGCGGGGAAGGGGTGGTCCCCGGGGATTCTGGGCTCGGGAGGGTCGCTGGTTTGCCCATATCGGAACGGCCGCCTCCATCGAGGTGGACTCCCGGAAAAAGGGCGCTGATCGCTTCGACCAGGTTTGGTCGGAGGCCCGCACGATCTTTTCCTGTTCCTGGAAGGATCCGCGGTCCCAGGTGAATCCACCGTCCCCGCGACTCTTCGGTGGCTTCTCCTTCAGTGACGATCATGAGGCGCGAGAGGAGTGGGCCCACTTCCCTTCCGCCCAGTTTATCCTCCCCGAGCTGGAGATGGTGGGAGGGGAGGCGACCGGGATTCTCACGCTCCGACGCTTGCACCCGCCCTCCCCGGATCCGGCTCGATGCCGGCAGGAACTCCGGGAGGAGCTGGCCTCCGTTCGGGACTCCCTCGTGGCCGAGGACCCGGGCTCTGCAAACCGAGGCCGGTGTGTTCCGGCGACGCGATCAGACGTGGATCGAGACACCTGGGGTGCAATGGTCGAGCGGGCTCTGCTCGAAGTGTCTCGAGGCGACCTCTCCAAAGTTGTCATGGCCCGGGCCCTCACGGCGTCCTTCGAGGGCGCCATGGACCCGGTGGACGTCGTCTTGAATCTGTGGAAAGAAAACCCCGGATCTCATGTCTTCCTCTTCGAGCCGGTTCCTGGCCATGCCCTCGTTGGGGCTGCACCAGAGACAGTGGCCACGGTGGCCGGCGGCGCATTCCAGGCGACAGCGGTGGCGGGGTCCATCCCTCGGGGTGCGAGTGCAGAAGAGCAGGAGGAATACGCGACTCGGCTTCTCAAAAGCGAGAAAGACCGGCACGAACACCGTGTGTCTGTGGAGGATATGTTGGCTCGGCTGGCGGGTGTTTCCGATGAGATTCGGGCCCAAGCCGAACCACACGTCCTTACGCTGGCTACGATCCAACACCTCGAAACGGTCATCAACGCTAATCTCCATCCGGAAGAAACCGTCATCTCCACTCTCAAGGCCCTTCACCCCACACCGGCGGTATGCGGCTTTCCCCGCGACAAAGCTCTGGACCTGCTCAAAACGGAAGAGCCCTTCCGACGAGGGTGGTATGCGGGGCCGGTGGGGTGGTTCGACAACGACGGGAATGGGGTTTTTGTCCCCGCTCTCCGGTCGGCGCTAGGGATCGGGAAGGACTGGCGGCTGTTCGCCGGCGCAGGGATCGTGGCAGGCTCCGACCCGTCCGGTGAGTGGGCGGAAACCCAGATCAAGTTCCAGCCTGTCCTGAAAGCCCTCTCCGGGGCACGGACCGACCTGGGACCGGAGGATCACGGAGAATGACGAGCCGAGGGAACCAGAACGCCATCTGGGCCCGAGCCTTTCTCGAGGAATTGGCCCGGAGTGGGGTCCGGGAGGTTTGTGTGGCCCCCGGCTCTCGATCGACTCCCCTGGTGTTGGCGGCAGCCGAGAGCGGCCTGTTCCGCATGTTCTCCATCGTTGATGAACGCTCGGCTGGGTTTTTCGCACTGGGGGTGGCGAAGAAAGCAAACCGACCGGCCGCCGTGATCACCACTTCCGGTACTGCTGCGGCCAACCTTTACCCGGCCGTGATCGAAGCCTGCCAAGGGGAGGTGCCACTTTTGGTCCTCACCGCCGACCGCCCGCATCGGCTCCGAGACACGGACGGGAATCAGGCCATGGACCAGCTGCGCCTTTTCGGGGCATTCCCCAGGGCGTTCTTCGAGGTGGAGCCTCCCCGCCTGGACGGGCCGGCAATCCGGCATCTCAGGGCGCTGGCCGGCCGGGCCGTTTTTTTGGCCATGGGGCCTCCCAGGGGTCCGGTACACCTAAATTTCCCTTTCGAGAAGCCGCTTGAGCCCGTTGCACACCTCCCTGGGCACTTGGAACCGGGGCCCTCCCTGGGGGAGGAACTGGAGGAGTTCGGTGACCGACACCCTCGGGCGGGAGTAGGGCGTCCCGACGGTGAAGCCTTCACTCAGGTCTCTCCGCGAGCCATCTTGGTGCCTGAAGCGGAGCTCGACAGGGTCCGGAGTGCCATGGAAGCCGGAGTGAGGGGGGTGATCGTGGCCGGTCCGGTTCCCAATGCCGAGGAAGTTGGCCCTGCCGTTTTGGCGCTGAGCGCAGCCAAGGGGATCCCGGTGTTGGCAGACCCGTTGTCAGGCGCTCGGTTCGTGCCGTCGGAAGGGGCGACGGTGGTAAACGGATATGACTTTTTCTTACGGTCGGAGCGAGCCAGGGAAATTCTCGCTCCGGACTTCGTTTTGCGTGTCGGAGGGTCGCCCACGTCGGCTGCGCTCCTCCGGTACCTGGAGGAGGCGTCCAATGCCTATCAGGTTGTGGTCGACGATGGTCACCGGTGGAAGGACCACCTGGCCTCGGCCCACGACTACCTCACAGGGTCGCCTGCCCGAATTCTACCACAGCTGACAAAAGGTCCAGGTCCCAGCCAGGAGTCCGGGTGGACCCAGCTTTGGGCCGAAGCCGAGGCCCGGACCCGACGGACGTTGGAATCCGGCGAACCGGGGGAGCTCCTCGAGGGCGAGATTCTCGCCGCCGTCACCGAGGCCCTCCCGGAAGGGGCAGACCTTCTGGTGGCTTCCAGCATGCCCATCCGGGACTTGGACGCCTTTTCCGGGTCCAGAGAAACGGGGATCCAGGTGTTTGGGAACCGGGGGGTCAGCGGAATCGATGGACTGGTGTCAACTACGTTGGGGATTTCCCAGGGATCCGATGTGAGTCCCCCCACCGTCGGGGTCCTGGGAGACTTGGCGTTTTTCCATGACATGAACGGGCTTCTGGGACTCAAGGATCTCCAGGCCCGGGTCGTTCTTGTGGTAGTGAACAATGATGGCGGTGGGATCTTTCACACCCTTCCCGTGAGGGAGCACGAGCCGGCGTTCACTCGGTTTTTTGCCACGCCCCACGGGCTGGACTTCGGGAAGGCGGCTGACCTCTACGGTATCCGGTATGGTCGAGCCGATACCCTGCAAGGTTTCCGGGCTGAGTTCTCCAAGGTGCTGGATGCCCGGGGACCGGCCATTTTGGAGGTACGGACCGATCGACGGAAAACCCACGAGGGACGAGCCCGGATGATCAAAAACGTGGTTGGAGCTTTTGAAGGTTTTGGACCCCAAAGGACTGATTCGAATGAGTAGACCGGACTGGACAGAGGTGAAGGAGTATCAGGACATCACATACCACAAGTGCGATGGTGTCGCCCGGATCGCCTTCAATCGGCCCGAGGTGAGGAACGCCTTCCGCCCGGATACTCTCCTGGAGCTTCAAGAAGCCTTCCGAGATGCTGGTGAGGACACGGAGATCGGTGTGGTGTTGTTCACGGGCAATGGCCCGGCCAAGGATGGGAAGTACGCTTTCTGCTCCGGTGGGGATCAGCGGGTCCGAGGGGAAGCCGGGTATGTGGGAAGTGACGGTGTGCCAAGGCTGAACGTTCTGGAGCTTCAACGTTACATCCGGAGCATGCCCAAGCCGGTCATCGCTCTCGTGGCCGGGTATGCCATCGGGGGTGGTCATGTCCTTCACGTGATATGCGACCTAACGATCGCAGCCGAGAATGCCGTGTTCGGTCAAACCGGGCCCAAGGTGGGGAGCTTCGATGGCGGCTTCGGGGCATCCTACCTCGCGAGCATCATCGGGCAGAAAAAAGCCCGGGAAATCTGGTTCCTCTGCCGCCAATACGGAGCGGAGGAAGCCGAAGCCATGGGCCTTGTCAACGCGGTGGTTCCGGTGGAAACCCTGGAAGAGGAAGGTTGGAAGTGGGCTCAGGAGATCCTGGACAAGAGCCCCCTCTCCATCCGGCTTCTCAAGTCCGCCTTCAACGCGGCCGTGGACGGTCAGGCCGGCCTCCAGGAGCTTGCGGGCAACTCCACGCTACTGTTTTACATGACTGAAGAGGCACAGGAAGCGAAGAACGCCTACATAGAAAAGCGGAAACCCGACTTCCGGAAATACCCGTGGCTTCCCTGGTAGGGAAGTACGTCGCTGCCGGGAGGCACTCCCGCCCGAAGGAAATGCCCAGGTACAAGATCTGGGTACTGGCATCTCGCCCTCGGACTCTGACAGCCGCCGCAGCCCCGGTTCTGTTGGGCACCGGCCTGGCCCTGCGGAGTGGGAGTATGCGGGTTGGGCCGGCCCTTGCCGCCCTGGTCGGGGCCCTCCTGATCCAGATCGGGACCAACCTGGCGAATGACTACTACGACCACCTCAGGGGTGGGGATACCGAGGATCGGGTCGGGCCCGTACGGGCTACTCAAGCCGGCCTCCTGCCACCAAAGACCGTACGGAACGGTGCATTCCTGGTCCTGGCCCTGGCCCTCCTCCTCGGGGTGTATCTCGTGGGCGTCGGCGGGGTCCCCGTTCTGATCATCGGGATCGCATCGGTTCTTTGCGCTGTCGCCTATACTGGGGGTCCGTTCCCATTGGCGTACCACGGCCTGGGGGACGTTTTTGTCTTCGTGTTCTTCGGTCTGGTGGCTGTGGGTGGAACGTTCTGGGTCCAAACCCTCTCTTTTGGCGCCGAAGTTCTTCTCGCCGGCGCGGGGATGGGAGCCATGGCCACAGCCATCCTTGTCGTGAACAACCTCCGAGACATAAAGACCGACGAGGCGGCCGGTAAAAGGACCCTGGCGGTCCGAATCGGCGTGCTCGGGACAAAATTCGAGTTTGTGCTCCTGGTTCTTTTTGCCCTCTCCGTACCGGCCGTCGGCATAGCCTTTTTTGGTTGGAGCCCGTTGACCTTCCTCACTCTGTTGGTTGCCGTCCGTCTCCTCAGGCCGATCTCGTCAATCTTGCGGTTCCATGAGGGGCGGGACCCGCGAACACTGATCCCCCCATTGGGTGGAACCGCTCAAGCCGCGGGGCTCTACGGAGTCCTTCTCGGGATTACACTGGCTTTGGGCTGATGCCCTTTCTGACGTCGGCGAGCTCAAAGGCGCCAAGCTCATTGGCCCTCGACGACGCAGAGGGGTCTCTTTCTTATCAGGATCTCCTGGAAAGGGCCGACGAGGTCGCCCGGAAGCTGCAAGCTCTCGGAGCGGGACCCGGGAAGCTGGTGGCGCTGCCGGGCTCGGTTTCTCGGGATGGCCTGGTGGCCCTTCACGGCATATGGAGAGCCGGGGCATCGGCGGCTCCCCTCAACGAAGCGTGGACCGAGCGGGAGAGGACCAAGGCGTTGGAAGCCCTATCTCCCTTTCTGATCCTGAAAGGGTCCGCACCGCTGTCATCATTGTCGGGGGTAACACCGGCAACGGCATCCCTCCCCCCGTCCAACGGGACCCGGGAAGCGGTGCGCCTTCTGACCTCTGGCACTTCCGGCGAACCTAAGATCGTCCCACTCTCGGTGGCAAACCTCCTGGCTAGCGCCGAGGGATCCAAGACGAGGTTGGGTTTGGGCCCGGCGGACCGTTGGCTTGCCTCCTTGTCGCCTGCGCACGTCGGCGGGATCGCGTTGGTCACACGGACAGCGGTGTTGGGGGCGTGCCTGGTCAGTCGTGGCCCGTTCTCCGTGTCGGGATTCCTCCAACTCCTGGAGGAGGGCGGGGTCACCCACGCTTCGCTGGTACCCACCATGCTGAGCCGGGTCCTTGCAGCGTGGGGAGATAAACCCGCACCCGCGTCCCTGCGCTGCCTTCTCATTGGAGGGGCCGCCGCCCAACGGGATCTCGTCTCCTCAGCCTTACGAACCGGATTCCCCATCGCCCTCACCTACGGTTTGACTCAGGCCGCCTCCCAGGTGGCAACAGCCCCACCGGACCTGGTGCGGGAAAAACCCGGGACGGTCGGCTTGCCTCTTCGTGGGCTGGAATCCCGGATTGGGGCCGAAGGGGAGCTGTTGGTGAAAGGACCGGTGGTGGCGCCGGGGCAGGCCGGTGCAGATGGATGGCTCCGGACGGGGGACCTGGCCCGAGAGGATGAGGACGGACATCTGTGGATCCTCGGCCGGCTCTCCGATCGAATCATCAGCGGTGGTGTCAACGTGGATCCCCTGGAGGTGGAGAGCGTGCTGGAAGAACATCCGGAAGTGAGGGCCGCGGCCGTAGTGGGAATCCCGGATCCAGAGTGGGGCGAAAGGGTCGTGGCAGCGGTGACCATCCGGCCGGGTGGATCTTTCTCGTCGAGGGAGCTGGACGTCCATTCCCGGTCGAACCTCTCCGGGCCGAAGTGTCCAAAGGCCTTCGAAGTAGTGGGTTCCATTCCGAGGAACCCGAACGGAAAAGTGGATCGGGACGCCGTCCGGGCGCGGTTCAGGTAGCCTTCGACCGCCTTTTCCCTATTTTTCTCTCTGATTTCCGACCCGCCGAGAGAAGGGTGGGTGGGAGCCCATGAACCCTTTTGAGCTGGGCGTGGAGACGGCATGAAGAACCCTGTAGACGAATACCATTGGCGAGGAATGCTCCAAGATCTGACGGAGGGGGCGCACGAAGCTTTCTCGGAGGAGCCGAGGACCGCCTATATCGGGTTCGATCCCACTTCCTCTTCCCTCCACGTGGGGAACCTCCTGACCATCATGGGGCTGGTCCACCTCCAAAGGGCCGGGCATTCCCCCATCGGATTGGTCGGAGGAGGAACGGGCTTGATCGGAGATCCGTCGGGGAAGGATCAGGAGCGTCAGCTGTTGTCCAAAGAGCAGGCCGCCGAGAACCTGGCGGGAATTCGTGGCCAGTTGGAGCACTTCCTCGACTTCGAGACAAACACCAACCCGGCCAGAATGGTGAATAACCTCGAGTGGCTGGGTGAGTTGAAGACGGTCGATTTCCTCCGGGAGGTAGGCAAGCATTTCTCCGTGAATGCTCTCATGCGAAAAGAGAGCATCCGGAGGCGCCTGGAAGAGGAGGAGGGAGGGATTTCCTTCACCGAGTTCAGCTACGTCCTAATGCAATCCTACGATTTCCTCGTTCTGAACGAGCGGTACGGATGCACCGTTCAGATGGGAGGCAGTGACCAATGGGGTAACATCACGGCCGGCATCGACCTCATTCGCCGGGTGCGGGGTGAAAAAGCTTTCGGGCTCGTCTTCCCTCTGCTGACCACTGCGACCGGGGCGAAGTTCGGAAAGACAGAAGAGGGAGCGGTGTGGTTGGACCCGGAACGGACTTCGCCATATCGGTTCTACCAGTACTGGTTGAACACGGATGACGGCGACGTCATTTCATATCTCAAGCTGTTTACGCTTTTTGGCCCGGGCGAGGTTGAGGGTCTGGAGGCGGTCCTGGCGGAGCGGCCCCATGAGAGGGCGGCCCAACGAGCCCTGGCCACCGACGTTACACGCCGGGTCCACGGTGAGACGGGTCTTTCACGGGCCGAGCAGGCCACCCAGGTATTGTTCGGGGGTGCCTTGGAGGGGCTGACTGCTGAGGAGGTCTCGGAAATCTTCTCGGATGTGCCCGCGTCAGAGGTCTCGAAAGAGACGCTCTCCGGGGAGGGGACTCCTCTCCTGGACCTCCTGGCGGAATCCGGGGTGGCCTCCTCCAAGGGCGATGCACGGCGGGCGATTCAAGGCGGAGGTGTCTATCTCAACAATGTCAGGGTGGAGGACGTGGAAGCCAGGGCCGGGATGGGGGATGCCCTGGGAGGTCAGTTCTTGGTCCTAAGAAAGGGGAAGAAGAACTACCACCTGGTGAAGATTCAGGGCTGACCGAGGCCCCTTCCCGGAGGAAAACCAACTGAGGGCCCCGCCGGCAATGGCTGGCGGGGCCCTCTGACCAGTCTCGGTATGGTTTTGGGAGAGCGTCCGCGGGAATCAGAACCCGATATCCACGCTCCACCCCGCCACCACGCTCCAGTTGTGCCTCAGCTGAGGCCCGTCCAGGTCCTGGTGGATGGGGAACAGGAAGTCCACGCTCAACCGGTGACCCTCGAACTGCCCCTCGGGCATGACGAAGTTCACCCCTATCGGGAGATCCACCCGCCACCCTGCCTGGGTAAGCGTGTTATGGGCTGGGCTCTCGTTCGCGTTCAGATCTTCGTCGAACCCCTCCACGTTCCCCCAATTAGAGTACTGGAGGCCGAGGGAGGCTGAGGCCCATTCAGAGGCCTTGATGCCTGCCCACATATTGGCCAGGTAAAGGTCCCCCAAGGCCCAACCCCGGTCATTCTCGCCCATGCGAATCGTCGCCTTGCCCTGGACTCCGAGGGAGGCCCGATGGTTCTGAATGTTGAAGGTGAAGCCGGGGGTGAGATCAATGGTCCCAGACCCCAACTGTTGCATGTAGGGGAGTTGGGTTTCATCCGGGTTCGAGAACGGAGTTACGTCACCGGAGTCGATGGATCCGACCGGTATTGAAACGCCGCCATGGAGGTGGAATCGGAGATCACCGCTGCTCAGAACGTCATAGAGGGCGTGGACCGAGAGGTCCTGAAGTCCGGATGCCTCGGTTTCATAGAAAAGGAAGGCGTTGGGCTGGCCCTCGAGGCCGGACAGGTGATCCATTGCCTTCTGAGCAAAAACCCCGGTGGCGGTCACCGTGACTCGGTCGGTCACTCCCATGAGAACGTCGACAGCCAATCCTTGGGTGACCATCTCGCTGTTGGCCACGTCGAACAGGGTCAGTACCTGGTCCACGGTCAGGGAGTCGGTTCCGTAGCCCTGGCCACTCATACCTGAGTAGAGGAAACGCACACCCAGCTGGAAGGCCCCTTTTGGCAGGACTCTGTCCTGAGTAATGCTGGCGGGGGCTTCGGCATCCGCCCGATCGGGGGTCCATTCGTGGGGCGGATCGGTTTGGGCGGCGAGCGGTTGGGAAAGGGCCAGGAGAACTACCAGGGGTAGGGAGCCTGCGATCTTGCGAACCATTATCACTTCCTCCGGAGGCACGGGCGCCGGGCCGGGAAGCCCGGCAGAAAGACCAACTCTCAGAGAAATCCTTCCTCTATTACAAAATGCCCTCCCCAGGGGGGTTGAAACAAGCGGTTCGTTCTTCATGGGGCTTTTTGACCCTGCCTTGCCTTGACCTGGCATATCGCAGGGGCCATCCTTGCCGTCTTATTCAAACTCCGGAAGAGAGGACGACTGATGAAGGATCCTTTGGTTGGTGTGATTATGGGGTCCCGCTCCGATTGGGAAACGATGAGACACGCCGTGGACACCCTGGAAGGCCTGGGAATACCCACGGAAACGCTGGCCCTGTCAGCTCATAGGACTCCTCACGAGGTGGCCGACTGGGCTTCCCTGGCCGAAGGCCGAGGGCTCGAGGTGATTATCGCCGCAGCGGGAGGGGCAGCCCATCTGGCGGGGGTCGTAGCAGCTCACACTGTGTTGCCGGTTCTGGGCGTCCCCATGAAAGCATGGTCTCTGGACGGCCTCGATTCCCTTCTTTCCACAGTCCAAATGCCCCGGGGAGTCCCGGTGGGGACCTTGGCGATTGGGAAGGCTGGAGCGGTGAACGCCGCTCTCCTGGCGGCTCAGATGCTTGGAAACAAACACCCCGAGGTCCGAGAGGCATTTCGGGCCGACCGCGCCGATCGTAAGAAGGCGGTTTTGGACGGGATGGACCCCCGGACCTAGTTCGGGCTATACTTCCCTGAAGACCAAAACAGCCGCCCCCGACCACCCATAGCCGGGGGCGGTCCTTTTCGGCCTCCCCGGACGGATTCGGAGGTTCGGCGAATCTGGCTGCACCTGAGGAAGACCAAGGCAGGGAATCGACCATGACGATGTTGGACGAGATTCGACATAAGATCGACGAGGAGATGGGACGCCTCGATCACGAGCTGACTCGGGAGCTTCCGGAGCGCATCCGGAAAGCTGTGGAGTTGGGTGACCTTCGGGAAAACGCCGAGTACAAATCGGCGCTCGAGCGCCAACAGTTCGTTCAGGCCCGGATGTCCCACCTCTCCCAACGGCAGTCGGAACTGTCACAGATCGACGTCGAGAATCTTCCGGCCGACCGCGTGGGCTTCGGATCCAAGGTGTCGGTGGAAGACCTGGACGCGGGCGAGGTTTCTGATTTTACCATCGTTGCAGGCGACTTTTTGGATCTGGATGCCGGCCAGGTCTCCCTGGCATCGCCCATCGGCCGGGGATTGTTGGGTGCCCGCTTGAATGAGGAAGTTGACGTTTCTCTTCCCATGGGGGAGCGGCGGTACAAGATCGTCAGCCTCCGCACCCTTCCGGAACAACTCGGGATGGACTAAACGTCAGACCCGGGGGCCCGGACCCACCCCGGGACCGATCCCTCGAGCCAGCTCTTCAAATCTCTGACCTCGTCCGGAGTGACCCAGTGTCCCATTGGGTACTCCCGGGAGGTCAGGTTCCCCCCGACCTGCTTCACCGCCTCCCATCCGTTCCGGGCCAGGTGGAACGGAACCGACGGGTCTTGAGTCCCGTGTCCCCAGAAGATGGGAGTGGACCGCAGGGGTTCAGGGCCCACGCCCAGGACCTGGAAGCTCGGAAGGAACCCGCTCAAAACCACGACACCCGCTACCCTCCCCGGACGCGTGAGGGCATAAGCCAGGCTCGTCGTTCCTCCTTGGGAAAACCCCCCAAGCACCAACGGCCCCGGCTGGAAGCCCAGCTCGTGAGGCAGTCCGGCCAGAAAACCCTCCAACTCTTCCAAGCTCCGGGTCAGGGACTTTTTTTCCGGCCGGTCCTCCCCCATGTAGCGGTACCAGGCCCAGCCCATGCCGTACCCCCAAGGCATCCCGGGATGGGGCGCCTGGGGCGTCACCAGCGTCCCGTGAAGCGGGAGTGCCGGTGCCAGGCCTTGGAGATCCCCCATGTCGCTGCCACGGCCATGGAGCAGGACCAGAACCGGGTCTCCGTCTTTGGCACCCTCTGCCTTCCTCAGCAGGTACTCTAACATTTGGTGCATCACCTCCGGCTTATTGGCTAGACCTGCTCGGTCCCGTTCAGCGGCCGTAGCCCTCGCTGGATGTGCGACCGCCGTTCCTCTAGCCACGAGGGGAGTTGCAGGCTTTTTCCTAAGGAACCGACATCTTCATCCACAGAAAACCCTGGCCCGTCCGTGGCGATTTCCAGGAGGAGCCCATCCGGTGCTTGGAAGTATATGCTCTTGAAATACTTCCTGTCCTGAACGGGGCTGACCGGAATTCCGAGACTCAGGAGATGATCCCGCCAAGCCAACTGCTGCTCCTGGGAGTTGGCCCGAAAGGCGATGTGGTGGGTTTGCCCAGCCCCAGGGCGGGTCCTGGAGTGTGAGTCCGGCCAGCCAAAAAGAGTGAGTGAGCTATGAGGTCCCACGACGTTGCCTTCATAGTTTGCCCAGAAGTGGTGCTCGGTCCTCCCGTCGTCCTGGTTCAGAGTTTTTTTCACCAGCCGGAGGCCCAGCGCTGCCTCATAAAACTCGCCGGCGGCACCGAGGTCGCCAGTGATTCCACTGATGTGATGGATCCCTGTCAACTCCATGGCCTCCGAGATGAAGGGTACAGGGTCAGGATGAGTAAGGGTGGCGATGGCACGCTCGTCACGGCCGCCTGGGAGGCGCGAGGGATCGGGGATGATGAGGGATTCTCCCAGTGCGTCTTCCGGTTCGTCAATGGCGTACCCGGGACCCTCTGTGGCAATCTCCAGGATTTGGCCGTCGGGGTCGGAGAAATAGATGCTTCGGAAGTAGCCGCGATCGTAAGGTCCGGAAACCCGGACACCGGCTTCGGACAGACGCCTCTTCCACATCAGCTGGCCTTCAGGGGTGCCAACCCCCAACGCCAGATGGTGTATTCCCCCGACTCCCCACTTCCCAGGATCAGCGGAGGGCCATTCAAAGAAGGTTAGAATCGTGCCGGGGGCCCCCTCCCGGGAACCGAAATAGAGGTGATAAGCCGCAGGGTCATCGAAGTTTACCGTCTGTTTCACAAGGGGCAGGCCCAACAGGCCCCGGTAGAATGCCAGTGTTCTGGGTGCGTCGGCGGACACCATGGTGATATGGTGAAATCCTTTGGTGGCGAAGGCTGTCATTGGGCGACTCCCGATTCGTCGAGCTGGATCGACGGGGTTGATCCAAGAAATATCTCAATTTAAAATAATTGAAACTTTAAGGAATTCAAGAGGTTCTACCATGTCGTGATCCTGGCTTCTATTCTTTTCAAACCCGAAGCCAACAGTGCCCTGAAACGAGGAATACAAATGGCCGCCACGCCGTCCACCATGCCCCCCCTGGGAATGGAGGCCCCGGACTTTTCCCTTTCTGACTTCTCCGGAATTGAATATTCCCTCGACAGCTTTCAGGGGCCCGGACTCCTGGTGGCTTTTATTTGCTCCCATTGCCCTTTTGTGGTGCATATCAGAAAGGAATTCGGAGCTTTTGCCCGGGAGTACCAGGAGAAGGGCCTGGACGTCGTCGCCATCGTTTCGAATGATCTGGACAATTACCCTCAGGATGGCCCCGCCGGGATGAAAAAAGAGGCGGAAGAGGGGGGCTACACGTTTCCATACCTCCTCGACGCCACGCAAGAAGTCGCAAAAGCGTACCGAGCGGCCTGCACGCCGGACTTCTTCCTGTTCGACGGCAGGAGGGAGCTGGCTTACAGAGGGCAGTTCGACGGGAGTCGCCCCGGGAACGATGTCCCCGTGACGGGGGACGACCTGAGGGCCGCCGTGGACTTGGTCCTGGCCGGGGAGCCGGTGCCGGAGCCACACCGGTCGAGCATCGGGTGCAATATCAAGTGGAAACCCGGGAACGAGCCTGCGTACCACGGGTGATAGCCGAGGTTTCCAAGGGCGGGAACCGACAAACACCAGGGGCCAACAAAGGAAAGCGCCACCGGTCAGGCTTCCGGTGGCGCTTTTTCGTTTCTGCCGCAACCCAGCGCGATCACTACGCCGGCGCGAACAGTCTGATCACATCGTTCGGCTTAGGTGCCGTCCTTAATGATCGCTTGCCCGTGCCAGGTTGCACAGAATACTCGGACTAGACAAGGATCACCTCCTTTTCAAAAGGGACTTTCGGGCGGAGCACCGGCGGGCTCTCTCGGCCCGCGGTCCGATCGAAGGGAATCACCCTGGACCTCCTTCGACGGCCCAAGCCGAATCTCTTTCGGCCGCTCGGATTGTAAAGCCCAACATAGTTCGGTGCAAGGAATATTTCCGTAGCACCGGTATCTCAACACTAGATGTTGGCCCTGTGGGACAGATACGGACCTACGGGTAGCGGTCCATTGACCCCTCGCCCCGTCAGACGATGGGTGAAGGATCCGGAACCTCTGAGTCCAGCTCGAAATGGTCCAGTCTTCGAGCGACCCATCGAAGAAGCCAAGCGCTGACCAGGAGAGCGATGGCGATCCAGAGGAATCCCCAGAAAACGGTGGGAATCCCGGTCATCTCGGCCAGCATCGAAGCGTCGGATCGGAGCCCCGGACGGCTGATGATGTCGCTCTTGATGTCCAGGATGGCGTAGAGAGCGGAAGTCAGGCCCAAGCCGAGGAGGAGAAGTCGGTTGGCGCGCTGGGAGAAATACTTGGCCGAGGCCAGAAGGGCTCCTCCGAACGCGACCCCAAATCCTAGACCGAAGAGGCTTCTCACCTTCCAGACGGTCACAATAAGGACGAACAGTCCGATTGCTCCAATGATCTTTCGGGGTTTTATCCACTTGGAGAAGCCCAGCATCACGAAGAGGACACCCCAAAGGAGGCTACCCAGATATCCGGCCGACATGGTAACGAAGGGGATGCCCCCAATCGTATAGGCCGCGCCTCCCTGGTTGGGATCCAGCGTGATTTTTTCTATGGCTCCGCCGGTGGCAATGGCGGCAACGGCGTGACTGATCTCGTGGAGGAGCACCACAAAAATCTTGAGTGGGTAGACAACAACGGTGTCCCACAGGCCCCACAAAACGCCGAAGTAGAGCATAAATGCTGCAAGGAAGGTTAGGCGTTTTTGGGCCTTCTCACTCATTTATCAGGACTCCGTAATCGAGGTCGGGGTGGCTTCTTCGCCGTAGGACCGATCGGCGGGTCGTTAGCCTTCTTCCTACTACGATAGGGCCCAGAACCGGGTTTCGCCGAGTTTTCTCCATGGAAACGGAACCCAACCCAGGGGTTCTGTCGTATGAGAGTGGTGAAGGACGGGTGGTTCTTCAACCCAGAGAACAATGGAGAAGTCAATGTTTGGAAGGTCTGCGGTCGTCCTTGGCTTGGCTTTGAGTTCCCTAGCACTCAAGGGCGCCGGTCTGTTGGCCCAGGAAAACCCGTTCCAGATCGCCTTCGTGGGCCCAACCATGCAGCTGGTGGACGACGACGAAGACGTAAAAGGGATCCGTCTGAACCTCATCTACGGGGTGAATCGGAATGTCTCCGGTCTGGACCTCGGCCTCATAAACCACGTCAACGGAGAGATGTCAGGGGTGCAGTTCGGGGTGGTGAATGTGGTGGACGGCGGTTTTTCCGGCTGGCAGTCGGGGATCGTGAACGTCTCCCAGGGCCAATTCACGGGGCTTCAGTGGTCTCCCTGGTCCATCATCTCCCTGGCCAACTTCGCCGAGGCGGCTGAGGGAGCCCAAATCGCCGTGGCCTTCAACCGAGCCGAGTACATGCACGGCTTCCAACTCTCCCTGGTGAATGTGGTGGAAGACATGCACGGGGTTCAGGTGGGCCTCATCAACATCATCCGGTCCAAGCCGGACTTCTGGATCCTGCCGATTGTGAACTGGAAGTTCGATTAAGGGAGTCGGGGTCCCGAGGGCTGTTACCTGATTGGTGACAGCCCGCACTGGACATAGAGACAGGGCTGTTTAGGTTTTGGCCTCCCCCAAAACCAGACGAGCCATGTCCAAAAGTCCGCAGGCCAGCCTGACAAAACGCCTCTCCTTCCTGGACCGGTACCTGACGTTCTGGATCTTCGGAGCCATGGGGGTAGGGGTCGGTCTCGGGTATCTGTGGCCCGGAGCCGTTCAGTCCCTGAACGAGTCCACACAGATCGGGACCACCTCCATCCCCATCGCCGTCGGCCTCATCCTCATGATGTACCCCCCGCTGGCAAAGGTGAGGTACGAGGAACTCGGGGACGTTTTCCGGAACTGGCAGGTCCTTCTTCTGTCACTCGTACAGAACTGGGTCATCGGCCCGGTGCTGATGTTCGGCCTGGCGGTTGCCTTCCTCCGGGACTACCCGGAGTTCATGGTCGGGCTCATCCTGATCGGACTGGCTCGATGTATCGCCATGGTGATCGTCTGGAACGACCTCGCTGAGGGGGACCCGGAGTATGCGGCGGGGCTGGTGGCATTCAACTCCATCTTCCAGGTGCTCTTCTATTCGGTCTATGCATACCTGTTCATCACGGTCCTACCGTCCAAGATGGGCTTGGAGGGTGCGGTGGTGGACATCACCATGGGGCAGATTGCCGAAAGTGTCTTCATCTACCTCGGGATCCCCTTCCTGGCGGGAATGTTCACCAGGTTCGCACTGGTCCGGTTGAAGGGAAAGGAGTGGTACCACCGGGAGTTTGTTCCGAGGATCAGCCCCATAACACTGATCGCTCTCCTCTTCACCATTGTGGTGATGTTCTCGATCCAAGGTGAAGCGATCATCGCCCAACCGGTGGGTGTAGTGCGGGTTGCCGTACCCCTACTGATCTACTTCCTGGCCATGTTTGCCGTCACGTTCTTCATGAGTAAGCTCGCGGGGGCAAGCTATCCCCAAACCGCGTCTCTTTCATTTACCGCAGCGTCGAACAACTTCGAGCTGGCCATCGCCGTTGCGGTGGGGACGTTCGGGATCGCCCACGGGGCGGCGTTCGCCGCAGTGATCGGACCGCTGGTGGAAGTACCAGTCTTGATCGGATTGGTGAACGTGGCTCTCTGGTGGCGTCGCAGGTATTTCCCGAACAATCCGGAAGAAGTGGCTGCGGTCTCCAAATGCGCAGCGCCTGGGGGGGTGAACCCGAAATAGCGGCCGGTCAGGACCCGACCCGATCCGCCGATTAGAAAAATGTGGGGGTCGCCCGTTCTCCTAGATCGAGGCGAGGCCCTCCGCTACCCGTGTGAAAACACCGATGAGGGCCTCCCGGAACGGAGCCACGACGACGACCAGAGCCAAGGTGATGACGGATAGGAGGAGGGTGTATTCCGCCAGCCCTTGTCCAGACTCATTTCGCCAAAACGATCGGAGCCATTTCATCGGAATCTGAATCCCTTTTGTGAGTCTCACGGGGTAGGCAAACCCGAATCGTCGGCTGATTTCGGACGCCCTTTTTTGCAAGAACGTGCAAGTTCCAGACCGTGAGGTCCATCGACAGGCAACTTCATACTGCCAAACCACTTACCCTCGGGATCCCCCTAGTGGGATGAGGGACCTGTAATACGCGCACTCTCACAAGTGTAAAGGGGATTTACGTTTTGCTTTGCTCCATCCCCCCGTCGGTGGAGGGAATCCGAAGACCTCCCCAACCCTTCACTTTTGCCCGGTGCTCAAGGTGGACCACAAGGAAAAGGGCCCGAGTGGATGGATCCCACCTGGGCCCCTTTTGGGGTGGTTCGACCGGCCCGGGCCGGTGGCCTCTCTACCCGATGATGCCTCGAACCGCCTCGATCAGTTCTTCCGGATCGATGGGTTTGTCGATGAACCTTTCCGGGCGGATTACCCCTTCTTCCCGCATCTTCTGGATCCCTCTTCGAAGCCCCTCACGGATGCTGTCGAACGGGCTCTCGAAGGTGTCGCCCTCCGCCTGAGCGTCATCTTCTTCGAGGACACCGGCGACCCCGGTGAGCATGATCACGGGAATGTCTTTGAACTCCTCTTTTCGACGGATCTGTTTGAAGAGGGAGAACCCGGTCTTTTTGGGCATCATCACGTCGAGGAGGATCAGGTCCGGCATGATCTCCTCGATCTTCTGGTACCCCTCATCGCCGTCAGCGGCGGTAACGGCATCATATCCATTCTCTTCCAAAGCGACGGTCAGGAACCGCCGGGTGTTATCATCATCATCTACCACCAACACGGTCTTCGGCATCAACCCTACTCCTCTCTTAGACTCGGTCCCTGAATGGGGAGCGACACCCGGAAGGTCGCCCCTTTTCCAGGCGCGGATTCCACGTACGTATCACCTTCATGAGATTCGACGATTCTGGCCACAACCGCCAGACCCATCCCAGTGCCCTTTTTCTCCTTTGTACTGAAGAAGGGGGTGAACACCCTCTTTCGAACCTCTTCTGTCATTCCTTCGGCATTGTCCTGGACCTGGATCTCCACGCGTTGGTCCCCCGGTGAGGGGACAATCCGCATAACGACCTCAGGGGTCTCCCCTGGGTCGTACTGTTTCCAGGAGCAGGCGTCAAGGGCATTCGAGATCAAATCCATCACAACCGACCGAATCCCGTCTTCGTCGCATACTACTTCCGGGCAGCCGTTGGGGATGTCCAGGGATAATACTACACCCGCATCGCTGAACTTCGCGTGGCTGATACTGTGGATTTTTTTGAGTAATTCGCCGAGGTCGATGGCTCGGAGTTTCAGCTTTCGGGTACGGGCGAAATCGAGCATGCTCATGGACATCTGGGTCATGTCCTCCATGCCCCCCCTGACCATCTCCCACCCCTCCGTCAACATGGCTTTGTCGTCCTTCTTGAGGCCGAGCTTCACCATGTAGGCTCCTCCCTTCATCACATTGAGCATGTTCTTGATGGAGTGCTGGATACCGGTGATGGCCTGGCCCAGGGCGGCCATCCGCTTGGTCCGCATGAGTTGGACCTGCATGCGGAGTTCGTCGGTCAGGTCCTTGCTGATGCCCATCGTGCCCATGGCGGTGCCGTCGGGGGCGATGAGCTTGGACAAGGTGATCATGACGTTCCGGAGGTCGTTGTCCTTGGTGACGAAATGGGTCATGTAGTTGACCACGTGGTCACCGTTTTCGAGCTGCTCGATTGCGGCGTCCCGATCCTTGGGTTCGGCGAAGATGGTTTCGATCCGCTTCCCTACGATTTCTTCCTTGGTGTAACCCAGGACCTTCTCCGCCCCCGGATTGAAGGTCTTGATGAAACCCTCTGGATCGACGGTGATGATGATGTCGGCGGAGTTGTCCACGATCGCCTGGAGGTATTCCTTGGTGCTCATGAGCTCCGTCATCGTGGCCGACAGCTCCGAGGACATGCGGTCGAACACACCGGTCACCTCGGAGAGGCCGTCGCCGGTGGAGTCCCCGAACCGGAAGCTGAAATCGTGCTCGGCCAGTCGTTTCGCGCCGGCTCTGATCGTCCGGATCCGCCTGCCCACCAACCGGTCCGTCATCCACCAGGCCGCCAGGGTTCCCAGGAGCATGCACAGGAGGATCGCCCAGAGCGTGTTCCGGGTTTGGCGGTCAATCAGGGCGTCCACGTGGGCCAGGGAAAAGTCGGCCTGGAGAATTCCGTATACGGAACCGGGCTGCGCCTCGGAATGACAGGTCGCCGAGTTGCACCCTTCCTCACCGATTACGGGGGTCACGACAGATAAGGCCCGTTCGTCGCCCTCGAATTCCAAGACCTCACAGCATGTTTCCGAGGTCACCGCCGGTGTAGCCGTGGGAGTGATGTGGCAAACCGTGCAAGGCCAGGAGTCGATTCCCACCGTGCCCGCGTCAGGGTCCAGTTGTGACGTGCGGACCTCTCCTCCGTGGGCGATCAGTCGGACATCTCTGAAGGCCGGATTCTCCGAGGCCATGCGGTCTACCAGGCTGACAAGCTCGTTTGCCTGGTGGCTCATCATGATACCGCGGAGTCTGGTCTGGATGCGTTCGGAAGTGGCGATGGAGGTCTCTCTGGCGGCTGCGATCTCAGCCCGTTCCAGGTCGAGATTTGTGAGGAACCGTGAGATGCCGAGGGCGCCCGCGAGGATAAGTAGGAACAGGCCGTTCACCTTCCAGGCGAGACGAAGTCGTTTCATCGCCCCCCGGAGGGTGGGCCTCGCTTTGCCTTCTTTCGCTCCTGGTGTGCTCATGAGGCTCGATTCCGGGCCGATCGCCTGCGGTGACCGGGCAAGAGCTTCAACCCTGGGGACGCGGTAGGAAGATGGTCTCGGACGTCAGTCGCCGGGTCGTCTGCCAAAACGACCCACTCCGGGTATAGTGTACTGTCGTCCAACCCTTCAACGCAAACCTGCCTTTCCTCCCAATTTGAGAATTCTATCACGTAACAATCGTTGAAGCGAGAAATTCTTCACATATCCGTTTGACTTTGCGAGAATTTCATCACATAATGGCGTTAACGATTATCCTGACCACCCAAATCAAGCAGATCCGTATGGCTACCTCGAACGAGCCTGCGACCTACAGAGGTGTCTCAGCCATCACCGCCGGAGTGCGCCATGAGTCCTGATCACAAACCCATTTTAGTTATCGGAGGCGGTATCGCGGGAATGACCGCGGCTGTGGAGGCCGCGGAAGTTGGGTATCCCGTGGTCCTGGTGGAAAAAGAACCTTCTCTGGGGGGGCGAGTTGTCCGCTCCCACAGATACTTCCCGAAAATGTGCCCTCCCACCTGCGGCTTCGAGATCAACACCCGCCGCATCCGGGGGAACCCGAACATCGAAGTCCACACGATGGCCACGGTGGAAGAAGTATCGGGAGATGTCGGCGCTTTTCGAGCCCGAATCAAGAAAAATCCCCGGTACGTGACCGGTGACGTGTCCATTGATGACTCAGTCGTAGAGCAGTTGACATCCGATCGGCCCAACGAGTTCAATATGGGCCTGGATACGACCAAAGGGCTGTACTATCCACACACTGCGGCTTATCCCCCGCTGCACGTGGTGGACAAAGAAGCACTCTCGGACGGAGATGTGGCGGTACTGACCGAGGCCTGCCCGCCCGGAGCCCTGGACATGGACATGGCCGAGGAAGAGTTCACCATCGACGTCGGCGCGGTCATCGTTGCCACGGGCTGGAAGGGCTACGATCCGGGGAACCTTCCCAACCTCGGGTTCGACCGGTGTCCGGACGTAATTACGAACCTCATCATGGAGCGGCTTGCCGCTCCTAACGGGCCGACGGGCGGAAAGATCCTCCGGCCCTCAAACGGGGAGGCACCGACCAACGTCGCCTTCGTCCAATGCGCCGGATCCCGCGACGAGAACCACCTACCCTACTGTTCGGCGGTCTGCTGCATGGCATCCCTCAAACAGGCCCGGTACATCCGAGAGGCCTACCCGGACGCCAAAGTCACGGTTTTCTACATCGACGTCCGCACCTTGGGCCGACTGGAGAAGTTCTATTACGAACTGGTGGAGGATGAGAACATCACCTTCGTGAAAGGGAAGGTCGCGGAGATCAACGAAGATCCGGAAACCCACGAGCTGATCTTGGAAGTCGAGGACACTGTGGCCGGCGAACGGCCGGACTCCAGATTCGACATGGTGGTCCTCGCCACTGGGATCGTGCCGAATACCGCCGATTCTCCCATTCCACTGGAGCTGGATTATGACGACTACGGGTTCTTGAACGGAGCCACGGGCGTCGAAGGTGTTTTTGCCGCTGGGTGCGCGACACATCCGTGCGATGTCTCACGCACAACGAAGGAGTCCACAGCGGCAGCCCTAAAAGCGATCCAGTGCCTCAACAGAGGATGACCCCAATGGAAGAGAAGATCGGCGTATTCATTTGCTCGGGATACGGAATCGCTGAGGCCCTGGACATCGATGCGCTCTGCAACGTGGCTACCTCGGAATTCAGCGTTCCGTTCTGTGAGGTCGTGGACACCTGCGAAGGTCCTGGCCTCGATATCATCAGAGAAAAGATCCTTTCCGAAGGCCTGACCAAGGTCGTAATTGGGGGGATTTCCCCTCGGAAGTATGCGGACAACGCTTTTCCGGAGGGCGTGATCGTCGAGCCCGTGGGCCTCAGGGAACAGGTGGTGTGGCCCCTGCCCCCGGACGACGAAGACACCCAGATGGCGGCGGAGGACTACCTTCGCATGTACATCGCCAAGGTGAAGGGGATGGAGCCGCTGGAGCCGTTCCAACCCGAAGAGGAGATCAACAAGGACATCCTCGTGGTCGGGGGCGGAGTGGCAGGCCTTACGGCGGCTGTGGAGGCTGCCGATGCAGGCTACCAGGTCCGACTGGTCGAGAAGGCGGAAGCCCTGGGAGGCTGGCTCGCGAAACAACACAAGTCCATTCCAACCCAAACCCCGTTCCAGGACCTTGAAGACACGGGCGTCGACGAGTTGATCGGCGAGGTGGAGGGCAGCGACAAGATCCAGGTGTACACCTCCGCTCACACGAGTGAAATAAAAGGCGCACCCGGCCTGTTCGACGTGACCCTCTCCTCCACTGGAAACGGCAAACCCGAGGGTGAGGTGGTGGACCAGTTCAGGGTCGGAGCCATCGTCCAGGCGACGGGCTGGAAGCCCAACGATCCCAGGAAAAACCTGCCGTACGGGGACCTGGAAGACGTGGTCTTGAATGTCGATCTCGAAGCAATGGTGAAGGAGAGCGGGAAGATCACACGTCCGTCCGACGGGAAGGAAGCGAAAACCATCGCCTTCCTCCAGTGCGGCGGGTGCACCAACAAAGAGCATCATTCCTATTGCTCTTCGATCTGCTGCATGACCTCCCTGAAGCAGGCCATGTACCTCAGGGAGGCCGATGAGGACGCAAAAGCCTTCATCTTCTACGAATTCATGCGGACCCCGGGGCTTTATGAGGATTTCTATAGGAAAGCCCAGGATGACGCGGGGATCTTCCTCACCCGTGGTGACGTTGCCGAGGTGACCAAAAACGGAAACGGGAGCCTGAAGATCACGGCCAAGGACACCATGGTCGGGGAAGAAATCGAGGTGGAGGTCGACCTGGTGGTGCTGGCGGCGGGCATGATACCGAATGCCGCGGATGGGGAGGCCATTCGGCTTCTCGAGGACGCCAAGGTCACCGTGGTGGAAGGGGACTCCGAAGCCAAAAAAGAAGCCGCTGCCCAGACCATCGAAGAGCTCGGGCACCACGAGGGGACCGAGATTCTCAACCTGGGATATCGGCAGGGCCCGGACCTTCCGTCACTGGAGTACGGATTCCCCGACTCGCACTTCATCTGCTTCCCCTATGAGAGCCGCCGGACCGGGATCTACCCGACGGGAGCTGCTCGGGAGCCCATGGACGGGTCCGGGAGCAAAGAGGACGCTACCGGTGCTGCCCTGAAGGCGATCCAGTGCGTTGAGATGACCTCTCGTGGCGAGGCGGTTCACCCCAGGGCTGGGGATCAGTCCTATCCCGACTTTATGATGTCCCGTTGCACCAAGTGTAAGCGGTGTACCGAGGAGTGCCCGTTCGGAGTCCTGAATGAGGAGAACGACGGAACACCGCTTCTCCAGGCGACCCGATGCCGCCGGTGCGGCACCTGCATGGGGGCATGCCCGGAGCGGATCATTTCGTTCAAGGATTTCTCGGTGAACATCGTGAACGAAATGATCAAGGCCGTCGAAGTGCCTGAGGAGTGGGACGAAAAACCCAGGATTCTGGTGCTGGCCTGTGAGAACGACGCCTTCCCGGCTCTGGATCTTCTCGGTCAAAACGGGATGAAGGGCAGCCCCTGGATTCGTGTGATCCCCATTCGGTGTCTGGGATCCGTAAACATCGTCTGGATTACCCAGGCCATGTCCCAGGGCTTCGACGGTGTGATCCTGATGGGATGTAAATACGGCGACGACTACCAATGCCACTTCATCAAAGGGAGTGAGCTGGCTTCCGTCCGGGAGAAAAACGTACGTGAGAAGCTGGAGCAGATGGCCATGGACGTAGAGCGGGTCGAGCTCCATCAGCTTCAGATCGACGAGTACGATAAGCTCCCAGCAATATTTGAGAACTTCGACGAACTCATCGAGGACATCGGATACAACCCGTTCAAGGGAATGTGATTAATAGATAGAGGGAGCCTGCCCGGGGCCGGGCGGGTGGCCGGGAGATTCACGGCCTCCCCCCGCCTCCAGGTGGGCTTCCTTGCGGGCCGAGGCAGTTGGGGTCGGGGAGCTATTCACGGTGGTAGCCAGAGGAGCTACAGCCATGGAAACTTCCGAGATCACGGTGCCCGAAGGGGAAAACGGCCAGGACGAGGCTACCCCTTTGGACATCCCTTCTCCTTCAACCAATGGCCGACCGGTGAGGGTCGATCCGGACCTTGAGTTCATCCGGGCGTTGCGGCGTAGCGGCGGAGACTCTCTCAAGAAGTGCATGCAGTGCGGGAACTGCTCCGCCGCCTGCCCGCTTTCTCCCCACGTAAACCCCTTCCCGAGAAAAGAGATGGCCTGGGCCTTATGGGGGATGAAGGACCGTCTCCTGACAGACCCGGATATATGGCTGTGCCATCACTGCAACGATTGCTCCACGAACTGCCCAAGGCAGACTCGACCGGGCGACGTCCTCGGGGCCGTAAGGCAGCAGTGCATTCTGCACTACGCCTTCCCTGGTATTCTGGCGAAATGGGTGAGCCATCCCAAATACCTACCGATCCTACTGGCAATTCCGGCCATCCTCCTTGGATTGGCCGCTCGGTATCGGGAGGCCATCGGGGAGTTCCTCGGGTTTTCGGTGCCGATGGGAGACCGGATCGTCTACTCTTTCGCACCCATGTTTCCCCACTGGCTCCTGAACAGCTTCTTCGGGCTGTTCACTGTGTTGGCCTTGGCGGCGGCCATAATCGGGGTATGGAGGTTTTCCCGAGGCCTGAAGCGGTCGAGTGTCTGGGGAGAAAACCCGGAACCGGTGAAGGGGGTGCTGGCGTCTCTTGGATCTGTCCTGTTGAAGGTGGTGAACCACGACCGGTTCACGACCTGCGATACCGACCACTCCAGGTCGATCTCACACTTCTTTGTCTTTTTCGGCTTTATCGCTCTGACCGTGGTGACCATCATGGTCATCACGGGACCCTTCAACCCGCTAATCAGGGGAGACTTCGTCTACCCCTTCAGCCTTTGGAGCCCCTGGAAGCTCCTGGCGAATATCGGTGGCCTAGCCGTGCTGGCCGGGATCCTTTTGATGATCTGGGAGAGGCTCTACTTCGGGCACCTGGCGGGGACAAGTAGCTACTTCGACTGGTTGTTGGTGTGGTCCATCTTCCTGGTGGTGGCCAGCGGTTTCGCCACTGAGATCCTGCATATGCTGCGGATGGTGCCCCATCGGCACGTCGCCTACTTCGTCCACCTGGTCTTCGTGTTCGGTCTCCTGGTTTATCTCCCCTATTCGAAATTTGCCCACATGCTTTACCGGACCACGGCGATGGTCATGGCGGAACGCTACGGCCGCGAGGCTGGGAAGGGGGCAGAGTCATGAAGAGAAGCACCGTACTCACGGAGAAGAACCGCGGCACCTGGGCTACCGTTTTTGTCGGCCTGATCCTCCTACCCGTGGTCCTGAGCATCCTGAAGCCCCTTTGGGCGGCCGAGCCGGAGGTGTTCCTGGAACCGGCGGACGAGCGATGGGAGGCTTGTCTCAAAGATCCCGAGTACATGCGGTACCGACACATGGACCTTCTGAAGGAGGCCCGGGCCGATGTGCTTCGTGACGGGCTCAAAGGAGGAATCACGCTGGCCGGATGCGGGGACTGCCACCAAAACCGGGACCTGTTCTGCGACCGGTGCCACGTGAAAGCCAGTGTCTCCCTGGATTGCTGGGGATGCCATTACTACCTCACGGCGGGGGAGCTCGAAGAGCTCGAACAGCACGAGGGAGGAGGTCAGTAATGGACAGACGCGACTTTTTAAAACGAAGCGGCGCGGCGGTGGCCGGGGCCTCCGGTGTTCTGAGCCTCCCTGTCCTCAGCTCGTGCACCGCTGAGGAAACCGAGGTCGCGAGCAACCTCAGGGGAACGAAGTGGGGGATGGTCATCGACCTCAACCGTTGCCGGGAGGACTGCACGGAGTGCATGGACGCTTGCCGCCAAGAAAACAACGTGGCCTACCACGGGGACCGCCGGTGGGACGTACACTGGATTCGGAAGGCAACTCTCCATCCGAAGGACGAATCGGCTGGCTTGGAGGAAAAAGAAGTCCTCCTGATGTGCAACCAATGTGATAATCCCCCTTGTGCCCAGGTCTGCCCGGTCCAGGCTACGTATAAAAGGCTCGACGGGATCGTCGTGGTGGACCATCACAGGTGCATTGGATGCCGCTATTGCATGATCGCCTGCCCGTACAACGCTCGCTTCTTCAACTGGAAGGAAAATCCGGACTGGCCGAACAAGGGTTATCCCAGGCGGTCGCATGGGGTGGCGGAATCCTGCCATTTCTGTTCCCACCTTCTCGACGGAGGTGGTAGGCCAGCCTGTGTCGAAGCCTGCGAAAGGTCGGGCGCGAGGGCATTGGTTTTCGGGGACCTCAACGATCCGGAAAGCGAGGTTTCACAACTTGTGGCCGCCGGTGGGGCGAAACGAATCCGTGAGGATTTCGGCACTCGACCGAAGGTCTACTACCTGGGCCTCTAGGAGGGTACCCAAATGGATGTCCAGTTTGCCAAAATCGAAGGAAGGTCGGTTTCCTACTGGGTCACCGTGGGGCTCTTGGCGGCCGCAACCCTGGCCGGCTTCATCGCGACCCTGATCATGAATAACCACGGTCTCTACCTGTCGGGGATGACCAACAGGGTGCCGTGGGGCCTCCAGATCTCCATGGCCATCTTCTACATCGGTCTGTCGGCCGGATCGCTGGTGGTGTCGGGCCTCTACGGCGTCTTCGGAAAAATGGAGTACAAGCCGTTCGCCCGTATTGCCGCCTATCTCGCGATGCTTTTCCTGATCGCGGGTCTCTTGTCCATCTTCACGGACCAGGGGAGGATCGATCGGGTATTCACGAAGCCGTTCACCTTCGTGAACCCGACCTCCATGTTCTCCATCAATCCGGCCCTCTATTCGGGCCACATCATGATCTGCGTCCTCTACCTGTGGGCTCTCTTCAAAGAAAAAGGGACTCTGACGAAGATCACCTCGCTGGTCGTAGTGTTGTGGGCCATCGGCACACACACTGGAACCGGAGCGATCTTCGGGTTCGTTCCGCGGGAGCTTTATAACTCCGCGCTGCTCCCTCCGAGCTTCGTGGCTGCAGCCCTCTCGTCCGGCGCGGCTCTAATGATCCTGGTGATCGTTGGTCTTTCGAGGGCTACCCAGAGACATCTGGACGACGAGCTGATCATCTGGATGGGGAGGCGCCTGCTCTCGATCTTCATTGTCGTGACGTTCTATGTGCTCCTGATCGAGAACGCCCACCGCGCGTACCTCGCCTATTCCCATGAGGCAGGGTTGTTTTTCCTCTTCGGAGGAACACACAGTTTCATGTTCTGGGTGGGCCTGATCTTTATCGGGTGTGTGGTGCCGGCTGTTCTCCTGTTCATCAAAAAAACGGGCACTTCCGTGCCCTGGACCGTCTTCGCTTCCGTTCTGGTGGTGGTGGGGGTTTTGTTCGAACGGTTCCTGATCGTGATCCCGGGTTTGATCCATCCCCCGGAACTGTTTCCGGGTTGGGAGATCGCCGACGCCGTTATCTGGGAAGGTGTGGTGAACTATGCCATCAGCCCCCTGGAAATCCTCCAGACTATGGGCGTGATCGGGGCAATCGGCTTCGCGTTCGTGGTTGGTTTGAAGGTGATGCCTTTGGCCCCTACGGAAGCGAGAGTCCTCCCGGCTAAGTGATCCTCCCGGAGGGGAGCTGGAAGGGGAGGCCGACGGGGATCTGGGGTCCCGTCGGCCTTCGGTTTTAATACGCTCCTGACTCAGTTTGTCGCGACGAGGGCAACTGTCAAGAAAACCAAGGCAAATAGCGCCCGTTTCCACCAACTCCCTCCGCCTACCGAGGGCTCTCCCCGCCGGGTCCAGACAATGATTCCCCCGCAGCTATTGGCGCCGAATTCCACGGGCAGTTCGGAAGCGTGGTAAATCTCCACGGCTTCGAGGTCCAAGGGCTGGATGAGGTGGTCGATGCCCTCCCCGGTCGATAGCCGCATTCCGTCCATCCATATGACGGGTCGACACCCGGACCTCAGGCGGATCGAGTTGTCGAACGGTCCGGCCGGCATGACCCTCGCCCCCGGCACCAACCGGAGCAGGTCGCTGAAGCGGAACGGGTTCCTTCTCTCGATCTCTTCTCGGTCGAAGTAAGTCCCGTTCATACTTTCCCTCCGCCTCTCAAAGTCCCGAAGAGGCCCCGGAGGGGGTCGTCGATCGGAGACCACCACCAGGGGTTCCAACTCGATGGGGGAAACGGAAAGGGAGAGGCTCAGGTCGACTTCAGCACCAGGGCCGATCTCGAGGGTGTCTCTTAGCTCCTGATACCCAATGAGACGGACGATCAGCCGATAAGAGCCGGGGCGGACCTCCCGGAACATGAACCGGCCGTCGGAGTTGGTGACCCTGGTCCCGATGCCCCTCGTGGGGCCAGGGCCAGAAGCCAGCGAGACGGCCGCACCGTCCAAAGGTATTCCGGTCTCGTGCTCCAGGAGCTGGCCCCTTACCACAGAGATGGAGTCGATGGCCTGACCCTGGAGGGGCGGTGTCCCCCCGCCTGCGGCAAACAACGCCCCTAGGCACCCTAGCCATGACAGGCGTGACAAAGGACGCAGGCGACGAGTTCTCGAGAAGGGAAGGCGCATGTTCCTGACTACTCGAAATGGGGCTCGGTGGTTCCTCCGCGCCGTTCATGAACATCGCCCCCCCACCAGGGTGAGGGGGCGATGTATAGGGATAGTCCTGTCCAAGTGGCCTACCGAATGTCCTGCCTCATGGCGGCGGTGCCACCGTGGAATGAATCGACCGTAACCTCGACCCAACCGGCGCCACCGGACTTCTGGACCAGATACCGGAAGGTCGTTTCTGACTGACCTCGGAGGCGGAACTCATGGGTTGTGGTCCCGACGGCCATGGCCCTGGATGCGTTGATCCCCGGATCGATCTGGGTCATTCCATCCGGTATTTCGACCAAGGTTACATTGCCCGAGGAGCTGAAGTTTAACTGGTCCTGGATAGCAGTCCCCAGCTCGTTGTCTCGGTCGGAGAAGGTTGGGAAAACCCGATCGTTCTTAACCGTCACGTCCACCCAGTAGAGGTTCCCGGCCTCAGGGGTGATCTCGATCTCGTCGATCTCCACCTTCGGAAACTCGCTGGCCACGTACATGACGAAGTCCGCGTTTTTCTGGGCCTCCATTTCGATGTATCGAGCCGGTGGCGTGCGCTGGGTGTGCTTTTTCTGGCTCCCGCCGATCCAGACCTCACCCAGGTCGGGGTGCTGGACCGGATGGGGTGTGATCCAACCCTCGCCGTGGAGCTCGGTGTCGATCCAGAGGAGTGTTTCTTCTGTCGATACTCGCCCGTCATTGTTGATATCGGCCGCGAAAGCCGGGGAGCCCCAAAGCTCGATCAAGTAGGCGTAAGCTCCCAGCATTCCGTAAGAGTTCACCTGGGCTTGGCCGGTGCCCCTCCAGCTGCTGATGCTGGGCCTGTAGTTCTTCAGGATACGTGCACCCATGGTCACGATTTCGGTTTGAACGTCAAAATCGTGGCGGTATTCGGGAGCCACCGTCCGTTCGAAGTATTGGGCGTACTTGTTTTCCTCACGCATCTGGGCCAGGCGTTGTTCCGCCGTGGTCTGCTGCCCTCGGCCCATGCCGTACGGCCCGGTGGCCTGTTGGGCCTGGGCTCCCGCTTCCACGCCGCCGGGTCCGGCGGACATGATCAACCGTCCGGTGTTGTGATAGTGGAACGTCGCGAAGATGTTGTCGTGAGTCCTCATGAACTCGTAGGCGTTCCGAGTCTCCGGCTCCGACATTGTGTAGGGCCAACCGGCCTGGAGCTGCCAGTCGAAGGGGTAGTTACGGTTCGGATCCGGCCCGCCGATGTCGTCCTCGTTGATCCTTCCATCCCCGTCGTTGTCGTAGCCTTCGGAACCGATCCGGATGAACCGCCGGACGGCTTCTTCCGGTGATGAAATGGGTATAAAAGCTCTCCCATCATCCGAAAGCTTGAGGGGGCCTTCTGGATCTTCCTTGTACATGTTCGAGAGCTGGCCGTCGCCATCGACGTCCTCTGTCTGGTCTTCGTCGTACAGCCCGTCACCGTCGTTGTCCTCGGGTCGGTATGGCTCCCGGGGGTTGTTGGCGGTGTTGGGGAAGCTCACGAAGGACTCGTTTGCATCGACGTTCAGACCCGGCAGGATATAGAAGGTGGTGCTGTTGACCAGATCGTGGACGAAGGTGTTGTAGTCGTATTGGGTCAGGAGGTACCACATGAGGTACAACGAACACATGATCCCGTTGACCTCGTTACCGTGGACGGCTCCGTCCACCCACATGGCCGGTTTGGTGTCGTGCGCACCCGTGGACTTCGCCGTGATGGTGATGAGGAACTGGTCCCTCCCCATCCGGCTTTTCCCGATGCTCTCGATGTCGGCAAGATGGTCGTACTGGTCCTGAATGTCGTGCATCATCTGGGTCCACTCGGCGTACGAGTAGTACCGCTTCCAGGACCAGGGGAAGTCCAGCTCTCCGTGGTAACCCCCGGGGTTCTCTTGGAGCTTGGACTGACCGAGTGCCGGTTCGAAACCCGCCGTCAAAAGGAAGACAGCGAGGAGGCATGCCGGCAGGAACCTCAAGCTGTTGTGCGTATGCATGATGGCCTCCTCTCTATCGGACCGTGAGTTCGCGGACTTTGGTGCCACCCTTCTGGGAGGTGAGCACCAGTTTCAGAGGCGAGTTCCCTTCGATGGAGATGAGCCATGTCACCTCCCTGGTATTCCCGTCGTCGGCACCCTGATCACCACCGCCGAACTGAGCCAGCCACTGCTGACGGAACTGTGGTGGGAGGTTGGGGGGCATCTGCTGGGCCTGGCGGCGCTGTCCGGCCGAGGCTGCGGTCCTCCGTCCTGTTCCGCCTCCCTGGCCCCCCTCGGCTGCAGGGATGTCCATGACTCCATCGATGGTCCCGAGGCTCTGCCAAGCGCCCCCTTGGAGGTACTCCACCCGATCACGGTTCCCGATAAGCCAAATGGCGTCCTGACGGTTTCCGGCGAGGCGGGCGCCTCCCGACCGGTGGGTGGCCAGCTGGCCTGAGTTCTCCACCTTGGCCGTTACCTTCACGATCCGGGTTCCGCCGCTGTTGCTGAGGGTTTCGGCGGTGGCCTCCGTGATCTCCAACTTCGGGAGAAGGCCGGCCTTCCACAGCTCGAACTGCCAGTGGATTTCGGCGACGTGTTCGAGAGAAGGCCCCGGGAGGGCGTTTCCACCCACGTAGGTGCCTACGAATCCGCCGATCTGGCCCCTGCCGAGGTCGGGGTGATTGTAGTCCTGCCACGGCACGAAGATCTCACCGTCGAAAGCGGTTTCTTGATAGTCCAGGAGGGCCTTGCTCCAGATGTTCCGATCGTTTTCACCGTTGTAACCCGGCAGCCCTCGGGTATCTCGGCTCCAGCTCCAGAGCTCGGTTGTCATGGAGAACGCGCCGTATTGGGCGTAGGCCCAGTCGATGAAGATTCCGAACCCGTAAGGCCGGTCACCCCTGTAGGGGGGGAGCCACAATCGGTCCGGATTTTCTTCGTCAGGGTGGAGTTCTTTGTACTTCACCCCCATGACCTGGTCGAGCACCGCTAAGTCATCCGCGGCAATTCGACTGTCGGGCCAACGTGCGAACGGTCGGTAGGTGAATCCACCTGAGGTGTGGAAGGACTGGACCAGAAGGATATTGGTGTTGTTCGTGAAGTACTCCAGGATGGCTCGTGCTTCTGGGGAGGAAGCAGCGTAGTACCCGCTTCCACCTCTTTTCCCATCGGGCTCATCGTTGAACCACCCTTCGGGGAAGTTCCGGTTCACGTCGATCCCTCTCTCGGAATCTTCCCCCCGGCGACCATCGCCGTCGTTGTCCCGGTCCTCCCTGACCACCGAGTACCGCTGGGCAGTGGCCTCTTCGTCCCGTCCCAGCTGCCGCATGTGTCGGGGGTCCTCTTCGTCGATCACGAAACGACCGTTCTCGTCGGGGTAGCGGAAGCTCGTGATCTTCCCGTCGCCGTTGAGGTCATCCGGGCCGTCTTCGTTGATCCGCCCGTCCTCATCGTCGTCCACCTCCATGGAATTCTGGCGCTGGGATATTCCCAGCTCGACAGAATTGTAAACCCCGTCCGGATTGACGATGGGGCAGACGTAGAAAGCGTTTTCGTCGATGAGTTGGGTAATGGCGTCATCCGAGCCGTACCCGGAAACGAGTTTGTCGATGATGTAGAGTGAAACCTCTGTTCCGGTGTACTCGTTCCCGTGGGTTCCCCCATCGATCCAGATGCCGGGTTTCCCATGGTAGGACTTCATGGGGGTTACGTTGTTCACACCCTCTCTTCGGGGATTCCGAAGTTCGACGTGGCGATCGATTGTGGTCCCGTTGTTCATCCTCGAGATGACGAGGACGTATATGGGCCTACCCATGGTGGAACGCCCGATCTCGACGAGCTCGGTGATGGAGGAGTATTCCCGCGCCACCCGCTGGATGTAATCGACGGTGCCGCCGTATCCGTGGTAGTCGCCAAAACTGATTGGCACCCTTTGGGCGCCAACGGATTGGACGGACACCAGAAGCAGGCAGGCGGCCAGCCCGGCGGTCAACCCGAGCAGTCGGATCCCACCCTGCTTTTGGCGGTTCTGGTTCATCCCGGACCCTCCCTTCGATTGGCCTGAAAGAAATGGATTATTCCAATCACTTTTCCTGGTTGAAGATCCACTGAGATTAGGGTTTCAAGGAGAGCCTGGCCACTCTGGGAGGTAAGGGAATGGTAAAGTGGTGTGGCCGGTGGGTAGGAAGGTGGGCGGGCCAGACGGGGGCGGACCCCGCCGGAAAGGTGACCACTTGGTTAGAGGGTGGATGTCAGCTTCAGCCCAGGATCAAGGCGCGGTGAGACCGGCCAGGCAGAATTCGACGGTCTCCATCAGGAGGGCCATCTCCTCTCCCAGTTTGGCGGCCTCCGGTGCCGTGGATGCGTTCGGTTTGGCCCTGGTGAGCAGAATGATCAAGGAGCCGGTCATCAGGTCGAGCCTGACCTGAAGATGCGGCTCGTCGACACCGGGCGGGAGAGACTTCCGGAGGACCCTGCCGAACCGAGCAAAGTAGTCGTTGAAAAGCGAAACGCCGAGGGCTTCCAACTTGGGATCCGGACTCACAAGGAGCTGGCCCAGGAGGGAGGCGGACTGTGGATCGAGGGAGGACAAGAAGACCACTGGTCGGAATAGATCCTCCAGGACCTTTTCCGGCTGTGGCCTAGGCATGGAAGGCCTTTCGTATTCCCGGAGGGTCTTCTCCCAGTCCCCCAGCAACCCCCGTGCTGCCCGGCCCATCACGGCCTCGAGCAGTCCCTCCCGGTTTCCGAAATGGTGGTAGGCCAAGGCCAGGTTTACCCCTGCCTCGTCCTGAATCTGGCGGACCGAAACTCCTTTGATGCCGCGCTCGGACATCAGACGGATTGCTGAATCGAGGATTGACGTCTTTTTGTCAGGTTTTTCTGCCATTGAGCCGGATCCGATCTCTGGGCTATTCAGGTCGGCACTTAAATGTTCGACTCACCCGGCAGACGAAAAGTTTAGAGGCCGGATCTGCGTATTACCTATGGAGAATCGAAAAAGGTCCATCAAAAAAAAGAGATCGAACAGGTCATTCCCCCAATCCTGCAAAACCTCCCGGGGAGAAAGGGCATCCCGACTCGGAGCGAACCCTCCCGGGAGATAGGCTTCCGCCTAGCCCGGGAATGCCGCCCATCCCATTATGCTCGGGTCTTTGATCAGACCGACCCGACCCGGAGAATCACTCAATGGGCGACACCAAGCGGACACCGACTCTCTTCCAATCCCTGATTCCGATCATCTCGATCGCGGTCTTCTTGGGGATCGGATACGGGGTCCTGAAGCTGCGGATCGAGTTCCTACTCATCGCCGCGGCAGCGGTTTCAGGAATCCTCGCACTCCGGCTGGGCTACACCTACAAGGAGATGGAGGAGGGGATCGTACACAGTATCTCCAAGGGAATGCCTGCGATGATGGTGGTGATCGTCGTTGGGATGCTCATTGGGACGTGGATGTCCTGTGGCGCCATACCGATGATGATCTTCTACGGCTTGAAGATCATCTCTCCGGCGTTCTATCTGGTAACCGCTTGTGTCGTATGCAGCATCATCTCTGTTGTTACGGGGACTTCCTACGGGACGGCCGGAACGGTCGGCGTAGCCTTTATCGGGATTGCACAAGGACTGGGAGTACCCCTTTCCCACGCTGCCGGAGCCATCGTCGCCGGCTCCTATTTCGGCGATAAGCTCTCCCCGTTTTCCGACACCACGAACCTGGCGCCCATTGCCGCCGGGAGTAACCTTTTCGACCACATCAAACACATGCTGTGGACCACAACTCCGGCCTTTTTGATCGGGTTGGTGCTCTACCTCTTCCTGGGTAGAGGGGTGGAGGGCTCCCTGGAGTCCGACCAGATGACCCAGATCATGGAGACGATCCCGGCCACTTTCCGCTTTAGCATCTTCCTGTTGCTCCCACCGGTAATCACCCTCTACGCGGCCATCACCAAGAAGCCCACCATTCCGGGGATGGTGGTGTCCTCGGTGGTGGCCATGATCCTGGCCATGGTCTTCCAGGGAGTCAGCCTGATAGACGCGGTTGATGCAATGGTTCACGGCCATACCTCCGAGACGGGGTTACCGTTGGTGGACACGTTGCTCACCAAGGGTGGCATGCTGAACATGATGGACGTGACCCTGATCGCTCTCTGCGCTTTCGCCTTTGCCGGGATCACACAAAAGGCCGGGATGCTGGACGTCCTCCTCCAGCATATGACCAAGTTTGCTCACAACACCGGTAGGCTCATCGCCGCCACCTCCGCGTCCAGCATGGCTGTGGCCGTAATGACCGGGAGCTCCTTCCTGACGCTTCTGATTCCTGGCGAACTTTTCGCTCCCGCTTTCAAGAGGATGGGAATCGCCGCAAAGACCCTTTCCAGGACACTGGAGGACTCAGGCACTGTCATCGTTCCGATCGTTCCTTGGAGTATCGCCGGGGTCTACATGGCAGGTACGCTGGGTGTGCCCACGACGGAATACGCCCCGTTCGCCTTCCTCTGCTACACGGGGGTCATCTTCGCCTGGTTGTACGGTTTTACGGGCTTCGCCATCGCACCCAAAGTCAGGGAGGACGAGACTATCCCGGGGAGTTAAGGAGGCCAACGAATATCAGGGTATCTCTTAAATCTGTACGCCTGTTTCAGGTCTTCCATCCAGAAGCACTCTCCGGCCCCCGTATTGAAGCGCCCCCTCCCCCAGTTCGGGGGGAGGGGGAGTTTTCCGGCTCAGCCCCCCAGTTCCTCCAGCACTCCTGCTTCTGAATTGAACTCTTCGATGGCCCGATCCCAATCGGGCAGCCGCTCCACCAACTCCGTCCAGAATGCCGGGCTCCATAAGGCGTCCAACTCCTCGACCGTCTTCCCCTGCTGTTCCACCCAAGTGAAGTACTTGAGGTTGTGGATGGCCTTTCGATCCGTATACCGTAGCTCCCGAAGGTGGTCGGTGGACGCACCGGACAGGTACCTCTCGGCACCGGAGTGGGCTTGGATCTCCGACAGAGGTCCTCGTTCCTTCCGAAGCTCTTTCAGGCGGGTGCGGTAGAGGTCCACGGAGTCGGTGAGAGAGGTGAACAACAGATCGCCCTCACCCAGCTCGAAGTATCGGGCGGTCTTGATTGTCGCCAGGAGGTTGCAGATGCTGGAGATCCCCAACAAAGGGAGTTGATCCACCGAATCCGTAGGGACGCCGCGGGCACGGAGAGCTTGCTGGCCTTCGGGTTCGTTGAATACCCGTAGAAGCCCCAGGGTGGCCTCATCGTCGATGGCCACCACCACGTCCGTGGAACGGACGTTATGGATCCAAGGAATGTGTTTGTCCCCAATGCCCTCGATCCGGTGGCCCCCGAACCCAGCCCTCAGGAGGGTGGGGCACTGGAGGGCTTCCGCAGCGGTGATCCGGCAGTCGGGGAATCGGGTGCGTAGGAAATCACCCGCCGCCAGGGTGCCGCCGGATCCGGTGGCTGCCACCCATCCTGCTATCCGATCTCCCGGGCGGGCGTGGTCTTGGAACGCCGATTGGACAGCGGGGCCTGTCACACCGTAGTGCCAGAGGTAGTTCCCGAACTCCTCGAACTGGTTGAAGATGACGGCCTCGGGTCGGTTCCTTCGGATCTCCCAACACATATCGAAGATCTCTTTCACGTTGCTTTCACAACCCGGCGTGGCGATGACTTCGGCGCCGATCTCATCCAACCATTCAAACCGCTCCCGACTCATCTCCTCGGGGAGGATGGCCACCGGCGCGCACCCGAGGAGGGCGCTATCGAAGGCCCCCCCTCGGCAGTAGTTCCCTGTGGAGGGCCATACGGCCTTATGACGGGTGGGATCGAACTCGCCCGAAACCAGTCTTGGCACCAAACACCCGAACGCGGCCCCGACCTTGTGGGCTCCGGTTGGGAAATGTTTCCCTATGAGGCCGATGATGCGGGCTGGAACTCCCGTCAGCTCAGGCGGGAATTCTACCGTGTTCACCTTCCCGAAACCTCCGGTCTCCATGTTGTTTCGCCAGGTGATCCGAAAGAGATTCAGGGGGTGGAGCTCATTCATCCCCACCGGGAGGAGTCGTTCCCGGACAGCCCCCGGGATGGTGCCGGGATCCTTCATCTGGGAGAACGTAGGGATGATGACCCCACGCTCCCGGCACCGAGCCAGTGCTCTCTCCCGCGTTTGTTGGTCTACGGTCCTTTCCACGGTTTGGCGCCCCTCTTTCGGGTGTTGAGATGACACATTGTGAGGCGCCGAAGAGTGGCCGGCAATGTCAACCCCTCCAGTCCTTCCGTCTTGCGATGAAGACCACTTTCTGGCACCGTACCGCCATTATGAAAAACCGTACCCGAAGTGCCCGACTTCTCGTCGCTCTCCCCGTCCTCTGCTTGGGCGTCTCCTGCGGCGGGGACACCGGCGAGACCGGTGACGAAACCCCCATAAATCCTCTAATGCAATCGGAGAATTTCTCGGCAACCGCCCCTGGGACCTTCGTTGCCCGGTTCGAGACCACAAAAGGAGTCATCCGAATCCAGGTGACTCGGGAATGGGCCCCCCTGGGAGCGGATCGCTTCTACAACCTCGTGAGAGGCGGGTACTACGACGGAGTCACCTTCCACAGGGTGATCGACGGGTTCATGGCGGAATTCGGCATACATGGGGATCCGTGGGTCAACCAGTTTTGGCGTCAGGCCACCATGGATGATGAACCGGTGCGGAAACCGAACAACCGCGGCCGCGTCAGCTTTTCAAAAAATCAGCCGAATACCAGAACGGTCCAAGTGTTCATCAACTCGGACGACAATCCCAACCTGGACGGCCAGGGTTTCTCGCCGTTCGGTGAGGTGATCGAGGGGATGGAGGTAGTAGATGCCCTGTACTCGGACTATGGCGAGAGTCCTACCCGAGGTGGGGAAGGGGTATACCAGGCGATGGCGATTGCGAAAGGGGATGAATACCTGACGGAGGAGTTCCCACTGCTGGATAGGATCGATCGTGCGGTGGTGGAGGGTGAGGGTGGATGAGGTCGGCTAGAGAAGCGCCGATCGTTTCGCCTCCCGCTGTCCGTGCAGAAGGCTCTCGAGACGCTCCAGGGTAGTGAGGGAGTCTGGTTCTCCGGCCAGCTTCTGGAAGCCCTCGCCCGTGGGGTAGGGGATTTGGATCCGGGAATAATCTGTCTTCCTGCTTAACTAATTCTTAGATTAGCCGTGTGTTTCGGCGGATGGCCGTATGCCCATCCGCTATTCGACGGAACGTGGGCACGTCCGCCTTACGTTTGTGGGCTCAAGCGAAAGCGCTGCTTTTTCTGGGGGTGACTGGTGTCAGACAACAAGTTTTCACGCCGAGACTTCATGAAGGTGACCGGGGCCGGGACTGCTGGAATTGTTATGGGTGGCCGGGTCCAGGATGCGAGAGCCTCCGAGGTGTCCCCCGGGGAATCCTCCCCTCCCATGCCAGAACGTCCCCTCGGGAAGACCGGCCATAACGTCCGTCTTTTCAGCCTGGGTGGCCAGGCCACCGTCGAGCAACCCAACATGGATGCCGAGGCGGATGCGATCATCAATCGGGCCATCGACCTCGGCGTGAACTATATCGACACGGCGGCCCGTTACGGGGGAGGGGTCAGTCAGGTCTACATCGGGCGGGTGATGGCCAGCCGGAGAAGCGAGGTCTTTCTCGCAACCAAAACCCACGACCGAACTCGCGACGGTTCTCTTCAGCTCCTGGAGGAGAGCCTGAAAGCCCTTCAGACCGACCACCTGGACCTATGGCAGCTGCACAATATCACCCGGAAAGAGCAGCTGGATCAGATTTTCGCTGACAACGGTGCCATTCACGCCATGATGCAGGCGAAGGAAGAGGGCATCGTGAAAAACCTGGGAATCACGGGCCACGCCGACCCGGACGTCCTCCTGGACGGCATCCAGCGGTTCGACTTCGACACCATCCTCCTGGCATTGAACCCTGCCGACAAGTACCACAAACCCTTCATGGACGAGCTCCTCCCCATGGCAAATGAGAAGGGCATGGGGGTCATCGCCATGAAGATCCCCGCAAGGGGTCGCCTTTTCCAGAGCGGGGGATTGACCTCCATGAAGGAGGCCCTGACTTGGACCTTCAGCCAGCCCATCAGCACAGTCATCGTCGGCTGTGACAATGTCGCTCAGTTGGAAGAGAATGTTTCGGCTGCGGTGGGTTTCCAACCTCTGAACAGCTCCCAGATGGCGTCCATCGAGGACAAGGTATCCAGCTATCCAATGGAGGCTTCTTTCTTCAAAGCTGGCGCTGCAGGCTTCAACATGCCCGACGGCCAAGAAGACGACCAACAGATGGACGGGTGATGGGGAAGGTATTTAAGGCTACATTTTGGCTGGCCGTCCTGGGCCTGATCGGAATCCAATTTGTCCCGGTGGATCGATCGAATCCGCCCGTGACCGGAGAAATCTCTCCTCCCGACCAGGTGATGGAGGCCTTTCGTGGCTCGTGTTACGACTGTCACTCCAATGAGACGCAATGGCCCTGGTACAGTCGTATCGCCCCGGTTTCCTGGTGGATCGCTGATCACGTGCGAATCGGTCGGAACAACCTGAACTTCTCCGAGTGGGAGAGCATGACGGCTGAGGAGCAGGCCGACGCACGCGAGGAGATCTGGGAAGAGGTGGAGAGGGGTTCGATGCCTCTCAGAGATTACCTGAGGATGCATCCTGAAGCGGTTCTGACGGAGCCCCAGCGGCAGGCCCTCATGCGGTGGTCCGAGGGCACAGCTCCGGAATTCCCCGACTGGGAGTAGGGGCCCCACCCATCCGGGCGAGGAGCGCCGTGAGGCCTCCCCGCATCCGGACCGGGGGTCCTGTCCATCTCTCCCGCGTCTAGGAACGGAAGTCCGGGTCGTTGTCCCAGATCTTCTTCAGGTCTTCGAATTCCGGCTTCTCTTTTATCTTCGTTCCGTCCGACGTTTTTCCGACCTTATAGGAAACCGGTCCTCCCGGTGTCTCCCGGAGCTCCTCTTCCCGAGCCAGCTTGAACCGAGCCCACGGGGCGTAGCGCACGCCAAAGGTGGAGCTGTGGCGGAGCAGGAAATCACTTGCGGGCAGCACACCATCTGGGCGGACCAGGAGTGTCAGACAGGCAGCTGGCCGCCCCTTTTTTCCCAATACCTGCGTGACCCACGCGTCCAGAGCTCCATGCTCCATGACCTTTTCCATGATCCAGGCCGTCCGCTCGCCGGTCTGGTCGTCCACGTTGCATCGGATCTCGACCACCGTGTCCGATTCGTATGGGAGCTGGCTTAGGCCCGGCGTTTCCCCATGGGCGAAAGACCGAAGCTGAAGGTTGGGGTCCTCACGCTCCGATGGGGGGCCGGCCTGGTGCACCAACGCGACCCTGAAGACGTTCGGATACCTGCCGAGGTCCCTGGTTCCGGCTCCAGACCCCTGAGCTTCCACGGTCCCTTCCGGCCAGGCCTCCACGAACTCGGGTTGGAGGGCCTTGAGGATCGCCAGTCCGGTGGGTGTGGAGAGCTCAATATTCGGACGGGTAATTGCATCCGGGACGGGATCGACGGGCATACCCACGGCCAAACGGGCAGAGGCGGGCGGAGGAACGGGATAGGTCCCGTGCTGTATCTCGATGGTTCCACGGCCCAGCTTCACGGGGGAAGCGAGGACGCGATGGGGAGAGACGGCCGCCACGCACACTCCCGCCATGGCCACGTCTACGACGGAGTCGATAGCACCCACCTCGTGGAAAGCCACCTTCTCCACCGGGACCCCGTGGGAATCCGCTTCGGCTTCAGCCAGATGCCGAAAGACCCTGAGGGCGAACTCCACGGCTGCTGGCTCGAGATCCGATTCTTCCAGCTGACGGATCAATGACGAGTAGTGGTAGTGGTTGTGGGTGTGGTCTTCTCCAACGTGATGGTGGTCCTTTTCTGCTTCGTGGTTGTGAGCGTGTTCGGCGGCGTGGTCCGGGATGAGAACCCGAACGCTTTTGAACCGGGCGTTTGCTCGTTGCGTATCGGTAACCTCGACACGAACGTCGGGTGCCCCGATCAACCTTGGGACCGCCTCCACAGCTTCCGGTTCCACCAGCCCGGCATCCAGGAAGGCCGCGGTGAACATGTCACCGGCGATTCCTGCGAAACTATCCAAATACAAAGTGCGCATCATTTCCTTCCGGCCTCCGCCACCGCCTTCGCCACCCGTGCGGCTGCGATACCAGCTGAAAATCCATTGTCGATGTTGGAGACCGTGACCCCGGGTGCGCAGGAATTTAACATGGCCAGCAGGGCTGCGAGGCCCTGGAAGCTCGCACCGTACCCGATCGAGGTGGGAACGGCGAAAACCGGCGACCCCACGAGTCCGCCGACCACGCTGGGGAGAGCTCCTTCCATTCCGGCCACCACTACGACTGCAGCCGCATCTCGAAGCTTCTCTACCTTCGACAGAATCCGATGGAGACCAGCCACCCCGACGTCGTAGATGCGATGGACGGGGACGTCCATGGCCACACAGACCTCCACCGTCTCCTCTGCCACCGGAAGGTCGGCCGTCCCGCCGGAAACCACCGCCACAAAAGGCGTACCTTCGTCGGCCCCTCGTTCCTCAGGTGGATGGATTAGGCAGGTTCGGCCCCGACGGTTGAACCGGGCGTCAGGAAAAACCTCTGCCAGGGCCTCGATCTTCTCGGGATCGAGCCTCGTCATCAAGACCGGCACCCCCGGTGCGGCAAGGCGCTTCCCGATCTCCAGTACTTCCTCTTTTGTTTTCCCTTCTCCGTACACGACCTCAGCCAGGCCCTGCCGGAGGTGCCGATGATGGTCCAGAGTCGCGAAGGTCAGATCGTCTTGCCGGAGCGGCCCATTCTTGAGCCTCTGCAGCGCATCCTCCGCCGAAACATCACCGTTAGCGACGCTTTCCAGGAGCGCCTTGAGCTCTTCTGGTGTCACGAAACCCCACCCCCTGTTCTATATCCTCCGAGGTCCAGTGTAACCCAGCGGTAGCCCCGCCTCACGCCCTCGGCCTGGAGTTCCTCCCGACAACTCAACACAACGTTCATGTCCTCCGGGGACGCTTCCACCCGAAGGAAGAACGACGCGTCTTCTTCCCGACAGACCCTCACTCTTACAGTGTTTGCCCCGGCGGACCTCAGAATCTCTTCCAGCCCCTCGACATCCGCGAGCCTTTCCGGCGTGATCTCGATCCCGGTCATGACCCGGGAGCTCAAACAGGGGCTGGCGGGCTTCCCGGAGAGAGGGAGGCCGTTCTCCTTCATCAGAAAATCGATCTCTGCCTTCGACAAATCCGCGTCGGCTAAAGGGGTGAGGGCCCCGGCCTCAAGAGCCGCTCGGTGACCCGGCCGGTCGTCCCCCCGGTCCGACGCGTTGTATCCGTATAAGACCCACCGCAGCCCCGACTTCGCCTGAGTCAGGCCGGCGATGCGGAAGAGTTCGGTCTTGCAGTGATAACACCGTTCCCTGTCGTTGAGAGAGTAGGCCTGAAGCTCCATTTCCAAGCTCTCCTCCCAGACATGTTGGATTTCCAGACGTTCGGTGAACTCCAGGGCGTCCTTGCGGTCCCGGGACGGGGTGCTGGGGCTGGTTGTGGTCAGCGCCACCACCCGTCCTCCCACCTGGGCGCTCACCTCTGAAGCCGCCCATAGGAGGAAAGCGCTGTCCATACCCCCGGAAAAGGCCACAAGCGCTCCGTCGGTCACCTTGTCCGAGAGCGACCTTTTCAGCGCTGAGAACTTTTCCTCTGCCACCGCTCCGTCCACGTCCCCTTCGGGAAGCGGGCCGGGATCGATAACGGGGAGACCTCGGTCCATAATCTCTGTTCGCCTCGAAACTTCGTGTGCCTCGGAAGGTGTTCTTCCTGAACACCATTCCCCCCAAAAGGGAAAGTGTTTGGAAACTACCGCTTTCCGGGGCCGATGGGGAAGCATAGGGGCCCGGGGTTTTTTCCGATTGGAACCATGGCTATGTTCGACGTCATGAGTTCTTCTGCTACCATATTGCTGGCTTCGGCCCTGTCCATCGGGTTCTTACACACCCTTCTGGGCCCTGATCACTACCTGCCCTTCGTGGCCATGGCGAAGGCGGGAGCATGGTCCCGTCGGAAAGCCCTTGTGGTGACGGCTCTATGCGGAATCGGACATGTTGCCGGTTCGGTCGTGTTGGGAATGGTGGGGATCCTATTCGGCCTCTCCCTTTCCAGGCTGGAGGCTTTTGAGGCGTCCAGGGGCTCCTGGGCAGCCTGGGCATTGATCCTTTTCGGCCTCCTCTATGTGGCTTGGGGTGTCCGCCGGGCTGTGAAAGGCCATCGGCACACCCACGCCCATGCCCACGCTGACGGCACGATCCACGTCCACGAACATGGGCACGCAAAGGAACATGCCCATCCTCATCCGGTGGAAGGGCAGCAGAGCATCACTCCCTGGGTGCTCTTCGTCGTATTCCTTCTGGGTCCGTGTGAGGCCCTCATACCCCTCCTGATGTTTCCCGCCGCCACCGAGAGCTGGGGCACGCTGTTTCTCGTTACAGGAACCTTCGGCATGGCCACGGTGACGACAATGTTGCTTCTGGTATTTGTGAGCCTGGAGGGAATCCAGCGCATTCCTCTCCCTGCATTCCACCGATGGGGTCACACCATGGCCGGGGCCACCATTCTCCTCTGCGGGGTGGCGATTCAGTTCCTGGGCCTGTGAACCCCCTGGCCGAATCGGCCGCTCAGCCCCCGAATAGCGGTGCAACCCAACCCCCACCCGACACAATCCAACCCATTGATCCGTAGAGACGGTTGACGCTGCTGAATTCCTGAAGCACCAGACCGAGGTAATTCCCTATGGCCCTCCGGGACCGGCTCAAAATACGTCCCGATAGGAAGCTCATTCGCCGAGCCGTTCTACTGGTCACCATCCTCCCCCTCTCGATCATGATTGGGGAAGCCGCGATACGTGCGCACCTCGAACCCCTGTCGACCGACGGATCGGCCGTGAGAGTGTATGCCCGGCCTCTCACCTTCTCCCGGGGGGATCGGCCAGATCGGGATGCGGTACAGGATCAGCTCGAGCGTCTGGGTTACAAGCGAACCAGGGGCCGGGATGTCGGCATCGGAGAGTTCAATTTCGGTTCGCGGGGATGGGTCGTGGGAAGGCGTTCCTCCCGCGGGGCCGGCGTCACGGTCAACCCCGGGTTTGCCATCATCCGGATGGACTACTCGGGAAGGATCACCCGGATGGAGGACGAAGACGGGCGGCGCCTGTCCAAGTTCTCCATGGAACCGGAGTTGATTGGCCGGATCACGGATGGCGCCACCGAGGACCGCCTTCCGGTTCGCCTCGACGAGGTCCCCGAAGAGCTCATCGATGCGCTCCTCGTAGTCGAGGATCAACGGTTCTTTGAACACGCCGGGTTGGACTATCGGCGCATCGCCGCTGCGTTCATGGCGAACGTCAAGGCCGGCCGTGTCGTCCAAGGCGGGAGCACCCTCACGCAGCAGCTCGCCAAGAACCTGTATTTGAGCCCGAGGCGATCTCTTGTCAGGAAGCTTCGCGAAGCGTTCATGGCCACGGCTCTTGAGGGGCGGCATACCAAACAGGAGATCCTGCAGGCCTACCTGAACCACATCTATCTTGGCCAGGACGGGGCCGTGGCCATCCACGGCGTCGGCCGGGCTGCCCAACACTTCTTCGGGAAGGACGTTGCCACTCTCAGCCTGGCAGAGTCGGCTCTGCTGGTGGCCCTGATCCGGGCTCCCAGTCTCTATTCGCCCATTCGGAATCCCCAGACCGCCGTGGACCGAAGGAATCTGGTTCTCCGGCTGATGCGGGACGAAGGGACCATCTCCGGGGACGAATATGAGGAGGCTTCCGAGGCCCCCGTCTCCTTGAGGAGCAGGGCCCGGGCCATCAGGAGCGCCCGTTATTTTATCGATTATCTCGAACAAGGGCTTCACGCCCGGGCGGATGCAGAAGGCAGAAGACTTCCCGGGGCGGTTGTCACAACCCTGGACGCCGACCTCCAGCTTGCTGCGGAAAAGGCTGTGGCGGCCGGTCTCGAGCGGCTTACCCGGGATTTTGACTGGCTCCGAGAGGGAGAAGCCGGGGAACCGCTCCAAGCCGCCCTCGTCGCCCTGGACCCCCAGACCGGTGAGGTCTTGGCGATGGTGGGCGGAAAAGACTACTCCGACTCACAGTACAACCGCGCGACTCGGGCCCGGCGGCAACCCGGGAGTGCCTTTAAGCCTGTCGTCGCCCTGGCGGCCCTGGCTCGCCCCGACCGCCTGACATCCAATGATGGGAGCCGCGGGACACCCGAGTTCGCCTCCACCGGCCTCTTCCCGGAGAACCTGGACGAGAATCGGCCGCCCTATACGCTGGCTTCCGTCCTGGCCGATGAACCTTTCCAAGTGGAAACCCCGGTAGGTGTGTGGGAGCCCGCAAACTATGACAGGAGCTTCAGCGGTCCAGTGACCCTCAGAGAGGCCCTGGAGCGGTCCCTGAACGTCCCGTTCGCACGTCTCGGAGTGGAGGTTGGACCGGAGAACATCGTCGCGACCGCGAGGGATATGGGGATCGAGAGTTCCTTGAACCCATACCCGAGCCTCGCCCTGGGTGCATCGGAGGTATCCCCTCTTGAGCTCACCAGGGCCTTCGGAGTTCTGGCCTCCGGAGGGTTCCGTCCGGAGCTGAGGAGTGTCTATACCGATCCGACCGACGGCGAGCAGGTCTACGAACCAGCCGAGACGTACCTGGTCACCTCAGCGCTCCGTGGGGCTGTGGAACGGGGGACCGGCCGAGGAATCCGGGACCTGGGCTTCCACGGGGATGTGGCCGCCAAGTCCGGGACCACAAACGATTATCGGGATGGCTGGTTCGTGGGATACACGCCATCGCTCGTGGTAGGGGTTTGGGTCGGTTTTGATCGTGGGAAGCGACTGGAACTCCCCGGGGCCGGCGTTGCTCTTCCCATCTTCTCCGACTTCATGAAGGCAGCCGTAGGACCGGATGGCCTGACCGGGCCGTGGGGAGGTAGAGGGTTCTCCTATCCTTCGGGCCTCGAGATGGTCGATGTGGATCCTGACACCGGCCTCAGGGGCGGGTGGGGGTGTAGGGGGGAGCCGGAACTCTTCCTCAGGGGCACGGCCCCCGAAATAAGCTGCAGAGGGATTCGGTGGGGGAATGAGATCGAGCTGGACGGCCGAACCTTACGGCTTCGCCTGGAGAGGGGGGGGGACGAGGTGACTAGGGCCCTTCGCCGGCTGATAAGAGGGGAGGGGCAGGAGTAGCCACCCCCGCCCCTCTTCTCGGCCGCGAGGAAGATCCGGGCTTCAGCTTGGAAACCCGGGACTTAGCTCCCACCAAAAGACAGGCCGAAGGTTCCCGCGATCCCGCCTCCGCCGTCACCCGTGCGATAAAGGGCTCCCAAACCCAGGTGAACGGGTCCGAGGATCACCCCAAGACCGCCCCCCAGTTGGAACCCGTCCGTGATGACTGCCACTCCTGCTCGCAAAGGAACAATCGGTGAAGGGAGATACTGCATCCCGATTCCGAGATGGGATTTCGGCCCAGTATCCAACCCGTCTCCCAGCCGTTGTCTCAGTTCCGCCGTCACCGTCAGGTTTTCCAGGGCATCGTAGGCACCGGCGATGCCAATCTCCGGCTTGAACTTCAAGTCGTCCACGACTCCTCGGATCTCGGGTGGTGCATCGGTGAGGGGAAGCTCGTCAAAGTTCGAGGAGTTTGTGTCACTGTCAAAGACCGCTTCCCCCGGGCGATAAACCAGCTCCGCCAGGTCCCACTCGAAAGAGTGAACTATGTTCTTGACCACGCCGGATGCCGCCCATGGTCCCCTCTGCCAAGCGACTCCCACGTCCAAGCCCAGGCCCGATCCCCGGCTCCAGGTCGAGCCGTCCTGGGATGGATGGATGATTGGGAAGTCCAGTTCGATTCCCAGGGGATCGCTCTGGGCCAACGTTCCGCCGTCCTCCGCAAAAGCCAGCGCATGACCCCAGGATTGCTTCAGGGTAAGCCCGATGCTGAGACCCTGCTCGACTCCAGGCACCCACCGCCGGGACAGAGGGATCCCATACGAAATCCCCAAGGTCGAAACCGCGTAGCCCGTCAAGCCCGAGCCTTGGAGGTCGAAGTCTCCTGGTACCCCGGTTCTCCCGGCGTTTCCGAACAGCAGCAGTTCCGCCGCCGCATCGTTGATGTTGGTCTTTCCGGAGGCGATGCTCGAGAGTTGGAGTCCGAAGCGGTTCCAGCTGAAACTGAACGCCGTGATCTCCACCGCCCCTGATCCGGTTTGGCCGCCTGCGGCGGAGATCTGCTGGAGCCAGTCCTCCTTCACCGATGTGGGCACGATCCTGCCCTCGTAGTCGAAGATGTCGGAGAAGGTCAGGGGATCGAGAGACTGATTCACGGTCAGGGGTGCGACCGCCAGCGTGAACCCCTCGGCCTCCGGCATTCCCAACCCAGCCGGATTCAGCCCGATGGCTGCAAATCCTCTGGCAATGGCCGTGTAGTTGTTGGCCGTGGCTAGGGTTGCCGGGCTCGCGCCAGGGAGCTGGCCCGAAACCGGGGAGGCCCAGATGAGCAGGGTGAGTAGGGCGCCAACTCCGAACAAATTCGTTGCGTATCTCATAGTAGTTGGCTCCCTCATCCGATCAGGAGCACCAAGTCTAGCTTGGTGTCGATGGTCATGGTTTGGCCTGGAGCGAGGGTGACGGGAGGGGTGCCTTGGTTGACTGTCCCTTGGCCTGTCATGATCACCCCGTCCTGTCCGAGGAAAGACTGGAGCTCGGCTTGACTGAATTCCACCTCCACGGTGGAGACCGGAGCAGCCGGGACCGAAGCAATGAGAACAACCGGAGCCGCCACCGTGGGGCCTGTAATCGTCAAGGTGACCACCGCACCAACGGACCAGGGGTTCACGATCTCGAGTTCAAAGGCGCCAGACTGGATTTTCTCGACCATGTCGGAGCTCAGATCACCGACGTCCAGCTCGGTGATCCCGAGGCCGAAGGTTTCATTTGCCACGGTCACTTCGGCCGCAGCCGCTTCCAGAGTTTCCGGGGTGGCGGTTACCTCAACGTCGTCGGTCAGACCGATCCGGACCCAGTTACCCGGCTCCGGGCCGCCGGATGGTGAGTCGATCGTCACCGTCACGAAGATGGCCGCGGTTACAGGACCGGAATACTCGAGATCCCGGCTCAGGGTGGTGCCGGGACCGAAGCTCGTGTCATCGCCGTCGATGGTGATCTCATCCAGCAACGGGCCGCCGACGCTTCCGTCTCGGAGCGCCAGGGTTATCGTGCCCCGGTCCCCGCCCGGCGGTCTCAGAGGATCGAATTGGAAACCGTTCCTAGCCTCAACGGTGACCCGCCCATCCTGTACCTGAGCTGATTCCACGTCCTCCGGGAGCTCAACACTCTCGTGGAAGCTGTCTTCGAAGGAGGGTTTGGGCACCGTGAGCCCGTCCAGCCCGGCGCATCCAGGGCAAAGGTTCCCGAGCGTTTCCTGAAACTGGATTGGATCCACCTGGAGGGTGAAAGCGGTCGAGTCCTCGTTCAACCCGACAAAATCGGGTAAGAATTCCACCACCTCGATGGACGTCCCGGTAAGGGGTACGACCCACTGTTGCTCCAGCATGGGTGTGTCTGTGGGAATGTCGCATGCCGACATGAGCCCAACCGCAAGTAGGAGGGTTATCCTCCCGGTCAAAGTCTTCAGGCACTTCATCGCGTGTGTCCTTGGAATAGATGAGGCGCTACTCGTCCCCCGCAAACGCTTCTAATGAACGCTAGTCAATCTGCCTCTCCCGGGTCAACGAACCCGTGCGGAAAACCCTCAAAGTACCTGGCGAGGATCGGATCACGGACCCCTAAAGAGGGGCCGGGTGAGGCATGTCGGGCCGCCCTCCCCAGGGCGGCTGATTTCTTCACCCCGGTAGGTGTGGACCTCCACCCCAGCATCTTCTAGCCGGCCTTGGGTCTTGGGGTTCCCTTCCAACATCAGACACACCCTTGGGGCCATGGCGAGAACGTTCCCGGCCATCGTCCCGAACTCGTCCGTGGGGACCTCGAGCAGCTCGATGCCCCGCTTTAGGAGGAGCTCTCTGAAAGGAATGGGCAGAAGGGGGGAGTACACCAGCGCCAGATCTCGGTCGATGGGGCTGATTACGGACATCAGGTGGAACACGTCCGAGGGCCCCTTCCAGTGGGGGAGAGGAACGACGACGACCTCCTCGGCCCGACCGGCCAGGAGCGCCTTCAGCTGACGGATCCTTTCGTGATTCGTTCGATATCCTCTCCCGACGGCTGCGGTTTTTTCATCCAGCCAGACAAAATCCCCGCCCTCGATCCTTCCTTCACCCTCGATTTTTCCAAGGACAGGCACGCCCTTTGAGGCGAACGCCTTTCCTTGGGCCTCCGGCTCCCCGCGTCTCGCGTCCTTTCCCATATTGCAGAGGATCATCCCGTCCCCCGTCAGGATCGAGGCGTCCCTCACGTAGATCGAATCCAAGGTGGTTCCGGGTTCCGGCGGGAGGAGTTCGACCTCAGCTCCGAGCCGCTCCAGAATCCGACACAGGGCATCATGCTCGACTCCCGCCGCACCGGCATCGGGTTTGGATTTGAAACCCAGATCCCGCCAATGGGAGAAGGGATCGGAGCCAGGTGGGCTGGCCGCGACCGGGCTTTTGAGAAGGACGCGGAGGAGGGGGCCGGTCTCGTTTTGCCCCCCAATGGACCGGAGGGAGGGTTCTTGACCAGGCGACGGAGGAGTTATCACGGCCCCGTGCTTTCGGACGGTCCGGGTGTCCGCGACCGCCACCAGAAGATGGGTAACCCCGCCAGGAGGAGGACCAAGCCCCATATCACTGTCTTGCTCCCAGTTCCGACAATGGCCCACATGGAGTAAAGGAGCGCGACGACGGCAATGGCGGAAGCTCCGGCCATCTTCTCCCCTGCGAAGCTCTCTCGGTCTCTCACGAAAATGATGAGTTCCGAGATGGCCGAGAACACATAGGGGACGAGAGTGCTGAGAGTGGCCAGGAGTATGATGAACGTGAATTGCTCCACGAGGCTCGCCGTGAAGTTCAGGGCCATCAGCCCGGTGGCCAGGAGGCTCGAGATGACAAGTCCGTGGATCGGTGTGCCCCTTTTTGACAGGCGGTTAAAGATGTCCGGGAAAAGTCCGTCCCTGGCCGCGGCCCTTGGCATCTGGCCTTGAAGAAGGATCCATCCGTTCAGAGCTCCGAAGGCGGAAATTGCCGCCCCCAGTGCAATGAGGGATCCTGCCCAGGAGCCCCAGATCGTTCGCCCGGCATCGGCGAACGGTGCCGTGGACGAAGCCAACTCGTTGGCCGGCAAAATCCCCATAACACCAACGGTGGCCAGGATGTAAATGGTTGCAGCCACCAACGTGCCGATGACGGTAGCCCTTGGGATGGTCCACCCGGGGTTCTCTACAGAATCGGCGGGAATGGTGGCCGACTCGAGGCCGACAAAGGCCCAGAGGGTCAGGGCGGCGGTGGCAGTTAGTGCAGTGATAGGTGGGTCCCCAGTGGGATTGAAGGGCCTGAGATGCCCTGGATCCAGGTAAAGGAGCCCGAGGGTACCGATGGCCAAAAGAGGGAGGAGTTTCAGCACCGTGGTGATGAGTTGGAGGACGCCGGCCTCCCTGATCCCGAGGGCGTTCACGCCGGTCAGAAGCCAGATGGCGGTCAGGGCTACGCCTGCCCCCAATGCCGGGTCCTCCCCGAGGGCCGGAAAAAACGCGCCCATGTAGCCAACGAAGGCTACGGAGATGGCGGCGTTCCCCGACCAGATGCTGATCCAGTACCCCCAGGCCACCATAAATCCGGCCAGATTCCCCAGTCCCCGCCTGGTGTAGGCGTAAGGCCCCCCCACCGCCGGCATCATTCGCCCGAGCCGGGCCAACATCAGAGCGAGGGTGATGGCTCCGGCTGTGGTGAACAGCCAACCGAGGATGCTGATGCCCCCGAACGGGGCCAACGAGGCTGGGAGGAGGAAGACTCCGGACCCCACCATGTTCCCGACCACGAGGGCGGTTGCGATCCAGAGGCCGACCTTTCGGACGGGAAGCCCACCTGAGGTTTGGCTCATGAAGACGGGTCAGCTCCCGGACCTTCGATGTCGGGAGGTGTCACCTCAACCGAATGTGAGAGGAGGATTTGCCACCCGACGGAGGAGTGGACGTAAAGATCGCAGAAGTGTACGTAGTGTTCCCAGCCGGTGCCGTCGAAGGTGCCTGAGACGAATCCACGCCCGGTGACGATTCCCACCTCCCCGCGGACGTCGATGTGAACCTCCTCGTAGCGGCTCTCATCCATGGATAGGGCGCTCGATCCCCAGGCGTCCAGAACCGCTTGTCGTTCCTCCAGCTCTCCTCGAAGGGAGTAACCTCGGTAATCGGGTGCCATCAGCCAATCAAGAGCCGGAACGTCGTTGGAGGCCAACGCATTCTGGAATGCGTCGAACGCCTCCCGAACTTCGTCCTCCTTGCTCATGGACCTCCTCGCTTCTGTGGGTGGCCCCCCTGAGGTCGATACCGCTACCTGAGGCCGATGTCCGTTAGCTGGCACCGACTCTCTTCAGGGCCTGGCGTCAACACTCCCTCACGCTTTGGGGAAGTCAAGGAGTTGATCGACGGGGAACCGTTATTCTCCCATGCCCGGCCTTTCCTCTCTCAAAGCTTGGGGAGGCCCTCAAGGACCCTGAGGGCGAGATGTACCTTGCCGAACGGCGCGTTGACCTGGATGCCCTGAAGGTCGTCCCCAAGAGCTTCCCAGGTCTCCCTGGCAATGGCGATTCCTTCCTCTACCGGGTGATCGCCACCCTTGTCCGATGCCCTTCGCATCCGATCCAACACGGATTCCGGGACCTCGATGCCGGGGACTTCGTTCGCCAGGAACTCTGCGTTCCTCAGCGACACCAGAGGCCATATTCCGCTCACGACCGGGATTCGAAGATTCCTCCGGACCAACTCCTCCAGGAAGGACTCCAGCTGGGCCACATCAAACACCGGCTGTGTGATGGCGAACTCCGCCCCCGCGTCCACCTTCCAGAAAAATCGATTGAGTTCCCGATCCAGGTCGGCGGCGCCGGGATTCACGCCGACACCCTTCACGAAGGACGTAGGCGCACCGATGGGGTTTCCTCCCGGGTCCATGCCGTGGTTGAGGAAACTCACCAGGTTGGTCAGACCCACCGAATCCACATCGAAGACTCCGGTTGAGTCGGGATAAGGGCCCATGCGGGGAGGATCCCCGGTTATGAGGAGGAGATTCCGGAGCCCGATGGCATGGGCCCCGAGAAGATCCGATAACATTCCCAGGAGATTCCGGTCCCGGCAGGTGTAGTGGACCAAGGCCTCCAGCCCCGTTCGCTCCTGGATGAGAAGCGATGTGGCCAGCGCCCCCATCTTCATCTGGGCACGAGGTCCATCAGGGACGTTCACCGCGTCCACCCCTGCTTCTTCGAGGGCTGAAACCTGAGAGAGCATTTCGGTGGCGTCACCACCCCTGGGAGGGACGATCTCCACGGTTTTGATCCGCTCACCCGAAGCCAGCTTCCTCCCCAGACCCGATCGGTCAGCCAACGGGATCTCCGGCACTTCGGGTTCCTGCCCCCCGTGTTTTTTAACGGTATCGATGGAAGTTGGGACAGGGTGTATGGCGCGGATGGAGACGGCCATGCGCCGGATGTGCTCCGGGCCCGTCCCGCAACACCCACCGACGAACTTGACGCCGGCCTGGGCCAAACGCCGGGCGTAATCGCCCATGTACTCGGGGGACGCCACGTAGATTTTCCGACCTTCCACCTCCCGGGGAAGGCCACTGTTCGGTTGGGCGGAGAGGGGAAGAGAGGTGAGGGGCCTGATGCGCTCGATTCCCTGCAGCATGGACTGAGGTCCGACGCTGCAGTTCAAGCCGAGCACGTCCACGCCCTCGGCTTCCAGCCGGGGGGCGAAGTGCTCGGGATCCGTGCCGAAGCCGGAGTGAAGGTCGTGGCCGATGGTCATCTGGGCCACGATAGGTAGGTCCCCGGCTTCCTTGGTTCCCCTGATTGCCTCGATGAGCTCGTTGGTGTTCCCAAAGGTCTCGAGGACCAATACATCCACTCCCCCGGAAATGAGAGCTCCGGCCTGTTCCTTATAAAAGGCCCCTACTTCCTCCCGGGCCGTCGGGCCGAACGGCTCGATTCGAACGCCCAAAGGGCCCATGGCACCAGCCACCAGGGCGTGGTCCCCCGCCACCCTCCGTGCCAATACGGCGGCGGTCCGGTTGATCTCCTTCACCCGATCCTGGAAACCGAAGGGGGCCAGTTTGGTCCTGCTGGCTCCGTAGGTGTTGGTTTCCAGGATCTCTGCTCCTGCCTCCAGGAACAGCTCGTGGACTCTCGTCACCAGCTCCGGCCGAGACAGGTTCAGCTCGTCGAAGCATCGCGTGACGGAGACTCCCCGGTAATGCAGCTCCGTTCCGAAGCCTCCGTCGAAGAGGTGAACCCGGCCATCGGCCACCATCTCCAGGAACCGATCCGGCCGCGGGGTGAAATCGTCAGACACTGAAGTACCTCGCCTCCGGATGGTGAACGACCAGGGCCGCGGTGGAGAGCTCTGGAACGAGCGTTCCTGCTTCCGTCAGCTCCATCCCCAGCTCCTCCCTCGCGGGAAGGAGTTGGAACACGAACTGGTGGTCTTTGGTGTCTGGACAGGCGCCGTATCCCCATGAGTATCGGAGTCCACGCTCTGGATCGATCCCCAGCTCATTTCGGATCTGCCTGTGGAGGAATTCCGCACCGGCTTCTGCGAGACGCACCCCAAATCCGTGGAGGAAGTACGGATCCGCGTAATCACCGTCGGGAAGAGCTTCCACCGCTTGTTCCAACCGGGGACTCCGGACCGTGACGATCTGGACCGCCGCCAGATCTTTTTGATCGGGAGGACCTGATCCCGTGGCCGGAAGCGACCCCGAGCTCCCGTCGGATCCGATGGTGGAAGAACCCGGATTCGTGCGGAAGAAATCTGCGAGACAGAGTCGGTCCCGGCCGCCCTGCCTCGGGAAGGTGAAGCGTCCCAGCTCCGTCTTTGGATCGGCTGGATCAAATAGGAGGAGATCGTCTCCCTCGGAGGCGGACGGGAAGTAGCCGTATGCTCCGGCCACCGATATCCAATCTCCTTCCAGGGCCTCTCGCTGGAACCGATCCAGACGTGGCTCGAACTCTTCCGACACCAGTTTTCGGAAGGCCTCCCCTTTGGCGTTTTTTGCTCCCCAGTGCAATCGATACAGGGTGTTCCTGTCGATGAGGGCGAAGAGATCTTCCAGGGGGAGACTCTCGAGGACTCGAGGCCCCAGGAATGGGGGAGCTGGGACTTCGATCTCCCTGGAGGGAGCCGGCCGCCGGTTTTTTGGCCCCTTGGCGGCCGCTCGGGATTCCAGCTCTTTCCGGCGTTGTGTCTCCCGATGAACACCCTCCGCCCAGTTCACCAGGAATCGATCGCGCCGGTCGGGGTCAACAAGAGCTTCCATGGCCGCCAGGCCATCGAACGCGTCTTTGCAGTAGAACACCCCATGGGGGTACAGATCGGCGGAGTCCGAGCCCACGGCGGCCGCGCTCCGTACGAAAGACGGATTGATGGCCGCCCCTCCCAGGAGGACCGGAATCTCCTTCTCCTTCCGGTGGAGCTCCTGGACGCAGAGCGGCATTTGTTTTGACGTGGTGACAAGTAAGGCCGAAAGGCCGATGGCGTCCGCGCCCACGGCCTCGGCCTCGTCCAGAATGGTGTTTATGGGGACCTGTTTCCCCAGGTTATGGACGGTGTAGCCGTTATTCTCGAGGATGGTGTGGACCAGGTTCTTCCCGATGTCGTGGACGTCTCCGAGCACCGTGGCGAGGACCACGGTCCCTTTGCTCTGGCCCTCGGCCCGTTCCAGGGACCTCTCCAGCTGCCCTACGGCGAGCTTCATAACCTCGGCCGACTGGAGCACAAACGGGAGGATCAGGTCACCTGCGCCGAAGCGATCCCCCACCTCCTTCATTGCCGGAAGGAGAACACCGTTCAGCGTGGCCACGGCGCCTTCGTGCCCACCTCCGTGTTCGCCGATGGCCTGATCGACATAGGCTTCGATCCCATCCTTCTTTCGGTGGAGGATCATCCAACCGACCGCCTCCGACGCCGTCATGGAGTCCCGAGGGTCCCGGGCCTCCACCTGCACCTCGGTTCGCCCTTCAAAGAAAGAGACAAATCGGGGAAGGGCATCCGGTGTCCGATGGAAGATCAAATCCTCAGCCAGCTCTCTGGCCGCCGGATCGACTTCATCCAACGGCGTGATGTGAGCCGGGTTGATGATGGCCATGTCCAACCCGGCTTCCACTGCGTGGTGAAGGAACACGGAATTCAGAGTCGCCCGAGCCCCGGGCTGGAGGCCAAAGGAAACGTTCGAAACACCGAGGGAGGTCAAAGAGCCAGGAAGCTCCTTTTTGAGGTTCCTAATCCCGTCGAGGGTCTCCGTAGCGGATTCTCGGTACTCCTCTTCCCCAGTGGCGAGGGTGAAGGTCAACGCGTCGAAGATCAGATCTGATGGGCTCAGGCTGTAATCGCCTACGCAGATATCATGGATCCTGCGGGCGACGGCTGCCTTCCGGTCAGCCGTAGTCGCCATCCCCTCTTCATCGATGGTGAGGGCGACGAGTGCAGCGCCATGCTCCCGGACATGTGGCAGGAGCTGGTCCAGCTTGCCCCGACCGCCCTCGAGGTGGATGGAATTCAGGACCGCCCGCCCGGGGATCTGCCGCAGAGCGGCGATGGCCACCTCTATTTCGGTGGTATCCACCATGAGCGGGGCTTCGACACCCTGAGACAGCAACTTCACCACAGCGCGCATCTGGTCGGCTTCGTCGGTTCGTTCGGTCGTGGCGACACAGACGTCCAGGAGGTGGGCCCCTCCTTCCACCTGTTCTCTGGCCACCTGGAGAACGCCTTCCAGGTCATCGGCAAGGAGGAGGTCCTTCACCCGCCGCGACCCCTGTGCGTTCACCCGCTCACCGATGAGCGTGGGTGCCGGGATCTGGCGGAGGTCGACGGCCTTCACTGCGCTGGAGACACGGGGGCGACGGAGGTCCGCCGGCCGGTCTCCTCGAGTCAGGCCGGCCATGGCTTCCACCACGGCACGGATGTGGGCTGGGGTGGTTCCACAGCAACCGCCCACCACCGCCACACCTAGCTTCTCCACGAACTCTGCGAGGTCGTGAGCTAGTTTCTCCGGGGTGAGAGGGTACACCGCTTCGCCCCCCACATTTTGTGGAATCCCTGCGTTGGGTATGACACTCAGCGGGGTTGATCCACGCTCCGCCAAGAGGCGTAGGGGACCCCGCATGTGATCGGGGCCCGTGGAACAGTTCAAACCGAGAACGTCGACCTTCAGGGCTTCCAAAGTCACCATGGCCGAGAGGACATCGGTTCCCAAGAGCATCCTCCCGGACGTATCGAGGGTGACCTGGACCTGCAAAGGGACCGACCGGCCTTCTGCGTCCATGGCTTGCCTGGACGCCGAAGCCGCCGCTTTGACCTCGAGGATGTCCTGTCCTGTTTCTATCAGGAGGAGGTCCGCGCCGCCTTGGAGTAAGGCCAGGGCCTGCTCCCGGTACCCTTCCACCAGCTCTTCGTATGTGATCCGTCCCAGGTCCGGATCCGACGAGCTTGGGAGGAAACCTGAGGGTCCGATGCTTCCCGCGACGTACCTGGGTTTGTCTGGGCTCGAAAAGGAATCCGCGACTTCCTTTGCTAGGTTGGCCGCCGCGTAGTTCAACTCGGCGATGCGGTTCACGAGACCATATTCCTCCAGGGCGAACCGATTGGCTCGGAAGGTGTTGGTCTCGACTACGTCGCAACCGACGTCGAGGAAGGATGAATGGACATCCCGGACCAGGTCCGGTGCGGAGAGGACAAGGTGGTCGTTGCACCCAACCAACCCTGCACCCCCGAAATCCTTTTCGGAGGGGGACCTGGCTTGAATGCTCGTCCCCATCGCCCCGTCGAACACGACGGTCCGGGTACCAATCAGATCCAGATAGTCAGGTTCTGACATCCCTTCACCCACCAGAAAAAGGGCCCCATAAAAAGAACCCCGCTGGACGGTCTCCGTGCGGGGTTTGGGCACCCGGGGCACCACCAAAAAGGACGGTCCACCCGGCATCACCCTTTTCCCGGCACTTTAGACCTTTGTTCGATTCCCCGGACCTGGCCCGGGTGAATCCGGCGGTGGCAAGCGGCCACAAATCCTTCCGCCATCATTTCCCGCGAGCACCAGAGGAAACCCGCGGAGAGGAATGAATCATACCGAACGCCAGATTCGTCAACCCCTTGAAATGATCTCCACGCAGACCAGGTTCCAATTCTCTCTTTGGATGGTCGCCGGGCCTGGCGGCGGGTGAAACAAAGACTAAACTGGCAACGAAAGGTGTGGTGGTGTTTCGGGTCCGGACCATTCGGGCCGATCGATCAACCCTGAACTTGGGCCATTCCTGATGAGAACCCCGAGCGTTCTGATCTTCTTAGTGGCACTCTCCATATTCTCCCTCCCCCAGCCGGCCAGTCCTCAGCAGACCGCTCCTCCAGGGGAGGTTCTCCATCCGCTCCGGACGGACCAACCTCCCACCATCGATGGCGTTCTGGACGAAGCCCTGTGGCAGGCGGCCCCTTTCGTCACAGACTTCCGGACCTGGATGCCGGACTTCGGCCAGGAGATGGTGGGGGAGACCCGAGCTTTCATGGCCTATGATGGATCCAACCTCTATTTCGCGTTCCATGCATTCGATCCCGAACCGGAGGAAATCAAGGCAGCCGTCACGGAACGTGACAACATCCGGCGGGACGATTGGATCGCAATCAATCTCGACTCTTTCGACGACCAGCAGGCGCTGTACGCCTTCTACGTGAATCCCGTGGGCATTCAGATGGACACCAGGTATGCCGGTGGCCAGGAGGAACCCCACGTCGACCTGGTGTGGTTCAGCGACGGGCAGATCGATGATTCCGGGTACACGGTGGAGATACAGATCCCCCTGAAGAGCATTCGGTTCGCCGAAGGGGACACGGTGAGCATGGGGGTGATCTTCGAACGTTTCGTCAGCCGCCAAAGGGAGGCCGGTACCTATCCACCCTTGGATCCGGAAAAGGGTGAGTCGTGGCTTACTCAGATGATGCCCATGGTCTATGAGGGTTTGCAGTCGGAACGGGTGGCTGAGCTTCTTCCCGCCTGGACCTACTCCAACCGGAAAGCCCAGGATCAGGGTCAGCTGACGACGGAAGAAGACCGAGGTGAATTCAGCTTGACCGGGAAGTATGGGATCACGTCAGACCTCATTTTCGACGGAACCTACAACCCGGATTTCAGCCAGGTCGAAGCCGACGCCAGTCAGGTGGATGTGAACCTTCGTTACCAACTCTACTTCCCGGAAAAACGGGCTTTCTTCAGGGAGGGCGGCGAACACTTTTCCGTGGGTGGTACCGGGGCTTCATCGCTGGATCCTGTGAACTCCATCGTCTACACCCGAACCATCGTGGACCCGATCGTAGGGGCGAAGTTGACGGGAAAGATCGGAGCGAAGGACTTCCTCGCTTCCATCTACGCTGTCGATGAGCTCTCCCCCGCCCCCGAGTCAGGTGAGCCGGACTACGCCCACGTCCCCATTCTCCGCTACAAACGGGCTCTCGATGAGGACAGCTACATCGGAGCTATTTATTCCGGCCGGGAGGCCGGAGACCACTACAACAGGGTGGGGGGGGTCGACGGATTGATCCGGCTGGGCGGTGCGAGCACCCTGGCATATCACGGCATTCTGTCATCCACCGGAGAAGACTCCGAAGCCTCAGGCGAAAGCGGGAGAGCCTTGGGATTCCATCTCAACAGGAGCACCCGGGATCTTGATTTCAGCCTGGTTGGAAAGGATGTGACCGAAGACTTCCGCACCGAGACGGGTTTCGTCTGGCGGACAGGGATCGTCCAGGTGAGTGGAAGAGTGAGGCCGAAGTTCTACCCCGACTCGGAGGTGTTTCGCCGGGTGGACTTGGAGCTCTTCAGCGGCCAGACGCTGGACCGGCCCAGTGATCAATGGGAGACGTTCAATCAGGTCCTGGTTAACGCCATAGTCCTGACCAATCTGAGCGTGCGGGGAGCTTACTCGTACGCCACCGAGATCTTCCGTGAAGAGAAGTTCGACAAAGGTGGTTTGACTCTGGCCGCAAGTGGTCAGCTGACCACAAACTTCTTTGCTTCCCTGTCCTTCCGCAGGTCGAACGCGATCTTTTACTCGGCGGATCCTTACCAGGGAAAGAGCACCCGCGCATCGGCCGGCATGACATACCAACCTTCAGACAAGATCCGCTCCGACTTCAACTTCACCTATGTCGACTTCAGCCGGGAATCCGATGGGGAGGAAATATACGATTATCCCATATATTGGGGTCGCCTGACCTACCAGCTGAATCGATACCTCTTCTTCCGTGGGATCGTAGAATACAACGAATATCGGAAGGAGCTGCTGACAGACTTCCTCGCTTCCTTTACCTACATACCCGGGACGGTGGTCCACGTGGGGTATGGATCCCTTCGTGACAAAACCCGCTGGCAGGCAGGCTGGGAGCAGGGGTCTTATGTAGACAGCGACGACTTCCTGGAGATGAAGCGGAGCTTCTTCTTCAAAATGTCGTACCTCTGGAGGAACTAGCGGGAGGAAGGAGCCGACTGGGTCACCTCGGGGTCCGCGCCGGTTGCGCCACCCGCATCACGCGGGGTAACAGGACCTGCCGGAAAAACAAAGAGACGGGGCTGGGGGAAAGCCCAGAGTGCATCCCTCCCACATTGGCCAACATCACGATGATGATGTCGGGGTCCTCCAGCCAGTACATATAGGCGGTGAACCCCAGGGTCCCGCCCGAGTGTCCGAAGGCCGATAGATCTTCGTAAAAGCCAACAGTTTTCGCAATCCCCTGCATATACTGGGATCGTGGATTCGCCCCTGTACCCGGGGGATGGTAGGTGAACGTTTCCTCATGCATGGCCTGGCCTACCAACTCCCCGTCCCTGAGAGCCCGAGCCCATCGTACCAGGTCGCTGGCCGAGGATACCATCCCTCCTGCGGTCCATTCCGGAGACAGGTTCCCGGGGGTGGACTCTACCAGGTAGGGTCGGATCTCGATGAACTCCGGATGGACCCCGGCGGACTCCAGGAAGTCAGGGCTGGCGTAGTGATAGTGGTTCACATACCCTCCCGGCACGTCTTCGAAGGATTCCAGGAACGTGTCCTCCAGGCCCAAGGGTTCCAGGAGCCGAGAGCGGATTTCGGCCGCCGCATCATTCCCGGTGACGGCCTCGATGATCAAGCCCAAGAGGGTGTAGTTCGTATTAGAGTAAGAATATGAACCACCGGGGATATTAGTGGGTGGAAGTAGGTCCTCCGTGCAATATGCGAGGGTTTCCGTCTTTTCCCATATATGATCCAGGTCCATCAGGGCGCCACGGCCTCTGGGGATCCAGTCTTCCTGGAACTCCCAGGTGGGGATTCCACTCTGGTGGTTGAGGAGGTGGCGAAGTGTAGCGCTTCCGGCGTTGGGAATGTCTCGGACGACGGGCTGGTTCAAGTAATCAGCCGGTGTCTTATCCAGGTCCAGCTTCCCCTCCTCCACCAACTGAAGGACCACCCTGGCCACAAAAGTTTTTGTGATGCTTCCCACCCCAAAGCGGTTGTCTTCGACCACTGGGACCCGTTCGAGGACGTCCCGGTATCCGGCCGTCCCGGTCCAAGCCACCTCGTCTCCGATGCCAATGGCGACCGAGATGCCGGGAATGCCCATGGTGATACCTTGGACGAGGGCGTCCGCCAGAACCGCGTTCTCCTGGGTGGTGATCTCCTGTCCGGAGGCCTCCATAGCCCCAAGCAGGAGGCAGCTCGCCGCGGCCCCTACTCTCCAACCGGCGGTGAGGAAACCTGCCCACCGGGGTAGTGGCGACTTCACGATGACCCGTCCTCCCCTCCGGTCTTCACCGGGGTCGCCTCACCTGAGACCAGCGGTTCGGTGATGTCCACCACTGTCCGGATGACCTCGGCCATATAGTCGATGTTCAGGAATTCATAATGGTCGTTCGGCCGGTGGTAATAGGGGTCGTCGGTGCTCTGGGGGGACGCCAAGGTGGTGGTGATAAACCCCTCGGCGTGGAAGGCCGCGTTGTCTGACGCGCGGAAGTAGCGAACCTGGTGTTCCTCCGGCCCGACCAAGCTGATCTCGGAGTCCTCGTCGACAGCTTCAAGGAAGATCTCGTCCAAGGTCGAAGCTTCCGGTCCCAGGTACATGAGATTCCAGGACCCATCAGCCGCCGGTTTTCCGATCATCTCGAAGTTGATCATACAGATCAGCTGGTCCGCCTCGATGGGGAGGTTCGAAGCCAGGTGCCGGGCGCCGATCAAGCCTTTTTCTTCCGCCGTGAAGGTGGCGAAGATCAAGGAGCGTTTGTTGGCGCCGGCCTGAGCGAAGTACTCGGCCAGGGCGATTACGGCCGTGGTCCCGGCGGCGTTGTCGTCCGCCCCATTGTAGATGTTGTCCGGGTCTTCACCTCGGACACCCAGGTGGTCGTGGTGGGCGCCGAAAAGGATGTACTCGTCTTTAAGGATCGGATCGGTGCCCTCTACGAATCCGACGATGTTCTGGAGCTCGTAGGTAACCGGGACAGCGTCGGGGTCCCGCCGCGGTCGGTACTCGAAGGAGAAGCGGTTTTTAAAACCGGGGAACTCGGGGAACTCGGACAGTCCCGCATCCCGGAACCGGTCTGCGATATAGTTCTCCGCAGCGGCAATCTCCTCCGAAAACGCGTCCCTTCCCTTGAGGTCGTCGGAAGACAAAAATCGGATATGTGCATCCACCGCTTGGGTCTGAATCTGGACCGGTGGGGTTACGGGCTCAGGGCCTGAACAGGAGGCCAGGATGGCAACCCCCAGAGCTGGAACTAATCCGAACGGGGAGGTCCGAACCTGCCTTCGCGAGAGGGACATTTCTCCTCCAAAGTTGGGTAGCGTTCTCCGAGTAGGTTCCCATTGTAGGGTCAGCTCTCCAGCCAATCCAGGAGTCCGCCCGAAACCGTGAGCCGAGGTCCTCCCGGGACGGCGCCGAAACTCCCCCGGGAACCCGCCTGGCCTCCCCCGGGGGAATCCTCCTGGCCTCCCCCGGGGAAACCCGCCGGAAAATCCGCCCGTAGGGAAAGGGGTCCTTTTCCACCTTTCCGGGGATGCGAAGATGGGTGGCCTGGGAGACATGATGAAGCTGCGCGGGGTTCGGGTACGTATAACGTTCTGGACAGGGGTGGTGGCGGTCGTCGCCTTCCTCATCTTTCTAGCCCGTCACCGGCCAAGCTGGCCTTGGTTCTCCCTCGGCCTCCTGACCCTCCTTGCCGCGTTAGCCGTTCTCTCCCTCCCTCAGGTAAGGAAGAGTCTGAACCTCTCCTGGTTCGGGGTCACCCTTCTCATGCTCCTGGGGGTCTCCTTTTTTGACCTCTATCTCTTCCACGTGGAAACCCACCGGCAACGGAGTGAGCGGTTGGAGGTCCGGGGAGTGTACTTCGATCCTGACCACCGGCCGATCCGAGTGGGGGTCGGTTATCCGGAGCTCGACGTGAGGCTGGAGGGGTCTCCGTTTCAATTTGATCGGTGGTCCTTGGATTTGCGGAAGGTCGGCGCGGACGAATACGTGATCGATCATCTGGATCAGGTGTCCATGTTGAGACTCCCGGGAAAGGTCTGGTGGAACCCGTGGGGACGGACCAGAACGCCTGTTCTGGGCGCGGTCCTGGGCCGGGGAGGCGGACCGAGCCCCTTGGGGGAGGCGGGGAACCCGGGACTCGAGATCCAACTCCTCCCGGACGGGAGGCGAGGTACGCTGGACTGGTCCGGCGCCCGAGCACTACTTTCCTCCGAGAACACTTTTCTGGATTGGCGCCTTTCCCGCCGCCTGTCTCAGGGGATCCTCCTTTCCGACCTCGAATGGGACTCCCTGCCGGACCGGAACCTCGCTCAGGATCTGATCATCACCCAAACACGCCCGGGAAGGACCCTGGGAAGGGTGAGGATCGCTCTCCCGGAATTCCGGTTGGTTGCCCGAAGCAGCGGAGAATCTCTCGGGCCCGACGGCCCGCCTCTTGTCAGTGAAGGGGACACCGTTTGGGTGACCTCTCGAGGAAAGGTCTGGGCTTTCTCCGTGGACCGGGTTCCAGGGGTGTCACGAGTGGCGGCACCCGTTGCCGTGCAGTTCGTGCGCCGCCCCAGACCCACGGGATGGGCGCTGCCTTCCTCCGAGGCGTGCGGGGATGAGACGCATCGTTGTGCGGTGGTATCCACCAAAGCGCTACCTCCCCCACAAGCCCACTTCGATCTCGGTGGCTTCGGCCTGGACACCGCTAGGTATTCGCTCCTGGCCAGGCTGGAAACCGATCGGGCCGGCGTCAGGATCGTCGGGGCCGATGAGGAAGTTCGGTTCGCATACGGAGCCGTCCAGCCGATCCAGGCTTTGCCCGCCTCGGAGGAGTCTCCCGAGGCTGGGATTCTGGTAAGGGTCCACCGGGCGGCCCAGGGCCAGCAGAGCGCGGTTTTCATCACCGTGTTCGGGCTCTTTGTGCTCATCGTCGGGGCCTTGGCCACCGTCTCTGGGGAACCGGCCATCTGGAAGAGGAGGAAAGCCACCTCACCGAACATGTCGGCGGCATGGGCGTTCGTGAACGTCTTCTTGGTTTTCCTCGGTCTCAGGCTCGCCCTCGGGCTGAGGGTCGCCTATTCGCCGCCCTTCTACGACCGAGCAGCGGAGACCGCCGTGGGGCTATGGATCACCTTCGCCCTCATGCTGGTAGCTCTCGGTCGATGGTCGAGCTGGACCCCAGCATTCTGGCGTTTGATCAGGTGGCTCGAACGACCCGCCTCGAGACTCTTCCTACCAGGGGTGAATGGATCGGGGGCCCCCGACGCAGGGGCGCGAAAAGGAGATGCCAATCTTGGATCCGGGGGATCCAGGGATCAGGCGGGCCTCAAGAAAGGGCGGATTCGAACCGCTCTCGGTCTTCTCCTCATGTTTGCTAGCATGGTGCTCCTGATGTGGCAGCGTCCAGGAACGGGCGCAAGTCTTGTGGTGGCGACGGCGGGCATCGGGGCCTGGCTGGCCATGGGCTTAACCCGGAGGCAGCTCTCCGGCAGACGGCGAGACGAGCGGCCGTTGGATACCATCACAGCCGAAGGGCCCGGTGAAAACCCGGCCCTATCCCTGGCATTTGCCGCCGGCGGCTCGGTGGTCCTGGCGCTGGCCATCCACGCTCCCTGGATGGCCCTGGTTCCGGTAACGGGCCTCCTCGGCCTCTTGGCGGCGAATCGCCTCCTCGGGAGGTGGAAGGCCTTCGCGGCGCCCTCCCGCCGGGGGTGGGGGATTCTGTCGCTGGTGCTGGTCGCCCTGGGTGTCGGAGTCCTTGCCTTCTTCCCCTGGCCTGTCCCAGGGCTGGTCCTGCTGGGTGCCGGTTCCGTGGTGGCCGGATTCCTCCTGCGGAGGTCATGGGGTGAGGACACCCGGTCTCTGATTGAAAGGGGCCACGCCGGGCTCGTGGCTGTTGGTCATGCGTTGTTTTCCGGCATGGGGTGGGTGGGTGTCCTTGCCGTTCTTGGAATTCTCGTCTTCCTGAGCGCCCAGGCCATCCCGCCTTTCGTGAGGTTCGGCCTGGTCTTCATCCTTTTCCTCCTGGCCATTCGGGCGGGTTTGGCCTGTCACCGCCTTCTGGAAAAGGGAGGACGGCGGAGCCAGATCCAAGCCCTCGGTGTGCTGGTGATTCCCCTGGGCGTCCTCCTCGTCTTCATGCTTTTCGATTTTGGCCTAGGGCTGGTCTTCTTCGTCCCAATGTTTCTGACAGTCCTCCTGTCTGCCCGGATCGACAGACTTCCAAAAGTCCTCGTGGGTGGATCGGTGGCGGTATCGGCCACCATCGCGGTTTTTGCCTGGTCAGTGCTTAACCCTTCGGTGGGGGCCCTCAAGGCCGCGCCGGATCTACCCACCTTTTCGGAAGAATTCGGAAGCGTCGGGAACGCGTTCACAGATCTCCTGAGACTCGCCGGGATGAGCGGGCCGGTTACCCGGGCCTCGATCCGCAGTATCGCGGCGTCCGATCCGGAGCTTCTGGAGGAAGCCCTGGCCTTTGCAGGCCCGAGCGAAGCCCTTTTCGCATCGGCTCCCTCAAGAGATCAGGTGTGGGGTGGGCGAGCCTATGCCGCCAGTGATCTGACAGGGACGGGGTTTGCTGGGACCGCCGTCTTGGGTCGAGGGGTGCCGGCCGCGGTTTCATACGCGGAGAACACCTACTCGGTCTACGTGTTGTCCGAGCACGGGGCCCTCGGTGGCATCTGTGTGTTGATGGTCTATTTGGCCCTGTTGGTTGTGGTGGGTGTCTGGATTTATCGAGTGCACGAGACAGTTCAGGACACACGAGCCGGATTAGCGATCCTCGCTATGACGGTCGGGGGTGTTCTCTGGCTGACCCTGCCGGCGATCTATGTGGCTGCCTCCAACCTGGCGCTCGTTCCGCTTACTGGGCAGAACATGCCTTTCCTGGGCCTCAACTCCTGGGCGGACGTCGTACTGGTTAGTGGCCTATCAACCGGGATTGTCTTCGGGTTGGCAGCACTAAAGGAACCCGACGCTCCTCCTCGGAGGCAAGAAGCTGGGAGGAGGGTGGGGCCATGAAGACTACTGTCGGCCTGCTGCTCGCTATTACGGCTGGGTTGCTGGTATGGGTCGGTGTGGGAACGTACTCGGCCAGCACCGATATGTCAGTCCGTTCGGGCTTGGACTACGAGGTTTTCCTGGCTGCCGTGGATGACCTCTTGGCTGGAGCCGGGGACACGACCTTGCTCCGCTTCGACGAGGTCCACGAACGGATCACCCGCCGTCGGACGGTGACCTACGATACCATCGCCATCCTGGCGGACGTGGAGGCTTTTCCGGCTTTCGACCAAGCCGGTTTCTTATACGACCAGGTCCAGGCCTATAACCGGTTCCAACGGGAACGCTTGGACTTGAGCATGGAAGACCCAGATTGGTGGGATCGCCTCCGCTCGTTTAACCCCTCCATCTTCCGCCCGTATCGGAAGCCCGACGGGGGCGTCGGCCTGAGCCGCGCTCCAGCCGCATGGAGTCTCAGGGTCCGCTCCCCTCTCGAAGGTGACTGGAGCGGTGAGGTACAGGCGAGGGACGTGGTCAGGGGGTTGGGCCTCATGAGCCCCCGTGTGGACCTCCCGTTGAGGAAGCCGGCGAGCCTGGTGGTCCCCGTCGATGGAAGAAGGCAGCTCTGTGAGTTTGTGCCGGACGCCCCTGAGGTACGGGTTTACTGCTTGTCTGAGGAAAGGATCGCTCAAGCCACACTACAGCTGGCTGAGGACGATCGTGGTCAGAGCTGGGCGGTAGCCGGGTGGGCGGACCTATGGTTGGACGGGGGCCGGATCAATTCCGGTGATTCGGCCAGAATTCAAGAGGGTTCCGTCCTCCGTTTGGATCCACTAGAGCCGGTGGTCTTCGGCGACCACTGGGAAGGGGTCCTTTCCAGCAGACAATGGATCAATGGTAGGATGCGTCGGCGAGTGGACCTGCCGTCCCCTCTGGACCTGTTTTCCTCCCTGGGCGGTGGCCCCGCCGGGTCAACCAGCCGAGTTCCTTCGGATGCGGCGGTGGAGTTGTCGGTCAGCGCCGACGCCAGCCTGGATTTGACGGAAAGGTTAAATGCGTTCCTCAAGGCCCAGGTCGACTTGCCCATCGATTTTGGAACCATGGTCCTGGCCCGTATCCCGGACGGAGAGATCTTGGCGGTGGCAGAGGTCGGGAGGAGGCGGAATCGGGGACGGAGTTCCTTGCTTGAACGCGTCGCCCCGGGATCCGCCGTGAAGCCCCTCCTCGCCGCGGCCATCCTCAGCCAGCACCCGGATCTGGCGTCGATGGCGGTTCCGGCGAGGTCCGGACAGGTCTCCTCGGTCTTGGGTATGCCCCGGGTGGGCCCTCGACGCCTTTTTACGACCTCCCTCAACTGTGCCCCACCCCGGGAGGGGCGAGTGAATCTTCGCTACTTCCTCCGGTGCTCCAACAACGAGTACGCCGCGTCCCTCCTCGTGGCGGGGCTGGTAGAAGGTGGCGTGCCAGGGTCTACCTGGGGTGGTGCTTCAGAGCTTCCTCTCTCGGGGACCGAAGTCCCCCGTACGGCCTTGCTCCGAAGCCCGCTCTCGGAGGGTTTGAGTGCCCTTTTTGATCTCCCCACCGATCCAGCCATCTCCGATGCGCGACGGCGGAGCAGAAGGGTATGGGAAGGGATCAAGTTCTCCGATGGCAGCCCATTCCAAGTCCCCTATGAGCTCCTCCCGTCAGAGTCCCGCCCGGCCCTCCTCGCACCGGGATCCCCCGGGGGGACGGATCTCAGCTTGCTCTATCGCTATGCCTACGGGGCCTGGGAGAACCAATGGACCCTCCTCGATCTGACCAATTCCTTCGCTCGGGTCGTGACCGATCAGCGGATTCAGATGAAGTTCTTCGCGGAGCCTGAGAGGACCGGGGGCGCGGGTGCCGGTGAGGCGGGTGCGGATCAGGGCCTTGGGAGCCCGTTGGGCTCCGAGGGATTGGGCCTTTCCTCCCACCCGTGGTATCCCGAGTTCATGGCCGGCCTGAGGGCGGTAGGCGTGGATGGGACGGCTCGTGGCCTTCGAGCCGCCTGGGTGGACGCCGGACTGCCTAGATCCGTTCTGGCAAAGACCGGGACCCTCAACGAACCCGGAGAGGCCACGCCCACCGACGACCTCTTCGCCAAATCACTCCTCTTCGCTGTCGGAGAGTCGGGCGGAACGCCGGGATCTCCTCTTCAGTGCGGGTTGGTAGGCGGCCTGTATCTGCGCTTCTCCCAGGGTCCGGAGGCGGGCAACCTCCCCAGCTACCAGGTCGAGTTCGCAATCCAACAGCTGGGGCGATTCCTCCAAGAATACTGGGAGGAGTTCGGCGCCTGCCTGGACGTGGGTAGCTGAGGGAATCCTCCTTCGGATGGAGAAACCCGAGGCCTGGTCCGACAAGGGGTCGATAACGTAATCTACCGGGTTCGTTTTCCCGACCGTCCATCTGGGAGGATTCCTGATGTTCAGGCATACATCTGGGTTGTTTGCGTTCGCTTTTTCTCTCGCCGCGGCCCTCGCAGCCATCACCACACCGGTTGATGCCCAAGAAGACCCGGTGGTCCAGAGGATCATCGAGCTAGGCACCACCGACAACCAGGTCATGCAGTGGGCCGATTACGCCACGAACCGCTTCGGGGGTCGGATTACTGGGTCTGACGCCTACTTGAATGCTGCCGAGTGGGCCCTCTGGCAATTCCAGGAGTGGGGGTTGGAGGCCTATCTGGACGAAGTAGGGGAGGTCCCGGTGGGCTTCAACCGGGGACCCTGGTTCGGGAGGATGGTTGTTCCTGAAGAGAAGGCCCTCTACTTCGGTACGCCTTCCTTCACCGCCGGGACGAAGGGGGTTCAAAGGGGCCGGGCGGCGATTCTCAACGCTGATCCCTTCTCAATACCGGGCCGGGGACCCAGCCCGGAGCAGGTTGCAGCGAAGCGAGAGGCCGTGGAAGAGGCGGTGGCAGAAGTCCGGGCCAATCCGGCGAGGTTCGATGGCGCTTGGGTCCTCATCGCGGGTGAGAGCTCCGGGTTCGGTCGGGACGGGAGGAGGAACAGCCCCGAGTACTCCGACTCGCAGCTCATGCCTCCCCTCACACAGGCTCTCCTGGACGCCGGGGCCTTGGGCACCATTCAGAGTGGGACGCTCCCCCTGAAGATTCTGGACGGGCATGTGGTCTCCTGGGACAAGCTCCCCCAGCTTCCTGATATCAAGCTGGCAAAAACCGAGTACGACGAAATCCGGGCCATGGTAGAGGCCGGCGAGCCAGTGGAGCTCGAATTTGATATCAGGAACTGGTTCAAGATGGGCCCCGTTCCCTACCACAATATCGTCGGCGTGATTCCTGGCACGACCTACCCCGATGAGTACGTGATCCTCGGAGGGCACTTCGACTCCTTCGACGGTGGGACCGGTGGCGTGGACGATGGCTCCGGGTTCTCCCCGGGCATGGAGGCTCTCCGCCTCATCAAGGAAGCTGGCGGAGCACCCAAGCGGTCCATTGCCATGATCCTCTTCGCCGCCGAAGAGATCGGCTTGGTGGGATCCCGGGATTGGGTGGCGGACAACGTGGCGCTTCACGACAACATCGTCACCATGATCAATCGGGACGGGAGTCCCAGCGCGATTACCGGGGCGACGGTGCCTCCACTCTGGGAGGCAGACATGAGGGAGATCACCGGGCCCCTTGTGGACGTAAACCCAAAGTGGCCCTTCGAGCTGAGCGTCAATCACTATCCCAGCACGGTGCCCACTTCCGCAGGTGGTTCGGACCACGCGTCTTTTGCCATGGCCGGCATTCCCATTTTCCGATTCAGAACCGAAACGGACTACTCCTATGGACGGGCCTGGCACACTCTCTACGACACCTACAGCGAGCTGGTCCCTTACACGGAACATCAGAAACATTCCGCCCTGGTCACCGCCGTGGTGGCATACGGCATCGCCAACCTCGATGAGCCGCTGACCCGGGAGGGTACATATCTCCAGGACGGGGTCTACGCCGATATCGCAATGACCTCAGGTGCCCGGGTGATCGTGAGCCTGGACTATGAGAATGCTCCTCTGCAAACGGCCAACTTCATCCGTTTGGCGGAGGGCTCAAGAGGCCAGGCCGGAGGCGGGCGCGGTCGGTCGGGTCCCCCGTTGGGCCAGGTGGAGGAGGTATCGGGAGGAATGATCAACGCTATCATCGACGCCGAGTCCCGGCGGTCCCTGGTGGTGCGGGATCTTCCTTTGACCCCCAATCCTTCGGTGGAGCATGATCGACGGGGGGTGTTGGGGATGTCGGGCCCGAACACCTTCTACCTCACTCTGGACGGGAACGCGGGGTTGGACGACAGGTACACTGCGCTAGGCCACGTCGTGGCAGGGGAGCACGCGCTTGGCGATTTCTCCTCTGGGGACCGGATCCGTTCGATAAGAATCCTGAGGTCTGGAGAAGCGGCCCTGGCATTCGCCACCGATGACGCAGCTTTTCGACGGCTCTTTGGCGGCCGATAAGAGAACGAAATGCAGATCTTGATTGCTGAAGACGAGGGTGTTTCGAGGGTAGTCCTGAGCACAAAACTCCGCGAACTGGGGCATGAGGTCATAGAAACCCTGGACGGCTCGGAGGCCTGGTCAGTGTTCCAGGAGGAACGACCCCGGATCATCATCACCGACTGGATGATGCCCGGCTTCGACGGAGGAGAGCTCACGGAGCGGATCCGGGCCGAGGTGGACCGGCCCTATACCTATATCATCGTCCTTACCTCCCTGAGCGGGAAGGGCAGTTACCTTGAGGCCATGGACGCCGGGGCCGATGATTTCCTGACCAAACCCGTGGATATGGACGAGCTGACCGCCCGCCTCCGGGTGGCACAGAGGGTCTTGGCGCTTCAGACCGAAGTCCAGCTCATGCAGAAGCTCCTTCCCATCTGCATGTACTGTAAGAAGATCAGGGACAAAGATGCCTCTTGGGAGGAGCAATCCAACTGGCAGGATCTAGAGGATTATGTAGCGGAGAACAGCGATATCCAGCTTTCCCACGGAATCTGCAAAGACTGTTACGAGAAAAACGTGGAGCCCGAGCTGAGCGGGTAGAAACTCAGAAACCCAGCAAGCCGGTAGGACTGGTAGGAAATGGCCCCGCGGTTCGATCGTCCGGACTCGCGGGGTTTTCCTTTCCCATTCGAGGGATCTGACAGGGCTCTCAGTCAGGGAGAAACCGGCGGGAAGGGACCCCGGCGACCCTCGCTTGACACCTATTGGGAGGGGCCTAAGATACTCGCGATCCTGTTCACCAGGAAACCGAGAGAATCCGGCGCGGCGAGGAGATGATCATCGAGAATCTGGGTGGGAAAATCGCTGAGTTCGGGCTCAGGATCGGGGCCATCAAGCTCAATCCTGACAACCCGTTCCAATGGGCCTCGGGATACCGGATGCCCATTTATAACGACAATCGGATGTTCCTCTTTTACCCTGAGATGCGAAGGACCATCGCCCAGGGGCTGGCGGAGATCATCGAAACCCGCGGTATCCACCCCGAGGTGGTTGCAGGGACAGCCACGGCAGGGATTCCGCACGGGGCCCTCTTGGCCGACGTACTCTCTCTTCCGTACATCTACATACGGGACAAACCGAAGGGCCACGGGCTGAAGAACCGGATCGAAGGCCTGGATGCCGATTCTGACCTGGCCGGTCAGTCGGTGGTTGTCATCGAGGACTTGATCTCTACCGGCGGGAGCTCCGCCAGGGCGGTGGAAGCGGTCAGGGAGGCCAATGGAGACTGTAACTGGTGCCTCTCCATCTTTAACTACGGTCTCGAGAAAGCCGCCGAGCAGTTCGAGGCCCTCGATCCTTCATGCAACTTCACCTCTCTCCTCACCTTCCCGGTGTTGCTGGAGACGGCCAAGGCGGGGGGGTTCCTGTCCGATGACCAGATCGCCCTTCTGGCAGACTGGCGGGTGGACCCGTTCGGTTGGGGTGAAAAGAACGGTTTCCCGAAAGCCACGTAGTTGACCCGCTGGTGTGGGAAAGGAATGGCCGGGTGATAGAACTGAGCCCTCAAGAAAAAGTGGCGAGAGAGAAAGTCTGTCTTCCCCTGGATGGACTCCAGACTCTGGATCAGGTTCGGGAGATGGTTGAAGAGCTGAGCCCTCTCGTCGGCCGGTTCAAGGTGGGGAAAGAATCGTTCACACGATTCGGGCCGGAAGCCGTGAGACTCGTACGAGACCACGGGGCGGGTGTCTTTTTGGACCTGAAGTTTCACGACATCCCAAACACGGTGAAGGGCGCCGCAAAGGCAGCGACGGAGTTGGGTGTCGCCATGTTCAACGTTCACGCCTCCGGCGGGGTCGCTATGATGGAAGCCGCCAGGGAGGGCGCGGAAGCTGCCGCGGGAGACAAGGATTCCAAACCCGACGTCATCGCCGTGACGGTGTTGACTAGCATCGACGACACGATCCTGGGCGGAGAGTGCGGGGTGCCTCGGCCCGTTGAGGAACAGGTCCTCCACCTGGCCAAACTCACGGAAAAGGCGGGGTTGGACGGGATCGTGTGTTCTGCGGCCGACCTTTCCGCCCTGGCCGGCCAACTGAGGCCTGGTTTCCTCTTTGTGACCCCCGGAATCAAAGGCACGACCACCCCGGCTGGAGCCGACCAGAAACGGGTTCTCTCTCCGGGGAGGGCTGTCTCAGCCGGATCCTCGGTACTGGTCGTGGGCAGGGCCATCACGGGCGCCCCGGACCGAAAGGCTGCGGCCAGGGAGGTTCTCCAGGACATTGCTGGGGTACTCTAGGGCTTCCAGCTGAGGGGTTTCCAGCAAAGGGATCCCCAGGCGACGACAAATTTCCCGGCGGCCGAGAAAGGTGCCGGTGCATTCTGAGAAAGAACGGCATGCATAACCTTCTGGGAAAACAGATCCGGGGCCGGTTCGGCTTCCCGTCAGGGGTCATCACGACGAACAGCGACGTGGCCCGGTGGATGTTCGAGCATGTCCCACAGTTCGGGTTCTATCAAGGAAAGAGCACCACGATCGAACCGAGGGCGGGGAACCGGGAGGATATCCTCGCCCAGCCGACACCGGATTCACT
>JANQDZ010000027.1 GCA_028278645.1 Longimicrobiales bacterium | reverse complement strand
TTCATCGGCAACGCCGGCATGGAAATGGTGCGGGCCATGATCACCAGTGTGAAACCAGCACTCGCATCCAGGGACTGAGAAGGCTTCAAGCCGTCCCATGATTTTTCCCTGGCACGAGTGCGATTGGGTTCATCATCCTCTAGGCGGGTAGGGATCCTTCCCGTAGGTGTTCTTCTCTCGGATCCGCCCATCGCGCCCATGAATCAACAGTTCAGAGCCTTGCCGGCGGGCGATCTCCCGGCCTTCCTGAATGGCCTCCCTTTGAGTCGGGAAGACCTTTGTTGCTCTCTTGCTCCCCGCTCCCTTGATGGCCCATCCACCATCCTTTGGAACGACGTGTTGGTTCTTTCGCGTTGCCATTTTGACCTCCATCAAATCAAACCGGACACAAATTCAATTTAAATTTGTTATTGTGTCCGGTCAAGGTCGATTGGCATGTCAGTTATCGCCTCAGAAGTTGCCGGCGCGGCCTCCGTGCCGCGCTCTCCGGAGCGAGCCTCGCGAGCGGATGCGGCAACTTACTTGTTAGCGGACGGCGCATCCCCTGATTGGTTCGGAACGCCCCTCCCATGTCCTTTGGCACCGGCCTTCGGTCTATGACCCTCCGCCTTCATCCTGACCGGTTCCCCGAGAATCCCCTTGCAGAAGGACCATCGCTAAGACGAAGAAGACGAGAGCACCCGCGAGGCACCAAACGTCGAAACCACGGAGGAACTGAGTTTCCAGGAACCATGTCTCAAACTGTTCGGCAACAGCCACTATCCCGCAGCCACCCGCCGCGGCAAGACTGGCGAACGCAAGCTTCCCACGCTTCCCTCCGAATCGCAGCAGATGGGTCCCTGCGCTTGCCGCCACGAAGACGCCCAGCCAAACCAGGGACCTGGCGGCGATTGACCAAACCTCTTGAGTGAGCTGGCCAGCGCCGAATACAAAATCCGCTATCGGAACTGTCGCCACCCCGACAGCGCCAATCACCGAAACCCACACCCCTTTGGTGATCCGACTTACGGCACGCTCGCGAGATTCGATACGTTCCAGGTCCCTTGAAGGGGACTCCTCCACCAGACTCGGAAGAGTCATCAGTCTTCTTTCCTCCTCTGACTCAACTGATCCTCAATCATGATCCTCCCTGGGCCGCAGTTTTCGCGATGGCGGCTAGAGACTCCCGCGCTCCCCGAAAGACCCAACCACTGGCTCGAAGGCCGTCACCGGCTCCGGATCTCGAGGAGCTCAACGTACTCTATGTCCAACTCGTCTCTCCGCACGGCAAGCAAATAGTCCCGCCCCACTTGAACAATACGGATGCCCATGGGAGTGGTGGCACGGCCGATCAGGTAGCCGTCGGCACTGAATACCGAAAAGACCCGGTGGGAATCATCGGAAGGTGATGCCTCCTCCGCCCAAATCCTTCCCCCGGCATCGAGAAACAACCCTCTCCAGGCTGGCTTAGTAGCATAGGGGACAGGAATGTTCGTGAGTGGCTTGATCTGGTCCGTGAGCTCTGCCAGGGCCTCCGGCGAGCGGGAACGACCGCCTTGAGCACGCGCTTCCCGCTCAAGAGCTTCTTCAACGGCAGTCCTCCAAACCGATGGTTTCAGCGGGGGGGGATCACGCCGCACGCGGAAAAGCCGCTCCAGTTCTCCCGTACTAATCGAACGCACCTCCAACTCGAACCGGTCGCCGTGGGTCATGACAAGCCGATCGCCGTTGGCGACCACGCTCGTCCAACGCCCGAACGGCGGCACCATCACCTGTTGGTGGCCGGTGAGCCAGTCCATTCCGATCACGGTGAGGGTATCGGCCGTTTGTCCGTCTCTGGTCACAGAAAGGAGTGGTGAAGTTGACCAGAAGAGCTCCACCGGGTCCCTGCGTGGGACAGTAGACCCGAACGGGCGAAAGACAAACCGGCCGTCCGGGCCTACCGCGATCAACTCAGATCTTGAACCGAGCAACGAATGGAATTCCCCGGAAAACCGGACATCGCCAAGAAAATCCCCGTGAGGACCCAGGAATGTCATTCGGTTTGCCACCGCGTCGAACACAAACAAAGTGTCCCGAGCGAAGACCAACCCTCTGATGGACCGGAATTCGCCGGGGCCGTCTCCGGATCCTCCGGCCGTGAAAAGGTGTTCCCCGCCGGAATCAAAAACACGAAGCTCAGTTCTCCCGTCGACAATCAGGATCCGACCATCCTCAAGACGCAGGGCGGATCCTACTCGAGAGAGGAGGTAAGCGGGTGGACCGTCGACCTGGCCGATACGTACCGACGGAGGCCCATCTACGAAGTGGGAGATCCCATTCCCGGGCTCGCTCCAAAGGCTCTCGACTATGTGGATTCCTGCACTGTCCCTCTCAAGAGGAGCCACCTCGGGAACCGGTCCTCTCTCATCTTTACAACCGGTTGCGGCGCAGAAGCCCAGGAATACGAATAGCCCCTTTCCCAGTCGTCCGAGGTCCATGCTACTGTCTCCAATTGTCCCTTTTGACCGAGCAGTGTCGATCAGGGACAGCCAGAAGACGATCATCCGAGATCCTCATCCATAACAACCTCGCAAAGCGATTCGCGCTGGCAAATATCGGTCAGGGCCTCCGGAGTCGGCGAACGACACGTGCGTGCCACAGCCACAGTCCCCCAGCGGAAAGTTCGCCGCCGATGACGACCAGCGTCATCGTGCTTGGCACCCCGTGGAGAGCGATGGCCATCAGTCGAAGGGCGGCCCCCACCAACAAGGCGGCAAAGCAGATTTGTAGGACGGCTCGACGGGCCAGGACATCACCCGTCCCCCAGACGAGTACAACCCCCATCGCGGCGAAGTTGGCCGCCAGAAACCGCACGGCGCTCTCGAGACTCGGATCGAGTTCGCCCAGGTCAAGGCCGAAGACCAGGTCAAGGCCCGCCCCACCGGTGAGCGCGATCGTTGAGCCCAATAGGAGTGGAACGCATGCGTATCCCCGGCAGGCGCGCTGAAACCATAGCAGCTCTGACGACTCAGGCATGTCGCGATGCTACTAGCGGTTTCTGCCCCTCGTCAACCGAACCGAGGACACAGTTCCAGTGCGCCAGGCTCCGCTGAGAGGCGGGTCGGGTCCGCGTAGTACCTTGCGCTGTGGCGTCTCTAGCACGACGCACAGCCATCGCGGTCTCTTCTAACGCCTCGCGGGCTGCCGGAGGCACCGATAGGTGCGTACCCGAAGCCGCCCTCATGTTCGAAGCTTCTCAACCACCAACCGTCACGGCGAAGGGCCGCGAACGAAGTGAGCGTGCGGCACGGCCCGCTGTTCTGCGGAGTGCAAGGTCCGATCATTCCTGATGAACCGGCCTTCGAACGACGTACGGGACGTCGAACCCATCGTGAACCAGGCCCCAGAAGTGGTCCTCGGCCACAGCTTTGAGATCAAACCCAACCGGGGTGGCCACCCGCGCTAACCTTTCCCCTTCCGGTGACAGGACATCCCAACTCAGAGGCGCATCAGGTATCGCTTCGCGACCGATCCAGATTCTTCCATTTTGTCCGATCAGGGCAGTACTGACGGGGGGATATTCGCTTGGTAGGTATGCGGCCTCCCGCATCTCATCCACTGTGAATCGCTCGCCGGCCAAGTCACCCAGGATCACGTCTTGAACATGGTCTGGCATCGGAATGGGTTGGTAGGGAACTCGGACGGAAAAGACCGTGTCGCCGGTGGGACGGAAGACCGTCGCCGAGTAGTGCGAGGATTCGCTGTCTGGCCCCACCGGACCTCCTCTTACAAGGAGGACACGGGCCCCGTCCGGAGAAACAGCCCAGTAGTCTGCCTTGGAGAATGGCTGAGGGAAGGGTCGGACCGCGGAAATGGTCCCGCCGGAACGTTTGATCGCAAAACCAGCCGTGTAGTCGGTGCTGTAGGTAGCGAGAGTGTCGAGGCTCTCGGCTCTCTGAACCAGGATTAGGCTCGGAGTTGTAGGGACCGCCGGGTCGAGGGGGGATTGTGAGTCCGTAACGATCAAGACGCCCCCGCCCCGGAGGAGAGCCACCGCCCGCGCATTCCGCTCGGGATGGATGTCCCGAGGCGGGCTCAGGCTCGCCGAGCCGATGACCTCGAGGTTTCGAAAGAAGCTGACCCGTTGTGCCCTCGGGTCGAGGACCCAGAGTGTATCGCCAATGAATCCGAGATCCCAAGGGAAGGAGAACTCCCCAGGGCCTTCACCCTCTCTTCCCAGAGAACCCACGACAGATCCGGATTCGGAGAACACGGCCACGCGGTGTTCCTGGGAAAGGAGGAGGTACACATCACCGTCGGGGCCGACTTCGAGCGCCCGAATCGGAGAGAAGGCGTCGGGTCCCCCATCGATCGATCCCAGGGTCAGGGCGGGCTCACCTAGAGTCCATGTCGGGAGATCTGTAGGGTTGCGGGCCTCCTCTATCCCACCGCAGGAGGTCAGGAGTAGCGGAAGGACGCCGACGGGCACGCACCCGGTGAAGAAACGGATCAGCTGTCTGGTTCCGATCAAGTTTCCGCCTTTGCCCCTAGTGAAGGTTCCCGGGCTAAACCTGCGCTCCGCATAACGCCTCGCGGGCGGCTGGAGCCAGCCACTCGTTGTTATCGGATGAACGCCATCACATGGGCTCCGCATCAGTCGGTGGTGTTCCAACGCCTCGGTGGGCTTTCTGCTCGAATAGCGATTGAACCTCGTGGCCAAAGTTCCTGCTAGCTCGGGATCGAGATCGAAAGGCGCACGATGTACTCCTCGTCAAGTTCGCCCCGTCGAACGCCCCACACATGCCCGGCCCCGAAGAGGTATGGCTCGAACCGTTCCGGAAACCGGATTTCCCCGAGGAACGCGCCATCTGCCTCGAATACGTCGTAGACGAACGGCTGTGCCCATCCAACGAAGGGCTCCCCGTTTGGGAAATCCTCGCCGGAGACCTGAATCGGATGCGTGTTCCTCCTGACCCAGATCCTGCCATCACTGCCCACCTCGATTCCGCGGAAGGGCGGCATCGTCGAGGGGATCCACTCGCCTTCAGGCGGCCGATAGTTCGGCTGCCGTTCAAACCACTCGAAGCGGCGTCGTACCGCATCGGCCTCCTCAGGGTGGACTGGCAATTCCTCCACGTCCCGGCGAATCCTAAGCACACCATCTGAGCGCCGCGCCTCGAACGAGTACTCGTTACTTACCCCAACCACGAAGTGCCCGCCTGGATGCCAACCCCAGTATTGGCTTATTGCGTACGGCCCCCCGCTCTTCTCGGGCAATCCCGGGAGTTGGGGGACCACGAGAGTGTCGGTCACCTGCCCACCCGTGACTACCAAAAGTCCAAGGCCGTCATCCACACGCGTCGTGACCAAGACCCGGCCGGGCCCATCACTGTAGATCCACCTACCTTGCCGCGTTGTCTGGAAGGAGGAGCGGATCGTCCATGGGCCGAGAGTTTGCCCGTCCTCGGCGAACCGCTCGATCCGTTGATTCCCCCAGTCATACAGGTAGAGCACACCAGTTGGATCGACGACCATGCCAAGGGTGAACTTGGTGTACTCTCCGGGGCCTTCCCCCGAACGTCCGACCCGGCGGACGAAGGTCCCCGTTCCGTCAAAGTGTCGGATCTCCGGCACCTGGGTGTCCAGAACATAGATGCCACCCTGAAGATCCTCAGCCATTCTGGTGATCTCTCCGAAGATCAGATGGGCCGGTCCATCAAGAACTCCGATCGCCAGGTCCTGGGTGACCGCCACCCCAGCCGACCAGACCTGCCCGGACACGGTGTGGACCGTGGTGGTGTCACCGACTACCTGTCGCTCCATCTCCCAGGTGTTGGACGCTGAATCGGTGCCACATGCCAATGCGAGGGTCACCGAAACCGTCCAGATGAAACGCTTCATGAGATCCTTCTCGATGATTGGGCCTGCCACAAATACATCTATCCAAGGGGGCCAGCGTTTGTCCGATAACGTTTCAGAAGTTGCCGGCGCGGCCTCCGTGCCGCGCTCTCCGGAGCGAGCCGCGCGAGCGAAGGCGGCAACTTTCTTGTTATGGGATGCCAGCCTCCTCACCTCCGATCAGCCCATCCCCTCCGTCCCCTGGCTCACCGTAACTCTTGGCCACTAAGCAAAGTGATCGGCCGGCTTCCAACCACATTTCTTGACTTGGAAGGCGGGTGGATTCGCCACAAAGGACCCTCACCGTGTGCTGATCCCAACTCCGATGAAAACCCCGTTGCTATCTCCTCTGCGTCCATCCGATCGGTTCGTACCGAACACTTCCTGGCGTCTGTATCCGACCCTCATGAACGCGAACTGGTATAGCCTGAGTTCCATGCCGAGGGAAGCGGACGCTGAAGTGTATTTAGTCTTTATCTCCCGGTACGGCTTCTTTTCTCTGCTCACGCCAACCATCACGTCCGCGAAGGGGGCCACCCGGTAGGCGCCACCTAGCCGAAAAACACCGCCCATCTCCAAGAACCACCCGGTGGTTGGATTCGCTCCACCGTCTGACGCAAAGGCCCTGGTTCTCTTGGACCACCGAACCACGCCGCCCAATGGCCCCTTTAGCCCGACCTCGGCTCGGAACCCCCTGATCCTTGCGGTACCCTGCGGACCGGAAGAAAGCCCATCCTCGGCGAATAGGGAAACAACGTTCTGCTGGGCGGAGATGGAACTTGGCAACCAGAGGATCAGAAGCACGAGGAAGGGGAGATTCCTCATCACCTGTCCCTTTCTTGTTGGCACCTTGCAGAAGCAACGATTCCGGATTCGAATCGGGGTTCGATGGCCGCGAGTATAGGTTTCTCTTCAAGCTCCGGTTCTGCCATTCAGTGTTCCTCTCCAGGCCCTTCCCTGTCCTGTTCCCGCTGGTGTCCCATAACGCCTCGCGGGCAAGCGGCACAGCCGGTAGGCTGTGACCCTGAACCGCCCTCTTGTTCAACTTCCCCACTCCCCCAAAGCCCACCGGCGAAGGGCCGCGAGCGAGAGCGAGCGTGAGTTAGGCCCGCTGTTAGACGAAAACCGAACCTACCGGGCCTCAATTCGGTACCTGACCACTGACTCCACGTCTAATTCACCCCTCTCGACCACCCATAGGAACTCGCCCGTCGCTGCTCCGATCCATCCGTTCTCTGGCGTTCGGATAGTACCGAGATAGGTGCCTCGCGGATCGATGACGTCCCACACCGGGGGCTCCCGCCATTCAAAGTAGGGTCGAGGGCGTTCTTTCCGGCTGGCGACCTGTTCTGGAGTTCGGGCGTGAAACTCGGCTTCGACATACCGATGAACCCAGATACGCCCTTCTTGATCTGCCCAGAATCCGCGGTAGGCCGGTTTTTGGTCTGGGATAGGGGGGTAGTTCGCGCGGCTCTCGGAGACCATCCCTTCCGGAACGGGCCGGCTTTCGAACCAGTCAGACCAAGCCTCCCATTGCGCCTTCTCATCCGAAGAGACGGGCGTTGGTGAATACCCGCGTTCGATTCTGAGGACCCGGCCGTCAGGAAGGGAGCGACTGAGGGAGTAGTCAGTGTTAAGGCCGACGACCAGATAGCCGAGAGGGCTTAGCGCACTCCCGGTCTCTTCCGTGAACGGACCTTGATACCCGAATGGAGTGGCCAAAACGAACGAATCGACGCCAGGATGCTTCGGCGGGATGGGAATCGAGTCGAGGATCTCGCCATCAGGAGAGACGTGGAGCCAGCATGAAGTGGGAATCTCATTAGAAGGGGGCGGTCTGGAGAAGATGCTCGCCTTCACGTAAAAATGTCCTGCAGTGTCGACCTGGAACGGATTCGCCGTGTTCAGGCTAGTCGTAACCCGGACGGATCGAGCGAAGTCGCCCGAAGGATGAAAGATGGACACTCGGAGGTTTCTTGGGTCCCACACTGCCAGGTCCCCTGTGGAGAGGACGGCGATTCCACGAATCCGAAAGAACTCCCCCGGACCACCACCATTTCCCCCGATATTCCCGAGAAACCTGCCGTCTCGGTCATACCGCCTAATGATCGGTTCCTGGCCATCAGCTACATAGAGGATCCCATCTCGGTCAACGGCGATCCCGTCGACCGACCCGAACAGGTACTCCTCAGGGCCATCCAGTTGGCCGATTCGGATCTCTTCAACCAACTGGAGGTTCTTTCCCCAAACCGGTGGGTTATCTGCCCGTACAACAATGGTGTCCTGAGCTAGGAGCGCAGGGGCTCCCATCAGGATCGTGGAGAAAACGCCAAGAGCCTTCTTGAGGACTGATCCAAGCATCGACCGAATTGCCTCCCTTTTGGTCCAGCGTCTCTGGTTTTCGTCTAGCGTTCAGGGCCTCTGAACCGGCCCGAATCCAAATGCCGAAAACCTGCACGTATGGTAACCAAGCTACTTCGTTCCTGCATACAATTTGCTTCGTGGCCGGTTGGGTCGAAGGCCGCCCCAGGCGGCCGAAGCTGGAGGCCTTATTGTTAGATGATGTGGGGCCATGTTCCTGACCTATGCACATACTCACGGACTGACCACTCCGCAGTTCTGATGCGCACCACCTTCGACTACCCAGGGCGGGGGGTATAAGGCGAGTGCCCAGGACCACCAAGCTGGCCGCGCCAGTGACACCTGTGGGTGACGCCCTGGGGCCGTTTATGAGGACATCCGTCATCGAACCACTCCCGCCTCCCCGCCATTCGGGTGAAGTCACAGCGTAAGAGCAAACGGCCCGTCCTTTGCAGTACCACAAGCGGGAGGATTCAATGAAAATCTTGACACCGTTCCTTGTTCTTTTGGCCGTCTCCGCATGCGCGTCCATGACCAGTTTCCGCTCGGTCCCCGATCAGGCTGGGGAGGTGAGACTGTTCTCCGGAGGGATTCGGGCAGCAGCACTGGCAACTAGGAATGCTCTGGCTGCGACGCCCTTGAAGGTGTGGGAGGCCAAGCAAAGAGGATCGGACACCTGGTATTTCATCGCTAGGCGGTCCACCGGGTCCACGTCGACCTCCACGCACGTCAGAGTACTCTTAGAGCACATTGAAGTTGACGTGGTTGAGATCCGGATCGTCGCGGAGGGGTATAGACGAGACGATTGGGGCGAGACCTTATTCGCCCTGCTGTCCCTGGATCTTGACGTCGTTCCGAAGCGTGTCCCACTTCCAGAATAACACCACCCCGACCTCACCTAACACAGATACTAGAGAGCACCAACTTTGGCGTGCCCCGTCCGAATCCCATCCTTATGTCCCGCGGGCCCACTGCCGGCCTTCCTGGTCGCCCGGGACTTCGATCCTGCTACAGAAACCCGACTCCACATTTCCCATTTCATCTAACGATCAAAGGTTTCCGGCGCGGCCTCCGTGCCGCGCTGTCTGAAGCGAACGGAGTGAGCGGAAGCGGCAACTTTATTGTTATCTGTTGGCGCAACCCGAGAAGGCTCTCCTTCCACTTTCCACCGCTTTGCTAGGTCCACCGATCCCGGTAGGCTTGGCAAACTCTTTGGACCATGGTCGCATAGTGGAGTGGGTCGCCGACGCTCGGTGCTGGAGAACGTTCCACTAGGACCGTAGGTGTCGGAGCGGGGGCACCATGGGGTAGGGATGGGTTCTTTAAAAGGTTGTCGTGTTCCACGACCAGGACGCAGGCAGCCTCCAGTCCTGGCCCATCGGACGGAGTGTGCCGAAGAGGCAAGTTCCGAAACAGGCCGACCGTTTCGGTGGACAGGACATCGATGTTCGAATGAAGGGTGACATCGGAGGGGTCCCGGGTGGGGGACCAAAACACGGAAGCCATGTTCACCACGACGACGCCGATTGCGACCACCTTCTCGTCGTAGATGTGGGCATGATGATGGAACGCCTGCAAGTCACGCAGGCGGTTGTGGCGGGCCTTACCATGTTCGGTCATGACCCCCTTCGCCTCAACTGCCACCTCGACTACCGACGGCGTGTCGTAGCGGATCCTGTCTCCGGGCGGGGGCGGAACGGGCCCGCCGGCTGGTGGTCCTAAAGCGAGATCAATATTCCATCTTTGATAGCTCACCGTCACGGTGTGGTTTAGCTTCGCAACCAACCGCCCAGAAGCCGCTTTCTTGGCTAGAGGCTCGCAGTGCTCGATGAGGTCATCCAGGATCGCCCGGCAGATTGCGTTGCTGTGCGCATCTGATCGAGGGTGGTATAGGTTGTTTTGGAGGTGCTCGACAAACGCTCTCGGGCCGTTCATCCAATTAGCTCTCGCTGACTAGAAACTCCATTTCCGGAGGGACCATCACGGAGTCTACCTGGTCGAGCCGCTGGCGTCCAATATCGATGTATCCACCCTCGATTTCGTAGCCGATGCTGGACCTTGCCACCTCTGCTGCTGCAACCGTCGTGGTACCGGCGCCCCAAAAGGGATCTAGCACGGTGTCGCCCACGAAGCTGAACATCTGAATCAGGCGGCGAGCGAGCTCTGGAGGATAAGGTGCCGGATGTCCAGCCTTCCGGTTCTCCCCTCGAATGTCGGTCCATACCGACCTGAACCACCGGCGGTGATCTTCGGGTTCAAGAATGCTCAGAGCTCGCTGCGAGTTGGTGGGGCGCCGATATCCTCCTGGCTTCCTGAATAGGAGGACATACTCGACATCGTTCTTGATGATGGCGTTCGGCTCGTACGGCTTTCCGAGGAACCTAGCACTCCCGCCAACTTCAGTGGCCATGTTGGCGATTTTCGACCAGTAGATCGGCGTGAGATAGTCAAAGCCGATCTCGATGCAGGATCGAGCGATATCGGCGTGAAGGGGGATGACAAAATGACGTCCGGCTTGCTTTCTGGAAACACACACATCTCCGACCACCACGCACAGACGTCCACCAGACACTAACGCGTCATAGGTCCTGCGCCAGACTCTGGCCAACTCCGCCAAGAAATGATCGTAGTCGCGAAGATTCCCCAACTGGCCATCCGTGTTCGAAGTATCCTCATAGTCGATGAGATCGAAGTAAGGGGGGGATGTCACCACCAGTTGGACGGATTCGTCTTCGACCTCGCTCATCTCTCGGGCGTCCCCACGGAAGATCCGGTGGATCGTGGATTTGGGGGCGTCGCCGTTCTGCCAGGCAAGACGTTTTGCGAGTCGCTTGAGTTCGACAGACGGCTCGGCTCCTGAGAGGATCTCATCTACAGTGAGGTCTTCAGGTGCGGGACTATCCGTTTGATGATCTGCCACGGTCGGAGGATGCTCCCCCCCCAGGGTCAACGAGAAGTTTTCCTGAATCAGCTGGTGGTTCGCGACGCTCTTAGCCGACACGATCCAATCTCGTCCGACCTTCTGCCCGTCAAGCCTCCCTTCGCGGACGAGCCGTCTCACGTGTTGAGGGGTGTACCGGAGCTGGCGGGCTGCCTCGTCGGTGGTGATAAATGGGGTTTCGGACATCCCGGAGAAGACCTTGGTGGAAGGAACGGACGAAAGAGGCGTCAGACTCGATAATGTTCGCATGCGAACATTGTGTCAAGGCCTCCTTTTCGGTCTAGACGCTGCCGCGCCCAGTCCTTCCTACTCCCGTCAGTGTGGGTGAAAATCCGGGAATCCCGTCCACAGCCTGCCCCCGGGCTCCTGCGCTTTCAGATAACGTTCAGGGCCTCCGAACCGACCCTCACATTTAATCCCGACTGCTGCTCCCGCTTCACGACCATTTCCGCCGACCGAAGCCAGCCCGGTTGGGCCGGTTGGGTCGAGGGTCGCCCATAGCGGCCCGAGCCGGAGGCCCAGTGTTAGCAGAAGTCGGCTGCCAGCGAGCGTCGACTCGCGAGCCCAGCCTGGACTTGAACGGTCAGTGTTCTGCTGAGGTATCTGGCGATCCTTCATCTCCTCCCACCCACCGCTCAGTCAACACCAACTGTCGCGCATGAATCGATGCGGTCTCCAGGGCGTGAGCTACAGTGAGCGCCGGGTCTACTATCCCGCCCTCAACGAGGTCAACGACCACACCGTTTTCGGCATCGAAACCGAGATGTCCCGTCTCATCCTCTCGGATCCGGCTCATCGTTTCTTCCTCGGAACCTCGAGCATTTGATATCAATGCTCGAAGGGGTTCTCCGAGAGCTTGGATCACCGCCTGAATCCCGGCGGCCTCACCCTCGGTCCGGCCCAGGATGGTGTGCAGCTTCGCCTCGGCAGAGATGAAAGCCCTTGCGCCACCGGGCAGGATTCCGCCTTCGACTGCCTTTCGCGCCGAGTGCATCGCGCTGTAGAACTGGTAGCGCGTCTCGTACCTCTCACTTGGCGTGAGCCCGCCCACCAATATGTTCGCCACCCCTCCGGTGAGACGCGCTAGGCGTTGGCTCAGGATTTCCCCCTCATCGTCGGCTGACGACGCGTCAAGCGCTTGTGCCACGGCGTCGCTTCGAGCAATGATCTTATCCGGGTCACCGGCGCCTCCAACGATGGTGCACGACTCCTCGTCCACTACGACGTGCTTCGCCCGTCCCAGATCGGATATGGACGCACCTTCGAGCGAAAGACCGTGATCGGGCGTCACCATTTTGGCCCCAACCAGCATTGCTAGATCCTCCAACTCGACTCTCCGGCGGGCCTCTGATCCAGGGATCCGGACTGCGACCGACTCAACCACGCCCTTGTGAGAGTTGACAATCAGCGTGGCCAAAGCCTCGTCGTCGATCTTGGGAGCCAAGATCAATAGAGGGCGGTTGGTCCCGGCGATGGCCTCAAGCAGTTGCAGGATCGACCGAAAGCTCAACACGTCTTGGGTTGATACCAGGACATAACAGTCGGAGAGTTCGACGCGGCCCTCAGGCGAATCTCCAGCAAAGCCCCTGTCCACGAAGCCGAATGGCAGCCTGGTGCCCTCTACCCTTTCGAGCTCCGGCACGGGCACCTCGGCCTCTTGGATATTGATCACTCCATGCTTCCCCACGTACTCCATCGCATCGACAATCATCTGGCCCACTGCATCAGATTGAGCTGCCGTCGATGCAACCTTCTGAACGTCCTCTTTCTTGCGGGTGTCGACTGCGGAGGTGAGAATAACCTCCTTTGCGGCCTCGACGGCCCGTTGGATCCCGCCTGCTACTTCGTTCGGCAGATGCCCCACGGCCACGGCCTCCAAGCCACTCTCAGCAAGTGAAGCAAAAAGCAGGACGGCTAGTTTCGCGCCATCCCCCATCCAGTAGTCCATCTCAGTGGCAATAGCCTCCACCTCGCCGAGACCCTTCTTTTCGAGCCCTTCTGCTCGGAGCCCGCGGGCTATGATGCTTCCACCCTTCGTAACCAGGTGGCTGCCGTCTAGGAGGGTCACCGCGACACCCCGCCCTTGAGGCCCGATGGCCTTTGCGATCTGATCGGCTCCTATCCGGATCCCAGTCAGTACCAGTTTATGCGGCTCGGCGGGCTCGAGAACCCCAGCCGGAGCCGTGATCGGCCCAAGCTGCTGCACGGCACGCCGGATCTGATTGCATGCGGCGCCCAAGGCTGCCTGCAGGTTCCCGTCTGAGCGGTTGGGCTCATAATCTGCCGGATTAAGGCCAGCGAGGTCACTCGGAAGGTGTAGGCTCGTTTGCCCGCGAGGGAGGATTATGAAGCTGCGCTGTCGCCCCAGCCTCCCGATAAACATGCCTAGTTCAAAAATCACATTGTCCCTCACGACATCATGATCTTCTCCACGCAGCCGGAGCACATCGTCAGGGTTAAAGACGAAAACGCCGAAGTCGGAGCCTTCGAGAATGCGGAGCAGACTGTCAACAGCGCCCGCGGAGAGGTCGAAGACGCCCTGTGGCCACACAGTGACTTCGGCGTCGTGATCCAAGTTCTCTTGGATCGCGTGGGCTATAGGGAGGCCTTCGACAGACGAGCCAACAAAGAGACTAGGTTTTTGGGCACTCATGGCGTACGGGCCCCTGCTGCGTGGGTGATGGTGTCAGGCATCAAGAAGTAGCGAAAAGTGGATTCCATACGGCACCGATCCGTAAATGCGATTTCTGCTAACGTTCGGCGGGTGCCGAACCGGCTCGGTCCCCCTGTTTCCCGGATCCCTCCATCGTCCAGTTCCAGGGAAACTCGATCGCTCACCGAGACTCCACCCTCAAGTGATCGAAGCCCCCTTCGATTCGGATACTAGATCCATTCGCCTCCACTTTTGGTCCAGGGAACCAGCCTCTGCGGGCTCGGGCCTGAACCCTGATCTGGCCGGCTGGCGGAGTAACCTCGAACGCTGCCCGGACTCCTCTGCTCCTGACCTCGAATTCAAGGGGGGTGGCCCGGGCGCGGAACGGTGAAGGCGCCCAGTCCTCCTGCTCTTCAACCCAGCCCGAGACCATTACCTCTTCGGAATCCAGGGCAACGACCTCGATGCGAACGGTGGTCGGGAAGAGAAATGGGGAGACTGCAAAGACGATTACAGCGGCAAAGATCCCAGACTTCACCAGGTGTTTCATCAACAGCCCTTGTTCCTTTCCTTCGTTCTCCGTCCCCAGATAGGTCAAGCCGTGTTCCGATAACGCCTCGCGGGCTGCCGGACCGGCCGAAGGCCGGGACCCGGAGCCGCCCTAATGTTCATCCGCGTGTACGCTCCGAAAGGTCCCCAGCGAAGGGCCGGGAACGAAGTGAGCGCGCGGCACAGCCCGCTGTTATCGGACATCTATCCCGGCTCTGTCACGGTGAGTTCTCGAATCTCAAACCTGACGATGAACGGCACATCAAGCTCGTCACGGACCAAGCCCCACACAGTCTCACAAGTCCCTTCAAGAACGGACATACCCGGCGGGGCCAACAGAACCCCAATCGGTTCCCCGTCACGGGAAAGTAAATCCCATTCCTGGTTTCCCTCCGCAGCCTCTTCCCGTCTCACGAAGATCACCCCTCCGCTCCCCGCAGATACATCGGTGACCGGGGGAATAAACCGCCGCGAGGACCAAGATTCCTCAAACGCCTTCAGGACCCCCTCGAGGTCGGCCGGGGGCATTGAAGCAGCGTCGGGGCGGGCCCTGAGCCTGTCCAGCTCCAAGTCTTCCCATCCTTCGGCCAGGATAGGCTTGTACCGGACAGGAAAATCGGTTTCGACGTCCCCGTTCCGCCCCCACACCCTCACCCGGTAGGACGCAGTGTCAGCTGTGTTGGCTTGCCACCGCTCTACGGCGACCATGCCAGAGCCATCCGGGAAGAAAGCGACCAGGGGTCGTTCTGGGAGCGGGTGGGAACCGAGGCCAGTCCCGCCCCACGGGTGTTCTGGCCTCGAGAGGTCGGTCTCCGGGAAAGGGCTGGAATAGAGGGTATCCAGAACCGTTCCTATGCGGTCCACCAGGTAGTAATTCTCGTGGTCGATCGTCCCCCCTACTGCTCCGGTAGGGCCAGCGATGATCAGGCCCTCAGGAAGAAAGGATTGGGGGGATGCCAACGACCCGTTTGGATCAGGAGGAACGTGGATTTGAAGAGCATCAAGAGGCGCTCCACCCTCCAAAAACACCTCCAACTCCCTCGCACCTACATCGGCCACCCACAAGGAGCCGTCGGTCAAACCGATGGATCGTGGGCGAGTGAGTTCTCCCGGCCCCTCCCCCTCTCTCGAAAAAACCGTTCGGACTGACCGGTCTTGGCCGATGTGGACTATGCTCGGTGGGAGCCCCTCAAGGATGTAGAGGTCGTCGCCGTTTGCCACGAGATCGAGGGGATTCCCAAACGCATCTTCCCCGTCACGGCTACCCAGTCGTTCTGTCTCCACCAGCTCGAAGACAGTGAGGGCAGAGTCTTCAGGTGAGTCACACCCCTTGAGGGCCGGGAGAGTGAATACGAGAAGGAAGAAAAGAACCGAACGGCTGTTCATTCACTGGACCTTTCGAATCGTTGATGTCCGATAACGCTTCAGAAGTTGCTTAACCGGCCCACAAACACTCCGTCCACAGGTTCCTCTCCGGTCACGACTGAAATCTAGTTTCCAGGCTCCGCATGGTTGGGGCCGGTTGGCTCGGAGGCCGCCGAAGGCGGCCGCAGGCAGCAACTTTCTTGTTAGATGAAGTGGGATCCTCATTTTCGTGTGCAGACGGATTTCCACATGACTTGAGGGATCACCCCGGGAGCGAACATCGAATGCCCCAGGTGATGTCGTTAGGTCTTTACGTGGTGAAACTCGTCCAGGCCCTATCCAAAGAGAAGATATTGAAATTCCCAAGCCCGGAGGGGACCCAAAAGGCAATCCACCTTCGGTCCAAATTGAATTGATTGTATCCCCCCCCATTGTTTGCGACTGCAAACGCGAACCAATCTTTATTCAGATCAAAGAGGAGAATCACACTATCGCTTGCGGTAACAGAAAAGGCTTTAGGCTTTCGTTCCAAGTCAAACACGAACCTTCCAGAGATATTGGAAGACCGAAACGGGTCTATTGAGGAAGTTCGATTGGGATCAATTGACATGGTCTTCCTCGGATCAATCGACATAGTCCTGAAAGGGTCGACCGACATGGTCCTTACCGGGTCACGACTGATCGGTATCTTCATGGTATTCCTTGCTAGAACGCTGCCGGAAGGTTGGGTGCCTGGCCTCGCTGAGCCTCCACCTCCACTTCACGATCCGAGGCCATCAGAAACTGCTCGAGAAATTGGATGGTGTCCGCGAGGCGCTGCCACCCCCCGTCGCCTACGATGTCCTCCTGGGCATGAGCAACCCGGTCTCGGAGCTTCTGAGCTCTCGAAAGGAACCTCTCGGCTTCACGCTTGCTACCCAAACCCAGCCTCTCCCTCAGCTCATCATCATCAACCACGAGATCGCGCTTGTCGCATAGCTGGAGGCAGTCCAAAAGGGTGATCTCCTCGTTCCGGTCCACCCTCTGGGCTTGAAGTCCTTTTGCCAACTCTAACCGAGCATCCGACAACTTCTCCGTCCAAGAATCATCGGGGAAGCGCTTACCCACCCAATAGGTCAGGTGAATCTCAAGCAACGAGAGGAGGCCAAAGAGCAGGGCACGAACCGGTGGCTTGAGAAGGTCCGCCCTTGTCACAATGCCGGTGATGCCATGGCCAGCCACGACGAAGGCCCACTCACGGCTGGCGAGAACCTCGAGAAGGTCCATCAACGGGGTGGAATCGGAAACGAGGTGTCCCGGAGGGACTGACTCCATGGAGTTGGAACACTCGTCCTCCTTCAGAAGATCACGAGGCACCCAGCCAATGACGCTGCCCGAATCCGGATCTCGAACACCCACGACATCGAACTCAAGTCTTTCCAGTTCTTCCCGGACATGCGTCCCAAGATCGCTCGGCTTGCAGCAACGGAGAGGTTCATAAATAGCGGAAACGGTGAGGCCCTTTTCGAAGAGGGCACGAAATTCATTCGCCCGAGTCCCTCTTCTTCGATACCCAGTCACCGGCGATGTCCAAAGTTCGAACCCCATATCTAGGGCCAAGCCTTTCATTTTCAGCGTGCTAACGTTTTGCGTTTCTGCTACGGGGCAGGTTAGCGGCCGATGCCGTGAACCGAAAGAAGATGCCCCTGAAGCATTCACCGTCAGTAGCAAACGCGTGTTATTCAGGCGGCCCCGATCCACCCTCATCCCCAACGACGCCCCCTTCAACATCGGAAGAGGGCTCCTCGAGTTGTTCGGCTCTCCACCCCAGGTCCAGCAGAACCTGCCCGATGACACCGTCCGCAGCATCGGTGAACTCCAGTTGAAACTGAGTGGCAAGGGTTGCAAGACGCTCAAGCCGGGCTTTCTCCCCGGTCTCCTGATCTTCTTGTTCGTCCAATGCGAAATTCAGGACGACCTCGTCGGCGAGGGAGAAGTACATCCCGCGAGATTCCCTGCCCTCGCACCGAGCGAACTGGTACTCGGGAAGGTCGAGACGTGAGAGAGATTCGGAGATCACATCGGGATCGAAATGGAATACGATCTTGTTGCGGAAGTTCACTAGGTCAGAGGTGAGGAGGGCGTCGAGTTCCCGATTTCGAAACAGTGGGACCAGTTTTTCCCGGAACTCACTGTAGTCCTTCAGGGCCATTGAGCTTTGCCGAGCGACTTCCATGCCCTCGAACAGGAGGCCACAGGTAAAGAAGAAGGCGTTGTTGATCTGCCGGTGGTATGAGGGACTGCTCGGGGAATCAGGTCTGTCCGCTACCGCAACGTGACAGAACCGAAGGGCGTTTACTCCCCTGGCGAGCCGAAGCACCGCCAGGAATGCCGCGTTGTCCCGGAGGGAATCCATGAGCTCTTTGTCTGCGGTGATCTTCCACCAGCCACTGAAGTCGATGGACATCCTTCAGGCACCCCCATCTTTCCGCTGAACAACTGGGGAATATGCTGCCAAGGCGGAGAAAACCTCTCGGGATTCTCAAGTATTGCTTATGAGACCTGACTTCTCATTCCCCATTTCATCTAACGTCTTGAGGTTTCCGGCACGGCGTCCCCGCCGTGCTCCCCGAGCGAGCTCTGCGAGCGAAGGCGGCAACCTTTTTGTTATCTGGTGTGTGTCGTGCATGTGACCACACCCCTGAATTCCACTTTCCAACGCTGTGGTACTCTGGTGGCTCCGGTCTCCGTTCTGAGGTCTCGACCTCTCACGATGTACCGGCATCCGAAAGTGCCCTCTGCTTCGGGCGTCAATGTCCACCTACGCGGACGCTGCTCTTGCCCCGATCATTTGAGATCCAGGGGAGCAAAGGCCTATCAAGCTGGTCGGCCAGACGGTACTATGCTTGCGGTTAACTCGCACCTGATGTCCCTTCTTCGGGTCTCAAACGGAGAGGTTCACCATGCGACACATCGCGGTCGGAGCCTTGATCCTGGGAGCGGGCCTCTTCCAAACCATCTCGCCGTCCGGAGCCGAAGCCCAGGCCGTGGGTGGCCGCCTTCTGGATTTGGAGGCAGGCACTCCAGTCGTCCTTGGGCGAATGACGCTTCTGGATGCCCAGAACCAGCCTGTCACCGTCAGAACCACCGACACCGAGGGGCGGTTCCTTTTGATGGCCCCCGAGCCCGGACAGTATTGGATCCTGATCGAATGCGCTTTCCATGAGAGCTACTCCGATGGCCCGATCTCCCTCACCCAGGGTGATACCATCTCACTGACCTTCGAGGTCAATCCACTCCCTGTGGAGTTGAGTGAGCTTGTCGTGGAAGCAGAAAGCCGATCTCCCCGGCTCGAGATGGAGGGAGTGTATGAACGGCAGGAAAACCGCGTTGGGGTGCATTTCGATCGGGAGAGAATCCGAGCCCGCCCAGGACGCCCGGTGTCCGAGATCATTGCCCTTCTCCCAATGGTGGAATTGTGGCCGGACACCGTTACCGGACTCGGAGAACTCAGAGTGGTCTTTCGTCGGCGGCAAATCGATCGGTTTGTGGGTGATGGGGCACGTGTGCCCCCCTGCTTTCCGCAGTTGTTCCTAAACGGTAGCCTCATCCATACCGGCGGGTCCCAGCCCGGGATGCTGAACCGAATCTCCCTCAATAGCATGGAGGCCATCGAGGTCTACGAATCACCGGCATTCCTCCCCAGTCGGTTCAGTGGTCAATGGGCCGGCTGCGGCACCATTGTGCTTTGGAGTCGCTAGGCATGACGGTCCGCTTCCTCTCATTCCCTCTGTCGCTTAGCCTCTTCATCTCAGCCTGGTGCGTCCCGCTCCATGCACAGATCATCCAGGGATGGGTCGTGGACAGGGAGACGGGAGAGGGTGTTGAAGGAGCCCTGGTCCTTCTCCTGGACCAGTCCGAGGTGGAAGTCGACGGCCTCCTCACCAAGGGGGACGGGCGCTTCCGCTTCCTGGCCCCGAACCTGGGAACCTACTCACTCAAGGCCGAACGCCTCGGGTACGAAACCGTCACCTCCGAGGTCACTCTCCGCCGTCCCGGCCAGGGCTCCGGGATTCTGCTCGAAATGGGACCATCGGCCATCGAGCTCGAAGAGCTCCGAGTGGAGGGTGAACAGCGGTGTAGGGTCCGCCCAGAGGAGGGGCTGGAAGTGGCCCGAGTGTGGGAGGAGGCCCGCACGGCCCTCACTGTCCAGGAGTGGACCGAGGGTGAGGACCTATTCAACTTCGAGCTGATCCGGTACCAGCGGACCCTCCATCCGGACAGTCGCGGCGTTCGCTCGGAGCAGAGAGAGGAGATGGTGGTGGTGAACCGAAACCCCATCCGCAGCCTCCCGGTCCAGGAGCTCATGGAAAAGGGTTTCATCCAGACCGGCGAGAACGGGGCACCGATCTACTACGGACCCGACGCTTCGGTTCTCCTCTCAGACCTCTTCCTGGACACTCACTGTTTTCGACTCAGGACCTCCGACGAATATCCCGAGCTCATAGGCCTCGCCTTCGAACCCGTCCGCAGGAGTGACACCCCCGATATCCTGGGCACTTTCTGGCTGGACCGGGCCACTGCTGAGTTGGTCAGGCTGGACTACAACTACGACTGGGCTCGCTGGGAGGGGGTGAGAGGGGTCGCCGAAGGGCGCGTGGAATTCCAGCAGATGCCTTCAGGGGCGTGGATCGTTCGGAAGTGGTGGCTTCGCATGCCCGTTCTCGGCCAGCTTCGCAGCGCAAGAAACTCCGCCTGGCCCAGCCTCAGCCTCATCGAGATCCGGGAGGTGGGGAGTGAGGTGGCCGGAATTACTACCATGGACCACCAGCCCGTTTCCCACTCCGACCGTCGGCCCAGGGGCTATCTGCGTGGTATGGCGTGGGACAGCCTCCGTTCCCGCCCCCTCTCCGGAGTAACGGTCTTCCTCTCCGGCACCCCGCACGATGCATCCACAGACGAAGAGGGACACTTCTTCATGAGCGGCGTCCCCGAAGGAGACTACTCCGCCACCCTCACCCACCCATCCTTAGCCTCCCTGGGCATTTACCCCCGACGGAGCGAAGTTCGGATCAACGCCGGGGATACCACGGATGTCCGCCTTGGGCTTCCCTCCAAGTCAAGCTTCTTTGAATCCGTCTGTGGGGACGCGGCGGGCCAGGAGGGCGATGCCTTCATTACCGGCACGGTCAGGGAGGGAGGTGGAGGAAACCCCACCCCCGGAGCTACGGTTACGCTCGAGTGGAGCCGCGAAAAAGCGAATGCTGCCGGCGCGATCATCGGGAGGGTCAGTCAGGGCGCTCAGATCGTGACCAATGCCATCGGTCGGTACGCCATGTGCGGGATCCCCCCAGGGTCCAAGGTCACGGCACGGGCATGGAAGGGAGAGACGGAAGAGGGTGGCCCGCCTCGCGAGGTAGAAGTCGAACGGGACGGGGTCGTGGTATTAGACCTCACACTTCCTCCGCCCGGAGGCGACCTCATACCGTTCCTACCCTTGAAATGAACTAGACTGGGTTCGTGGGGATCAAGCCTCTTTGAGGATCAATCCACTCACCTGAAGACACATATCAGATAACGTCCCGGAGGTTGCTGAACCGGCCCCGACACGCTTGCTGATTAACGGTTCTTACCATGGCTGCGCTACCGGGTCCCGGGGTTCACTTCCGTTCGTGGGCCGGTTGGGACGGAGGCCGCCGCAGGCGGCCGGAGCCAGCAACCGTTCTTGTTATCGGGCGGCGCCTCGCAGGTGTTTCCCCGTTCACTCGATGGAGTCCAGAAAGGTCCACATCGTGGAAGGCCGGGGTATCGGCGAGACGGAGATGGATAAAGGAGAAAACCGAAAAGCAATTCTCCTGAAGAACCAGTCCGAGTCCCCAGTTGTATAGCCCTCATCTCTTCCGCAACCTATATACCACGACAGATTCCACGCCGTATTCGTCCCTGATGGACGCGACGATGCGATCCGTGCCGATGTAGGGATCGAGGCGCCGTACGGGGTTGGGAGAGCGCACGAGTCCGGGCGGTGAACGGACTGCCCAGCGCAGCCTTCCCTCCGGGTTAAACACCCACCACCACGGCTGACTATCCACGGCTCCATCCGGATGGTATTGCCTGACCCAGATATTCCCCTCTTCATCCAAGATCATGTCACTGAAAGATGGGAATGTGTCAGGCAGACTCGCGTTCTGCCGTGCTTCCCAACCGACCCGCATGACCTGGTCCATCCTAGGATTGCCCGTCGGCTCAGGTGACGGGGACGGTGGATACACTACGTCCCGGGCGTACTGCTGTGCCGGCACATTCACACGAATTCGTCGCTCTAACCGACCCGCAGGCCCAAATACCATGATCTCAAAACGCTGGGCGTCTGCGTAGTAGAAACGGTCCCCGTGCACAGCCCAAAAAGCCTGTGGGTGCGGCTCGCGCCAACCAAAGGATGGTCCCCCCGGTACTTGGTGAGATTCGGTCCGAGCCCATACGAATTGACCGTACCGGGCCTTTATCTGGCCACTCTCGTCGGTCCGGTGAAAGAGAATGCTGTCCACACACATCCCACCAGTTCCGCTACGACAGACACTGAGGAAGTCGCTCATGAGCGGCATCCCGTCCCCAAACAGGTTCTCTAGCTTGTCTGAGGTGAAGGGCGGCTCTGCACTCATTTCCGTCAGGTGCGGCCGAAAACGGCGGACGAAACCCAAGGTCGGATCCAAGATATCGACCCGAGGATCGGAGATCACCGCGACCGTATCACCGCAGAGGCGCCGGAGTCGGTTGACTCCACCAAACTCTCCCGGGCCCTCTCCTTCCCGGCCAGCCTTTTGGATGAACTGTCCAGTCTCGTCGAACAGGCGCAACTCGTTAGCGAGAGCATCTCCGACCAGGATGTGGCCGTCCGCCGTCAGGATCATCCCGCCCAACCTGCCAAACACATACTCCTCCGGGCCTTCTGCCAACCCGATCCTCAGCACTTCAGTCGTGTCGAGCACCCAAGCAAGGGTGTCGGCCAGATGGAGCCCTCCGTTTTCCGAGATAATCACACCACCATCCTCGAAGGTAGAAAAGCCCGGATCCCTTGTGCCGTCTTCAGCGCCGCAGGCAGAAAGGAGGATCAGGAGACTGGGGCTAAACCCAGCCCCTCTTCTGAAAAAGTGAAGCAGTGACCCAAGCATCTCTGTTCTCCAATCCTGCCTAAGATATCCACCTGCCTTCAGACCTGGATCACCAGATCCTCTACACTCGGCATTCCGTTTACGCGCTGCCCGATAACGTCTCGCCCGCTGCCGGCACGGCCGAAAGGCCGTGACCCTGAGCCACCTTTTTATAGACGCTCAACAACCAAGAATCGTGCATGGCGATGGGCCCCCAGCGACAGCGACCCAGCGGCACGAGGGCTGTTATCTGACATCAGGGACCGTTCAGGCAATGCCAACAGCAATTCCATCTGCTTCTTAGCTCACCGTCGGAGGATTTGTCGAACCTCTACATACGGAACCTTAAGCGAGTCGAGAGCAACGCCGAGGACGTAATCGGCTCCGATCTGGTGGATCGAGAAGTCAGCTGGGCCTGCCGCCATCGCGACCGCCTGCCCGTTTTCCGCAAAAATCCACCAGAGTGCCGCTCGGCCTCCTCGTGGCGGAACGTACTCCTCGACCCAAAGGCGCCGTTCCGAATCCAAGTGGATTCTGCCAACCGCTGGGAGCGTATCTGGCAAATGGAGACCAACTCGGAGGCCTCCCCCGGCAAGGCGGGAACGCAAGCCGTTGTCAGCGATCAGGGGAGGTGCATCCACACGGATGATCATGTCCCGGTCCCCGGTGGAGTCGAAGCGGTCGATCTGGAACAAGTCCTGTGACGTCGCCGCGATCGCTCCCCCGCCTACCACAACCTGAGTCCTGCGCCCCCAGATGGCCTCGCCTTGTTCCATCCATCCGGATTGTGGAACGCTGACAAACCTCTCATTACCGGGCAACTCCACCAACGAACGAATCAAAGTGCCTTCGGCCGAGAAGAGGGCTACGCGGAGTGACCCACGGTATCGACCTGGCTGGACGGCTTCGCTCTCGGCGTTTCTCAACCGCCCGACCAGTTGCCCTTTAGGAAAAACACCTACGATCGTGGGGTTTCCCCAATCCGGTGATGGTGGCACCAGTTTGAACTGACGCGCGAAACCACCGGAGGGGTCGAGGACGGTTCCCCGACCTTGCCGGTCATCGATCACGAGCACGGAATCGGCAGCGAGGCGGAAGACGCGAGCGACCCCCCTGAACTCACCAGGCCCTCCGCCTCGCCCACCCGCAGACCAGATGTGTCGGCCCTGGCGGTCAAAAACGCGAACGTCTAATGCCTGTACGTCCGCAACAACGATGGAGCCGTCTCCGCGCTCGACCACTGAGGCCACATGGCCAAAGACATATGGCCCCTCCCCGTGGACGGTTCCGATTACGGTGCTCGGCGTCTCAGAGACCCGCCAGACCGGAAGACCGGCGGGAACGGCGGGGTACTTGACGATTCGCACTCCGGCGCTGTCCTGCACGACCGGGTCGCCGGAGAGCGGTACTGCCTCGCACGCCGCGAGGGTCATCAAGATGGCAAGGCCACTTAGCCGGGCAATCTCGCTCGTTTGCGTGTGTAGGCGTAGTGGAGTGTGTAAAGCCATAGCACGCATACGTCCATTGAGTGGCAAGCGTCTGTTCCCGTCCATCCGACAAGCCTTGCAGCATTGGCCTGATGTCAGATAACGAACCATTCGGTTCCCGGCCGGAGCCGGGCGCCTGCCTGATCGCCCCTATCCTGCTGCTACCGCCCGGCGAGGTCCCGGAGGGCCGGGCCCATGGTGACCAGGATACCGCCTCACAAGTTCAGAGCGAAAGCGAAGGCTGAGGGCCCGCGCGGGAACCGGGCGTTACAGAGAAGAACCGATCCGGACCGTTCACCAGCCTGCTCTCTCGGACCGTCAGCCCCCTAACGGTTCTCGATTATGCCGCGGCCCAGGATGGGTGGGGACGGCTGGAAACTCAAGGGAATTACACCACCACCTTCCCCGGCAACAGCAGACGCGTGGCAGCCGGAAACAGGAGATAGTTAATCCAGGGCTGCAAGCGTGATCATTTCTCTGGCGACACCACTCTGAACTTCACCACTGTCGGTACACCGTACTCACCGGGGACGGCAGCAAGGACCCAGTTACGGCTGAAGACTGTCCGAAGCCACCCGAACCTGAATTCCTCAGGCACTTTCACCGGTCCTAGGTATGTGCCGTCTTCTTCAAAAACATCGAATCCAACCACCTCGAGCCATTCGTCCGAGGGGCTATCCGGATCGGTGGGATCGTAGTCCGGATTGTCTCTCCGAAACCCGGGCTGGGACACCAGAACCCAGACGGTACCGTCCTCGCCGGGATACAACCCCCGGTAGGGTGGCTTGAACTCGGGGAGGGAGGGACCGTTCCAACGCCAGGTTGGATCGTTGGAGAGCATTGCGCGGGTGGCCCAAGTCTCTCCCTGGTCTCTCTCTCCGGGGGTCAATCGCACGGGATCGTAAACCTTCTCGATGCGCACCGGCCCCTCACTCCGGAGAAGAGTGAAGACATAGTCAGTGCTGATGCCATGCACCCAGTAGCCAAACCGGGAATAATTGGCCATCTCACTCGGCGACCAGGGAACCTGGATTTCAGCGTATCCCATTCGCCCGTCATCGCTCTCCATCCGCGCCTCGAGCCGGAGGGGTCGGTACCCGGCACTGGGCATGACCAGGGTATCTGAAAGGGTGCCATCCGGCAGCACCTGTGCGAGAGCTCGCCGCCGGTTCGCGGGATCTGCGTCCGGATTCAGGTAGATCTGCGTGTGGATCCGGTCTAGCGTATCCACAATCATCCTGGTGCTCGTCCATCCCACAAACCCAGGCCTCCAGGTGTCCAGCGGCTCCCCTTGGGGTGAGTAGACCTGGACGCGAGCGTTCCCCGGATCCCGCACAAGGACACGGCCATCGGAGAGAACGCTCAGGCCCCCGTCCGGGTTTCGATACTCGCCTGGGCCACCACCCTCCCGACCCCACGTGGTTCGGTATGTGCCGTCCGAGTTGTAGACCCTAAGGGCCGGGACGTCGCGGTCCATCACGTAGATCGTGCCATCCGTAGCCATGGCGATGGAGGTGATGTAGCCGAACAGGTATTCCTCAGGGCCGGCCACGAGCCCGATAGAGACCTCTGGCACCAGCCTGGCCGTGTCTCCCCACATGCTGCCCGAGAGAGTTCGCACGACGACGGTGTCACCGATAGTGTCGTATGCAGCCCGCCACTCGGCGGGTTCCCCCCCCTTGCCGTCGAAGGAACAGGTGGACAGAGAGACCGCGAGGACGGCCAGGGAGAGACAAATCTTGAGGCGGCATCGATCCGGATGGGCGAAGGTGCTCGTCTTCAGCAGGACCCTCCTCCTTTCCCTTCATCGGACTACGCGACGGTATCCAACCTACAGATCACGGGATCGGCTCGCGAGGAACTCAGGCGGCCCCCCGACGGGACCTGCACCAATAACCTAGAACGCGTCGCGCCAGGGATCCCTCCTCGCAAAGGGTGCACGTCGAGTGGGCTCAAGAAATGCTCACAGAAGGTGATACTTCGGCTGGTAGATGATCAGGAAAACTCCGGAAGATGCTGGCATCGGTTCTTCCTGTAACGCCTCGCGGGCTGCCGGACCGGCCGAAGGCCGGGACACGCAGCCGCCCTCATGTTGGAAGCTCCTCAACCACAATCCGTCACCGGCGAAGGGCCGCGAGCGAAGCGAGTGTGCGGCACTGCCCGCTGTTATTGGACTGACCCCGGAGAAGCTTACTGCATGGCTCACCCCACCGGGGTAACAACCTCCATTCCCACAGGGAATCCCACCCTTACCGGAGCTCGATAAACGGCCCCATCCGGTAGCGGAACCTCTACCTCCAGCGGTTGGTGACCCCCGGGCAGATGATAAGTAAGGGCCTCGAAGGATCCAGCCGCACCTGGGGGAAGGGTGAGCGGGTGGGCCCCCATATAGACAGTAGACGCCATCTCCACCGATCCATCTTTTTCCCGCCGAAATGGTACCTCCCTCTCAAGCCGAATTGCCCACACGGAATAACTCCTCGAGAATTCCCGCCTCGCGGTCAGCAGGTATGGGACCTCTGAGACCCTCGCCCCGGTGGCTGTAGCCACACTCTCGACCACTGATTCTGGGGAAGGCGGATCTCCGATGGACCAAGCCTTGGGGACCCCGTGCCAATGGAACTCACCGCCAGCAGTTTCATCCGTAGGCCTATGGACCCGACCATTCGCGTCCAGGAATAGGCCCGTCGCATGAGCTGCGATCGAGATCGTTGCGACCTGTTCACTCCTCACGAAAAGGGGAACATGGTAAAAGGGGCCGAGGTGGTTCTTCAGGAAAATGGGAAGGGTGTCAGGAACCGGCTCAAGGTGGCTCTCGGAGAAGAAAACCTCTCTCGGGCCGAGGGCCACGTCTTCCCAGCGGATGGGTTTTCCATGCTGAGCTTCGATTGCCTCCTTCGCAGACACCCATCCAGGAACCTCCACTTCCTCCCCCCCAAGGATGTAGGTCCTGAGGAAGCCTAGAGAAAAACCCGCGGCTTTCTCGGGGGTGATTATCGGCGCCTCCCCGGGCCAGGCCGGGGTCCGGAGTTGGAAATGTCCTTCGGCGTCGAGGTTTGCCAAGGCACTGCCAACCACGTGGACCCGGACGTCTGGAACGTGGAATGTGGAGTTGCCGAGACCCGTGGGATCGTCACAGGCGACCCCCATCACGAGAACGACCAGAAAAGACCTCCAGCGCACGTTACTCCGTCTCCTTCCGGATTCCTGGGTCAGTCCCATAACGCCTCAGAAGGTGCCGGCGCGGTCTCCGTGCCGCGCTCTCCGGAACGAGTTCAACGAGCGGAGGCGGCAACCTTTTTGTTATCGGGCATTGCACCCTAGGTGTCCACTTCAAAAGGGTCAGATCCCGGAGGAGCTCACCTACCCCACCTCTTGTTCTATGAGATTAATGATCTCATCGAGGGTTCTATGAACCGATCGGAGCTCGCCTAGAATGTTCTGCGCAATCCTTCGGCGGACTTCAAGGAGGTTCATGAATTGGATTCCCCTGATCAACTCAGCGTAATCAGTCTGACTGGCAGCCGGTCCCTCTTCGGCGCGAAATAAACCCCTGAGGGGAATCCTCTCTCCTAAGTAGGGCGTAAAACGCTCTTGAATCTCGTTTCGTTGAATTACCTCGTCTTCGTTTAGTTCCTGGACCAAATCCGGCCAAGCAGCTAGTGCTACCCTCAGGTCCAGGCTCGACACTAACCCCAGTTCGCCAGCGTTTAGGAGGGAATTCAAGGCACCATCAAGGGGGTCAAACGTCCAGTTGTTCCGGGCATTCTGGAGGAGATGCTCGATTGAGTCTGGGGCGGGAAGCTCGGTCCGCGGGATTTCGGCGAGTGCGAGTAATGCACGGGAGGCCATCAGTGCTTCCGAATGCATTTCTTCGACCGTCCGCAAGAGCTCCCGGTTTGTTTGGAATTCCTGGTGGATCGCACGAAGTGCCTCAAGCTCGGCTGCTCGCTGCTGCCGTCCATTCCACCAGGCATCGATCCCAAATGCCAGGAGGATACTCACTACGATGGCGAATCCCTCGGCTACGATCCGGGTCCAGGAAATTCCCTTTCTCTGATCTGCACTCATCGATCAAGGGCTCCCATCAGTGATCTGACTTGTGATCATGTTATCGGCCTCTTGCCCTTGCACTGCCGTTTAACGTTCAGGGCCTCCGAACCGGCCCCGTCCACTTCAATTCCAGCCTCGGCTCTTTTCGGATCAATCCTTCTTGCTGCTAGGCTCCGAACGGATTCGGCCGGTCGGGACGGAGGCGGCCGCAGGCGGCCGAAGCCGGAGGCCCATTTGATACTGATACAGGCCCCCTCCTGGACCTACCCCGAAGTGGGTAGGCACGATGTCGAGTGCACACTCACATCCAACCCAGGAGGGGAACCATGCGCT